>NZ_CP009455.1:1365829-2048744 GCF_000759535.1 Pseudomonas cremoricolorata | reverse complement strand
GCAGCTCATCGCCGATGAATACCAGCACGCTTTCGCGCGACTCGTCGGCCTTCCACTCGCTGTCCCAGTCGAAGCCGTACAGCTTGAGCACGCCCTGGAACACCAGGCGCCGCGCCTCACCGGCGATGCTCAGCACACCTTTGTAGCGCAGCAGTTGCTTGCCGTGCTCTTCGAGCAACTGGTTCATGAAGTCGCTGAGGTGGTCGATGTCCAGCGGCGTCTCGCTGCGCAGCACCAGGGTGGCGATGCGGTCCGGGGTGGCCGGCTTGAGCACTGGGCGCAGGGTCGGGGTCGGACGCAGGCCCAGTTCTGGGTTGAGATTGAAGCCGCGCACATCGAGCAGCTCGGCCAGCTCGATGCGGCCGTGCTCGACGGTACGAATCGCGGCGCGGCCATTGATGCGGCCCAGGCGTTCGCGCAGCGCGTCGAGCGTGGTCGCATCGACCAGGTCGGTCTTGCTCAGCAGCAGGCGGTCGGCAAAGCCGACCTGGGCCTGGGCGATGCTCTGGGTCAGGTGCAGGTCGGCGTGCTTGGCGTCGACCAGGGTGATGATGCCGTCGAGGATATAGCGCTCGCGCAGTTCCTCGTCGATGAAAAAGGTTTGTGCGACGGGTGCCGGGTCGGCCAGACCGGTGCATTCGATCACCAGGCGGTCGAAGGCGATTTTCCCGGCGTCGAGGCGTTCGAGCAGCAGGTACAGGGCACGGGTCAGGTCGCCGTGGATGCTGCAACAGACGCAGCCATTGGCCAGGGTCATGACCTGCACCGGCTCATCGCCAAGCAGCTGGCTGTCGATGCCGGCCTCGCTGAATTCGTTCTCGATCACGGCAAGCTTGAGCCCGTGCTCGGCCTTGAGCATGTATTTGAGCAAGGTGGTCTTGCCGGCACCGAGAAAACCGGTGAGGACGGTGACGGGAATAGGCGTGGACACGCAGGTACCTCCATGAAGCAGAAATGAACGTGGGAGTCCGTTCGACCGGACTCCCACGGATTCACGCGTGGCGCAGCGTCAACAGCACTTGGGCCCGGACTTGCCGCCGTAACGGGCTTCCTGGCGTTCGCGGAAGAACGCCTCGTAGCTCATCACCGGCTGGTCCGGATGCGTGCGCTGCATGTGCTCGACGTAGTTGTCGTAGTCAGGCATGCCCACCATCAGGCGGGCGGCCTGGCCGAGGTACTTACCCAGTTTCCCCAGGTCGTTGAACATCACTGCGACCCTCTGTGATCACGCATCAGGCAGCGCCTGGAACGGGGTTTCCTTGTCGGTCCGTTCCTTGCGACCCAGTGCGCGATAGCCCACTTTGACGGCGAAGAACAGGATGCTGAACACCACTACCAGGAACAGGATGGTGAGCGTGGCGTTGGTGTAGGCGTTGAAGATCACGTGCTGCATCTGCCCGATATCCTTGGCCGGCGCCAGCACCTGACCGGCGTCGAGCGCGGTGCGGTACTTGTTGGCCAGGGCCAGGAAGCCCACCGCCGGGTTCGGGTCGAACAGCTTGATCAGGCCCGCGGTGGTGGTGCAGATCAGCAGCCACACAGCCGGCAGCAAGGTCACCCACATGTACTGCTGGCGCTTCATCTTGATCAGCACCACGGTGCCGAGCATCAGCGCGATGCCTGCCAGCATCTGGTTGGAGATACCGAACAGCGGCCACAAGGTGTTGATGCCGCCGAGCGGATCGATCACCCCCTGGTACAGCAGGTAACCCCACAGCGCCACGCAACCGGCAGTCGCCAGCAGGTTGGCGCCCCACGACTCGGTACGCTTGAGCGCTGGCACGAAGCTGCCCAGCAGGTCTTGCAGCATGAAGCGTCCGGCACGGGTACCGGCATCCACTGCGGTGAGGATGAACAGCGCCTCGAACAGGATCGCGAAGTGGTACCAGAAGGCCATGGTGTTCTCACCCGGCAACACCTGGTGCAGGATCTGCGCGATCCCCACCGCCAGCGTCGGCGCACCACCGGCACGGGCCAGCACGGTGTGCTCGCCGATGTCGCGGGCCACCGCCTCGAGCTGTTCGGGGGTGATCAAAAAGCCCCAACTGCTGACCGTCTGCGCCACCGAAGCGACGTCGGCACCGACCACCGCCGCCGGGCTGTTCATGGCGAAGTACACGCCCGGCTCGATGACCGAGGCGGCGACCATCGCCATGATCGCCACGAACGACTCCATGAGCATGCCGCCATAGCCGATGTAGCGGGCGTTGGTTTCGTTGTCCAGCAGCTTGGGCGTGGTGCCTGAGGAGATCAGCGCATGGAAGCCCGACACCGCGCCACAGACGATGGTGATGAACAGGAATGGGAACAGCGTGCCCTTCCACACCGGGCCCGTGCCATCGGTGAACTGTGTGAGCGCCGGCATCTTCAGCTCGGGCGCGATGATCAGGATGCCGATGGCCAGGCCGACGATGGTGCCGATCTTGAGGAAGGTCGACAGGTAGTCGCGCGGCGCCAGCACCAGCCACACCGGCAGCACCGCAGCGACGAAGCCGTAGCCCACCAGCATCCAGGTGATCTGCACGCCGGTGAAGGTGAACGCCGGGCCCCACACTGGATCGGCCGCCACCAGACCACCGGCCCAGATCGACAGCAGCAGCAGGACCACGCCGATGATGGAAATTTCACCGATGCGTCCCGGGCGGATGTAGCGCATGTAGATGCCCATGAACATCGCGATGGGGATGGTCGCCATCACCGTGAACATGCCCCATGGGCTCTCGGCCAAGGCCTTGACCACGATCAGCGCCAGCACCGCGAGGATGATGATCATGATCAGGAAGCAGCCGAACAGGGCGATGGTACCGGGGATGCGGCCCATTTCCTCGCGCACCATGTCGCCCAGCGACCGGCCGTTACGGCGGGTGGACATGAACAGCACCATGAAGTCCTGCACCGCGCCGGCCAGGACCACGCCGGCGATCAGCCACAAGGTACCGGGCAGGTAGCCCATCTGCGCGGCCAGTACCGGCCCGACCAGAGGCCCGGCGCCTGCGATGGCGGCGAAGTGGTGACCGAAGAGGATGTGTTTGTTGGTGGGGACGTAGTCCAGACCATCATTGTTGAGCACCGCCGGGGTAGCACGGCGCGGATCGAGTTGCATCACCTTGGTGGCGATGAACAGGCTGTAGTAGCGGTAGGCGACCAGGTAGATGGCCACCGACGCGACGACAATCCACAAGGCATTGATCGCTTCGCCCCGACGCAGGGCGACCACACCCAGCGCACAGGCCCCTATCACCGCCAGCGCCAACCATGGCAGATGGCGTAGCAGGCTATTATTGTTGTTCATGGTTTTGCTTCCAGCTTGAGGTTTGGAATAAGACCGCTCACCGAGTCTAGGGCCAGTCCTTGAGCATTGCCACACTTGCTTTGGTCTAGAGCCTCTGCCGGCCGATTCGCAGCATCGTCGCACCCTGCCGGGTGCCCACTGTCATTCGAGGGTTTTTCAGCATGAGCGGTCATCAGCAACGTCGACGCTTTCAACGCATCCCTTTCGACGCCAGCACCGAGCTGTGCCAGGACGATCGGTGCTGGCCGGTGAGCTTGCTCGATCTTTCCTTGAAGGGCGTATTGATCGCTGCGCCGGATGACTGGGATGCAGACCGCGAACGGCCCTTCCAGGCCACCGTGCACCTGGCCACCGATGCCGTGATGCGCATGCAGGTGGAGTTGCGCCATCACGAGGGCAAACGCCTGGGCTTTCATTGCCTGGTGATGGACATCGACTCGATCAGCCATCTGCACCGCCTGGTCGAGCTGAACCTGGCCGATGGCGTGGCGATGCAATGCGAGCCGGGTGAATTGATCGAAGATTAGAATCTATTAGCAAGCTATCTATCCGAGCGCTGCGGAATTTCTGTCCAAACAGTCAGCTTCAGACGCAGCGCCCGGAAACTTGTATACACCCCTCTAGTACCGCATTTCCCTTCCTGTAACGCAACCTGCATACAACCCAGGCAGTGAGCGGTGGCGCGCGTGCGGTTTCACATCCAAATTATTGTATACAACCTGACCGATCGGTTAGGTACGATTCATAGCGCTAGCGCCACAGAACAATAATTCAAGAGAGCCTGCGCCATGACCACGCTACCCGGTTCGACCCCAGCCCCGCGTCCCGAGGACGAAAACCTCGGCATCGGAGCAAACCTCGCTTACGGCCTGCAGCATGTGCTGACCATGTACGGCGGCATCGTCGCGGTGCCGTTGATTCTCGGTCAGGCAGCGGGGCTGAGCGCTGCAGACATCGGTCTGCTGATCGCCGCATCGCTGTTCGCCGGCGGCCTGGCGACCCTGTTGCAGACCTTGGGCCTGCCCTTCTTTGGCTGCCAGCTGCCCTTGGTGCAGGGAGTGTCGTTCGCCGGGGTGGCGACCATGGGTGCGATTTTAAGCAGCCAGGATGGCGGTGGCCTGCCGGCGGTGCTCGGTGCGGTGATGGCAGCGGCGCTGATCGGGTTGCTGATCACCCCAGTGTTCTCGCGCATCACCCGTTTCTTTCCGCCGCTGGTGACCGGTATCGTCATCACCACCATTGGCCTGACCCTGATGCCGGTAGCCGCGCGCTGGGTCATGGGCGGCAACAGCGCGTCGGCGGATTTCGGCAGCGTGGCCAACATCGGTCTGGCGGCGCTGACCTTCGCCATCGTCCTGCTGCTGAGCAAGCTGGGCAGCGCCAGCCTCTCGCGGCTGTCGATTCTGCTGGCGATGGTCGCCGGCACGCTGATCGCCTGGGCGCTGGGCATGGCTGACTTCAGCCAGGTTGGTGAAGGACCGTCATTCGCCCTGCCAAGCCCCTTCCACTTCGGCCTGCCGACCTTCCATATCGCCGCGATCCTGTCGATGTGCATCGTCATCATGGTGACGCTGGTGGAAACCTCGGCCGATATTCTTGCGGTGGGCGAAATCATCGACACCAAGGTCGACTCGAAACGCCTGGGCAACGGCCTGCGTGCCGACATGGCGTCGAGCATCCTGGCGCCGATCTTCGGCTCGTTCACCCAGAGCGCTTTTGCGCAGAACGTGGGCCTGGTGGCGGTGACCGGCGTGAAGAGCCGTTATGTGGTGGCCACCGGCGGCCTGATCCTGGTGGTGCTCGGTCTTTTACCGGTGATGGGAAGGGTGATCGCTGCGGTGCCGGCCCCGGTGCTCGGCGGCGCCGGCCTGGTGCTGTTCGGCACGGTCGCAGCCAGCGGGATTCGCACGTTGTCGAAGGTCAGCTACCAGAACAACGTGAACCTGATCATCGTCGCCGCGTCGCTGGGTTTTGGCATGATTCCCATCGCCGCGCCGAACTTCTACCAGCACTTCCCCGGCTGGTTCGAGACCATTTTTCACTCCGGCATCAGCTCGGCGGCGATCATGGCCATCGTCCTCAATCTACTGTTCAACCATCTCACCGCCGGCAACCCGCACAACCCGTCGGTGTTCGCTGCCGGCTACGAACGCACCATTCACTATTCGGATATCTCGGCGCTGCGCGACGGTGACTACTTCAAGGACGGCAAGCTGTTCGATGCCGAAGGCCATGAGGTGCCGGTAAGGGAGGTAAGCGAGCAGAGCAAGCCCGCTTCGCGGCGCAAGCCGGTGGCCGAGCACTGATCGATTGCCGGTGCAGGGGCCGATGCGCATCGTCGGCCCCTTTTTTCAGTCAGTCGTCGAACAGCGCATCCAGCGCCTGCTCCAGGCGCGTCACGGCAATCACCTGCAAACCGGCCGGGGCTTCCTTGGGCGCGTTGCCCTTGGGCACGATGGCGCGCTTGAAGCCATGCTTGGCCGCTTCCTTGAGGCGTTCCTGGCCACTGGGCACAGGACGCACCTCACCCGACAAGCCAATTTCCCCGAATACCAGCAAGCCATGGGCCAAAGGCCGGTTGCGCAGGCTGGACATCACCGCAGCCAGCAAGGCCAGATCAGAGGCGGTTTCCAGCACCTTCACACCGCCCACCACGTTGAGGAACACGTCCTGATCGTGGGTCGGGATACCGCCATGCCGGTGCAGCACCGCCAGCAGCATCGCCAGACGATTCTGATCCAGGCCCAGGGTGACGCGGCGCGGATTGGCCAGGTGGCTGTCGTCGACCAATGCCTGCACTTCCACCAGCATCGGCCGGGTGCCTTCCCAGGTGGCCATGACCACGCTGCCGGGCACTTCCTCCTGGGCACGGTTGAGGAAGATCGCCGACGGGTTGGAGACTTCCTTGAGCCCGCGATCGGTCATGCCGAACACGCCCAGCTCGTTGATTGCACCAAAACGGTTCTTCACCGCCCGCAACAAGCGCAGGCGGCCATCGGATTCGCCTTCGAAATACAGCACGGTGTCGACCATGTGCTCGAGCACTCGGGGGCCTGCCAGGGAGCCTTCCTTGGTCACATGGCCGACCAGGAAAATCGCCGTGCCACTTTGCTTGGCGTAGCGCACCAGCAGCGCCGCGCTTTCGCGCACCTGGGCCACGCCACCGGGGGCGGACTGCAACTGTTCGGTGAAGATGGTCTGGATCGAGTCGATGACCATCACCCGCGGTTTTTCCATGCGCGCGGTGGCGATGATGGTTTCGATGCAGGTTTCGGTCATCACCTTGAGCTGGTCCTGGGGCAGACCGAGACGGCGCGAACGCATCGCCACCTGTTGCTGCGACTCTTCGCCCGTGACGTACAGCGCCGGCATGTGGGTCGCGACGTTGCACAAGGTTTGCAGGAGGATGGTCGACTTGCCGATGCCAGGGTCACCGCCGATCAGCACCACCGAGCCATCTACCAGGCCGCCACCCAGGACGCGGTCGAGTTCGGCGCTGCTGGTGGTGAAGCGAGGGATTTCCTCGACGCTGACTTCGGCCAGGGTCTTGATCTGCGCCTGTTGACCAGTCCAGCCAGCGCGGCCGCTGGGCGCTGCGGCACCGGCGCTTTCGATCATGGTTTCCACCAGGGTATTCCAGGCACCGCATTCGCCACACTGGCCCGCCCATTTGGGAAAGGTCGCACCGCATTCGGTGCAGCCATACAAGCGCTTGGCCTTGGCCATGGGTCGGTCTCCTGGAAAAACCGCCATGATAACCCTAGGGACCGTTGCCTGCCGCATCCTGCAATCGTCTAAAACTATTGGCTGGCAATACAGTCACTTGCAGCATGCGCAAGGCATGAAATCCATCGCTGGCTTACACTGCGAGCACATTCTTCATTTGTTACAAGGAACTACAGCATGAGCGTGATCAAGGAATTCAAGGCCTTCGCGGTCAAGGGCAATGTCGTCGACATGGCAGTCGGTATCATCATCGGCGCGGCGTTCGGCAAGATCGTCTCGTCGTTCGTGGGTGATGTGATCATGCCGCCGCTGGGTCTGTTGATCGGCGGTGTCGATTTCAGCGACCTGGCCATCACCCTCAAGGCCGCCCAGGGCGACGTTCCGGCGGTGGTTCTGGCGTATGGCAAGTTTATCCAGACGGTGATCGACTTCATCATCGTGGCGTTCGCCATCTTCATGGGCGTCAAGGCGATCAACCGCCTCAAGCGCGAAGAGGCCGTGGCCCCGAGCGCCCCGCCAACGCCGACTCCGCAAGAAACACTGCTGACGGAAATCCGCGATCTGCTCAAGACGCAGAATCAGAACCGCTTGCCGTAACGACAAAGGGCCGCATTCAGCGGCCCTTTGTTCATGCCTTGGCAGCCATCACCAGTAGGTTTCCACCGCGACCTGCCCGGGCCTGCGGCTCAGGCTCAGTTGCAGATCGCGGGCCTTGAGCACCTGACGGGTATCGTCGATCATCTGAGGGTTGCCGCAGAGCATGATGCGTGAATGCTCAGGTGATAGCTCAAGTCCTGCAGCACGCTCCAGCTCACCATTCTCGATCAGCGTGGTGATGCGCTCGCCCAAAGCACCCGGGTGGGCTTCACGGGTGACCACCGGAATGAACTGCAACTTGCCGGCAAACTCTTGCAGGTACTCGCGCTGCTCGAGCGCGGCGATTTCATCGAGATAGGCCAGTTCTTTGGCCTCGCGCACCGAATACACCAGCTTGATCGATTCGAAACGCTCCCAGGCTTCGAAATCCTGCAGGATCGACATGAACGGCGCGATGCCGGTGCCAGTCGCCAGCAGCCACAGATCACGTCCGCCGATGAAGCGATCCAGGGTAAGGAAGCCAAACGCCTGGCGGTCGATCAGCAGCGTGTCGCCTGCCCCAAGCCGGCTCAGCTCGCTGGTGAACTCGCCGTCCGGCACCACGATGGAAAAGAAGTCGAGAAATTCGTCGTGGGGCGCGCTGACCATCGAGTAGGCCCGCCACACCACGCTGCCGTCAGCCTTGCTCACTCCAAGCCGAGCGAACTGCCCGGAGCGAAAGCGAAAGCCCGCGTCACGGCTCACGCGCAAGGTGAACAGATTCGGGGTCAACGGCTGAACATCCAGCAAGGTCTGGCAGGTGTACTTGTCGGTATCGGCGGTCATGGCGAGCTCCAGTAAAACAGTGCGCAAGTGTGGCGCAAAGCGTTATGGATAAAAACCACCTTGTCAGCGGGGTGAAGTCGTCACGCGTGGCGCGATCGTCTGAAGCACGCTGTTGTGCAAGTACCACTGCCTCTGCCAACCGAGGGCGCTTACCAGCAACCGACGAGTGGCAGTAACCCCAGCTTTCGGGGCTGAACGCCGCTTGGTAGCAGTCGAAATGACTAAACCGAAAGTGAGCTATAGCAAAAAAAGCGCACCTTCAAATGGAGGCTTTCCTACAATGCGAACGTGCAGTCAAAATCAAACCGGTGAGTCTGGGGAAACGCGATGCCACATTGGACGTCTGACCAGCTGCAGGGATTGCTGGAAAACCGCGAGCCTAGGGCCGTTTTCGATCGAGCTGTCGAGCTGACCCAAGCACTGGGAATGACCCATCTCGGCATTCGGCTGCACGTCCACACCGTCGCTCGTGGTAACGACACGGTTCTTTACAATAATTATCCGCCCGAGTGGAATGAGCAGTACGAGCGAGAGAATTTCTGCCAGCTCGACCCCATCAAGTCGTTGTGCCATCACACCACGCTGCCAGTGCTCTGGGATGAAGACCATTTCGCCAGCACCCCACGCTTTCGCAAGGCCGCCTGCCGGCACGGCCTTCGCCACGGCTGGACGCAGTCGGTGCACGGCCTGCGCGGGCATGAAAGTCATCTGAGCGTGTCGCGCGCTTCCGGCAAGATCAGCGTCGCCGAATTCTATGAAAAGGGCGCCGAAGTCCTGTGGCTGTGCAATACCCTGCATGCGGTGCTGTGTGAGCATCACCAGAATCGTCTCGACGCCGTTTCACCCCCGCCAAACCTGAGCGACCGTGAGCTGGAAGTGCTGCGCTGGTCTGCTGCCGGCAAGACTGCCGCCGACATCGCCTGCATTCTGTCGCTGTCGCAGAGCACGGTGAATTTCCATATTCGCAGCGTCATCACCAAGACCAACGCTTCGAACAAGGCCGGTGCCATCGCCATCGCGGCCATGCAGGGCATGCTCTGACGCGCTGCGCCCAACGCGCCCGCAAAGCCCTGTAGAATCCCCGCCTCACGTGCAGCGTGCCAACGTTGCAGGATTCGCCTCAGAGCCAGACCCAATGCCTTTGCTGACCAGCCCCTACGCCGACCTCGACCTGATTCGCCAGCCCGAGCAACCCAACGATCCATTGCAAGCCTTCGATGCCGCCGACGAGTACCTGTTGCAGCACCTGGCTGCTCAGGCGCCGGGCGTAGATTGCCGGGTGCTGGTGCTCAACGACGCGTTCGGCGCGCTGGCAGCAAGCCTGGTCGGCCACGTTCAAGTGCTCAGCAGCGGTGACTCGCACCTGGCTTGGCTGGGGTTGCAGAAAAACCTCGCGCGTAATGGCAAGGCGCCGGACAGCGTGCCGTTCGTGCCGGCCAGTGCCCAGTGGCAGGGCCCGTTCGACCGCGTGCTGCTGCGCGTGCCGAAAACCCTGGCCCTGCTCGAAGAACAGCTGATTCGCCTGCAAGGCCATCTGGCGCCCGGTGCCCAGGTGATCGCCGGGGCGATGCTCAAGCACTTGCCGCGGGCTGCGGGTGATTTGCTGGAGAAATACATTGGCCCGGTGCAAGCGTCCCTGGCGCAGAAAAAAGCCCGCCTGTTGACTGCCACCCTGGCCGAGCGTCCCGCCTTCGTTTCGCCCTACCCCACCACCTACCGCCTGCAAAGCCCGGCGCTCGAACTGCGTAACCACGCCAACGTGTTCTGCCGGGAAGACCTCGACATCGGCACCCGTGCTTTCCTGCCCCACCTGCCAAACAACCTGGGCAGCGCCCGGGTCGCTGATCTTGGCTGCGGTAACGGCGTACTGGGGATTGCCAGTGCGCTGAGCAACCCCGAGGCGCAGTACACCCTGGTGGATGAGTCGTACATGGCCGTGCAGTCGGCCGAGGAGAACTGGCAGGCGGCACTGGGGGAGCGGGAGGTGGAGATTCGCGCCGGTGATGGGCTGGCCGGGCAGGCCAAGCAGTCGCTGGATGTGGTGCTGTGCAACCCACCCTTCCACCAACAGCAAGTGGTGGGCGATTTTCTCGCCTGGCGCATGTTCCAGCAGGCTCGTGAGGCGCTGGTGGTCGGCGGCGCGCTGTACATCGTCGGCAACCGGCACCTGGGTTATCACAGCAAACTGGCGCGGCTGTTCAGGGGCGTCGAGCAAGTCGCCGCCACGCCCAAGTTCGTGATTCTCAAGGCGCGCAAATAACAGGGCCGGCGGTGCCGGCCATTCGCGGCTGAGGTCGCGCCCACAGGTGCTGCGAATGGCCGCACCTAGTGCGTGGTCAAGCCCGCCGCCGCCATGAACAGCCGCATCAGCCAGGCCGCCACACCCAGGGTGGCGACGCTGGCGAGCCAGATCAGCACCAGCCAGCCCAGGCGCTGCCACAACGGTTTCTTGACCTGCACATCGGGTTCACCGGTCATGGTCATCTCCTGTCAGTGGTACCCATCGTCGTGGCTGACCTTGCCGCGGAACACGTAGTAGCTCCAGAACGTGTAGCCAAGGATGAACGGCAGGATGAACAGCGTGCCCACCAGCATGAAGCCCTGGCTCTGCGGCGGTGCGGCAGCCTCCCAGATCGAGATCGACGGCGGGATGATGTTCGGCCACAGGCTGATGCCCAGGCCGCTATAGCCCAGGAAGATCAGCACCAGGGTCAGCAGGAACGGCGTGTAGTGGGTATCCCGCGCCACCGCCCTGAGCAGCGCATAGAAGGTCACCATGACCAGAATCGGCACCGGCATGAACCAGATCAGGTTGGGCATGCTGAACCAGCGCTCGGCGATCTGCCCATAGGCCAGCGGCGTCCACAGGCTGACCACGCCGATCACTGCCAGCAACACCAGCGCCAACGGCCGCGCCAGGTCGTGCATGCGCTGGTGCAGCGGGCCGCTGGTTTTCATGATCAGCCAAGTGCAGCCCAGCAGGGTGTAGGCGACGATCAGCCCCAGCCCGCAGAACAGGCTGAAAGGTGTGAGCCAGTCGAGTGTGCCGCCTGCGAAATGTCGGTCGACCACCTTGAAGCCTTCGATGAACGCGCCCAGCGCCACGCCCTGGAAGAAGGTCGCCACCAGGGAACCCCAGATGAACGCCTTGTCCCACAGATGCCGCTTGGCATCACGTGCCTTGAAGCGGAATTCGAAGGCCACACCGCGGAAGATCAGCCCCACCAGCATCAGGATCAACGGCAGGTACAACGCCTCCAGCACCACCGCATAAGCCATCGGGAACGCGCCGAACAGCGCCGCCCCACCCAGCACCAGCCAGGTCTCGTTGCCGTCCCACACCGGCGCTACGGTGTTCATCATCACGTCGCGGTCGGCCTTGCCCTTGACGAAGGGAAAGAGCATGCCGATGCCTAAGTCGAAGCCATCCATCACCACGTACATCATCACTCCGAAGATGATGATCACGGCCCAGATCAGCGGAAGATCGATACCCATGTTCAGTTCCCCTCGTTCGGGCGAGCGGCGGCGTGTTCGCGGCCATCGTCAGCGGCAGACAATGGCCGCGCTGGCGTACGTTGTTGTCCCGGGCCACCGGATTGCGGCTGCTCGCCGACCGTGCTCTGCGGACCTTTGCGCACCAGGCGCATCATGTAGCCAAGGCCGGTGCCGAACAGCGCGAAGTAGACCACCACGAACATCACCAGGGTGATGCCCAGTTGCGTGTAGCTGTGGTTGGACACCGCGTCGGCGGTGCGCATCAGCCCATACACCACCCACGGCTGACGGCCGATCTCGGTGGTGAACCAGCCGGCGAGGATGGCGATCAGCCCCGAGGGCCCCATCCACAAGGTCAGATAAAGGAACGGCCGCGAGCTGTACAACTTGTCGCTGCGGCGCAGCCACAGGCTCCACAGGCCGACCAGAATCATCAGCATGCCCAGACCGACCATGATCCGGAACGACCAGAACACCACGGTCGAATTGGGCCGGTCTTCAGGGGCGAACTCCTTAAGCGCCGGCACCTGTTTATCCAGGCTGTGGGTCAGAATCAAGCTGCCCAGGGCTGGGATTTCCAGCTTGAAACGTGTGGTTTCAGCCTGCATGTCAGGCAAGCCGAAGAGGATCAGCGGCGTCGGCTCGCCCGGGTGGTTTTCCCAGTGGCCCTCGATGGCAGCGATTTTCGCCGGCTGGTGCTTGAGCGTATTGAGACCATGGAAGTCGCCGATCACCGCCTGCACTGGGGCAACGATCAACGCCATCCACATGGCCATCGAGAGCATCTTGCGCACCGCCGGGTTATCGCGCCCACGCAGCAAATGCCAGGCCGCCGAGGCGCCGACGAAGAACGCCGTGGCGACGAACGCCGCGGTGGCCATATGCATCAGGCGGTAGGGGAACGAGGGGTTGAAGATCACCGCCAGCCAGTCCACCGGAATCACCCGGCCATCGATAATCTCGTGGCCTTGTGGGGTCTGCATCCAGCTGTTGGAGGCCAGGATCCAGAAGGTCGAGATGATCGTGCCGACCGCCACCATCACCGTGGAGAAGAAGTGCAGGCCGCGCCCGACGCGGTTCCAGCCGAACAGCATGACGCCCAGGAAGCCCGCTTCGAGGAAGAAGGCAGTGAGCACTTCGTAAGTCAGTAACGGCCCGGTAATCGAGCCTGCGAATTCCGAGAAGCGGCTCCAGTTGGTGCCGAACTGATAGGCCATGACCAGGCCAGAGACCACGCCCATGCCGAAGTTGACGGCGAAGATCTTCGACCAGAAATGGTAGAGGTCGCGGTACACCTGCTCGTGGGTTTTCAGCCACAGCCCTTCGAGCACCGCCAGGTAGCTGGCGAGACCGATGGTGATGGCCGGGAACAGGATGTGGAACGACACGGTGAAGGCGAACTGAATTCGGGCAAGCTCAAGGGCTTCTAGGCCGAACATGGTGTTTCCTCGTCAGATGGTACGGCGGTACGGCACGCGGCCTACGCCCACTGCCCCCTCGAGTATCGAGCGCTGTCTGTTGGAATTGTTCTGTCGGATTACGGGGGTCCGGCTGCTCGCTGGCTGGCGAAAATTGATCCAGATCAATCGAGCACTGGAAGCATAGCCCCGAATGCCCCGACCCGACGTGTGGTTGAATGCCGCGTGACCCGTTGTCCCACCGCCTTTACCCAGTGGGTCGAAGCGTGCCCACCCCAGCAATCAGCAAACATTTGTTACAACCAGGTGATAGGCTCTGCCTGAGCCTGTAACGGCCGACCCGCACCGCTTCCCCGAGGTATCAGCCCACCGATGTCCGCCTCTCCTGTCCTGTTGCTACGCCACCAGCGCCCCTTCGTCGCCTTCTGGTTCGCCCGGGTGTTCACCGCCAGCGGTTTTCAGATGCTCACCGTGGCGATTGGCTGGCACCTGTATCAACTGACCGGCAATGTGCTCGACCTCGGCCTGGTGGGCCTGGTGGAGTTCGCCCCACGGGTGCTGTTCATGCTGCACACCGGTCACGTCGCCGACCGCTACGACCGACGCCGCGTGGCCGCGCTGTGCCAGACCTTGCAGGGCCTGATCGCACTGGGTCTGGCGGTCGGTAGCGCCACCGACAACGTCAGCCGCGAGTTGATTTTCCTTCTGGCGTTCCTGCTCGGCGCCACCCGCTCGTTCGAAATGCCGGCGACCCAAGCGCTGCTGCCCAACCTGGTGCCGGCAGCGCTGTTCCCGCGGGCGGTGGCGGCCTCCGCGTCGGCCACCCAGTCGGCGACCATCGTCGCCCCGGCCATCGGCGGCTTCCTGTATGCCTTCGGCAGCCTGTGGGTGTACGGCCCGACCGTGGCGCTGTACGCCATCGCCTGCCTGCTGACCCTGAGCCTCAAGGTGCGGCCACAGGTGATGCAGGCCGGTCGCGCCAGCCTCGACTCGCTGCTGGCAGGGGTGCGCTTCATTCGCAGCCGGCCGGATGTGCTCGGCGCCATCTCGCTCGACCTGTTCGCGGTACTGCTGGGCGGCGCCACAGCGCTGTTGCCGGTGTTCGCCAAGGACATCCTGTTCACCGGCCCCATGGGCCTGGGCCTGCTGCGCTCGGCGCCGGCGGTGGGGGCGCTGCTGATGTCGCTGTGGCTGGCGCGTTTTCCCTTCGAGCGCAAGGTCGGCCGCACCATGTTCACCGCCGTCGGCGTGTTCGGGGTGGCGACCATCGCCTTCGGCCTGTCGACCTCGTTCTGGTTCTCCCTGGCGGTGCTGGTGGTGCTCGGGGCGGCCGATATGATCAGCATGGTCATCCGCAGCGCCTTCGTGCAGTTGCAGACCCCCGATGAGATGCGCGGGCGGGTCAGCGCGGTCAACGGGCTGTTCATCGGCGCCTCGAACCAGCTCGGGGAGTTCGAGTCAGGGCTGACCGCGCACTGGTTCGGCACGGTGCCGGCGGTGGTGCTGGGCGGTGCCGGCACCTTGCTGGTCACCGGCCTGTGGATAAAGCTGTTTCCGACCCTGGCCAGGCGCGACCGCCTGCATCAACCGCCCGTCGCCTGACGCCCCGGCCCAGGCTGCGCAGTTCACCTGGCCGCTACATTCACTACCGTTCGCCGAACAGGCTGGTATGATGCGCGGCTTTTTTCCGCCCCGGAAAAACACGGCAGCCCTCGGGCGCTGTGCTTTGCTGATGGGGTCGATACATTCACGGCGCCGACGGCGACTTGGGAGCGGGCATGCTGGACAGGCTGTTTCAACTAAAAGCACACAACACCAACGTGCGTACCGAGATTCTTGCGGGCGTCACCACCTTCCTGGCCATGGCCTACATCCTCTTCGTCAACCCGAGCATCCTCGGCGAGACCGGCATGGACAAGGGCGCGCTGTTCGTCGCCACCTGCCTGGCCGCGGCCATCGGTTCGGTGACCATGGGCCTGATCGCCAACTACCCGATCGCCCTGGCCCCCGGCATGGGCCTGAACGCCTTCTTCACCTACACCGTGGTGCTGCACCAGGGGCACACCTGGCAAGTGGCGCTGGGCGCGGTGTTCCTCTCGGCGGTGCTGTTCTTCCTGCTGTCGATCTTCCGCATCCGCGAATGGATCGTGAACAGCATCCCGCTGCCGCTGCGCTCGGCCATCGCCGCTGGTATCGGCCTGTTCCTGGCGCTGATCGCGCTGCACAACGCCGGGATCGTGGTGGATAACCCGGCCACCCTGGTGGGCCTGGGCGATCTGCGCGCACCGGCACCGATCCTCGCCACCCTGGGCTTCTTCCTGATCGTCGGGCTGGAGTCGCTGAAGGTGCGCGGTGCCGTGCTGATCGGCATTCTCGCGGTTACCGTCGCCTCCATCGTGCTCGGTTTCACCCCGTTCGGTGGCGTGGTGTCGATGCCGCCGTCGCTGGCGCCGACCTTCCTGCAACTGGACATCGCCGGCGCCCTCGACGTGGCGCTGATCAGCGTGATCTTCGCCTTCCTGTTCGTCGACCTGTTCGACAACTCCGGCACCCTGATCGGCGTGGCCAAGCGTGCCGGGTTGATGGGCAAGGACGGCCACATGCCGAAAATGGGCCGCGCGCTGATCGCCGACAGCACCGCCGCCATGGCCGGCTCGCTGCTGGGCACCTCGACCACCACCAGCTACATCGAATCGGCAGCGGGCGTCAGCGCCGGTGGCCGCACCGGCCTGACCGCCATCGTGGTCGCCGTGCTGTTCCTGCTGGCGCTGTTCTTCGCGCCGCTGGCGAGCAGCGTGCCGGCCTTCGCCACCGCCCCGGCGCTGCTGTTCGTCGCCGTGCTGATGGCCTCGGGCCTGGCTGAAATCAACTGGGACGACATCACCGAAGCCGCACCGGTGATGGTCACCGCCCTGGCTATGCCGTTGACCTACTCGATCGCCAACGGCATCGCCTTCGGCTTCATCACCTGGACGGCCATCAAGCTGATCTCCGGCCGCTACCGTGACCTCAACGCGGCGCTAGTGATTCTTTCGGTACTGTTCGTCATCAAACTGGGCTGGTTCAACGCATGAGTGCTGCCTTCGATCCTTCGACCTACAGCGAACAACTCGCCGCCAAGGCGCAGCGCCTGCGCGAACTGCTGGCACCGTTCGCCGCCCCCGAGCCGCAGGTCTTCGATTCGCCGCAGGCGCACTATCGCCTGCGCGCCGAATTCCGTCTGTGGCGCGAAGCGGGCCAGCGTCATTACGCGATGTTCGCCCCCGGTGAAAAGCACACAGCCATTCTCATCGACGACTTCCCCATCGCCAGCCAGCGCATCAATGAGCTGATGCCGCGGCTCAAGGCCGCCTGGCAGCGCAATGAAGACTTGAGCAATCGCCTGTTCCAGGTCGAGTTCCTCACCACCCTGGCCGGCGATGCCATGGTCACGCTGTGCTATCACCGTCCGCTGGACGAGGCCTGGGAAGTCGCCGCCCAGGCGCTGGCCAGCGAGTTGGATGTCAGCATCATTGGCCGTTCCAAGGGCAAACGCCTGGTGATCGGCCGTGATTACGCGGTCGAGAAACTCGAGGTTGCCGGTCGAACCTTCAGCTACCGCCAGCCGGAGGGCGCCTTCACCCAGCCCAATGGCACGGTCAACCAGAAGATGCTCGGCTGGGCCTATGAGGCCATGGGCGAGCGCAGCGACGACCTGCTCGAGCTGTACTGCGGCAATGGCAACTTCACCCTGCCGCTGGCGACCCGGGTGCGCAAGGTGCTGGCCACCGAAATCAGCAAGACCTCGGTCAACGCCGCCCTGAGCAACCTCGACGAGAACGGCATCGACAACGTCTGCCTGGTGCGCCTGTCGGCAGAAGAGCTGACCCAGGCCCTCAACGAGGTGCGTCCGTTCCGCCGCCTGCAGGGCATCGACCTCAAGCAGTACGATTTCGGCACCGTGTTCGTCGACCCGCCGCGCGCCGGCATGGACCCGGACACCTGCGAGCTGACCCGGCGCTTCGAGCGCATTCTGTACATTTCGTGCAACCCGGAAACCCTGGCGGCGAACATCGCGCAACTGCACGACACCCACCGCATCGAGCGCTGCGCAGTGTTCGACCAGTTCCCCTATACCCACCACATGGAAAGCGGTGTGTTGCTGGTGCGTCGCTGAAGCATCACGCGCGTTGACTGGGGCTGTTTCGCAGCCCCTGCTGCGGCGCTCGTTCACCCCCACCTCGTTACCCCCCGCAGCAGCACCGCCCACACCTGAACTAATCTGCATGGGCAAAGCTCATACAGGCTTATTGCAGGAGAACTTCGATGGATTGGCGAAAAGGTCGGCGCAGCGACAATGTGGTGGATGCCCGCGGCTCGGGCGGTGGCGGCGGTATGCGCTTTGGTGGCGGCAAGGGCCTGGGCCTGGGCGCCATTCTATTGATCGTCGGCATCGGCTGGCTGACCGGCCAGGACCCGTTGCAGATCCTCGGCCAGCTCACCGGCCAGATGGAACAACGCCAGGCTGCCCCCGCCGGCACCGAGGGCAAGGCGCCGCCGGCCAACGACGAACAGGCCGAGTTCGTCTCGTCGATTCTGGGCGACACCGAAGACACCTGGAAGGCGCTGTTCGCCCAGTCCGGCCAACAGTACCGCGAGCCGAAGCTGGTGCTGTTCAGCGGGCAGGTGAATTCGGCCTGCGGCTTCGCCTCGGCGGCGGTCGGCCCGTTCTATTGCCCGGCCGACCAGCGCGTGTACCTCGACATGTCGTTCTTCCGCGAGATGGAAACGCGCTTCTCTGCCGCTGGCGACTTCGCCCAGGCCTACGTCATCGCCCATGAGATCGGCCACCACGTGCAGACCCTGCTGGGTGTGTCGAAACAGGTGCAGGCGGCGCGTCAGCGTGGCGAGCGCATGGAAGGCGCCAATGGCCTGCTGGTGCGTCAGGAGCTACAGGCCGACTGCTTCGCCGGGGTCTGGGCCTACCAGGCTCAGAAGCGCCTCAACTGGCTGGAGCCGGGTGATGTCGAAGAAGCCCTGAACGCTGCCAACGCCATCGGCGATGACCGTTTGCAGCAACAAGGCCAAGGCCGCGTGGTACCGGACTCGTTCACCCACGGCACCTCGGCGCAGCGCGTGCGCTGGTTCAAGACCGGCTTCGACCAGGGTGACGCACAGCGCTGCGATACCTTCAACGCCCGCAGCCTCTGACCCTCGCCTCCCGACCCTGACGGTTGCTCGACCGTCAGGGCCACTACACCGCCTCCCCCCTTCGCACTCAAAGGCGCCGCTCGGCAGGTATTTGCCAATCGTCGACGAATTCTGCTGAAAAAGCGTTTCAGCTCACCCGATGCCAGCCGATAACCCCTGACGACTCAGCGGGCTCTGAAGAACAACAACGCCCCGCGATCGAGAATGACGGAGCAAGACTTAATCTTCAGGAGTGCGTGCATGAACAGCTGGTTTGCCAACATCAGCGTGAATTTGAAACTGGGACTGGGCTTCGGCGTGGTTCTGCTACTGACCGGCCTGCTGGCCCTGACTGGCTGGTTCAGCGTCGGTGGCCTGATCGACCGCAGCAACTGGATGAGCGACATCGGTCAGCTCAACAAGGACCTCACCGAGCTGCGTGTTGCCCGCCTGCAGTACATGATCGCCAACGGCGACGACGCCTCGGCGGCCAACGTCCAGGCCAAGCTCGATACCTTCAGCGCGCAGCAGCAGCGCCTGACCAGCACCTTCAAGAGTGCCGAGAACGTCCGCCTGCTGGGCGAACTGGGCAAGACCATCGAGCAGTACAAGGCGTCCTTGAATCTGATGCGCAGTGGCTACAAGACCTCCTTGGCCGCACGCGAGCGCATGCAGGAGGCGTCTGCGCGTGCCGATGCCACCCTCGAAGCGCTGGCTAAAGCCATGCTGGCCCGCTCGGAACCCGACGGCATGCTGCTGGCACACTACCAACTGACCAGCGAAGCGCGTCTGCAACTGCAGCGGCTGATCGTCGACGTGCGTGGCTACATCGCCGACAGCAGTGCCGCCAACGAGCGCACCGCCCTCAACCAGTTGCAGAGCACCGTCAGCGCGGCAGCCGACCTGCAAGCGCAACTGCCGCGCGACGCCGACGGCGCCCAGCGCTTCACCGCGCAGGTCGGGGTATATCGCGATGCGGTGCAGTCGTTCCGCGAAGCGGTCGCCACCATCGCCAAGGCCCGCCAGGAAATGACCGTCGAAGGCGCCGATATCGTCAAGACCAGCAATGCCCTGTACCAACTGCAACTCGATCGCCGCGACAGCGAGAGCGCCCAGGCGCGCACCTTGCAGATCGGCGCCACCTTGCTGGCCCTGTTGTTCGGCATCATCGCTGCAATCGTCATTACCCGGCAGATCACCAAGCCGTTGCAGGAAACCCTGAGCGTGGTCGAACGCATCGCCAGTGGCGACCTCACCCACACCCTGCACGTCAAGCGCCGTGACGAGCTGGGCGTGCTGCAACAGAGTATCGGCCACATGGGCACCACCCTGCGTGAACTGATCGGCGGCATCCGCGATGGCGTCACGCAGATCGCCAGCGCCGCCGAGGAACTGTCGGCAGTGACCGAACAGACCAGCGCCGGGGCCAACAGCCAGAAAGTCGAGACCGATCAAGTCGCCACCGCCATGCACGAAATGGCCGCCACCGTGCAGGAAGTTGCGCGCAATGCCGAGCAGGCTTCGGTTGCCGCCACCAGCGCCGACGGTGTCGCCCGCGATGGCGAGCGCGTGGTGGGCGAGGCGATCTCGCAGATCGAGCGCCTGGCCGGTGAAGTGCACCGCTCCAGCGAAGCGATGAACAGCCTGCAACAGGAAAGCCAGAAGATCGGCAGCGTCATGGACGTGATCAAGTCGGTGGCCGAGCAGACCAACCTGCTGGCCCTCAACGCCGCCATCGAAGCCGCCCGTGCCGGTGAGGCCGGCCGTGGCTTCGCCGTGGTCGCCGACGAGGTGCGCGGCCTGGCGCAACGTACGCAGAAATCCACCGAGGAAATCGAAGCGCTGATCGAGGGCCTGCACAAAGGCACGCAACAGGTCGCCACGGTCATGCTCGGCAGCCGCGAGCTGACCGACAGCAGCGTCGAGCTGGCACGCCGGGCCGGCGACTCGCTGGGCACCATCACCGGAACGGTGTCGAGCATCCAGGCGATGAACCAGCAGATCGCCGCCGCTGCCGAGCAGCAAGGCGCCGTGGCCGAGGAAATCAGCCGCAGCATCCTCAACGTACGCGACGTCTCGGAACAGACCGCCGCCGCCAGCGACGAAACCGCTGCCTCCAGCGTGGAACTGGCACGGCTGGGCGGGCATTTGCAGATGCTGGTGAGTCAGTTCAAGGTGTGATTCAGGGGCGCCTTGCGCACCTCTGAGACTTGCATGGCCTGAGAGATTTTTCGCGGCTAAAGCCGCTCGTACACAATTTCTTGTAGGAGCGGCTTTAGCCGCGAATCGCCTGCCGCCTTATCAAAATCCTCGCAGGCTACCGCACAATCACCCCAACCCCACGCCCGCGGGGATCGGAAGCGGTTTCCACGCGCTCGCCGGTCACCCGAATCGCCTGCACATCGCCCATGTTCCAGCCCTGGTCTTCCAGGGTGTAGCCCATCTTCTTGAGTTCAGCGGCCACAGGCCCGGTCAGCGGCGCATAGCTGTCGTAATAGATCGTGTCCTTGGGCAGCAACTGATGGTGTACGCGCTGGGCGGCGACGGCTTTTTCCAGCGGCATGTCGTAGTCATACAGGTTGTTCAGCACCTGGAAGATCGAGGTGAAAATCCGCGAGCCGCCTGGGGTGCCGAGCACCAAGGTGACCTTGTAGTCGCGGGTGACCAGAGTCGGGCTCATCGACGACAGCATGCGCTTGCCCGGCTCGATGGCATTGGCGTCGCCGCCAATCACCCCAAACACATTGGCGGTACCGGGCTTGACGCTGAAATCGTCCATTTCATCGTTGAGCAAAAAGCCCGCGCCCTTGACCACCACACCACTGCCGTAGTCGAGGTTGAGGGTGTAGGTGTTGCTCACCGCATTGCCCTCTTTGTCGACGATGGAAAAATGCGTGGTCTGGTGCGACTCCAGGCCCGGCTTGATCGACTCGGTGGCCGAGATCGCCTGCGGGTTGACCTGGGCGGCGCGCTGCGCCAGGTAGTCCTTGGCCATCAGGCGCACCATGGGGACCTGGGTGAACGCCGGATCGCCGAGGTAGTCGGCGCGGTCGGCGAACACACGTTTTTCGATTTCCGCCAACAGGTGGATATAGCGCGCCGAGTTGTGCGGCACGCCTTTGAAGTCGTCAGCACGGACCTCCTTGATGCCCAGCAACTGCGCCAGGGCGATACCGCCCGAGCTCGGCGGCGGCGCGGTGTAGACGATGTTGCCGCGCCACTCGATGGCCACCGGGTCGCGCCACAGCGCTTTGTAATCACGTAGGTCGTCGGCAGTGATCAGGCCCTTGTCGGCTTTCATCTGCGCCACCAGCAGTTCAGCGGTCTTGCCCTGATAGAACTCGGCGGCGCCTTTGTCTGCGATGCGTTCGAGGGTCTTGGCCAGCTCCGGCTGCTTGAACGGCTCGCCGACTTTCATGCTGCCGAAATAGTCGTTGAAGTTGGTCCCGGCCTTGAACAGACGATGGGCATCGTCGCGATACTGATACTGTTTTTCGGCGATCTTGAAGCCATTGCGCGCGTAGCCAATGGCTGGGGTCAGCAGTTCGCTCCAAGGCAGCTTGCCGAATTGCTGATGGGCTTCCCACAAGCCCATCACGGTGCCAGGCACCCCGGCGGCGCGGGCGCCGACCAGGCTGAGGTTTTCGATCACCTGGCCTTTGTCGTCCAGGTACATGTTGCGGCTGGCGGCCTTGGGGGCCACCTCGCGGTAGTCGAGAAAATACGGGTTGCCGTCCATGAACAAGGCCATGAAGCCGCCGCCGCCAATGTTGCCGGCCTCGGGGTAGGTCACCGCCAGGGTGAAGGCGGTGGCCACAGCAGCGTCTACTGCGTTGCCGCCGCGCTTGAGAATATCGGCGGCCACCTGCGCGCCGTACTGGTCGGGCGCGGCCACTGCGCCGGCCTGCAAGGTCACGGCGTAACTGGCGGAGCTGGTGAAGATCGCGGCGGCTATGGCCACCGACTGGAACACAGTGATGCGCATGGGCACTTCCTTGGTCATTGTTCTTCTCGGCCTTTCATTAAGGCCCAAGCCCCGCGGTGCTGCAAACCGGCGTTGCTCAACAGGCATAGGCCGCCAGCTTGTGCTGGATGAAATCGAGGAAGCACTGGATGCGCAGGGCCAGTTGCGTGTTGCGGTAGTACACCGCGTGGATCGGCTGGCGATAGCCGCTGTTGGCGTCGGCCAGCAGCACCTGCAGGCGGCCGCTGCGGATGTCCTCGTGGGTCATGAAGTGCGACAGGCAGACGATGCCTTCTCCGGCCAAAGCCAGCGCGCGCAAGGTCTCGCCCGTGGAGGCCAGCAGCTGCGGACGGATGCTCCAGCGGTCACCTTCGGCGTGGCGCAGCGGCCAGTGGTTGAGGCTGTCCGGCTGGGTGAAACCGAGCAGGCAATGCTGCTCGAGGTCCTGCACCTGACGCGGCGTGCCGTGGCGCGCCAGGTAGCCGGGGCTCGCCAGCACCTGCAGTGGGCTGCAACCGAGCGAACGGGCATGCAGGCTGGAATCACTCAGCTCGCCGATGCGAATCGCCACATCGGTACGCTGTTCCAGCAGGTCGATGATCAGGTCATCGGTGTTCAGCTCCAGCTCGATGTCCGGGTACTGGCGGCGGAACTCACCGATCCAGGGCACGATCGCGTGCAGCATGAACGAGGTCGCGGCGTTGATGCGCAGGCGTCCGGCCGGGCTCTGGCGGTGCAGTGACAGGCGCTCTTCGAGCTCTTGCATCTGCCCGAGGATCAGCCGCGAGCGTTCGAGAAAGAACCGCCCCTCTTCGGTCAGCTCCATGCGCCGGGTGGTGCGATTGAGCAGAGTGGTGCCCAGCCGCGCCTCGAGCCGCGACAGGCTGCGGCTGAGCGAGGACGGTGTCTGCCCCAATTTTTCGGCAGCAGCGGAGATCGACCCACAGTCGATCACCGCGACGAATACTTGCAGTTCTTCTGAGCGCGTCTTCACAGCGGGCAGGCCTGTCTGGGGGTGGCCGATGATTGATAACGGCTCATCGCCGGCCCTGCAAGCCTGTTTGCCCTCAGCCATCGATTTCAGCCGCGTGCGAACACCTCGCCCAGGTGCGCCTGGTAACGAGCGACGGTGGCCGGCACGTCGGGGCGTTTCATCACATCCACCGCGAGGAAGGTCGGCAGTGCGGCCATGCCGAGGAACTGATGGGCCTTGTGGAACGGGAAGTACACGGCATCCACGCCCTTGCCCTCGAAGAAGTCGTGCGGGTCGTCGAAGGCCTGCTGCGGGGCATTCCAGGTGGCGGAAATCAGGTAGCGCTTGCCCTGGATGAGGCCGCCGCTGCCGTACTTCTGCGAGGCATCGCTGCGGGTGCGGCCATCGTTGGCGTAGAGGCTGCCGTGGCCTGCGGTGAACACCTCATCGAGGTACTGCTTGACGGTGTAGGGCGCGCCCATCCACCAGCCCGGCATCTGGTAGATCACAACATCGGCCCAGAGAAATTTCTGCACTTCTTCGTCGACATCGTAACCACCATCGATGAAGGTTTCGCGCACCTCGAAGCCGGGCTGGTCGAAGAACGCCACGGCGCTGTCGTGCAGGGTCTGGTTGAGGCGCCCGTCGGAATGGGCGAAGCGTTTGCCGCCGTTGAGCAGAAGGATGTGCTGCATGGAAAGCCTCTCGGGTCGTCGACCCAATCAATGAACAGGGCGGCAGACTACCCAGCGCACCCGCGATGAAACATCCATCTGCGGGCAAATGATACTTGCGCAAAAATCACGAATTGCGCGGTTGGCGTTGTCATAGACTCAGCCACTCCCACTTTCAGGAATCCGTTCACCATGACCGAACCCTACGCGTTCATTCTCAAAGCCAAGACCCGCGCAGAAAAAGCCGACGCCTTCGAACTGCTGTTCCGCGCCGCCGTGCAATCGAGCCGCGCTGAAAAAGGTTGCATCGAATACCACATGCTGCGCGACAAGAAAGACCCGAGCCTGTTCGTGTTCTTCGAGGTGTGGGCCAGTGAGGCCGACTTCCAGGAGCACCTGAAAAAACCGCACATGGTCACCTTCCACGAGCAACGCACCGAATACCTGGAAACCGATTTCGATATCCAGTCCATCGAGATGCTCAGCCCAGCCTCATCCAGCCGTTGAGCCCTTGTGCGACGTCAAGCGGGCCGAGCCGGGCACCGTACCAACAAGAAGGTGAGCGCCACCGGCAACCAAAGCGCTGGCCTGAGGTCTTGATAGAAACCCGAAAAAGGCGGCATGACAGGGATTGCCGGAGTGCGCGGGGTCGCGAGGCGGCCTGCACATGCACTGCATCACATCCGCATCCCTCATCACTTGCCCTGCCCCTGGGCGTTTGCCGACAATCGCCGCACCCAGCACCGTGAGAAGGATTTCCTGCATGCCGTCGATCTACCAGCTCAAGCCGCGTTTCCAGGCCTTGCTGCGCCCCAGCGTGGAGCGCCTGCACGCCCGCGGCGTGACCGCCAACCAAGTGACCCTGGCAGCGGCCGGGGTTTCGCTGCTGCTGGGCCTGCTGCTGGCCTGGCAGGTACAGGCCACCTGGTTGTTCCTGCTGGTGCCGCTGTGGATGCTGCTGCGCATGGCGCTCAATGCCATCGATGGCATGCTGGCCCGCGAATTCGGCCAGCAATCGACGCTCGGCGCCTACCTCAACGAACTCTGCGACGTGGTCGCCGACGCGGCGCTGTACCTGCCGTTCGCCCTGCTGCTGGGCGTGTCTGCGCCGCTGGTGGTGGTGGTCGTGCTGCTGGCGGTGATCAGCGAATACGCAGGCGTCATGGGGCCGCTGGTCGGCGCCTCGAGGCGCTATGACGGGCCGATGGGCAAGAGCGACCGCGCCTTCGTCTTCGGCGTGATCGGCGCCGGCGTTGGCTGCGCCGTGCTGCCGGCCAGTTGGATCAACGGCCTGCTGGCGGTGGTTCTGCTGCTCTCGCTGTATACCCTCTACAACCGGGTTCGCCATGGCCTGAGCGAAACCCGCTGAGCCCTCCTGACGGACAAGGAACCTCACCATGCGCCAAGCGCAATCGCTGCATTTCTCAACCCATGATGGCGTCGAGTTGCACTACCGCCACTGGCCAGCCACCCGTAACGAGCATCAGCCCCGCCGCGCCGTGGTGATGTTCCACCGCGGCCATGAACACGGCGGGCGCCTGGCGCACCTGGCCGATGAGCTGGACATGCCCGGCTACGACTTCTTCGCCTGGGATGCCCGCGGCCACGGCCACTCGCCCGGCGCCCGCGGCGACAGCCCAGGCTTTGCCACCAGCGTGCGCGATGTGCAGACCTTCATCGAGCATGTGCAACGTACCCACGGCATCGAGCAGCACAACATGGTGGTACTGGCGCAAAGCGTCGGCGCCGTGCTGATCGCCACCTGGGCGCACGATTACGCACCCAAGGTGCGTTGCCTGGTGCTGGCCTCGCCGGCTTTCAAGGTCAAGCTGTACGTGCCCTTCGCCCGCCCCGGCCTGAAGCTGCTGAAAAAGCTGCGCGGCAACTTCTTCGTCAACAGCTACGTCAAGCCGCGCCTGCTCACCCATGACCCGCAGCGGGTGATGTCGTACCGCGCCGACCCGCTGATCAGCCGGCCGATTTCGGTAACCATGCTGCTGGGCTTGTACGAGGCCGCAGACCGCGTGGTGGCCGATGCCCAGGCCATCCAGTTGCCGACGCAGTTGCTGGTGTCGGGGGCTGATCTGGTGGTCGAACGCGCCCCGCAGGAACGCTTCTTCGAGCGCCTGGGCAGTGCCCGCAAGGAAATGCACCTGCTGCCAGGGTTCTTCCACGACACCCTCGGCGAGCGTGATCGCGGCCATGTGCTCAGGCGCATCGAGCGCTTCGTCAGCCAGTGTTTCGACGCGCCGCTGCCGGCCCCTTCGCTGCTCGATGCCGACCGGGTCGGCGCCAGCTGCGCCGAAGCCGAAAGCCTGGCCGCGCCGCTACCGCGCCATTCGCCGCGCGACCTGTACTGGCGCGCCACCCGTGCCGGCCTGCGCCTGGGCAAGGGCCTGTCGGAGGGGGTGAAGCTGGGCTTTGACACCGGCTTCGATTCCGGCAGCACGCTCGACTACGTGTACCGCGACCTGCCCACCGGCAAAGGCCGACTGGGACGCATGATCGATCGCAACTACCTCGACGCCATCGGCTGGCGCGGCATTCGCCAGCGCAAGGTGCACGCCGAGGAGTTGTTGCGCGAGGCCATCGCGCGTTTGCACCAGCAGCAGCGCCCGGTGCATATCGTCGATATTGCCGCCGGCCACGGCCGCTACATCCTCGAAGCCCTGCAAGGCCTGCCGCAGTTGCCCGATTCGATTCTGCTGCGCGACTACAGCGAGCTGAACGTGCGCCAGGGCAGCGCGCTGATCGACGAAAAGGGCCTCGGCGCCATCGCCCAGTTCGTTCAGGGCGATGCCTTCGACCGCGATAGCCTGGCCAACCTGCCCACCCGCCCAACCCTGGCGGTGGTATCAGGCCTGTACGAGCTGTTCGCCGACAACACCCAGGTGGGCAACTCCCTGGCCGGGCTCGGTGACGCCGTCGAGGAAGGTGGCTACCTGATCTACACCGGCCAGCCGTGGCACCCACAGTTGGAGATGATCGCCCGTGCCCTGACCAGCCATCGCCAAGGCCAGGCCTGGGTCATGCGCCGGCGCAGCCAGGCAGAAATGGACCAACTGGTGGAGGCGGCAGGTTTCCGCAAGATCAGCCAACGCATCGACGAGTGGGGCATCTTCAGCGTCAGTCTGGCGCAACGGGTGAGTGAATGAACCCAGCCCGCGAGCCGCGGCTGATCCGCCGCGGGTTGTTGTGGCTGCTGCTGCTTGGCCCGTTGTTCTTCCTCAGCTACGGCCTGAGCAACAGCTACAGCGCAGGCCGCGCCGACGTCGGCAGCCTGGTGTTCGACTGGGAGCGGCATATGCCGCTGTGGCCGTGGACCATCGTGCCGTACTGGTCGATCGATCTGCTGTACGGGTTGTCGTTCCTGCTGCCGCTGAGCCGCCGGGAAATGGATCGCCACGCCTTGGCACTGCTCACCGCCCAGGTGCTGTGCGTGATCGGCTTCCTGCTCTGGCCGTTGCGTTTCACCTTCGAGCGACCGGCCCTGGAGGGGCTGTTCGGGATGATGTTCGACGTGCTGATGGGCTTCGACAAACCGTTCAACCAGGCACCCTCGCTGCACATCGCCCTGCTGGTGATCATCTGGACGATGTTCGCCCGTCACGTGCAGCGCCAGCCCTGGCGCTGGCTGGTACATGGCTGGATGGCGCTGATCGGCGTGTCGGTGCTGACCACCTGGCAACATCACTTCATCGACGTGCCCAGCGGTGCCCTGGTGGGACTGTTGTGCGTGTGGTTGTGGCCGGGCCATGGCGTGTTGCCATGGCAGCAGGCGCGTCTGGCACGTGAGCGCAAACGCTGGCTGCTTGCGACAGCCTATGGGCTGGGCGCGGCGCTGCTGCTGGTACTGGCACTCGACGTGGGTGGCCTGGCGCTGCTGTTGCTCTGGCCAGCGCTGTCATTGAGCCTGGTGGCGCTGAACTACGCCTGGCTGGGGCCGAGCGGATTTCAGAAAGGCCGCGATGGCCGCCTGTCCAGCGCCGCCTCTTGGCTGCTGGCGCCCTACCTGGCGGCAGCCTGGCTCAACTCGCGGCTGTGGACCCGGCGCCACCCGCAGGCCGATGAAGTGTGCGCCGGGGTATACCTCTGGCGCCTGCCCGGTGCCGGCCAGGCGAGCGGCTTCGCAGCCATCGTCGACCTGTGCGCCGAGTTGCCCTGCCGGGCCGAAGTGGCGCACTACCACAGCCTGCCCAGCCTCGACCTGATCGCCCCAGAGCACGCCACCCTGGCCGCGGCGGCCGAGGCTATCGAGCGTTCGCGTGGCCATGGCCCGCTACTGGTGTGCTGCGCCCTGGGCTACTCGCGCAGCGCCAGCGCAGTGGTCGCCTGGCTGCTGGCGAGCGGTCGCTGCGCCACCCTTGAACAGGCGTTGGCGCAGGTGCGTCAGGCGCGTCCCGGCGTGGTGTTGCGTGCAGCGCACCGCCAGGCGCTGCAAGTGCTGGAGCGGGCGCAATGAAGTTGCTGCTGACCGCCAGCCTGTTGCGCCGTGGCGCGCAGCTCGAGCGGGTGTCCGATGGCATCAGCCTGCTCGCCCTCGGCTATGCGCTGACGCCATTGCTGGGGCTGAAGCTGACCCTCGGCGCCAGCCTGCTGTGCGCCGTGCTGGTGCTGCTGGGCCTGGTGCACAAGTACTGGGCCGTGCGGGTGGCGCTGGATGCCGAGCTGTTCGCCAGCCTTGCCGCCCGCCACGCGACACTCATCGAAGCCACCCAGGCTCTCGACCAGGCATTGGCCGACCTGCGCCTGAAGCCGCCAGGCCCTGTCCCACGCAGCTGGGATTCGCGCTGCCAGGGCGCGTTGAGCCTGCTGCGCCGCCAGACCCTGTGTTTTGCCCTACAGACCGTGCTGCTGTTGGCTACCCTGCTGACACTGCCTTTCATCGGATGATCCCCACCCATGTTCGCTGACCTGACCGCCTTCATTATCACTTCCGCCGCGCGCCTGATCACCGGCGCACGGGCGTTGTGGCTTGGTTGCACACCGCAGCCGGTGCAACGCCTGTACTACGCCAACCACAGCAGCCACGGCGATTTCGTGCTGCTGTGGGCCTCACTGCCGGCCGAACTGCGCAAGCACGCGCGGCCGGTGGCGGGCGCCGACTACTGGTGCAAGCCCGGCATCCGTGAGTTCCTCATCCGCAAGGTGTTCAACGGCGTGCTGATCGACCGCCAACGTGGCGAGCCAGGCGACAACCCGCTGCAACCGGTGCTCGATGCGCTGGGCCAGGGTGACTCGCTGATCTTCTTCCCGGAAGGCACGCGCAACCTGGGCGAAGAGCAACTGTTGCCGTTCAAGAGCGGCCTGTTCCACCTGGCCGCGGCCAATCCGCAGATCGAGCTTGTGCCGGTGTGGATCGCCAACCTCAACCGGGTCATGCCCAAGGGTCGGGCGCTGCCACTGCCGTTGCTGTGCACCCTGAGTTTTGGCGAACCGCTGCACGCCATGGCCGATGAAAGCAAACCTGAGTTTCTCGAACGGGCCCGTGAAGCCTTGTTGAACCTGGCCCCCAAGGACGCCTGACATGGACGACAACACCCTCTCGCTGTTCGCCGGCATCGGCGCCCTGTTGCTGCTCGCCAGCCTGATCGGCCGTTTGCTGAAATGGCGCGCCGGCCCCGGCCCGCATGCCGTTATCGACAACCTCAACGCACGCATCAACGCCTGGTGGGTGATGGTGCTGGTCATCGGCCTCGCCTTCGTGTTCGGCAAGTACGGCGTGATCGTGCTGTTCTACTGCGTGTCGTTCTACGCACTGCGCGAATTCATGACCCTCACCCCGACCCGGCGCAGCGACTACCCGGCGCTGGCGGCCGCCTTCTACCTGGCACTGCCGGTGCAATACCTGCTGATCGCCAGCGACTGGTACGGCCTGTTCAGCATCTTCATTCCGGTGTACCTGTTCCTGCTGCTGCCGATTCTCGCCAGCCTCGGCGGCGACACCACGCGCTTTCTGGAACGCGCCTCGAAGGTGCAGTGGGGGCTGATGATCGCGGTGTACTGCGTGTCGGCGGTACCGGCGTTGATGACCCTGGAGATTCCCGGCTATGAAGGACGCAACCTGCTGCTGATCGCCTGGCTGATCATGGTGGTGCAGCTCAGCGACGTGCTGCAGTACGTGTGCGGCAAGCTGTTCGGCAAGCGCAAGGTGGCGCCCAACCTGTCGCCGTCCAAGACCCTCGAAGGCCTGCTCGGCGGCGTGGCGCTGGCAACGCTGATCGGCGCCCTGTTGTGCTGGATCACCCCGTTCAACTTCTGGCAGGCGGCGCTGATGGCGCTGACCGTCAACGCCATGGGCTTCTTCGGTGGGCTGGTGATGTCGGCGATCAAGCGCGACCGCGGGGTCAAGGACTGGGGCCACATGATCGAGGGGCATGGCGGCATGCTCGATCGCATCGACTCGGTGTGCTTCGCAGCGCCGGTGTTCTTCCACTTCGTGCGCTACTGGTGGGCGTAGGCTTTGTGCGAAAAGTCTTGAGACGCCGGGGAGACAAGGCGAAAACAGCCGAGGAAGCGGAGTTTACTGGTTGTAAATGAGCATTCCGAGGCTGTTTTCAACGCAGTATCACCAAGTATCAAGGCATTTCGCACAGAGCCTAATCCGGCGATAGCGCGAAGAGACAGCTTTGTGTCGAGTGCAGGCAACTGACGTGCGCGGGATGGGCCTATGGTGGCCTGTCATCCAGCGACCTTTCAGGAGCCTGCACATGTCTGATTTCATCACCGTCCTGCGCGAAACCTGCCCCACTCCGGTAGTCGACGCCACCAAGTGGAAACGCATCGGCGGCGAGCCGCACACAGTCAACCTCAACGCCTACCTGTCGGCTGACGGCAGCAAGATCATGGGCACCTGGATCTGCACCCCAGGCAAGTTCGAGGTCAACTACGACAAGTGGGAGTTCTGCCACTTCCTCGAAGGCTACTGCATCATCACCCCCGAAGGCGAAGAGCCCAAGCACCTCAAAGGCGGCGACGTGTTCGTCATCGAACCGGGGATGAAAGGCACCTGGGAAGTGGTCGAGACCGTGCGCAAGTACTTCGTTTTCGCCTGATCCGTTTACCAGGCTAATTCGCGGCTGAACCGGAACGCCGCCTGCTCCGGTTTAGCCGCGATGGGCCGGCAACACCGGCCCGCTGTACTGCCCTACAGTCTCTCAGCCCTTGCGCCGATACCCCTCGACGATCGCCGAAAAATCCTTGCCGCCCTCGCCGCGCAGGCTCATCGCCTGGTACAGCTGCTGCGCCACTGCACCGAGAATCACGGGCTGGCGGGCCTGGCGCGCGGCCTCGGTGGCAAGACCCAGGTCCTTGAGCATCAGTTCAGCGCCAAAGCCGCCGGTATAACCGCGGGCAGCAGGCGCAGTGTCGATCACCCCGGGCCAGGGGTTGTAGGTGTCCGAGCTCCAGCAACGGCCGGTCGAGCTGTTGATGATGCCGGCCAGTACCTGGGTGTCGATACCCAGCGCATCGCCCAAGGCCATGGCCTCGGACACCCCCACCATCGAGATGCCCAGCAGCAGGTTGTTGCAGATCTTGGCGATCTGCCCGGTGCCGACGCCACCACAATGCACGATGTTGCGGCCCATCTGCTCGAGCACCGGTTTGAAGGTGGCGAACAGCTCGGCGCTGGCGCCGACCATGAAGGTCAGGGTGCCTGCCGCCGCGCCACCGGTGCCGCCCGACACCGGCGCATCGCCCAGTTCGACACCCTTGGCCGCAGCCGCTTCGGATACCTCACGGGCGGTCTGCGGATCGATGGTGCTGCAATCCAAAGTCGGCGTGCCGGCGCGGATACCCGACAACACGCCGTCATCACCGAGATAGACACTGCGCACATGGGCCGCCGCAGGCAGCATGGTGATCACCGCCTCGGCGTCAGCGGCGGCTGCCTTGGGCGAGGCGCTGATCTGCCCGCCCAGCTCGGCGAGTTCGGCCAGCACCGCCTGGTTGAGATCGAACAGGTTCAGTTGATGCCCGGCCTTGAGCAGGTTGCGCGCCATGGGTGCGCCCATGTTGCCCAGGCCGATGAATGCGATACGCATGGTGATCTCCTCAACGCAGGCTGATGGTGGTGTTGACGCCCTGATCGGCGCTGTCATCGTCGAACCAGCGCGCAGTCACGGTCTTGGTCTGAGTGTAGAACTGCACCACTTGCTTGCCGTACGGGCCGAGGTCGCCAAGCTTGGAGCCGCGCGAGCCGGTGAAGCTGAAAAACGGCACCGGCACCGGAATCGGAATATTGATGCCCACCTGGCCAACGTCGATTTCATTCTGGAACTTGCGCGCGGCCGCGCCACTTTGCGTGAACAGCCCGGTGCCGTTGCCGAACGGGTTGCGGTTGACCAGCGCAATGGCCTCATCGAGGGTATCGACCGCCAGCGTCACCAGCACCGGACCGAAGATTTCCTGGGTGTAGATCTGCATATCGGTGGTCACCCCCGAGAACAACGTCGGGCCGACGAAGTTGCCCTGCTCGTAGCCCGGCACCTGCACGCCTCGGCCGTCCAGCTCAAGGGTCGCGCCCTCGCTGACGCCGCTGTCGATCAGCCCCAGCACCCGTTCCAGCGCCTGGCGCGACACCACAGGCCCCACGTCGGTGCCCGCTTCGCAACCGGCGTTGACCTTGAGCTTGCTGGCAGCAGCCTTGATGTCGGGCAACCATTCGCGAGCCTTGCCCACCAGCACAGCCACCGAGGTGGCCATGCAGCGCTGCCCGGCTGCGCCGAAGGCGGCACCGACCAGCGCGTTGACGGTTTGCGTGCGGTTGGCATCGGGCAGCACCACAGCATGGTTCTTCGCCCCCATCATCGACTGCACGCGTTTGCCGTGCTGGCTGGCAAGGTTGTACACGTGGGTGCCCACTGCGGTAGAGCCAACGAAAGAGATCGCCTTGATGTCCGGGTGGGTACACAGCCCGTCGACCACCTGCTTGCCGCCGTGCACCACGTTCAGCACACCTGGCGGCACGCCGGCTTCCAGCGCCAGCTCGACCAGCATCATGGTCGACAGTGGGTCCTGCTCGGAAGGTTTGAGCACGAAGGTATTGCCGCAGACGATGGCCATGGGGAACATCCACAGCGGAATCATCGCCGGGAAGTTGAACGGGGTGATGCCGGCACAGACACCGATTGGCTGGCGCAGGGTGTAGGTGTCGACACCACCGGCCACGTTCTCGGCAAACTCGCCCATTTGCAGGCTGCCGATGGAGGCCGCGTGCTCGACCACTTCCAGGCCGCGGAAAATGTCACCTTCGGCATCGGCCAGGGTCTTGCCCTGCTCGGCACTGAGGGTCTGGGCGATGCGCTTGCTGTGTTCGCGGATCAACGCCTGGAGCTTGAGCATGATGCGCATGCGTGCGCCGATGGGGGTGTCGCGCCAGCTGTGGAAGGCCCTCTGCGCGGCGGCGACCGCCTCGTTCAGTTCCGCTTCGGTGGCGAACGGCACCCGCGCCAGCACTTGCTGGGTGGCCGGGTTGACGATGTCGCGCCACTCGCTGGAGGTCGATTCACGCCACTGCCCATCGATCAGCAGCTTGACCTGTTCGACCTGGGTGGGTTGTTGGGATTGGGCGGGGTTCACTGCGTTCATCGGCGTGCTCCTTGGAATTATTGTTGGGGCGCGATTGCCGGCGCCGGCTGAGATAGCGCCGCTGGGATGAATTCGAGTATAGATATGCATTCATCCCATAAGAACGCATAAAAAAACCGGATCAACATGCAAAAAGACCCGACCTCCCTCAGTGCACTGAACTGGGATGACTTGAAGTTCTTCCTAGAAGTGGCGCGCACGCGCAAAGCCAGCAGCGCGGCGAAACGCCTGGGCGTCGACTACACCACGGTGTCGCGGCGCATCGCCTCGCTGGAAAGTGCCTTGGGCACGTTGTTGTTCGAGAAATCCCGCAGTGCCGGCTTCGTGCTGACCCGTGAAGGCCAGCGCCTGCTGAGCTACGCCGAATCCATCGAAAGCACCCTGCACATGGCCTGCGAGCAGGTGTCGGGTTCGAGCATGGCGTTGTCCGGGCATGTGCGCATGGGCTGCACGGAAGGTTTCGGCAGCTTCTTCATCACCCCGCAACTGAGCCACTTCGTCGAAGCCTTCCCGGCCATCTCGGTCGATATTCTGCCGCTGCCGCATTTCATCAGCCTGTCCAAGCGCGAAGCCGACATCGTCATCGCCCTGGAACGCCCCGAGCACGGCCCCTACGTGTGCTGCAAACTGTGCGACTACCGCCTGCGCCTGTACGCCACCCAGGATTATCTAGACCGCCACGCGCCCATCACCCAGGTCAGCGACCTGCGCCAACACCCGTTCATCAGCTACGTCGACGACCTGGCCTTCAGCTCCGAACTGCTCTACCTCAACAACCTCATCCCCGGCGCCCAGGCGCACCTGCGCAGCACCAGCGTCATCGCCCAGTACACCGCCACCCTGCAAGGTCGCGGCATGGCCATCCTGCCCTGCTTCCTCGCCGCGCAAGACCCTCGCCTGATCGCTGTGCTACCGGAGCAAATCGAAGTCACCCGGCAGTTCTGGATGTACTGCCGCGAGGATCTGCGCACGTTGAAGCGGATTACGTTGTTGTGGGATTACATTCGGCAGGTGACCGAGGCCAATAAGGGGTTGTTGAGTGGGGAAACGCGGGAGATACGGTTTGCCTGACATTGGGTATATCGCTCGATTACAACCCGCAAGCATTTCCCATCTAACGTTCATGCAAGCTCTCGCGCCCCATGACCTCCAGCGGCGTCAGGAAGTAGCTGATCAAGCGACGCTGGCGGGTGGTGATTTCTGCGGTCACAGCCATTCCAGGTGCGAGGGCCAACGCCGGTCCATCAGGACGCTGTAACCAGGGACTCTCAAGACGGATCCGCACCGCATACACCAATCCACGCTCCGGGTCTTCGATGGCATCCGGCGAGACGCTGGTGACGATGCCCGACACCAGCCCATAGCGGGTGTAGCTGTACGTCTCGACCTTGACTTGCGCCACCTGCCCCGCCTGTACGAAACCCACGTCCTTGTTCGCCAAAAAAGCCTCGACCTCGATGACCGCGTCCCTAGGCACGATTACCATCAGCGGCTGAGCCTCGGTAGCGACGCCTCCGACCGTGTGTACGGCCAACTGTTGCACCGTACCGTCGACCGGCGCGCGCAGTGTGCGTTGGGTATGCCGCAGTCGAGCCTTGTCCAGCTCCTGTTCCAGAGCGTTCTCCCTGAGCTCGGCCTCATGCTGCAGGTCCAGCGATGTGCGCCGGTGCTGGGCCAGGATGATCGTTCGTCGGTAGGCCGCAGCCTCCAGCGCAGCGGCCACTTCGCTGCGCCGGGCGAGCAACTGGTCAAGCTCACGCTTTTGCTGGAGGTACTCGTGCTTGCGTTGCAAGTACTGGTGTTTGGCAACCGCGTGCTCAGCAAGAAGCTGTCCGTAGTCATTCATCAGCTCTTGGGCAATGGGGAGCGACTGTTGCAACGCATCTGACGCAACGTCGATCGAGGCGAGCTCATGTTCTGCACGTTTGACTTCGGCAGCAGCGTGATCGAGCTGACTTCGCACTTCCAGGTACTGGCCGTCCAACCACCGCTGTACCGCCAGGCGTTTGCTGCCCTCGACGTCGGCCAACTGTTCGCTCGAAAGCTCTGGAGGCTGGTGGCTGTCCATGCTTGCGAGCATGGCTACAGAACGTGCCGCATCGATACGTGCCGAAAGCACATCTGCACTCAGTCGCAGAAGATCTGCCGTCGTTGCCCGAGGTTCAAGCTCAACCAGGATGTCGCCGGCGGTCACTCGCTGACCATCCTGCACGTTGATTGCCTTGATCACGCCGCTCTCACTGGGCTGTATCACCTTGCTACGTCCACTTGGCACAACTCGGCCATCAGCCGTGGCTACCACATCGACCCTGCCCACGATCGCCCAGGTCAATACAAGCACAAGGGCTGCAATAATCAGCCTTTGCAGCAGTCGCGGGAACGCGTGGGGCGGGCGTTGCTGCAGCGCCAGCACCGGTGCCATGAACTGCCACTCCTGGTCCAGGTCTTCCCCAGCAGGCCTACGGCGCGCAGACCACGCCTGGCGCCAGACCGACCCGTATCGCTGTATAACGGCTCGCCAGCGAGTCATGCGTACTCCTCCTGCTGTATATGCAGCAGCCGGGCGTAGTGTCCATCAGGCATGGCTGCCAGCTCTGCAGGAGTTCCTTGCTCTACAAGCCGCCCCTCGCTGAGTACGACAATGCGGTCGCAGGACGTCAAGGTCTCAAGACGATGGGCAATCATGATCATGGTCCGACCGCGCGCTATGGTCGGCAAGTGATTCAGCAGCTCAGTCTGGCTCTGGGCATCCAGAGCGCTGGTCGCCTCGTCGAACAACAGTATCGGCGGGTTAGTTAACAGCGCCCGCGCGATGGCGATACGCTGGCGTTGTCCACCGGACAGGTTGCCTGCCGCTTCCGTCAGCGGGGCCTGGTAACCACCAGGCAGGCGCTGGATGAACGCATCAGCGCCAGCCAGCCGGGCCGCGTTCCTGACCTGCTCTGCACCCGCGCCCGGACAGGCCAGCGCGATGTTGTCATGAACCGAGCCCTTGAACAGAAAGGGGTGTTGAGTGACAACGCCTATCTGACGTCTCAGGCTGGCCATGTCGGCCGTGGCGATGTCATGACCGTCGAGCCTCACCGTACCTTTGTCCAGTGCGGCGAACCCGAGCAGCAGTTTGAGCAGCGTGCTTTTCCCAGAGCCTGACGCACCGGTAATGCCGATGCATTGGCCCGACTCGATCACCAGGTTCAGATCCTCGAGCGCCCATGGGCGATCCTGGTCGTAGCGGAAACAGAGCGATTGCAGCGCGATATGGCCCGTCAAACGTGGCAAAACCGTTATGCCAAGCCGAGCCTGCGTCGGCTGTTCAAGAATCATCGACAAGCGCTGCAAGGCGACCTGTGCTTGCTGCCACTGAGCCCACACCTGCCCCATGCGCAATGCCGGCTGAACCACCCGGTTGGCGAACAGACTGAAGGCGATGAAACTGCCTACGCTGAGCTGACCGGCCATGACCGCCTGTACGCCCCACCAGAGAATCGCTGCCGTGACCAACTTGCTGACCAGCCCGATGGACTCCTGGGCAAAGGCCGCTGACAAGCCGAGTCGACGCTGCGCCTGAACGGCCTGAGTTATGCGGGCATCCCATTGATCAGCTGTCCAACGTTCGGCACCGATGCCTTTGAGCGTTCGCACCGCATTGAGCGACTCCACCAGAAAGCCTTGATCGTCGGCTGCGCGCACTTGCACCTGCTCAGCCAGATGACGCAGCACTGGCCCCCAGCCCAAGGCAAGCGTGGCATAGGCAACCAGCGAGACGGCCACTATGGCGGTCAGCGCGGGGCTGTAGAGCAGCATCATGGCGAGAAACACCAGGGAGAACAGCCCATCCAGAACCACGGTCAGGCTGTGGTGAGTGAGAAAGTCCCGAACGGTGTCGAGTTCACGCATCCGCGCGGCGATTTCACCCACGGGCCGCTGGGCGAAGAAGCTCGGGACGACCGTGAGCAAGTGCTCGAACAATCCTGCTTTCAGTTCGGCATCGATGCGCGCCAGAGGGTGGGCGAACAACCCGTAACGGGCCGCACTGAACAACGTTTCGAAAAGCATGACGGCAAGCAGGCCCGTCATCATCACCGCAAGCGTCGGCAGGCTGCGATGCACCAGAACATGGTCCATCACCACTTGAAAGAACAGTGGCGTGACCAGCGAAAAAGCCAGCAGACACACGCCGGCTAATAGCACCCTGCCCAGTGAACCGTGGTACTTGCGCAGCACAGGCCAGCACCACTGCAGAGCGGTGCGTTCAGGTGACGGCTGCGGCGCAGCGGGACGCAGCAGCACCGTTGCACCCGCACATCTGCTCGACAGTCCCGCATGACTGACAGCGAAGGGTTTGGCGTCGCCGGAGTATTGGATATAGGTTCTGTTGGCGCAGCGACGCCAGAGAACGAAGGGTCGGTTCTCGCGATCGTAGCCAATCGCTGGCAATGGCAGACGGTGCAGACGTCCACGACCCCTTTGAACCTGCGTATCGAACCCCGCTGACCGGGCCGCATGCTGAAACTGATCGAGGCTCAATGGCTGCCCCTGCTGAGCGAATTCGTGGGCCAAGGTATCCGCACAACAGGCCAGTCGGTAATGGCGAGCGAGTTGGGCCAACGCCCACAGTGACGGGTCGACCGACGGCTCGGGGTCGAAAGGCTTGGTCATTGGCGAGTCTTCCAGAAGCATGCCGCCCCTCCAGGGCGGCAGTGGTAGAGGAAAGTGTCAGGCAACTTGAGCGAGCACAGGCGCAAAGGAGGGTTGGCGCAGCTCTGGTGGCGTAGCAAAGCCACCGGAATCGTCGGCGCTGAAGGCAGCCATGGCATGCCGGAGCGCTGCCGGATCTGGTAAGGCTGGCGCTCCCAGCACTGCCCGGTCCACCTCCTGTGGATCGATCACCGCCAGCAACTGCTGCGCCGTCGACGTCGCGGGTTCGGGCAGGTAGGGCGTGCTTCCTGCCGGCGCGTACAGAAAGTGCTCGGGACCAAGGTGGTTGGGGTCCAGTCCATCGAGGTACACCACGTCGATGAAGCGACCTGCGCTGTCGGGCTGCGTGTTGACCTGGGCACCGTTGGCCAGTGCCAGCCCGTTGATGACGATCCGCTCGCGTTTCTGGATGGACAATTGACTCCACTCGGAGATACCCAATTGCGACAGGTCGATCTTGTCGGTGGCCGGATTGAAGCCGCGCATGGCGTTGCCAAGGTTGGTCTGTCCCTCTTGCCGGGCAGCGACGAAAATTGCGGGTGCCGGACCTTGACGTTCGTACACCACTCCACCGAGCTCAGCCTTGGCACGCCCCTCAAGGTCGAACTTGAGACTTACCCCTTTACCGCCACCGGTCATGACGACCTCTCCAGGACGTGATTCCGGGATCGCGGTCGGTGGCGTTACAGCCCCGTCGAAATAGCCATCGGGAAGGCTGAACTGTCGATCGAAGCGCACGTGCTCCGCTGCCAGGCTTGCTGCTTGGGTGCCCATCAAATGGATGCGCTGGCCCTGGGGCAGCTGGATGAGCGTGTGGTCCTGCTCCTGAGTGATGGTCAGTTCTGCAAAGCTCCCGACGCCCGTTCCGCTCAGATGCAGCAGCTCGTTCTTGCCTACATCGAAGCCTTGGAGATAGTCCTGTCCACCCGCCCGCTGGCGAACCACATAGAGGTCTCGACCGCCGCCTCCAGTCAGGGTATTGGCACCTCGTCCGCCATCGAGCACGGTGCCGTCTTCGGAGGCTATGAGATGATCGTTGCCATCGCCGCTGACGAGTCGGTTCAGTGCACCGGGTGAGACGATCGCCAGAGGCTGACCTGCCAACGTTGCATTGCCCAGTTGCAGGTCGACCCTGACATCGCTGGACACGGCGGCTGCATTGAAGGTGTTGAAGCCGCCGGCAGTACCCTGCACGGCGTCATCGAGTGTTGCACGGGCTGTATCCTGGGCCAGGCTGGCAAACGCGTCGGTGTAGACGTACTGGTCATCCGCAGAGGCCGCTTCGCCATAGACGCGCATTCCCCAGCCGTGCAACGTGATCGGCTTGCCGCCTTCGGCGTTGATCGCCTCCAGCGCCCAAGTGCCTTGGCTGTACTCGCCCCAGTGCTGGGTAGACATGAAGCTGTAGTTGAACGTGCCACTGCGCTCGCTGCCACGGTCGGCATCGCCAGCACCTTCGCCGAAGCGCTTTTTCCCTGCGCGGTCGAGCAGCAGGCTCTGGGTACCGGACGGTGAGGTCAGGCGCAGTTGCAAGTCGCCCAATTGACCGACTTCGCTGTACAGATCGACCTCGACATGTTCGATCTTCACGCCCGCCGTCATGGCCTGCTCGGCGCGCATGGACTGACCTGCCGCAAGCACATGATCGAGCGTCGTCTTGCCTGCCCCCAGCGTTGCCTCATTGTTCAGCGTGCGGGTACCGGTCCAGCTTTCGGCCAGGCGCACCGCAGCGCGAGCGTCGACCTTGCCGAAACCGTAATCGTCGCTTTTGCGCAACCCGCCGCCGTTCCAGTGCCGTGCGCCGTTGTCCGTCCATACGGTCGCAGCGTCGGATACCGAGGTCGCGGACAGCGCGAGGATGTGCTGCACATCGCGGTAGCCCAACGATGGGTTGGCCTCCAGCATCAACGCCGCTACACCGGAAACGATCGGTGCAGCAAAGCTCGTGCCTTGAGTGGACGCATGGTCGCTACCGAAGAACGCTCCGCGCGCAGTTTCCACCTTACGGCTTGGGGCAAGCACGTTGCTTCCCGGCGCCGAGACCAGCAAGCTGCTGCCGGGGTTGGAAAACGGCGCAGCGCCAATGTGCAATGTGGACAGGTCGCCGGTGGCGTTGATCGCGCCCACCTGGATGCCATAGCGGCTGTTGTTGGTCAGTGAACCTTGCGCGCTCCCCCCCTCTGCACGCTTGTTGCCGCCTGAACTGACGATGACCGTACCCAGCCCTCCCCTGCCGTTACCCGCTGCATACTGACTGGTGAGCATGAGAGCGGTCTCGGTGGTGACCCCGCCACTGGTGAGATTCGTCAGGCCGAAATCGGTGGCGAACCCCCAGCTGTTATTGGCGACATCGTAGTGCGAGGTGTTGGTCAGACCCTTGAGATCGTCGCCGCGGTTGGCCAAATGGTGCCCACCCAATGTGGCACTCGGTGCGACGCCCACGGCGCCCTGCCCATCCCGCGCTGCGGCGATCACCCCGGCGACCTGAGTGGCGTGATTGGAGAACTGCGGCGGCAGGATGCCCTCCTTGCGTTGCGAGGCGAGCCACGCCGGATCGACGTTGGCAGCCAGGTCCGGGTGATGGATATCGAACGTTTCCGGCCCCACGGAGAACTCACCACCAGGCTCGAACACGCCAACTCGCACGCCTTTGCCGCTGTACTGTTCCCAAACAGGCAATACGCCGATATCCGCCAAGTACCATTGCCGCGCAGCCAGCGGATCATCGGGCACCTGATCGGTCAGCAGATGCACCTCACCACGCATGGGCGCCGCTTCGCCGGTTTTCAGGCTCACTACATCCATCGCCGGATTGCCCGCCGCATCGACGACCGCATACTTGAACCCCATGGCGCCATGGCCGGCAAGATCTGGGGTGAACAGTACATCGCCATTTTCATCGAGTACCGCTGTGCCGCCCAGGGCATCGCCCACTTCATGGATGCGCAGCGGACCTTGACTGCCCATGGGCTGGTCGTTGCCCAGCAGCGCTGCCGCAGCGATGACTCGAGCGCCATCGCATCGCGTCAGGCCCTGGCCCGCAGCGTCGGTTCGAACGCTGTCCGTTACGGGCATAGCGCCCGGCCCGCCCAGAGTGACGGCGGAAATATCGGCGAAATTCAGCTTCTGGATGCGCGTCAGGGTCAAGGCGCCGTCTCGCCCCGCCACCTTGTCCTCGATGCGATAGCCGGTCACGGTCGGGATGATGCTGTACTCACCGTGGTTGCCATGCAAACCCACGATGTTGATTCCACCACCGCCATCGATCAGCGCATCGCCCTTGCCAGCCTCGATGACATCATCGGCATCACGCCCGTGGATGGTCGCCTGGCCTGCCCCGGCATAGATGATGCTCCCCTGCATGGACCCATAGATGAGGTCGTTGCCAGGCCCGGCATAGATCACCGACTTGCCCGCACCACCCACGATGGTATTGCGTCCCTGGCCACCGACCAGCACATCGTTGCCGCCGCCGCCGATCAGGGTGCTGCCCGCAGCACCGCCTTTGAGGTAAACACCGTAATTGCCGCCAGCGATCAATACATCATGGCCGCGCCCGCCCTGGGCCATGAGCAGTCCAGCCTTGGCCAGATTCAGCGCGACACCCTGGTCACCCACCACGATGGCGCTGTCACGCCCGCCGCCGCCGCTGATCTGCGAGGGGTCATCGCTGGCGCTGATGATGAACACATCATCACCCGCACCGCCCTCATAACGATTGCTGCCGCCGCCACCCATCAGCCAACTGCCTTCGGCTGCCGCCTTGAGCGTGTCGTTGCCCTGCCCGCCTTGTACGGTCTGCACGCCCAGTGCCTGGGCGTCCAAGGTCACGCCGCTGGCGTCTTGACTGACATAACTGGCGCGGATCACATCGGCGCCGCGGCTTTCGATACGCTGCCCGTGCTCGTCCGCCTGCAGGCGATGGCCCACCGCATCGCTGAGAAAGCTCACGGCAACCGCTTCGCGCTGTTCTCCAGCCAGGGTGAAGGTGCCGCTGGCGCGTCGTGTATTACCGGTCGGGTCGACGACGTCCTGTGCCGACGCGGCTACGGCGATGTCGGAAATTGACCACGCGTCGAGGGTTTTCAGTTCATCCGGCTCACTGCTGCCATTGCGGTTGTCATCGCTCCACACACGCAACTGGGTCCATTGCGTATCCGCAGCGGTGATATGGCCATCGCCATCGCTGTCCAGCGATGCAAGAGCGGCGAAGGCGTGCGGAAAAGTCACCTCACCCGGCTCGCCTGCCTCTCCAGACTTGCCGCCCAGGTACTCGGACACCAACTGCCCGCCATGGCGAACGCTTCCGGTACCATCGTCGAGCACCAACAAACCAGTGCCAGCCCCGGCCCAGCCGGTGCGTCGAACCGCACCGCTGTTGTCGATATCGAACACAGTGCCATCGGCGATGGAGGTCATCTTCACGCCCTGGCCGGTCAGGTCGAGAAGCAACGGATCGACGTAGATATTGTTGATGGTGTTGACGCTGAGGTTGTTGATCAGCAGGTTGTTCTGCAGCCGTTCCGAAGGTGTGCAGGCATCTCCCTTGTCGATGTATGCCTCCTGCAGCGCCTCGTTGAGACTGACATTGGGATCGCGCTGCATCTGCCCGGGTCGCAGCCCACCGGTGGCAAGGCTGGCGCTCTGTGTCGAGAACAGGTCGGTCTTGTCGAGCTGCCCGTTTTCCAGGCGAATCTGATGGGTTGGCTCGAAAACTGCGTTGCCATTGCGCACCGAGTCGACGGCTTCGGTTTCTTCGCGGGTGCTGTCTTTGGGTAGGAGGTCGGTCTGGATGTTGATCATCGGTTCTTCTTTGCGGAAGTATGGCTCCAGGCCAATGAGTTGTTCCGCAGCATCTTTGCCTATCACTTGCGCATGTTTCAGAAGCGGGCCTTGCAACGCCGATGCTACTTCCGGACTGGCCATACGTCCCATCCATCCGCTGACCTCACCATCCGGAGCCGTAGAGGCATGCATGGCCATTTCCTTGAAGGTACTGCCGGCGATGATCATTTCGCCGGTGAAGTCGCCGGCTTGTTTGAGCGTGCTTTCCCAGTAAGCTTGGTGCTCGCTCTTTGGGATCACCTTAAGTACAGCATCGAGTGTCCAGTATTCTGGAGCGAGGCCTGCTTGAGTGAACGCTCGATTGTGAAAATCGATTGCTTGATCGAGGCTCACATCACCATTCAACAATCCTTCATTGACGTTTTTTCGTATCGCCACGAGCGCCGACTCGGCCATCAGCAACTTAACCTCATCTCGCTTGAAACCCGGCATTGGCTCACCATGTTTCTCCGCGTAGACGCGATTCATAAATCCCACAGCGGCATTGCCAGCATACCCATCTTCTTTCGCAACACCATTAGCCAGCTTGGCATACCGAGAACCCTTGAGTTCGAGGAAATCGTAAAAGCTACTAGGCCCTTGCTCACTGAGCAGCTTCTGTGCGTGGATAATATCTTCAGGCGTCAGCTTCATCATTTTTCTCCATCCAGTTTTTTGTATTTATAGACAGCCAAATGTTTTTCAGCAGATGACAGATACAATTTCCAGTCGCCGATATAATCAACCACAAAGTTGACCTCAATCGAAACACCCAAAGTTTCACTGTATGTTATGAACTCACATACCGAGACAGTCGTTTCCACACTACAGCTGCCTAGCACGACTGGATATTGTTTAGACGCAGGCCTCCAGAAAACGCGCTCGACCTTCACGAATTTCGAATCAAAGTAGTAAAGGCCCAACTTTTCATCATAGCCATCCCTCACGTCGGCTAGCTGGTTGATTCTTTTGGCACTCATCATGTTATCCAAGTACTTGAGATCCACGATCGCTGCCAGCCTAAGCGTTACAGGGCAGCTACTATTGTCTGCATCGAAATAGTTGGCCAAGAGATAGTTTGGCGCACACATCTTAGCCAAAAGGCCTGTGAACTGATCAAAACATCCACGTTCGGCATTTAAAAACTTTCCACTCCACGGATCATCCCCCACATACTGAGCCCACGAACCAAATATCGATTTCGGAAACTTGTAGACCCACTCACCAAACACGCCACACAGGTAATTGCTGTCGTTCTGCGATATCGCCGTGCCCGTATCATGGGTTGTGGCAGGCGGCGGTGGATGGGCGTCGCCGTGCGACAGGTAACTGAGTCGAACTGCCGCGAATACGGCCAGGGCCAGCATCACCAGTGTGGTTTTTGTCATGGATTCACACCTCGAATATCAATATTCAACTGCGACTTCCCGCATGCAGGAAGTTTATCTATCCCGCCATCCGCTCGGGCTGCACACCCACCACTTGCCGATCAAGCACTTCAAAGAAATGCTTCCAGCGAGCGATATGCTTCATGAAAAAATCACTTCGACTCGCGGGGATATGCTCCACCTGTGCACTGCGTTTCATGTAAATGGCAAACATCGAAACGAGCACTGGGAAAAATATAACCAGCCAATATCGCGATCTCATTAATAACTCCCATGGGCATAGTTCGAATATGGACCTCGAGGTATTGCTGTTTCGATTCAGGGAACGACGACATGCTTCAGCCGGATTTATTTCGACTGCTGTTCACTGAATTCAATGATCCGCTCAGCCGCTCTGAGTGCTTGGGCCTTGTGCGCGATGATCAGCACCGTTCGGTCTTTGCTGATATCAGGCATGCGTTCGAGGATGTAACGCTCGGCGTCGGCATCCAGCGCACTGGTTGCTTCATCCATGATCAGGATGCGCGGCTTGGCGAACAGCGCACGTGCCAGGGCGATGCGCTGGCGCTGGCCGCCGGAGAGTGAGCCTCCGCCTTCCTGCAGTACGGTTTCATAGCCTTGGGGGAGCTTGAGAATGAACTCATGGGCGCCGGCCAAGCGCGCGGCCACCAGTACTTCGCTCAGCGGCGCGCCCGGATCGTTGATGGCGATGTTCTCGCGCACGCTGCGACTGAGCAGTACCGAATCCTGGGCCACGACCCCAACCTGCTGGCGCAAGGACAGCGGCTGCACGGTCGCCAGATCGATTCCGTCGATCAGTACCTGGCCACGCTCGGGAATCACCAGTTTCTGCAGCAGCAAGGCCAGCGTGCTTTTCCCGCAACCGGATGGTCCTCGAATGCCAATGACCTCGCCTGGTCTTACCCGCAGCGAAAAGCTGTTGAGAATCAGAGGCTGGCCTGGGGCATAGCGGAAATGGACGTTGCGAAACTCAAGCGCCCCGGTAATGACAGGCATTGCCTGGAGCGTGGAATCACTATCTTCACGGGGTGCATCCAGCACGTCGGCCAGGCGATGCATGGCAATGGCGGCTTGCTGCAGATGCACCCAGAGCTGGGCGAGCCGTTGCACGGGCTGTGCGATGCGCGCAGCCAGCAGGTTGAACGCGATCAGTTGCCCCAGCGACAACTGTGACCGGATGACCAGCCAGGCGCCGATCCCCAGTACCGCTGCGGTGGTCAGCTTGCCGACCAGCTCCACACTGTGCTGCATCAGCATGGATGCATTGCCAGCCCGAAACCCGGCAGACAAGGTACGTGCTTGCAGGCTCGTCCAACGTCGCCTGAACAAGGGTTCAGCCGCGAGGATCTTCACCGTGTCGATACCGCGTAAGGTTTCCAGCAAGAACGTGTGCTGGGCAGCGCTGTGCCTGGCGTGCTGCTCCACCCGCTGCCGCAGATGGGGGGTGACCCACAGGGCCAGCAGCCCGTATAGCGGCAGCGAGCCCAGCACCACCAGCGCCAGCAGTGGGCTCAGCAGGAACAATGCCGCCCCGAAGAACAGGAAAAACGCAGCGTCGATCAGCGCACTGAGGGTGTGCGCAGAAAGGAAATGGCGCAGGGTTTCCACCTCGCCCAGCCGCGCCACCAGATGCCCGCACTGCCGCGCCTGGAAGAACGGCAGCGGCAGAGCCAACAGGTGACGGTAGAGCTGACTGCCCAGCGCGGCATCGATGCGCGCGCTGGTGTGCTCCAGCACGTAGGTGCGGATGGTGCTGAGCGCACTTTCCAACAACGCCACCACAACACAGGCGATGACCAACACTTCGAGCGTATGCAGGTTGCGATGCAACAGCACTTTGTCCATCGCCGCCTGGAACAACAGCGCAGACATGAGCGCGAACACTTGCAACCCGAACGCTGCGATCAGCACTTGCCCCAGACATTTGCGGTGCTCTACCAGTGAGGGCAAGAACCAGCTGAAATCGAACCTCGCCAGACTGCCCATGGCTGCCTGAACGGGGTGCAACTCCAGCAACTGTCCAGACCAACGAGTGGCTAGTTCGGCCAATGGCAGAGTATTCGACTGACCGCTGAGCGGGTCATGGATCAACGCTTCTCCATCGCGCAGGGCGGCAAGGATGAACCCATATCCATCAATACCAAGAAGGAGGGCCGGGCAGGTTGTTTCGTTCAGATCAGCGGTAGTACCGCGCCGGTATTCACCTGCCAGACCTAACTGCCGAGCGTGATCGAGCAACGAGTCCCAGCCGATGTCGCAGTACTCTGGGGTGCCGACCTCGAGCTGGTGATAGCGGCTGATCATGTGTAGGCATGCCAAAAGGCTTGCTGCGGGAGTTTCCATGGTAATGGCCTGCTCGACGAAGTCAGTGCAAGACTATCCATGCCCGGCCATAGGCGATGTCAGCTCTGATCCGAAGACTTCGCGGGACTTTTCGTGGCGCGTTCCTACAGCTCTGTAGGAAAAGCAAAAAGTACCCATGCTGGCAGTAGGAAAAGGTTGCTCAATTCGTAAGAATTTCTCAACCGGATGCTGCCGCTCCACAAGGCTAGTAGCGGCCAATCGGGAGGCGCACCATCTGCGGCCATGCTTGCCCAGATAGCTCGAATTCAGTACCCGACCAAGCAGAACGCCATAGGTGGTCCCACCCGGCGTCAGAACGCTTTGTAGGAACCCCGACACAGAAAGTTACGACCTTAAACGCTTAACCGTCTTCACAACCCTTGACCACCCTCCAACATCAACCCACTCAACCGCCGCACCCGCCGCTTCACCGCCTCCTCGAACACCCCGACCCGTGGCTCGACCAGGGTGAACCAGGTGCGTGCGCGGGTGATGCCGGTGTAGACCAGCTCTTTGGTCAGTACCGGGTTGAGCACGTCCGGCAAGATCAGCGCGGTGTGCTCGAACTCCGAGCCCTGGGACTTGTGCACGGTCATGGCGTAGACGGTTTCGACATCGTTGAGGCGGCTGGGCAGCACCAGCCGTACGCCGCCCTGACCGTCGTTGCGTGGGAAGGCCACGCGCAGGGTGAGGCGCTCGCTGTGTTCGGCTTCGGGCAGGCGCAGGGTGATGCCGATGTCGCCGTTCATCAGGCCCAGACCGTAATCGTTGCGGGTGATCAGCACCGGGCGGCCTTCATACCACGGGTGGTCGCCTTCGATCAGGCCGGCGGCCTGCAGGGCGCGGGTGGCCCGCTGGTTGATCGCCTCGACGCCCCAAGGGCCCTTGCGCACGGCGCAGAGGATCCGGAAGCGATCGAACGCGCTGAGCACCGCAGCGGCCCAGTGCTGCCAGGCTGGGTCGGCCAGTGCGGTGGTGGCGGGGGGACGCTGGCGTTGCAGGGTGTCGAAATAGCTCCGGTAGCCTGCAGCCTGGCTGCGTCCCTGGGCGCTGCCGTTGACCAGCAGGCGATCCAGCGCGGTGTCCTGCTCGCCCAGCAGGCGGCAGCTGGTGATGTCGGCGAACTGCGTGTGCGCGAGGGCGCGCCGGGCATCGGCCGGGCGTTGCTCGTTGACTGCACGGGCCAGCTCGCCGATCCCACTGCCTTCGGCGAAACGCCGGGAATGACGCAACATCACCACTTGTTGCGCGAGTACGTGACGCTGCTCATCGCCCTCGCGCAAGCCACTGGCATCCAGACGCTCGCCGTTGACCGTCTCCAGCCACGCCCACGTGGCAGGGCTATAGAACCCCGCTTCGGCATCGCGACACAGATCGCCCAGCACCGCCCCGGCCTCGACCGAGGCCAGTTGGTCCTTGTCGCCCAGCAGCACCAGGCGGGCCTTGGGCGGCAGGGCTTCGAGCAGGTTGGCCATCATTTCCAGGTCGATCATCGACGCCTCGTCGACCACCAGCACATCCAGCGGCAGCGGATTGCCGCGGTGATGGCGGAAGTGTCTAGTGCCGGGTCGGCTGCCGAGCAGGCGATGCACGGTCGTCACCTCGGTGGGAATGCGTGCCTTGATCGCTGGATCGACGTCGAGGCTCTGCACCTGGGCACCAATGGACTCGGTAAGCCGCGCAGCCGCCTTGCCGGTCGGCGCGGCCAGGCGAATGCGCAGTGGCCGCTCGGCCGCCACCCGCGGTCCTTGCAACAGCGCCAGCAGACGCACCACGGTGGTGGTCTTGCCGGTGCCAGGGCCGCCCGTGATGATGCTCAGCGCCGCTCGGGTGGCCAGGGCGCAGGCGAGTTTCTGCCAGTCGATGCGCGGTTCGGCGGTGGGCGGAAACAGCGCCGCCAGGCGCGTCGGCAAGTCGTCTGGAACCTCCACCGGCAGGGCCAGGCGCTTGTGCAGACTGCTCTGCACTGCCCGCTCGTAGGTCCAGTAGCGGCGCAGGTACAAGCGCTCACCGCTGAGCACCAGGGGCCGGTCATGCGGGCCGTGCTCACCCTGCGCAACCAGGCTGGAAGCGTTCAGAGCATCGAGCCATGGCCCCAGTTGCACCTCGGCCATCACGCTCGAGGGCAGGATTTCCACGGTGTGGCTGTCTTCACCTTCCGGCGGCAGCGACAGGGCGAAGTCCGGCTCGGCCAAGGTTTGCGCCAGATCGAGGCAGACATGCCCGTGGCCTAGCTGGTGGCTGGTCAGCGCTGCGGCCAGCAACACCAATGGTTGCGCGGATGCCGCATGTTCAGCCAGAAAGCGCACCAGGGCGACGTCCAGCGGGCGCAACCAGCCGCGCTCGACCCAGCGCTGCAACACGACGAACAGCTCGTCCGTGGTGTTCAGGGACGGTGCCGGCAGGTCGACAGAAGCGAACAGATCGGTCATGGGTACGCCTCGCCGAACAGGTCAGCCTGGGCCGCGGTGGCCAGGGTATGCAGCTTGCCCTGGAACAACAGGTCGAGTTCCTCGATCAGCACCCTGGGTGGACGGCTGAAGTGCACGCCGCGACTGAGCGCGCTGAGCCCGCGCAAGAAGATGAACAACGCCCCGCCGATATGGCGGTCGTAATCGTAGTCCGGCAGACGAGCTTTGAGCTGGCGATGCAGGGCCAGCAGGTAGAGCACGCATTGCAGGTCGTAACGGTGTTCGAGCATGGCGCCCTCCATGGCCACCGGGGAATAACTGGCGTTCTCGGCGCCCAGCCAGTTGGACTTGTAGTCGGCGACGTAATAGCGGCCTTCGTGCTCGAAACACAGGTCGATGAAGCCTTTGAACAGGCCGTTGAGGCGACCGCTCTCGGCCGCAGCGCGGGGCGCGCCGTGATGGGTATGCTGGCGCACCAGCGTATCGAGGCGCAGTACATCGACCTCGCGGCTGGCGAACCAGAATTCCATCTCGAAACGGTAATCAACGAGCTCGCACAGGCGCACCTCAGCCCCCTCGCCTGCCGGCATCGGCACCGTCAACAGGTGGCTCAGCCAGGCTTCCAGGGTCGGTATCCAACCATCCCAGCCGCGCGTGGCGCAGCGCCGGGCGACACCATCACGCAGGACCTCGGGTTGCTGCGCCAACGCCGCGAAGCCCTCGCGCGCGGTCCACTCCAACAGGCCGTGGAGAAAGGTGCCGGGATGCGGACCGCGGGGAAACTGGTGGATCGAGCCGTGGCCTGGGTAGAACTCATCGGCCTGGGCCAGCGGCTCGTCGTCGAGCAGGTTCTGCGCCAGCAGGCTGTCCGGTGCCCACTCACCGCTGACGCTGTCGGCAATGCGCAGGGCACTGTACGAAGCGATCCACCAATGCTCGGCCGCACGCCGGCCCGGCTCGCGTGCGGGCTGCAAGCGCTGTTCGCCGCGTACCGGCACATACAGCTGCTCAGCCACCTCAGGCAAGCTTTGCACGGCGAGCGCCGGGCAACCGTTGGCCATGTCGTTCAGCCAGCCGGCCAGACCTGCGGACGCCTCCAGCGGCACGCCTCCACCGAGCAGGTACCCCAACGCCGAGCGGTGCAACTGCGAACGGCTTTCGCGACCTCGTTTGAGATCGGCCACGCCCAGCCAGCAGGCGTACTGGGCACGGGTCAGGGCCACATAAAGCAGGCGCAGGTCTTCACCGAGGCGCTCATCGTCGGCGGCGGCGAGCACCGCTTCATCCGGGGTCATGGTCAGGCGCAGTTCGCCGTCCGTGTCGTGCCAGCTGACAGGCAATCGGGTGCCGTCCACCGGCCGCGTGTTGCACACGAACGGCAGGAATACCAAGGGGTATTCCAGGCCTTTGGACTTGTGAATGGTCACCACCTTGACCAGTTGCTCGTCGCTTTCCAGACGCACCACCTGCTCTTCGCCGCCATCCACTTCGCTGGTGAGCCGCTCGCTCAGGTAGCGCACCAGCGCCTGTTCGCCGTCCAGCTCGGAGGAAGCTTGCTGCAACAACTCGGTCAGGTGCAGCAGGTTGGTCAGCACCCGCTCGCCGTCGCCCTGGGCCGCGAGGCGCACCGGCAGCTGGAAGTCGTGCAGCAGCCGGCGCAGCATGCTCAACACACCTTGGCTGCGCCATAGCGTGCGGTAGTCACGGAACTGCATGACGCGCCGTTCCCAGGCCAGCTCGTCACGGTTCAGCGCATCCAGCTCGGCCAGCGGGCGTGCCAGGGTGACGCTGGCCAGCGCGGCGCGCAGCAGGCGCTCGGCGTCCGGCTCGGCGCAGGCGCGCAGCCAGGCCAATACATCGACCGCTTCCTGGCTGCGGAATACCGATTCCTTGTCGGACAGATACACGCTGCGTACACCGCGCAGGCGCAGCTGCGCACGAATGGCGCGGGCCTCGCCGCCATCGCGCACGAGGATGGCGATATCGGCCGGGGCGAGCGGGCGCTGGGTGCCGTCTGCCTGGTCGAAGCCGCACTGGCCGAGCTTGGCCAGTTCCAGCAGGCGCACGATCTCGCTGGCGCAGGCGGGCGCCAACTGATCGCGGTAGGTGCCTTTGGCCAGCGGCTTGTCGCTGGGCAGTTGCCAGAAGGTCAGGGCCGCATGCGCCTGGCCTTGCACGGCCAAGACATCTTTACGCCCCTGGGCTGCCACCGGTAGGAACGGTACCGGATTGTCGTCACCGTCACGGAACAGGAAGGCCCCTCGCCCTGCGGGCCTGCGCTCGGCATATTCGAATACCTGGTTGACCGCCGCGACCATGGCCTGGGTCGAACGGAAGTTGGTGCCCAGGCTGTGCAGGCGCCCGGCACTGGCGCGTCGCGCGCGCAGGTAGGTATGGATGTCGGCGCCGCGGAAGGCGTAGATCGCCTGCTTGGGGTCACCGATGAGGAAGATGCCCAGATCCTCGCGATTCTGCTCGATCTGGTAGATGCGCTCGAAGATGCGGTACTGCACTGGGTCGGTGTCTTGGAATTCATCGATCAGCGCCACCGGGAACTGTTCGCGAATCACCTGCGCCAGCGCCTCGCCGGCGTCCCCGCGCAAGGCTGCATCAAGGCGCAGCAGCATGTCATCGAAGCCCATTTCTGCGCGCCGACGCTTTTCACTTTCAAACCGCGCCGCAACCCAGGCCGCGGCGTGGGCCAGTGCATTGGCACCGGGGTCAGGTAATTGCTGCAAGCGCTCGCGCAGAGTGAGCATGTCATCCAGCGCCGGGTGGCTGGGCGGCTCGCCCTTCCAGGCCTCGGCCAGACCCTGCGGGGTGAGGCGCTCGAAGCCCTTGCCGATGTCCAGCGCGGTGCTTTCAGGGGTGGCCTGCCATTGTGTGAGGCTCTCGAGCCAGGGTTCGAAGTAGCGTGGTTGCAATTTACGCGCATCGACCGCTTTTGCCGCGACGGCTTGCTGCAACAGTTCGCGTAGTTGCGCGATCCATTCGCCCCATGGCGCCTTGATGGCCTCGAGCGACTGCATGCGCTGGCGCAATCCACCTTCGATATGTTGTGCCGGATCAGCCTGCTCGTCGAGTTCGCCAGCGCTGCCGAGCATCGGCCTGACCCGGCTCAGCAGTGCCCCCGGCGATTTCCACTGCTCGCGCACCCAGCTCAAGGTCTGGCCGGACATGGCGTAGCAGTACTGGCGCCAGTAATCGCGCATGACCTCGCCAAGCAGCTCGCTGTGGTCGGTTTCTAATGTCTGGGTGAACAGGCTGCCGCTGTCCAGGGCGTGCTCGCGCAGCATGCGCTGGCACCAGCCGTGGATGGTCGACACCGCCGCCTCGTCCATCCACTGCGCGGCAGCGTCCAGCTTGCTGGCGCACAGCGGCCAAGCGTCGCGTGGGTAGTCATCGCGCAGCTGTTCGAGCAGCGGATCAGGGGTGGCGATTTCCTCGCGGAAGAACTGTGCGCCTTGGGCCAGGCGTGCACGAATACGGTCGCGCAGCTCCTTGGTGGCGGCATCGGTGAAGGTCACCACGAGAATCTGCGGCGGCAGCACTTCGCGCCCAAAGCCGCTCGGCTCGCCGCCATGGCCCAGTACCAGGCGCAGGTACAGCGCAGAGATGGTGAAGGTTTTGCCGGTGCCGGCGCTGGCTTCGATGAGTTGGCTGCCGCGCAGTGGGAAGGTCAGCGCCAACGGGCGTTGGGCGGGCTGGCTCATCGGGTTTTCTCCTGGGCCTGCGCATCGACCCACGGGGCGCTGAACAGCGGTTGGTAAAGGGCTTGCACCCAGCCTTCAAACGACTCGTCGGCGCACAGTGCGGCGAAATCGGGATACTGCCGGGCCAGGGCCATGTCGCGGCTGCGCTCGCCGGCATCACCCTTGGCGAATTCCGAGCCTTCATAAGCCACCTGCGCGGCCTTGAGGGCAGCGTCTGGGTCTTTTGCGCCGAGAAACGCGAACGCGGTGCGCGGTGCCACCGGCAAGGGTTGCGACATGCCGTGACGCCAGCCCAGCAGCAGATCGGCCAGTGCCAAGCGAGCCGTTTCGCCATCCAGCGGCGCCAGTAGCAGTGTGGTATCGGCCGCGACCACAGCGGTATGCAGCGCAAGCCCCTCGCTGCACGCCGCCAGATGGTGCACCCAGCTGTCGATCAGCCGCGGCCACTTGCGTCCGCTTTTGGTGTTGATGGCGTTGGCCAGCAGCGTGACCCGCAACAGACTGCCATCGGCGGCCTCGTGCACACCTGCCAGCCAGCCCTCCACGTGCAGGCCGTGGGCGCTGAAAGACAACGGCAGGGCGCTGTCCAGGGGGGTTGGCCAGCGCGTGAGCAGCGCCTGATAGCGCTCGATCAGGTCTGGCAATGGCGCGATCAGTTCAGCTTGCAACGACTCGCCAAAGCCCGCCATGGGCAGTTGTCCACTGCCTTGCAGCCTGCTCGCCTGGTGACGCAGGCGTTCTTGCAGCGCACCTTCGCCTGCGCTGAGGATGGTCTCGAGCAGATCACTGCTCAGGGTGTAGTGCTGCAAGCCATCGAGGCTGAACGGCTCGGCTTCTTCCAGCGCGCCCTGGACCTGTTCGAAATGCACCTTCAGGCGCTGGGTGTAGAAGTGCTTAACCGGGTTGCGCAGGAAATTGCTCAGCACCTCGATCGCAAGCGGGCCCTCTGGCTCGAATGCAGCCAGGCGATCGTCCGCGGCTTCCAGCGCCTGGGGCTCATGCACGGCCTGCCATTCGCGGGCATAGCTGAACAGTGCCGGCTGACCCTGCTGGAAGTAACGAATGCTGAACGGTTGCAGGGGATGTTCGAGGGTCAGCGCTTCAAGCAACGCCTCGCCGGTAGCGGTAGTGTCAGACAAGCGCCAGCCCGCAGCGAGATGATCGCGCAATTGCCCTACCAGTACCGAAGGTGGTCGCTCGGTATTGTCACGAATGCTGCGGCCCACCCAACTGATGTAAAGCTGCTTACGCGCTGAAAGCAGCGCTTCGAGCATCAAGTAGCGGTCATCTTCCCGACGCGAACGGTCACCGGGCCGGTAATCGCTGGCCATCAGGTCAAAATCCAGCGGTTGCTGAGCACGCGGATAGTCACCGTCGTTCATGCCCAGCAGGCAGACCATCTCGAAGGGAATCGCGCGCATCGGCATCAGGGTGCAGAAATTCACCGAACCTGCGAGGAACCGATGGTTGAGGCCGCCCTGATCGAGCCCGGCCAACCAGGCTTCGCGCACGACCGTGACCGGCAACACTTCCTCCAGCTCGACCGACTCACAGGTGCGCAGCCACTGGTCGCGCAATTCGTCGAGCTGAATCAACAGCAATTCGCTGTGCTCGTCCTCGGGCTTGAAAAAGTCACTGAGCAGGCCTTGCAGGCGTTTGCCCCACACGGGTGCCGTAGCAGGCTCCAGCAGCGCCTGATACCAGTGATCGAGCCGGTCGATGAGGGCGAACAGCGGGCCGATCAGCGCAGCATCGAGCCCTCCCACTTCGTCATAGGGTTCGACTCCGGCGAAGCCTTCGCCATCACCTACCGCATAGCCCAGCAACATCCGGCGCAGGCCGAAGCGCCAACTGTTCTGTTCCATCTGCCCAGGCAAGCCCAGTGCTTCACGCTGCCGCGCATCCAGCCCCCAGCGAATGCCAGCGCCTTCGATCCAGCCATGCAGGGTGGCCAGGGACTGCTCGGGAATGTCGAACTTGGCACGTACCGCCGGAACGTCGAGCAGGTCGAGGATTTCACCCACGGCGAAACGGCTGTCGGCCAGGTGCAGGAGGTGTTCGAGGGCGATGAGCAGCGGTTCGCGACCGCGTTGCGCCTGATCGTTGAGGGTGAACGGAATGAAGCGTTTGTCCTCCCGCGGCACCTGGCCGAAGACGGCGCGGATGTGCGGGGCATAGCCGTTGATGTCCGGCACCATGACGATGATGTCGCGAGGCTTGAGCTGTGGATTGCGGGAAAAGTGTTCGAGCAGTTGATCGTGCAGCACTTCGACTTCGCGCTGCGCGCTGTGGGCGATGTGAAAGCGTATGGATTGATCGACCGCTGGATCGATGGCGGGCCATTGCTCACGGGTTTCAGCCAGTGGGCGCAGTTCGAGAATATCGTTCTGTAGCTGGTTGAGCAGCGTGTCGGCCTGCTCGTCGCTGTAGAGGTCGATCTTGCCGTCGCTGAATGCGCCCTTGTAGCTGTCCGGCTGGTCGAATTCGTCGAGCAGGGCGATGTAGTCCCTGCCCTGCTTGCCCCAGGCGGCCAGCAGTGGTTGTGCATGCTGGTGCAGGCTGGTGGCATCGAGCTGCAGGGGCATACCGGGCTTGCGGCTTTGCCGGCGATATTCGCGCCTGAGCAGCTCTTTATCGGCGACGATATCGGCCCAATGGTGGCGGCAGGGGTTGTGTACACAGAGCAACACCTGGCTGAACCGGGCCAGGCCGGCCAGCGCATGCAACACCTGCGCTGGCAGCGAAGAAATGCCGAAGACGATGACCCGGGTGGGCAGCCCGGGCGGGGCGGTCTGTGCTGACAGCACTGTCTCCATATAGCGCTGATGCACGCCTGCACGGCTTTGCGCCATGCCTTCGGTGCCAACGTCGTCGAGCAGCGCCTGCCACAACGCTGCCTGCCACTGGCTCGCTTCGCCCAATGGCCGTAGCTGATCGCGGCCATTGCGCAATTGATAGCGGCCAGCGGCCCAATCCTCCAGCCAGTCGGCGCGGTACACCTGATATTGATCGAACAGATCGGCGAGGCGCTGCGACAACTGATAACGTTTGCGCATGTCCTGGTCGTCGCGGAGAAAGCGTGCGAGCGGTGCGAACAGCGGCTGCTGCATGACTGCTGGCAGCAGACGCATGAGTCGCCAGGTCAAAGGGCCTTTGTCCAGTACGGAGGTTTCCGGAATCTCCGAGCGGCCCAACACCTCGCGGTACAACCGCCAGAGAAAACTGCCTGGCAGTTGCACATCGACAGCCGCCGCCACGCCACAACCGCCTTCGTCGACGTCGGCAGCCAGGGCCATTTTCAGCCACTGCGCGATGCCGTTGCTTTGCACCAGAGCGACTTCATTTTCCAGAGGACGCAACGGGTAGCGACGCATCCACTCAACCACCAGGCTGCGCAGGTCATCAGAGCGATTACCGTGGATCACCATGAAGCCTGGGGTGATGGATTCGAACTGCGACATTAGGGCTACCTGGTGGGAATCAAAGGGAAACGATGCCATCTGCCCCTGGGCGGAGCAACCGCAGTTGCGCTGATCTTGGGTTGCGCACGATGATTTTTAATGACCAGAAAAGACAAAACCCCTACCTGCTCGCGCAGATAGGGGTTTTGCGAAATGAATCTTGACGATGACCTACTCTCACATGGGGAAACCCCACACTACCATCGGCGATGCATCGTTTCACTGCTGAGTTCGGGATGGGATCAGGTGGTTCCAATGCTCTATGGTCGTCAAGAAATTCGGTAGCCGGTGCGTTCTGAGAACGTGCCAGCGAATTCGGATATGTGATGTCTGTGAGCTGCGAATTTTCGGTTTCAGCGTCTTCACCACCACAATCTGCGTTGCAGATTGCTTGGGTGTTATATGGTCAAGCCTCACGGGCAATTAGTATGGGTTAGCTCAACGCCTCACAGCGCTTACACACCCCACCTATCAACGTCGTAGTCTTCGACGGCCCTTCAGGGGATTCAAGATCCCAGTGAGATCTCATCTTGAGGCAAGTTTCCCGCTTAGATGCTTTCAGCGGTTATCTCTTCCGAACATAGCTACCCGGCAATGCCACTGGCGTGACAACCGGAACACCAGAGGTTCGTCCACTCCGGTCCTCTCGTACTAGGAGCAGCCCCTCTCAAATCTCAAACGTCCACGGCAGATAGGGACCGAACTGTCTCACGACGTTCTAAACCCAGCTCGCGTACCACTTTAAATGGCGAACAGCCATACCCTTGGGACCGGCTTCAGCCCCAGGATGTGATGAGCCGACATCGAGGTGCCAAACACCGCCGTCGATATGAACTCTTGGGCGGTATCAGCCTGTTATCCCCGGAGTACCTTTTATCCGTTGAGCGATGGCCCTTCCATACAGAACCACCGGATCACTAAGACCTACTTTCGTACCTGCTCGACGTGTGGGTCTCGCAGTCAAGCGCGCTTTTGCCTTTATACTCTACGACCGATTTCCGACCGGTCTGAGCGCACCTTCGTACTCCTCCGTTACTCTTTGGGAGGAGACCGCCCCAGTCAAACTACCCACCATACACTGTCCTCGATCCGGATGACGGACCTGAGTTAGAACCTCAAAGTTGCCAGGGTGGTATTTCAAGGATGGCTCCATGAGAACTGGCGTCCCCACTTCAAAGCCTCCCACCTATCCTACACAAGCAAATTCAAAGTCCAGTGCAAAGCTATAGTAAAGGTTCACGGGGTCTTTCCGTCTAGCCGCGGATACACTGCATCTTCACAGCGATTTCAATTTCACTGAGTCTCGGGTGGAGACAGCGCCGCCATCGTTACGCCATTCGTGCAGGTCGGAACTTACCCGACAAGGAATTTCGCTACCTTAGGACCGTTATAGTTACGGCCGCCGTTTACCGGGGCTTCGATCAAGAGCTTCGCTTGCGCTAACCCCATCAATTAACCTTCCGGCACCGGGCAGGCGTCACACCCTATACGTCCACTTTCGTGTTTGCAGAGTGCTGTGTTTTTAATAAACAGTCGCAGCGGCCTGGTATCTTCGACCGGCATGAGCTTACGGAGCAAGTCCTTCACCCTCACCGGCGCACCTTCTCCCGAAGTTACGGTGCCATTTTGCCTAGTTCCTTCACCCGAGTTCTCTCAAGCGCCTTGGTATTCTCTACCCAACCACCTGTGTCGGTTTGGGGTACGGTTCCCGATTGTCTGAAGCTTAGGAGCTTTTCTTGGAAGCATGGCATCAACCACTTCGTCGCCTAAAGGCAACTCGTCATCAGCTCTCGGCCTTGAGATCCCGGATTTGCCTAAGATCTCAGCCTACCACCTTAAACTTGGACAACCAACGCCAAGCTGGCCTAGCCTTCTCCGTCCCTCCATCGCAACAATCGGAAGTACAGGAATATTAACCTGTTTTCCATCGACTACGCTTTTCAGCCTCGCCTTAGGGACCGACTAACCCTGCGTCGATTAACGTTGCGCAGGAAACCTTGGTCTTTCGGCGTGCGAGTTTTTCACTCGCATTGTCGTTACTCATGTCAGCATTCGCACTTCTGATACCTCCAGCAAGCTTCTCAACTCACCTTCACAGGCTTACAGAACGCTCCTCTACCGCATCACCAGAGGTGATACCCGTAGCTTCGGTGCATGGTTTGAGCCCCGTTACATCTTCCGCGCAGGCCGACTCGACTAGTGAGCTATTACGCTTTCTTTAAAGGATGGCTGCTTCTAAGCCAACCTCCTAGCTGTCTAAGCCTTCCCACATCGTTTCCCACTTAACCATGACTTTGGGACCTTAGCTGACGGTCTGGGTTGTTTCCCTTTTCACGACGGACGTTAGCACCCGCCGTGTGTCTCCCATGCTCGGCACTTGTAGGTATTCGGAGTTTGCATCGGTTTGGTAAGTCGGGATGACCCCCTAGCCGAAACAGTGCTCTACCCCCTACAGTGATACATGAGGCGCTACCTAAATAGCTTTCGAGGAGAACCAGCTATCTCCGAGCTTGATTAGCCTTTCACTCCGATCCACAGGTCATCCGCTAACTTTTCAACGGTAGTCGGTTCGGTCCTCCAGTCAGTGTTACCTAACCTTCAACCTGCCCATGGATAGATCGCCCGGTTTCGGGTCTATACCCAGCGACTAAACGCCCTATTAAGACTCGCTTTCGCTACGCCTCCCCTATTCGGTTAAGCTCGCCACTGAATATAAGTCGCTGACCCATTATACAAAAGGTACGCAGTCACCTAACAAAGTAGGCTCCCACTGCTTGTACGCATACGGTTTCAGGTTCTATTTCACTCCCCTCTCCGGGGTTCTTTTCGCCTTTCCCTCACGGTACTGGTTCACTATCGGTCAGTCAGTAGTATTTAGCCTTGGAGGATGGTCCCCCCATATTCAGACAAAGTTTCTCGTGCTCCGTCCTACTCGATTTCACCGCCAAGAGATTTTCGTGTACGGGGCTATCACCCACTATGGCCGCACTTTCCAGAGCGTTCCACTAATCTCAAACCGGCTTAAGGGCTGGTCCCCGTTCGCTCGCCACTACTAAGGGAATCTCGGTTGATTTCTATTCCTCAGGGTACTTAGATGTTTCAGTTCCCCTGGTTCGCTTCTTGCACCTATGTATTCAGTACAAGATACCTAGGTTATCCTAGGTGGGTTCCCCCATTCAGAGATCTCTGGATCACAGTCTGTTTGCCGACTCCCCAAAGCTTTTCGCAGGCTACCACGTCTTTCATCGCCTCTGACTGCCAAGGCATCCACCGTATGCGCTTCTTCACTTGACCATATAACCCCAAGCAATCTGGTTATACTGTGAAGACGACATTCGCCGAAAATTCGCGTGCTCAAGGAGCACTCACAAATTTTACCTTAGCCTGATCCACCAGCAGTGAAACTGGTGTTCAGTCTATTTCTATCACATATCCGAATTTTTAAAGAACGATCTGACAAAAGTCAGAAATCAACATTCACTTCACTCGCTACCCGAGTGGAATGTTCATTTCTGTATTCTGAACAGTGCGACGATCAAGCGTACACTTCAGCAAAAGGTGGTGGAGCCAAGCGGGATCGAACCGCTGACCTCCTGCGTGCAAGGCAGGCGCTCTCCCAGCTGAGCTATGGCCCCGTATCTCTAGGCTGCACCATGAAATGGTAGGTCTGGGCAGATTTGAACTGCCGACCTCACCCTTATCAGGGGTGCGCTCTAACCAACTGAGCTACAGACCTATAACAGGGTCGCGTTACAGCATCGTCTTCGTACAAAGAATCAAGCAATTCGTGTGGGAGCTCATCAGCAGGCTGATGTCTTCGATTAAGGAGGTGATCCAGCCGCAGGTTCCCCTACGGCTACCTTGTTACGACTTCACCCCAGTCATGAATCACACCGTGGTAACCGTCCCCCCGAAGGTTAGACTAGCTACTTCTGGTGCAACCCACTCCCATGGTGTGACGGGCGGTGTGTACAAGGCCCGGGAACGTATTCACCGCGACATTCTGATTCGCGATTACTAGCGATTCCGACTTCACGCAGTCGAGTTGCAGACTGCGATCCGGACTACGATCGGTTTTGTGAGATTAGCTCCACCTCGCGGCTTGGCAACCCTCTGTACCGACCATTGTAGCACGTGTGTAGCCCAGGCCGTAAGGGCCATGATGACTTGACGTCATCCCCACCTTCCTCCGGTTTGTCACCGGCAGTCTCCTTAGAGTGCCCACCATAACGTGCTGGTAACTAAGGACAAGGGTTGCGCTCGTTACGGGACTTAACCCAACATCTCACGACACGAGCTGACGACAGCCATGCAGCACCTGTGTCAGAGTTCCCGAAGGCACCTATCCATCTCTGGAAAGTTCTCTGCATGTCAAGGCCTGGTAAGGTTCTTCGCGTTGCTTCGAATTAAACCACATGCTCCACCGCTTGTGCGGGCCCCCGTCAATTCATTTGAGTTTTAACCTTGCGGCCGTACTCCCCAGGCGGTCAACTTAATGCGTTAGCTGCGCCACTAAAATCTCAAGGATTCCAACGGCTAGTTGACATCGTTTACGGCGTGGACTACCAGGGTATCTAATCCTGTTTGCTCCCCACGCTTTCGCACCTCAGTGTCAGTATCAGTCCAGGTGGTCGCCTTCGCCACTGGTGTTCCTTCCTATATCTACGCATTTCACCGCTACACAGGAAATTCCACCACCCTCTACCATACTCTAGCTTGCCAGTTTTGGATGCAGTTCCCAGGTTGAGCCCGGGGCTTTCACATCCAACTTAACAAACCACCTACGCGCGCTTTACGCCCAGTAATTCCGATTAACGCTTGCACCCTCTGTATTACCGCGGCTGCTGGCACAGAGTTAGCCGGTGCTTATTCTGTCGGTAACGTCAAAACAACCAGGTATTCGCTGATTGCCCTTCCTCCCAACTTAAAGTGCTTTACAATCCGAAGACCTTCTTCACACACGCGGCATGGCTGGATCAGGCTTTCGCCCATTGTCCAATATTCCCCACTGCTGCCTCCCGTAGGAGTCTGGACCGTGTCTCAGTTCCAGTGTGACTGATCATCCTCTCAGACCAGTTACGGATCGTCGCCTTGGTGAGCCATTACCTCACCAACAAGCTAATCCGACCTAGGCTCATCTGATAGCGCAAGGCCCGAAGGTCCCCTGCTTTCTCCCGTAGGACGTATGCGGTATTAGCGTCCCTTTCGAGACGTTGTCCCCCACTACCAGGCAGATTCCTAGGCATTACTCACCCGTCCGCCGCTGAATCGAAGAGCAAGCTCTTCTCATCCGCTCGACTTGCATGTGTTAGGCCTGCCACCAGCGTTCAATCTGAGCCATGATCAAACTCTTCAGTTCAATACTGCTTGGGTTTTTAAGAAACCCTAAACTTGGCTCAGCAATCTCAAATGACTATGTGATTTCTCGCATGGCCACTTGTGATGCTGATAATCTATGCGACGATCAGTCCATACTCACAAGCACCCACACGAATTGCTTGATTCAATTTGTTAAAGAGCGTTTGGTTAAGAGTCTTTCGTCTCAACCGAGGCGCGCATTCTACGCTTTCCTCTAAGCCTGTCAAGCGTTTATTTCGAAGTATTTTGCGAGAATCTCGTTCAACTTCAAACACTTGGCTCGCTGCGATCACTCGTAGCGGGAGGCTAATCATACAGCGTTAAACACCGCTGTCAACCACCTTTTTTCACCGCTGCCGATCAGCAGATCGAAGCACTTCCAGCACTGCCAGAACATCTAACTCATTGAAACTCAAGGAGTTTTCCGTTCCGTTTGCCCCGGAAGTGGTGCGCAGTATAAAGAGATTCCGAGAGGGGTCAAGCACTTATTTCACGAAAGTTTCAAATAACCGAAAAACACAGCGGGGCGGCTATATAGTCGCCCCGCCGTGTCACTCGATTAGAGGCTCGGGAACGCGAACTGAGACGCCTCATGGCTCTTGCGCTGCGGCCAGCGCTGGGTGATTGCCTTGCGCCGGGTGTAGAAACGTACGCCATCCGGGCCGTAAGCATGCAGGTCACCGAACAGCGAGCGCTTCCAGCCCCCGAAACTGTGGTACGCCACCGGCACCGGCAGCGGTACGTTGACGCCGACCATGCCCACTTCGATCTCATCGCAGAACAGCCGCGCCGCTTCGCCATCGCGGGTGAAGATGCAGGTGCCGTTGCCGTATTCGTGATCGTTGATCAGGTGCATGGCCTGCTCCAGGCTCTGCACGCGCACCACGCACAGCACCGGGCCGAAGATCTCTTCTTTATAGATGCTCATTTCCGGGCTGACCTGGTCGAACAAGGTACCACCGAGGAAATAGCCCTGCTCGTGCCCCGCCACCTGCAGGCCGCGGCCATCGACCACTAACCTGGCGCCTGCCGCGACGCCTTCTTCTATATAGCCGACGACCTTGTCGCGCGCAGCCGCCGTTACCAGCGGGCCCATGTCCAGGCCGCAGGAGGTGCCAGCACCAATCTTCAGCGCCTTGATCTGCGGCTCGAGCTTGGCAATCAGGGCATCGGCTACCTGGTCACCGACACACACTGCGACCGAGATCGCCATGCAGCGCTCGCCGCACGAGCCGTAGGCCGCGCCCATCAGCGCGCTCACCGCGTTGTCCAGGTCGGCATCGGGCATCAGCACCGCGTGGTTCTTCGCCCCGCCCAGTGCCTGTACACGCTTGCCGCGCTTGGTGCCTTCGGCATAGATGTACTCGGCGATCGGCGTCGAGCCTACGAAACTCAAGGCCTTGACCCGCGGCGCCTCGATCAGGGCATCGACCGCTTCCTTGTCACCGTGCACGACGTTGAGGATGCCCTTTGGCAGCCCGGCTTCCAGCAGCAGTTGAGCGATGAACAGGGTCGAGCTTGGATCACGCTCCGACGGCTTGAGGATGAAGGCATTGCCGCAGACGATCGCCAGTGGGTACATCCACAGCGGCACCATGGCCGGGAAGTTGAACGGAGTGATGCCGGCGACCACACCCAGTGGCTGGAAGTCCGACCAGGCGTCGATGTTCGGCCCCACGTTGCGGGTGTACTCGCCCTTGAGAATTTCCGGGGCGGCGCAGGCGTACTCGACGTTTTCAATACCGCGCTTGAGCTCGCCAGCAGCGTCCTCGAGGGTCTTGCCGTGTTCTTCGCTGATCAGTTGCGCGATCTGCGCCTCGTTCTGCTCCAGCAACTGTTTGAAGCGGAACATCACCTGGGCGCGCTTGGCCGGGGGCGTATTGCGCCAGGCTGGATACGCGGCGGCGGCCGAGTCGATGGCCTGCTGAACGGTGGCACGGCTGGCCAGCTCGACCTTGCGCGTGGCCTGGCCAGTGGCAGGGTTGAAGACATCGGCAGTGCGCTCGCCGCTGGACACCAGCTGGCCGTCGATCAAGTGCTGAACGGTGCTCATGCAAAACTCCATGGACAATAAGGAAGATGCGGGCGCCTGCGATGGCGCCCGTGTCGAAACGGCTGGATCAGTCGACCCGATTGAGGGTCTCGCCCACCGCATCGAACAGGCGGTCGAGTTCCTGCGGCTGGGTATTGAAGGTGGGGCCGAACTGCAAGGTATCGCCGCCGAAGCGCACGTAGAAACCTGCCTGCCAGAGCTTCATGGCCACCTCATAAGGACGCACGATGGCATCCCCGTCGCGCGCGGCGAGCTGGATGGCGCCGGCCAGGCCGTAGTTGCGAATGTCGACGACGTTCTTGCTGCCTTTCATGCCGTGCAGCAGGGTCTCGAAGTGCGGCGCCAGCTCGGCCGAAGCCTGCACCAGGTTTTCCTTTTGCAGCAGATCGAGCGCCGCGATGCCCGCCGCGCAGGCCACCGGGTGCGCTGAGTAGGTATAGCCGTGTGGGAATTCCACGGCGTACTCGGGGGTCGGCTGGTTCATGAAGGTGTGGTAGATCTCGCTGCTGGCAACCACTGCGCCCATCGGAATGGCGCCGTTGGTGACCTGCTTGGCGATGCACATCAGGTCAGGGGTCACACCGAACGCTTCGGCGCCGGTCATTGCGCCCATGCGACCGAAGCCTGTGATGACCTCATCGAAGATCAGCAGAATGTTGTGCTGGTCGCAGATCTCGCGCAGCCGCTTGAGGTAACCCACCGGTGGCGGCAGTACGCCGGCCGAACCTGCCAGCGGCTCAACGATCAGTGCGGCGATGTTGGACGCATCATGCAGCTCGATCAGTTTGAGCATTTCATCTGCCAGGGCGATACCGCCTTCCTGGGGCATGCCCTTGCTGAACGCATTGACCGGCAGCACGGTGTGCGGCAGATGGTCGACATCGAGCAACTGACCGAACATCTTGCGGTTGCCGTTGACCCCACCCAGGCTGGTGCCAGCGATGTTGACGCCATGGTAGCCGCGGGCGCGGCCAATGATCTTGGTCTTGGTCGCCTGGCCCTTGAGGCGCCAGTAGGCGCGGACCATCTTCAGCGCAGTGTCGGCGCACTCGGAACCGGAGTTGGTGAAGAACACATGGTTCAGCTCACCTGGGGTCAACTGGGTGATTTTCTCGGCCAGTTGGAACGACAGCGGATGGCCGAACTGGAAGGCCGGGGCGTAGTCGAGGGTCGCCAACTGGCGAGTGACCGCGTCGGTGATTTCCTTGCGGGTGTGACCGGCGCCGCAGGTCCATAGCCCGGACAGTGCGTCGAACACCCGGCGGCCCTTGTCATCCACCAGATGATTGCCGTCTGCCGCCACGATCAGACGCGGATCGCGGTGGAAATTGCGGTTGGCCGTGTAGGGCATCCAGTGAGCATCCAGCTTGAGCTGGCTGGCGACGCCGACAGGGGCGGTTTCGGGCATGTTCATCGGTGATTCCTCAAAAGACGATCAAACAACGATGCAGGTGTGGTTGCCACTAAACTGGCACGTCGATAAAGTCTGGAAAATCCTGCTTTTCTAAAGCTCAGGCAGTAGCGGACTAAACTTATGAGCCGACGCCCCGACCCACTGGCACAGGTCAGCGACTTCGATATCCGTTTATTGAAGATTTACCGCAGCGTAGTCGAATGCGGCGGTTTTTCTGCGGCAGAAAACGTGCTCGGCATTGGCCGTTCCGCCATCAGCCAGCAGATGAAAGACCTGGAGCAGCGTCTGGGCCTGCGCTTGTGCCAGCGGGGCCGGGCAGGATTTTCCCTGACCGAGGAAGGTCGCGAGGTGTACCAGTCGGCGCTGCAGTTGCTCGGCGCTTTAGAGACATTTCGTACCGAAGTGAACGGCCTGCACCAGCATTTGCGCGGCGAGCTGAACATCGGCCTGACCGACAACCTGGTAACCCTGCCACACATGCGCATCACCCACGCCCTGGCACAGCTCAAGGACCGCGGCCCGGATGTGCGCATCCAGATTCGCATGATCGCGCCCAGCCAAGTGGAGCAAGGTGTGCTCGACGGCAGCCTGCATATCGGCGTCGTGCCACAGACCACGCCACTGCCCGGCCTCGATTACCAGCCGCTGTACAGCGAACGCTCGCTGCTCTACTGCGCGGTGGGCCACCCGTTGTTCTACGCCGAGGACGCACGCATCGACGACCAACGCCTGGACAGCCAGGACGCCATCGCGCCGACCTTCCGCCTGCCGGCCGAGGTTCAGGCGTGCTATCAGGCGCTGCATTGCACCGCCAGCGCATCAGACCGTGAAGGCATGGCGTTCCTGATCCTGACCGGGCGCTACATTGGCTACCTGCCCGACCACTACGCCAGTTTCTGGGTGCAGCAAGGCCGCTTGCGCGCGCTCAAACCCCAGCAACGCTTCCACGACCTGAGCCTGAGTTGGGTGACGCGCAAAGGCCGGCGGCCGAACCTGGTGCTGGAAAGCTTCATCGATAGCCTGGCAACGACCCGCTAAGGGTTGTCAGGGATGCACAGGCAGGTAATCTGTCCGACAATCCGTTTCACCCGACCTGCACGGAATCGTCCATGAGCCTTGAAGTTCCCGCCCACCGCCTCCCCGCCTCAGGCAAGCCCGCCGGTCGCATTCGCCAGCAGAACGAACGCGCCATCATTCAGGCGGCCGAGGATGAGTTCGCCCGGCATGGCTTCAAGGGCACCAGCATGAACACCATCGCGCTCAAGGCCGAACTGCCCAAGGCCAACCTGCACTACTACTTCACCAATAAGCTGGGCCTGTACATCGCGGTGCTGAGCAACATCATCGAGCTGTGGGACAGCACCTTCAACGCCCTGAGCGTGGACGACGACCCTGCCGAGGCGCTGAGCACCTACATTCGTACCAAGATGGAGTTCTCGCGGCGCAACCCCCAGGCCTCGCGCATTTTCGCCATGGAAGTGATCAGTGGCGGCGAATGCCTGAGCGAGTATTTCTCTGCCGATTACCGGGTCTGGTTCCGCAGTCGCGCTGCCGTGTTCGAAGCCTGGACCGCGGCCGGCAAAATGGACGCGGTCGACCCGGTGCACCTGATTTTCCTGCTCTGGAGCAGCACCCAGCACTACGCCGACTTCGCCACGCAGATCTGCCAGGTCACCGGTCGCAGCCGCCTGACCAAGCAAGACATGCAACAGGCCAGCGACACGCTTATCCACATCATTCTCAAAGGCTGTGGCGTGCGCCTGCCCGCCTGACGTGATCTATGCCCTCTACCCTGCTTGAGCCGTGCGAATTTCGCGAAGAAATCCGCAAGAGCCGTTTCATCACCCTGGCTGCGCCCATCGACAGCGCGGACCAGGCCATGCAATTCATAACCACCCACAGCGATCTGGCGGCCACGCACAACTGCTGGGCGTGGAAAATCGGCAGCCAGTACCGCAGCAATGACGATGGCGAGCCCGGCGGCACGGCCGGCCGGCCGATCCTGGCCGCGATCGAGACGCAGGATTGCGACCAGGTGGTGGTGCTGGTGATCCGCTGGTATGGCGGCATACAACTGGGTACGGGCGGCCTGGCTCGAGCCTACGGCGGCGGTGCCAACAAGTGCCTGCAACAGGCGGCCAAGCGTGCACTGATCCAACGCAGCGAGTTCACCTGCAGTTGCAGCTTCAGCGAGCTGGCATTGGTCAAGTTGCGCTTGGCCGACATCGACGGCGTGCTACTCGATGAGCAATTCACCGCGCAAGGCGTCGATCTGACCCTGGCGTTTTCGGACGCCCATCTACCGCCCTTCCAGCAACAACTGGCCGATCTGAGCCGCGGGCGAATTCTTCTTATCCCTCGTTGAACGATTGCCCACAATCGCTGTGGGCCTGACTGTGGATAACCTTGGGGTAGCCGAGTGAAGGCCTTGCGCGGCAAGGCGCGCGCGGAGTTGGTCATTTTTTAGCCAGCCCTCGATCAGCCGTGAACAATCCACCGGTTATCAACGGCTTATCCCCTGTGAACGTGAATTCGACGATGCCGAGTGGGCAGGTTATCCCCCGCTATTGCGTTGCACACAGTTGGTGTGGAGCAGTCTGTGGATAAGCCGTGCGTCTCATGCTGCAAGCCACAGCGCATAAGGCCTACAGGGTTCTGTACGTTTTTTGCACAGCAGCTCTGTAACGGTGCAGCCTACCCAAGCTGTGGATATTTCCCACAGGGTGTGCGTTATGCTGCACCGCTCAGTCACCTTCCTGGAGTACCGCAATGTCCAACCCATCCGCACTCATCATCGGCGCTTCACGCGGCCTTGGGCTCGGCCTGGTCGAGCGACTGAGCGAGGCTGGCTGGCAGATCACCGCCACGGTGCGTGATCCGCACAAGGCTGAAGCGCTCGAAGCTGTCCCGGGCGTGGCCGTAGAAACACTGGAGATGAATGACGCTAGCCAACTCGAGGCACTGGCCGAGCGACTACAGGGTCGCACGTTCGACCTGCTGTTCATCAATGCCGGCGTAATGGGGCCGCTGCCCCAGGACCCGCGCAGCGTGCAGCTCAAGGACGTCGGCGAGCTGTTCATGACCAACGCGGTGGCACCGATTCGCGTCGCGCAGCGTCTGCTTGGCCTCGTTCGCCGGGACAGCGGCGTGCTGGCCTTCATGAGCTCCGGCCTGGGCAGCGTAGCCAGCCCCGATGGCGGCGAAATCTGCTTGTACAAGGCCAGCAAAGCCGCGCTCAACTCCATGATCAACAGCTTCGTGGTCCAAGCTCAGCGCCCTGATCTTGCCGTGCTGGCGATGCATCCGGGCTGGGTCAAGACGGCCATGGGCGGCGACAATGCCGAGATCGATGTGCTCACCAGCACGCGAGGCCTGCTCGAGCAAATCGACGCACACCGCGGCGTGCCAGGGCTGCGCTTCGTCGACTACCGCGGTGAAACCCTCACCTGGTGAATTGAACCCCGCGTGGGGCGGCGCTAGACTTGGCGCCCCGCCCCCGCGGCGGACCTGGATCAGCAGACAGGGCAACACTGAGCTGGCTTACCTGAACCCACTTTCAGAGGAGCCGGCGCCATGCCTGCGATCCGTACCTGGTTGAAATCCCCGCTCGCCATCTTCACCGCCAACGACATCGATGCCCGCGGCGGGCTGGTCATCGAAGATGGCTTGATCAGCGAATGCCTGGCCCTGGGCCAACAGCCCTCGACCCCCTGCCAACACGTGTTCGACGCCCGTGAGCATGTCGTTCTACCCGGCCTGATCAATACCCATCATCACTTCTACCAGACCCTCACCCGCGCCTGGGCGCCGGTGGTCAATCAGCCGCTGTTTCCCTGGCTCACCACCCTGTATCCGGTGTGGGCCAGGCTGACAGCCGAGCAACTGGCCCTGGCCAGCCGGGTGGCTATGGCTGAATTGCTGCTGTCGGGCTGCACCACCGCAGCCGATCACCACTACCTGTTTCCCCAGGGCCTGGACGAGGCCATCGATGTACAGGTCGAGGTGGTGCGCGAGCTGGGCATGCGCGCGATGCTCACCCGGGGTTCGATGAGCCTGGGGCAAGCCGAGGGTGGCCTACCGCCGCAGCAGACCGTGCAGCGGGGCGAGGTCATTCTCGCCGACAGCCAGCGCCTGGTGCAGCGTTACCATGAACGTGGCGCCGGGGCTCAAGTGCAGATCGCCCTGGCGCCCTGCTCGCCGTTCTCGGTCACCAGCGAGATCATGCGCGCCAGCGCCGAACTGGCCGCGTCACTGGACGTGCGGCTGCATACCCATCTGGCCGAAACCCTCGACGAAGAGGCGTTCTGCCTGCGTCGCTTCGCCCTGCGCACGGTCGACTACCTCGACAGCGTCGGCTGGCTCGGCCCTCGCACCTGGCTGGCCCATGGCATTCACTTCAACGAGCAAGAGATCACTCGCCTGGGTGCGGCCGGTACGGGCATCTGCCACTGTCCGACATCGAACATGCGCCTGGCGTCGGGCATCTGCCCGAGCCTGGAGCTGGAACAGGCAGGCGCGCCGTTGGGACTGGGAGTCGACGGTTCGGCATCGAACGATGCCTCCAACCTGTTGCTGGAGGCGCGTCAGGCGCTGTATCTGCAACGCCTGCGCTACGGCGCCGAGCAGATCACCCCGCACCGCGTACTGGGCTGGGCGACCCGCGGTTCGGCACAGCTGCTGGGACGCGACGACATCGGCAGGCTTGAAGTCGGCAAACAGGCGGATCTTGCGCTGTTCCGCTTGGATGAGCTGCGTTTTTCCGGCAGTCATGATCCCTTGGCCGCCTTGCTGTTGTGCGCCGCCGATCGCGCTGATCGGGTGATGATCGGCGGGCAGTGGCGTGTCATCGATGGGCAGATCGAAGGCCTGGATGTGCAAGGTCTGATCGCCGATCACCGCCAGGCTGCGGCGCGGCTCATCGCCGGCTGAAGGAGCTCGGACATGCATCCCTTGGACGAACGGACCGCGCCCAAGGGACGCAGGCCGGGCATACGGAACAAATTCCAGTAGAATGGTCAAGACTGTACCCGATTGAGATGTATAACCATGTATGACTGGCTCAATGCCTTGCCCAAGGCTGAATTGCACATGCACCTCGAAGGTTCGCTGGAGCCTGAGCTGCTGTTCACCCTGGCCGAGCGCAACAAAGTCGATTTGCCCTGGAAGGATGTAGACGCGCTGCGCGGTGCCTACGCCTTCAATAACCTGCAGGAATTCCTCGACCTGTACTACCAGGGTGCGGGTGTGCTGCAGACCGAACAGGACTTCTACGACCTGACCTGGGCGTACCTGCTGCGCTGCAAGGCGCAGAACGTGATTCACACCGAGCCGTTCTTCGATCCACAGACCCACACTGACCGCGGCATCCCTTTCGAGGTGGTGCTCAACGGTATCAACCAGGCACTGCGTGATGGTCGCCAGCAACTTGGCGTCGGCAGTGGGCTGATCCTGAGCTTCCTGCGCCACCTCAGCGAAGAAGAGGCCGAGAAAACCCTCGACCAGGCCCTGCCGTTCCGCGATGCCTTCATCGCCGTCGGCCTGGACAGTTCCGAGCGCGGCCATCCGCCCAGCAAGTTCGAGCGCGTGTTCGCCCGTGCCCGTAGCGAAGGCCTGGTGGCTGTGGCCCACGCCGGCGAGGAAGGCCCGCCCGAGTACATCTGGGAAGCACTCGACCTGCTGCACATCAAGCGCATCGACCACGGCGTGCGCGCCATCGAAGACGATCGCCTGATGCAGCGCATCATCGACGAGCAGATCCCGCTTACCGTGTGCCCACTGTCCAACACCAAGTTGCGGGTGTTCGATCACATGGGCCAGCACAACATTCTCGACATGCTCGAACGTGGTGTGAAGGTAACCGTCAACTCCGACGACCCGGCCTATTTCGGCGGGTACGTCACTGAAAACTTCCACGCCCTGCACGAGCACTTGGGCATGACCCAGGACCAGGCTCGTCGCCTGGCGCAGAACAGCCTGGATGCCAGGTTGATCTGAACCTGTGCGAAGTCTTCGCCCGGCTAACCCACCTGCAAGGTGCTGACCCGGGCGATGCCATTGATTTGCTGGATACCCAGTGCAGTGGTTTGCAGGGCCCGCCCGCCTTCCTGGTCGAGCATCCACCCCGATTGCATGAACAGTTTGAACAAGGCCTGCCCGAGCACCCCGCCCAGGTGCGGTCCTTGATCGCTCCACTGACTGCAGCGGCAGATCACCCCGCCACGGTGCGCATGGGGTGCCAGGGCATCGATGTACACGCCAAGATGCTCCAGCTCCAGACGCCCCTGGCCACTGACCAGCAATTGCTCGCCGCGCCGAGAAAGCCAGCCTGCGTCTACCAGTCGCTGGAACAGCTCGGCCGCCAGCTCACCGCCCAGGTGATCGCCACAGCGGCGCGCGCGGCGCATCGCCAGCGGAATCTGCAGAGGCGCCGGCGAGCCGCCGCGTCTTGCCTCGCCGGCCTCCATCACCAGGGTCGCCAGTGCCTCGACGGCCGCCGCCACCTCTGGCGTGGCAAGACGGAAGTAGCGGGTTCGGCCTCGGGACTCCAGACGCAACAACCCCGCGGAAGACAACAACGACAGATGCGCGCAGGCCGAGGAACAGGTCAGCCCGGCCATCATTGCCAGTTCGGCGGTAGGTCGTGGAGTGCCGTCGATCAGCGCCCAAAGCATGGCGCTGCGCTTGGGGTCTGCCATGAGGCTGGCGATACGGCTGATGCTGCTCACTGCTTGCATGTCTGCGCTACTCCCTTCGAGGTGATGTCCTGAGCCGGGCGTTAGCGCGCTGAGGGCCACACCGCAGCGGTCGCCGAGGCCGCCCGGGCGACCTGCCAGGGCGAGTATAAGCCGCGGCGGGTCGACGACTACGGGGTGTTCAGCGGCGTTCACCAGAGAAAGTACAGAGGGTCATGGCACCCAATGAGGAAGCTTCTCCTCAGTCAATAAAGGCCCAATTGCGCCTTAGGGCCTGCGCTATAGCCCTTGGAGCGCAGATGACAGCCGTGTCGCGTTGAAAAACATGCGATTAAGCCGACACCCTGCTTCCACAGGTATTGCAGAAAAAAGAGACTCTGCGACAACGCAATTTGGCCCTGCTCAGGCGAGCGCCTGCCAGCGCCGGGTACACAGGGCGATCGTCACCACCAGCACCCCGCAAAGGCTGATCACCAACGTCATCGGCACCGCGCTGCCATCGGCCAACACCCCTACCAACGCCGCGGCGCCTGCGGCGACACTGAATTGCAGGCTACCCATCAGCGCCGAGGCACTGCCGGCGCGGCCGCCCTTGCCCGCCATGGCCAGAGCCGAGGCATTGGGGGCAATGCAACCCAGGCTGGAAATGCACACGAACAATGGCACCAGCAACGGCCATAGCTGCACTGGTCGCAACGCGGTTATCGCCAGCAACACTGCGCCACTGACCAGGTATACCCACACCGCCTTGCCCAGTAACACGGCCGGACCGCGCCTGGTCAGCAAGCGGGCGTTGACCTGAGCAACCAGAATGAAGCCTGCCGCATTGATGCCGAACAACCAGCCGTAATGCTCGGCCGGCACGCCATAGAGACGAATGAACACGTACGGTGAGCCGGCGATGTAGGCGAACATGCCAGCGATGGCGACGCCGCCGGTCAAGGCATGGCCGATGAACACGCGGTCGCGCAACAGACGCAGGTATTGCCCACCGGCACCGGACAGCGGCGCACGGGCAATGTGCGCCGGCAGGCTTTCCGGCAGACCCAGCGTCACCGCCAGCAGGCAACTGGCGCTGAACAACGCGAGCACAAGGAAGATCGACTGCCAGCCCACGCTGTTGACCAGCAGGCCTCCGAGCATCGGCGCCAGAATCGGCGCCAGCCCCATGACCAGCATCAACTGCGAGAAGACCTTGGCCGACTGCACGGCGTCGCAGCGGTCGCTGACGATGGCCCGTGACAGCACCATGCCCGCGCAGCCACCGAGGGCCTGGACGAAGCGCGCCGCGATCAGCGTGTCGAGGTTCGGCGCATAGGCGCAGGCCAGCGAGGCAAGCGTGAACAGGCCGACGCCGAACAACAGGGGCAAGCGTCGGCCAAAACGGTCTGCCACCGGCCCGTAGGCCAGTTGACCGATGGCCAGCCCCAGGAAGTAGGCCGCCAGGGTGGTCTGCACGTGGGGCTCGTCGGTGGCGAACGCCTGAGCCATGGCCGGGAAGGCCGGCAAGTAGAAATCAATCGCCAAAGGCCCGAACGCACTCAGTGCGCCCAGGATGAGGACCATTCGCAGGTTCATCGGGAATCCGTAGCAAGCTAAGCAAGTGCCGCATTCTACGCGTCCCGCGGCCAGCAGGGGGAAAAACTGCCCCCCGCTCGTCCCTCGGTGTCAGGCGCTCTCGGCCTGGTAGCCTTCCTCGCGAATGGCCTCGAGCAGTTGCTCGGCGCTCAGTTGACTCTGCACCTTGACCTGCTTGCCAGCCAGGTCGACTTCGACCTGCGCCGCTGCATCCTGCGCCTGAACGGCGCGGGTGACGGCCTTGACGCAGTGGCCGCAGGTCATGCCTTGCACGTTGAATACTTGCATCGGGAGCTACCTCGTCTCGGTGGAGGGTGTGCAGTCTCAACCTTGCCACCAGGGCAAGGTCAAGGGCTGGATGGAATCGGGCTGGCAATCCGCGCGCTGCTCGGCCAAGCTTGAGCGCTCGACCCGCTCTGAGCAGGAGACCTTGCCATGATCACCACCGCCCTGCGCGTACTCGCGCTGCTCGGCGCCTCGCTGGCCGCGCCCTTTGCCAGCGCTGACGGCACTTCGGACTACAGCGTGCTGATCATTTCCCGCGAGCGTCTGGAAGTGGCGACCAACTGTGAAATCGGCATCTACCTCAACGATCAGCTCTCGGCCCGGCTGTTCCAGGAGCAATCCACCAGTTTCAATCTGCCGCCCGGCACCGTGGATGTGCGCCTGCGCTTGTTGCCAGGGCAAGTCGCCGGCTGCAGTGCGGGCCTGGAGAACCAGCGCAATCAACGCCTGACCCTGAGCAGCGGACAGATCAATAAATACCGCATCGCCATGAATCAGGACGGGCTGTACCTGACCCGTGTCGGCCTGGGCTATTGACCTTACCCGCATGGCAAGGTTGAAGCTGATGGCCTGACACAGGGAGTAGCGCCATGTCCGCATTCACCACCTATCAATTACCTATCGTCGGCATGACCTGCGCCAGCTGCGCCGGGCGAGTCGAGCGCGCACTGGGCAAGGTTGCCGGCGCCCAGGGCGTCAGCGTCAACCTGGCCACGGAACAGGCGCGGCTGAGTGCGCCCGCTGGCAGCCTGCCGGCACTGCTCGACGCGGTGCGTACGGCCGGCTACGAGGTGCCGACGCGCAGCCTCGAACTGCAGATCGGCGGCATGACCTGCGCCTCGTGCGCAGGCCGCGTCGAGCGAGCGTTGGCCAAACAACCTGGCGTGCAGCAGGTCAGCGTGAACCTTGCCAGCGAGCGCGCCCACCTGCAGGTGCTGGCCAGCGTCGACGATGCCGCCTTGCTCGCCGCGGTCGACACCGCCGGCTACAGCGCCAGCCTGCCGCAGGCCCGCGGAGATGACGCCGAGCAGGCACAACGGCGCCTGCGCAATGAACGCCTGGCCGTAGGGGCGGCGCTGCTGCTGGCACTGCCGCTGGTGCTGCCGATGCTGGGACAACCATTCGGCCTGCACTGGATGCTGCCGGCCTGGGCGCAATTTCTGCTGGCCACCCCGGTGCAGTTCATTCTCGGTGCGCGCTTCTACGTGGCGGCCTGGAAAGCCGTGCGTGCCGGCGCGGGCAATATGGACCTGCTGGTGGCGCTGGGCACCAGCGCCGGCTACGGCCTGAGCCTGTATCAGTGGGCCAGTGCCGAAGCGGGTGTAGAGCCCCACCTGTATTTCGAGGCCAGCGCCGTGGTCATCGCCCTGGTGCTGCTGGGCAAGTACCTGGAAAGCCGCGCCAAACGCCAGACCGCCAGCGCCATCCGCGCGCTCGAAGCGCTGCGCCCCGAGCGCGCCCTGCGGGTGGTCGAGGGTATTGAGCAAGACGTCGCCATCAGCCAACTGCGCCTGGGTGACCAGGTGCTGGTCAAACCCGGTGAGCGCTTCCCGGTCGACGGCGAAATCATCGACGGCCACAGCCATGCTGATGAAGCGTTGATTAGCGGCGAAAGCCTGCCGGTGGCCAAGCAGCCGGGCGACCGGGTGACCGGTGGCGCCATCAATGGTGAGGGACGGCTGCTGGTGCGCACTGAAGCGCTGGGCACCGAAACCGTGCTGGCGCGCATCATTCGTCTGGTGGAAGACGCGCAGGCCGCCAAGGCGCCGATCCAGAAGCTGGTCGACCGCGTCAGCCAGGTGTTCGTCCCGGCGGTGCTGCTGCTGGCACTGGCCACCCTGCTCGGCTGGTGGTTCAGCGGCGTGCCCCTGGAAACGGCGTTGATCAACGCGGTCTCGGTGCTGGTGATCGCCTGCCCTTGCGCGCTGGGCCTGGCGACACCTGCCGCGATCATGGCCGGCACCGGTGTTGCCGCCCGCCACGGCATCCTGATCAAGGACGCCGAGGCGCTGGAACGTGCCCACGCGGTCAACCGCGTGGTGTTCGACAAGACCGGCACACTGACCTCGGGCACCCCACGCATCGTCCACAGCCAGACCCTCGACGCCGACCCTGCCGACGCCCTGCGCCTGGCCGGTGCCCTGCAGCGCGGCAGTGAACACCCGCTGGCCAAGGCGGTGCTCGACCAGTGCGCAGAACAACACCTGCAAGTGCCCGCCGTGGACGCCAGCCAGGCGCTGACCGGGCGAGGTATCGCAGGCGCTGTCGAAGGTCGGCAACTGGCCCTTGGCAACCGCCGCCTGCTTGATGAGAGCGGGCTCGAACCCGGTGAACTGGCGGCCAGCGCCCAGGCCTGGGAGGCCGAGGGGCGTACGCTGTCGTGGCTGATCGAGCGCGGCGAGCGGCCACGGTTGCTGGCACTGTTCGCCTTTGGCGACAGCCTCAAGCCCGGTGCCAAACAGGCCATCGAAGCGCTGCATCAGCGCCACATCAGCAGCCACCTGCTGACCGGCGACAACCGCGGCAGCGCCAAGGTGGTGGCCGAGGCTCTGGGCATCGACGACGTGCATGCCGAGGTGTTGCCCGCCGACAAGGCCGCCAGCGTCGCCCGGCTCAAGCTGGACGGGGTGGTGGCGATGGTCGGTGACGGCATCAACGATGCCCCGGCGCTGGCCGCGGCAGACATCGGCATCGCCATGGGCGGCGGCACCGATGTGGCGATGCAGGCAGCCGGCATCACCCTGATGCGCGGCGACCCGCGCCTGGTGCCGGCAGCGCTGGAGATCAGCCGCAAGACCTACGCCAAGATCCGCCAGAACCTGTTCTGGGCCTTCATCTACAACCTGGTGGGCATTCCCCTGGCGGCACTGGGCTACCTCAATCCGGTGCTGGCCGGCGCCGCCATGGCGCTGTCGAGCGTCAGCGTGGTCAGCAACGCCCTGTGGCTGAAAACCTGGAAGCCCGATACGCATGACTCGGAGACGCCATGAACATCGGTCAGGCCGCCCGCCGCAGCGGGCTCAGCGCGAAGATGATCCGTCATTACGAAGCCATCGGCCTGCTCGCCCCAGCGGCGCGCAGCGACAGTGGCTATCGCCTGTACCAGGCCGACGACCTGCACCGTCTGGCCTTCATCAAGCGTTCACGGGACCTGGGTTTTTCCCTCGATGAGGTGGCGCGCCTGCTGACCCTCTGGCAAGACCGCCAGCGCGCCAGCGCCGACGTCAAGGCCCTGGCCCAGCAGCACATCGAAGCCCTCGACCTGCGCATCGCCGAGCTGGTCAGCCTGCGCGAAACCCTGGGTGAACTGGTCGCCGGCTGCCAGGGCGACGAGCGTCCCGACTGCCCGATCCTCAAGGATCTGGCCAGCGGCGGCTGCCACTGAAACACCCGGCCTGCGCCCTGACGCAGGTCGCTTTCGGCCAAATGCGACAGGCCCGTCGCTGCGGGCGACCGCCGGCGACGAAATCCGTCGCCCTGCCCTTCACAAAACCCCACCGCTGCCGATGACCTGACACGGGCGTCATGTGTCTTGAACATCTGCTTTTGGAGTGGGGATGAATATCAAACAAAAACTGACCTGGGCCTTCGCGATCATTGCCGGTCTGCCGATCGCGCTGGTGGCGACGATGGTCGTGCTGAGCCTGCGTGAAGATGCGCGGGACGACTTCGTCGACAGCAGCACCCGGGAGATCCGCCAGGTCGGCAATGCCATGCAGTTGTTCTTCAAGGCCATCGACCAGAACGTCGATTTCCTCGCCCAGCAGCCGCTGATCACCGAATCGGGCAGCAACCTCAACAAGTACCTGACCGCCGACGCCTCCAACGTGCTGGGCGAGCAGGACCAACGCGTGCAGCGCCTGCTCGACCAGCTCGGCTCCACCCATTCCAGCTACGCCTACATGGCCTATGCCCTGGCCGACGGCGGCTACGTCGGCTGGCCTGCCGGGCAGAAGCTCGCCAGCTACGATCCGCGCGAGCGCCCCTGGTACAAACTGGCGATGGCCAACCCCGGCAAGGTGCTGCGCACCGACGCCTACTACTGGGCCGCCGACGATGCGGTGCTGATCAGCACCGTGCGCAGCGTCACCAACCCGCTGGGCAACCCTGGCGGCGTGGTCAATATCGACGTGTCGCTGAACGGCCTGACCGAGATCGTCAAGAACATCAAGGTCGGCGACAGCGGCTACCTGATGCTGGTCGAGCACAACGGCAACGTGCTGGTCGATCCGCGCGATGCCAGCCACAACTTCAAGCCGCTGGCGAGTTTCGAAGGTGGCTATGCCGAGCTGGCCAAGGCCGGCAAAGGCCTGGTGGAAGTCGAGCTCAATGGCGTGCCCTACATGGCCAACGTCTACACCGACGAGCAACTGGGCTGGACCTTCATCGGCCTGATCCAGCATGACGAGGTGATGCAGAGCACCACCGAGCTGAGCTGGATGATCGGCGGCATCGCCGTGCTGCTGGCAGCCCTGTTCGCCGTGGTCGGGGCCGCCTTCGCGCGGGTCATCGTGCGCCCGATCAATGGCGTGACCCGTGGCCTGGAAGACATCGCCCAAGGCGAAGGCGACCTGACCCGCAACCTGGCCGTACAGGGGCGTGACGAAACCGCCCAGCTCGCCAGCTGGTTCAACCAGTTCCTCGGTGCCATCCGCAGCCTGATCCAGCACATTAGCGGTTCGGCCGGAAAGATTCTCCAGGCCTCGGCCACCGCGACCCAGGTGTCGAACGACATGGCCGATGCCGCCGGGCGCCAGCGTGAGTCGGTGGACATGGTGTCCACCGCCTTCCACGAAATGGTCGCCACCGCCAACGAAGTGGCGCGCTCGTGCAGCCAGGCCGCGCAGTCGGCCGACAGCGGCCAGCAGCAGGCCCGCGAAGGGCAAGCGCAGATCGATGCCGCAGTGACCAGCGTCGATCGTCTGAGCCAGGAGATCGAGCAGTCGGCGCAGTCGATCCAGCAACTGGAGCGCGACAGCAACGCCATTCAGTCGATTCTCGGCACCATCCGCTCGATTGCCGAGCAGACCAACCTGCTGGCGCTCAACGCCGCCATCGAAGCCGCCCGCGCCGGTGAACAGGGCCGCGGCTTTGCCGTGGTGGCCGATGAAGTGCGCGCCCTGGCCAAACGCACCGCCGACTCCACCGCGGAAATCGACGGTCTGCTCGGCAACCTGGCCAACCGTACCGCCGAGGTGGCCGAGCAGATGCACGCCAGCCTGGAGGTGTCGGTGCAGTCGGTGACGCGCATCGGCATGGCCCGCGACAGCTTCGGGCAGATTCGCGAATCGGTGGATGTGATCCGCGACATGAACACCCAGATCGCCACCGCCGCCGAGCAGCAGCACCAGGTGGCCGAGGACATCAACCGGCACATCAGCCAGATCCATGGCGATGCCCAGCGGGTGGCCGAACTGGCCCATTCGGCGCGCCAGGATTCCAACGAACTGGCGGGTTTTTCCAACGAGCTGGATGCGCTGGTCAGACGCTTCCGCACCTGAAACGCAGCACCGCGCGCGCCGTTCACCCGGCGTGCGTCAACCCCGTAGTACGCGCCCCACATAATAATGATTGCTTCGCCCAGACCCTCTGCCCTGCAGCACAACAAGAATCGGAGCGTAGTCATGAATATCAAGCACAAACTCACCTGGGCCTTCGCTGTCATCGCCGGCCTGCCCATCGCCCTGGTGGCCGCCATCGTGGTGTTCAACCTGCGCGATGAGGCCCGCGATGACTTCGTCGAAAGCAGCAGCCGCGAAATCAGGCAGGTCGGTAACGCCATGGGCCTGTTCTTCAAGGGCATTGACGAGAACGTGGCCTTTCTTGCCGCGCAGCCGATGTTCAACAGCCTGAGCAACAACCTCAACAAGTACATGGCCGACAAGCCTTCCTACGAACTCACCGAGCAATCGCAGGAAGTGCTCACCTACTTCGATCGCCTGGCCAAATCCCACCCCGACTATGCCTATGTGTCCTACGGCGTGGCGGACGGCGGTTATGTGAGCTGGCCGAACAGCAACAAGCTCGACGGCTACGACCCGCGCAAGCGTCCCTGGTACCAGAAAGCCATGGCCAGCCCCGGCAAGCCCCTGCGCTCCGAGGCCTATTACTGGGCGGCCGACGATACCGTGCTGATCAGCACCGGGATCACCGTGGCCAATGCCTTCGGTGCCAATGGCGGGGTGCTCAACATCGACGTCTCGCTCAACGGCCTGACCGAGATCGTCAAGAAGATCAAGCTCGGCGAAAGTGGCTACCTGATGCTGATCGAGAACAACGGCAACGTGCTGGTCGACCCGCGTGATGCCAGCCACAATTTCAAGCAGCTCGACAGCCTCGGCGGCGACTACGCCACTCTGGCCAAGGCCGGCAAAGGCCTGGTCGAAGTGCAGCTCAACGGTGAGCGCTACATGGCCAACGTGTATCCCGACGAGCAACTGGGCTGGACCTTCATCGGCCTGATCCAGCACGACGAAGTGATGCAGAGCGCAACCCGCCTGAGCTGGCTGATCGGCGGCGTTGCCATCGTGCTGGCGGCGCTGTTCGCGGTGATCGGCGCGGCGTTCGCCAAGGTCATCGTCAGCCCGATCAACAGTGTTTCCAGCGGCCTGGAAGACATCGCCCAGGGCGAAGGCGACCTGACCCGCAACCTGCAGGTGCGCGGCCGCGACGAAACCGCCCAGCTCGCCAACTGGTTCAACCAGTTCCTGGGTGCCATCCGCAGCCTGATCCAGCACATCGGCCAGTCGGCCAGCAAGATCCTCAGCAGCTCGGCCAGCGCCACCCGCGTCTCCGGTGACATGGCCGACGCGGCCGGGCGCCAGCGTGAAGCGGTGGACATGGTCTCTACCGCCTTCCACGAAATGGTCGCCACCGCAAACGAAGTGGCGCGCTCGTGCAGCCAGGCCGCGCAGTCGGCCGACAGCGGCCAGCAGCAGGCCCGCGAAGGGCAAGCGCAGATCGATGCCGCAGTGACCAGCGTCGATCGTCTGAGCCAGGAGATCGAGCAGTCGGCGCAGTCGATCCAGCAACTGGAGCGCGACAGCAACGCTATTCAGTCGATTCTCGGCACCATCCGCTCGATTGCCGAGCAGACCAACCTGCTGGCGCTCAACGCCGCCATCGAAGCCGCCCGCGCCGGTGAACAGGGCCGCGGCTTTGCCGTGGTGGCCGATGAAGTGCGCGCCCTGGCCAAACGCACCGCCGACTCCACCGCGGAAATCGACGGTCTGCTCGGCAATCTGGCCAACCGTACCGCCGAGGTGGCCGAGCAGATGCACGCCAGCCTGGAGGTCTCGGTGCAGTCGGTGACGCGCATCGGCATGGCCCGCGACAGCTTCGGGCAGATTCGCGAATCGGTGGATGTGATCCGCGACATGAACACCCAGATCGCCACCGCCGCCGAGCAGCAGCACCAGGTGGCCGAGGACATCAACCGGCACATCAGCCAGATCCATGGCGACGCGCAATTGGTGGCCGAACTGGCCCAGGCCGCGCGCCAGGACTCCGAAAGCCTGGCGGGGCTGTCCAACGAGCTGGACGCACTGGTGCGGCGGTTCCGTACCTGATCCTGAACCGAAACCAGGGCTGCGCCCTGGTTTCGCGGCTAGAGCCTCAGACCACCGTGTAGGAGTGGATTTACCCGCGAGTGGCCGGCACAGCCGGCCCAATCCAGACTGCGCGTGGCCGCCCCACAACCGCTCAAACCCCCTACCCAGAGCCTCTCAAGCCACTCCACAAGCAATTGACGTACGCGTCGTATGCCAATAGCATGCGCGCCGTATGTCAATGCCTGAGGAAAGTCGCATGGCTCAAGCACGCCGCAGTCGCGCGCACATGATCGAAGAGACACGCGCCAAGCTGATCGCCACGGCACGCAGCGCGTTCGCCGAACACGGCTTCGCGAATACCTCGATGGATGATTTCACCGCCGCCGTGGGCCTGACCCGCGGCGCACTGCACCACCATTTCGGCAACAAGGAAGGGCTGTTGATCGCGGTCATCGAGGAAATCGAAACCGAGGTCAACGAGCACCTGCGCCGCGTATCGGCGGCGGCGCCGAACCGCTGGGAAGGCTTCCGTCAACGTTGCCGCACCTACCTGCAACTGGCCCTGGAGCCGGAGATTCGCCGGATCATCCTGCAGGATGCCCGCGCCGTGTTCGGTGACGTGCCCGCTGCCGCACAGTCGCTGGGGGTCGCCGAATTGCAGGCGGCGCTGGATCAATTGCTGGCCGACGGCGTGATCGCAGCGCTGCCGACCCCGGTCATGGCGCGAATGATCTATGGCGCGGTCACCGAGGCCTCGTGCTGGATCGCCGAACCGGACGCCGAACTGAATGAACGCCTGCACCAGGCACTGGACGCTCTTGAGCGTCTGCTGGACGGGTTGCGGGTCACAGGAGAACACCCATGAGTACCGTCAACAGCGCCCAATGGCGCAACACCTCGACGCAGTTCGGCAGGCTCGCCAAGTGGCTGCACTGGACCAGCGCGGCAGCCTTCATCGCCGCTTATGTGGTGGTGTATTACGTGATCTGGTTCATGGACGATGAATCACCCGAGGCCTGGCCGGTGCTCAACGTGCACTGGATGCTGGGCTTGCTGGTCGGTTTCCTGGTGGTGCCCCGCCTGCTATGGCGCGCGCTCAACGTGCAACCTGAAGCGCCGCTCGGCTCGCCCGTCGAGCATGCTCTGGCGCGGGTCGCGCACTGGGGCCTGTATGGCCTGCTGATCCTCATGCCCTTGACCGGCTACCTGGGCACCGGCGCCGACACCGATTACGGCCTGTTCAGCGTCACCGGCTTCAACGAAACGGCGCTGTTCGGCTGGATCAGCAACCACTACGCGGTGAGCTGGGAAGCCTTCGAAGCGCCGCTCGATGTCGTGCACCACTTCGTCGGCAAATGGGTGGCCTGGGTCGTGGTGGGCCTGCATGTGCTGGCCGCGCTGTACCACCACGCGGTGCGCCGCGACGACACCCTGCGACGCATGCTGCCCTGAGCGAGCGCTAGCGCTCGACGATCACCGTCACCCCTTGCCCGCCGGCAGCGCAGATCGAGATCAGCCCGCGGCCCTTGCCCGCCTTGCTCAGCAACTTGGCCAGGTGGGCCAGAATGCGTCCACCGGTCGCAGCGAATGGATGGCCGGCGGCCAGTGAACTGCCCTTGACGTTGAGCTTGCTGCGGTCGATGGCGCCCAGTGCCTGATCCAGACCCAGCTTGCTGCGGCAGAACTCATCGTCTTCCCAGGCCTTGAGGGTACACAGCACCTGGGCGGCGAAGGCTTCGTGGATTTCGTAGTAGTCGAAATCCTGCAAGCTCAGACCGTTGCGCGCCAGCAGGCGTGGCACGGCATACACCGGCGCCATCAGCAGCCCCTCGCTGCCATCGACGAAGTCCACCGCAGCGGTTTCGCCATCGACCAGGTACGCCTGCACCGGCAGATCGTGCGCTGCTGCCCACTCTTCACTGGCCAACAGCACCAGCGAGGCGCCATCGGTCAGGGGTGTCGAGTTACCGGCGGTCAGGGTGCCTTTTTCGCTGCGCTCGAACACCGGTTTGAGTCGGCTGAGCTGCTCCAGGGTCAGGTCCGGGCGCAGATTGTTGTCGCGCACCAGGCCCTGGTAAGGCGTGAGCAGATCATCGTGCCAGCCCTCGGCGTAAGCGGCAGCGAGCTGCTTGTGGCTGTTGAGCGCCAGGGCATCCTGGGCGCTGCGGGGAATCTGCCAGGTCTGCGCCATGCGCTCGCAGTGCTCGCCCATCGACAGCCCGGTACGTGGCTCGCCATTGCGCGGCAGTTCCGGCTTGATGTGGCCGGAGCGCAGGCCAAGGAAGGGTTTCAGGCGCTGGCCCAGGCTCTTGCCGCGGCTGGCCGCCAGCAGAATACGGCGCAGCCCTTCATTGACGGCGATGGGCGCATCGGAGGTGGTGTCGACGCCACCGGCCACCGCGCAGTCGATCTGCCCAAGGGCGATCTTGTTGGCCACCAGCAGCGCCGCTTCCAGGCCAGTGCCGCAGGCCTGCTGAATGTCATAGGCCGGCGTCTGCGGGGCCAGACGCGAACCGAGCACGCACTCGCGGGTCAGGTTCATGTCCCGCGAGTGCTTGAGCACCGCCCCGGCCACCACCTCACCCAAGCGCTCGCCCTGCAAGCGGTAGCGTTCGACCAGCCCTTCCAGCGCAGCGGTGAGCATCGCCTGGTTGCTGGCGGTGGCATAGGCGCCATTGGAACGGGCGAAAGGAATGCGGTTGCCGCCCAGAATCGCGACCCGGCGAATTGAAGCCATGTGCTGGTTCCTCCTGAAACCTGTTGATCGGTACAGCCTAGGCGCTTTACGAAAAGCACAGCCCGGTGTTTTTCCCTGATTCGAACGACCCACCTGCGCAGGTGGTCCACACTGCATGTTTGCCCTTCACGGAGACCCTTCCCATGAGCGATCGCTATCTCGGCTTTGCCAATTCCAACCTCGGTCGACGCCTGGTCGATGCCCTCGGCCTGCCGCGCCCGGCCGCCCTGGAACGTTGGCAGGCCGGGCGCATGCGACCGGTCGACGGTGCCCTGCTGCTCGGTGGCGGGCCGTTGATCGCACGCGTCGAGGGCTTCGCCAAACGCCTGAGCGACGAACTCTACGGCTTCGAGACCGCTGAGTTGCAGGCACCGAGCTGGGTCGCGGGCCTGGGTAACAAGGTCGAGGCCGTGGTGTTCGACGCCAGTCATCTGTCCGACAGCGATCAACTGCGGCAGTTGCGCGAATTCTTCCAGCCGCTGCTGCGCAGCCTCGCACCTTGTGCCCACGTGGTGATTCTTGGCCGCCCCCCGGAGCAGCTCGACGACCCGCAAGCGAGCATCGCCCAGCGCGCGCTGGAAGGCTTCAGCCGCTCGCTGGCCAAGGAACTGCGCAATGGCGCCACGGCGCAGTTGCTGTATGTCGGCGCGGATGCCGAAGACCAGCTCGAAGGCGCGCTGCGGTTTTTCCTGTCGCCGAAAAGCGCGTTCATTTCCGGTCAGGTGCTGCGCCTGCAAGCCTGCGCTGCCCAAGTGCAGGACTGGAGCCGCCCGCTGGCCGGGCGCCGCGCGCTGGTCACCGGTGCGGCGCGTGGTATTGGCGCATCGATCGCCGAAACCCTGGCGCGTGACGGGGCCGAACTGGTGCTGCTCGACGTGCCCGGCGCCAGCAAAGACCTCGAAGCGCTGGCTGCGCGCCTGGGCGCACGCACCCTGGCCCTGGACATCTGCGCCGCCGATGCCCCCGAGCAGTTGCTCGACGCACTGCCCGAAGGCGTCGACATCGTCGTGCACAACGCCGGCATCACCCGCGACAAGACCCTCGCCAACATGACCCCGGACTACTGGGACGCGGTGCTGGCGGTCAACCTCAAGGCGCCGCAGCGCCTCACCCAGGCGCTGCTCGACAGTGGTCGACTGGGCGCCGATGCCCGCATCGTATTGCTGGCCTCGGTCAGCGGCATCGCCGGTAACCGCGGGCAGACCAACTATGCCGCGAGCAAGGCCGGGCTGATCGGCCTGGCCCAGGCCTGGGCGCCATTGTTGGCGGCTCAGGGCGCCAGCATCAACGCGGTGGCGCCCGGTTTCATCGAAACCCACATGACCGCCGCCATGCCCGTGGGCCTGCGCGAAGCCGGACGCCGTCTGAGCTCGCTGGGCCAGGGTGGCAAGCCGCAGGATGTCGCCGAAGCCGTGGCCTGGCTGAGCCAGCCGGGCAGCGGTGCAGTCAGCGGCCAGGCCCTGCGCGTCTGCGGTCAGGCACTGATGGGAGCATGAGCATGACTCGGCAATGGCTCGACCTGCACCACCCCGACTCACGCGCCAGCCTGTACCTGCGCGCCGTCGGCAAACGCAAGATCAGCGGCAGTGAGCTACCCAGCCGCGGCCTGCGCTGCCATCTGCCGGTAGTGGCCGACAACCTCGCCGCCTACCGGCGCCTGTGCCACTTCCCCGACGACGGACGCCTGCCGGCCACCTATCCGCATGTGATGGCGTTCAACCTGCAACTGCAATTGCTCACCGGCAGCGACTTCCCCTTCCCCCTGCTCGGCCTGGTGCACCTGCACAACAGCGTCGAGGTGCGTCGCCCGCTCGGTGGTCTGGAGGGCCTGCGCATGTCGGTGTGGGCAGAGAACCTGCAACCCCACGCCAAGGGCGGCACCTTCGACCTGATCAGCGAGGGCGAAGACGGCCTGGGTCTGCTCTGGCGGGAAACCAGTCGCATGCTGGTGCGCGGCCTGAAGCTCGAGCAGGCGCCGGCCAGCGAAGCCGACAGCGAACTTGCGCCCGGTGTTGAGGCCGCAGCGCTCAAAGAGGCCTCGCGCTGGTACGCCGATGCCGACATTGGCCGGCGCTACGCCAAGGTGGCGGGTGACTACAACCCCATCCACCTGAGCGCAGCCAGCGCACGTTTGTTCGGTTTCCCCAGCGCCATCGCCCACGGCATGTGGAGCAAGGCCATGGCCCTGGCCGCACTGCGTGGGCACCTGCCCAAGAGCGGCTATCGCTTCGAGGTCGACTTCCACAAACCCATACGCTTGCCGGCCGAGGTGGTGCTCAGTGCCAGCGAAGCGGGCCCAGCCGGTGAACTGCTTCTGCACGGCAACGAGCAACGCCTGCACATGAGCGGACGCTGGGCGGTGCTGTGAAGCGCCGCTTGGTGAGCTTCACGCTCGTTGGCGCTTGATTTGCCGTGGGGCTCGCCTGAAGCTATGCGCCCAAGGAGAGCCCCATGAACCTGCAAGAACTGACCGAACGCCTGCACCGCATCCGCGACAACAACGACTGGCAACGCTTCCACAGCCCTAAGAACCTCGCCATGGCCGCCAGTGTCGAGATGGCCGAGTTGGTGGAAATCTTCCAGTGGTCGAGCGAAGACCAATCGCGCCAACTGGCGCCCGAGCAACTGGCCCATGCCGGCCAGGAGGTCGGCGATGTGGTGCTGTACCTGTTGCTGCTGTGCAGCGAGCTGGGCCTGGACATGGATGAAGTGGTGCGCGCCAAGCTGGCCGACAGCGAACGGCGGTTCGCCAAGTGAACGACCGCCACTTCGACACCCTGGCCACACGCTTTGCCGAGAAAATCTACGGTGGCGCCAAAGGTGCCATTCGCCTCGCCGTGCTCCAGGCCGACCTGGCTGAAGCCCTGCCCGCGCGCCCACTGCGGGTGCTGGATATCGGCGCAGGCCTTGGCCATATGGCGCTGTGGCTGGCCGAACAGGGCCACCAGGTGACCTTGGCCGAGCCGGCTGAACCCATGCTCGATGGCGCCCGGGCGCGCTTTGCCGAGGCAGGGCGTGCGGCCAGGTTCATCCAGAGCCCCTGGCAGACGCTGGGCGAACACTGCGATCAACCCTTCGATCTGGTGGTGTGCCATGCCCTGCTGGAGTGGCTGGCCGAACCCAAGGCCATCCTGCCGGTGCTGCAGCGCCTGACGGTGGCCGATGGCTGGTTGTCACTGGCCTTCTACAACCGCGACGCGCTGGTGTATCGCAACCTGATCAAGGGCCACTTCCGCAAGCTGCGCAGCAATCAGCTGGCAGGTGAAAAACAGAGCCTGACGCCGCAGAGACCGGTTGACCCGCGCGAACTGCGGGCGCAACTTGAACCGAGCTGGCGGGTCGAACAGGAAAGTGGCGTCAGGGTGTTTCACGACTACATGCCCAAGCCGTTTCAGGACAAAGCCGCCCTCCCCGACCTGCTGGAAATGGAACTGGCCCACCGCCGTCATCCCACCTTCGCCGGCCTTGGGCGTTACCTGCACTGGATCTGCCGACCGCGCTGAGCGGCCCGCCTCCGGGAGACTGTCATGCTCCACCGCATTCTCTGCTTCGCGCTGTTGCCGCTGTCGCTGGCTGCGTGCCAGGGCACCAATCCCTACGTGGCCAGCAGCCGCCCGCTGCCGCCAGCGCCGCCGCAAGCGGCCACCACGTTCGATGCCAGCGCCTACCCGGCGCCTGCGCGCGACTATGGCCACTACCGCACCTGGGCCTGGCGCAATGGCCAGTTGCCCAGGGCCACGGCCAATACCGATCCGGCGCAACTGGCCGAGGTGATCGCCAGCGGGCTCGACCAGCAGGGCCTGCGCCCGGCGCGCAACGGCCAGGCCGACGTGCTGGTCAGCGCTGACCTGCGCGTCGAACGGCGCGTACGCCAGGTGCGCGACTACGACAGTTACGATCCTTACTACGGCCCTGGTCCCTACGGCGGCATGGGTTACGGCGGCTACCGCAACGGTTTCGGTGCCTATGGCAGCGTGCCGGTGACGCGCACCTATCAGGTCGAGGTCAGCGTAGTCCACATCGAACTGTTCGATGCCCGCGATGGCCAGCCGGTGTGGAGCGCCAGCGCCGAGAGCGGTGCCGACCGCTCGACGATACGCGAACGCGAAACGGCGCTGCGCGAGAGTGTGCAGAAGGCCCTTAGCGGCTACCCCCCACGTTGATTGCTCGGAGAACCGCCATGATGCGACGTCTCGCTGTACTGTCTTTCACACTGTTGCTGGCCGCCTGCTCGAGCAACAACGTTCAGCAGGATTACGACGCCAGCCGCGATTTCGCCGGCTACCGCAGTTGGGCCTGGCAAGAACCGGCGATGCACTACCGTCCGGACGATCCACGCATCAAGAGCGACCTCACCGAGCAGCGCATTCGCCAGGCGGTGGCCGAGCAACTCGACCAGCGCGGCTTACGCCCGGTGCAAGGCAATGCGCGGGCCGACCTCAAGGCCCAGGCATACCTCATCGTCGAAGACCGCCAGCGGGAAATCACCACCCACTATGGCGGCGGCTGGGGTGGCTATTGGGGCGGCTACTGGGGCGGGCCGATGTACAACGAGACCCGCAGTGTCGACTACAAGGTGGCGACCATCCAGGTCGATCTGTTCGATGGGCGTGACGGCAAGCTGGTCTGGCGCGGCAGTGCCGAACAGATGATGAACAGCTACCCTCCTACCCCACAGGAACGTACCCAGGCGATTCAAAAGACAGTCACGCAATTGATGGCGAACTATCCACCGCGCTGATAGTGACCCCTTACCTTGTGTTTAACCCCGCCCCACCGGGCATTGGCGACGATGCCCGGCGTATTGTTCCCACCCCGCATGGGCAAAAACCTCGTTAAACGGCAAAAAAATCTGACTCGCCATGCAGTTTTTTCCGAGCGGTAAAGCCTGCCTGCGCGATCCCGTCTACCCTGAGCAGTGGGCCGCCGTGGCCTGAGGGAAAACGCCTACCAAAATAAGGACGAAAGGCCGCCAATGCAGAGCATTGTTCTCTTGATGTGGCTCGCGTTATGTACTGAACAGGATGTGCGGGAACGCCAGGTGTCAGATCTTTTGACCTTGGGTGTGGGCGGCGCTGCGCTGATCTGGTTGTTCATCACCGGTCACAGCTGGCTGGGCGCTGAAGCCAGCGATGCCGGTTGGGGGCTGGCGATCGTCATGTTGCTGACCCTGCCCGGCTACATGCTTGGCCGGCTTGGCGCCAGCGATGTCAAGCTGCTTGCAGCGTTGGCCCTGGCCAGTAGTCATCACTACGTGCTCGGCACCTTCATTGGCGCAGGGGTCACGGTGGTGGTGTGGATGATGTTCAGGCGCAGGTTGTGGACGCTGCTCAACCCAAAGGTAAAAAAGCGCCTGCAAGCGCTTGCCCAGCAATTGAACGACAAGCAGCCTTTCGTTCCTTACGTGATCGCAGGCTTCCTGCTGACCTCGGTGTGGATACAGTAGCGGCCTGTGCGGTCGAACATCGTTCTGGCCTGGAGTGGGCTGGAGCACAGACGTCTTTTAATGGCCGATATGGCTGGCCCCGGATCAGGGCCATGAAACGACAGGGAGTTGTCCATGAGTAAAGCTGTCAGTGAAGTGAAGGTTCTGCTGGTCGACGACCAGGCCCCGGCCATCAAGGCCATCAGTGCCTTTCTGGAACGCCAAGGCTATCGCTGCGTTGCCGCGCAGAACGCCGAACAGGCCGTCGACTGCTACCAGCGCGATAGCGCCATTGGCTTGGTGCTGTGTGACCTGCACATGGCCGACGCCGATGGCCTGCAACTGCTCGACCGGCTCAAGGCGGCCGATACCCGGCCGCGTCTGTTCGAAGCGATCCTGCTGACCGAGCAGACCGACAAACAACAGGTCATCCACGCTCTGCGTGAGGGCTTCGCCGACTATTACCAAAAGCCCGCCGATCTCGATGACCTGCTCAATGGGGTGCGCCGTCAAGAGCAGTCGCTGCTGGAGCGCCAGCGCCAGGTGCGCGAGCTGGGCAGTCTCAACCAACGTCTACACGAGCTGGCCGAATCGCTCGACGAACTGTACCTGGACCTTGAAAAAGCACGTGGGCAGAGCCTGCAGCGACGCTCCACCGACCCCGCCGAAGGCGAAGCCGAACTGCCGGCAGTGTTCGACAAGCTGTCGCCCAGACAGCTGGAAGTCGCGCGACTGGTCAGCAAGGGCAAGACCAATTTCCAGATCGCCTGCGAGCTGGGTATCACCGAGAACACGGTGAAGCTGTATGTCTCGCAAGTGCTGCGCCTGACCCACATGCACAACCGCACCCAGCTGGCGCTGGCCCTGACCCCGCGTACCTCACCGGTGCATCAGCGGTTTACCGCGCATTGATTGGGGTGGAGGAACAGCTTCGCGGCTAAAGCCGTTCTTACAGGAATCTCGCGACCTGTGGGAGCGGCTTTAGCCGCGATGGCCGGCGAAGCCGGCCCCATAGCGGTGTCGACCTCATTCGCTCACCTGAAACGCCACCCGCGCGGTTTCGCCGCTTTCGTCCAAGGCGCTCAGCTCGAACTGCCCCGCGCGCTCGAAGGACACGGTCAGGGCCTGCTGCTCGACGCTTTCCCCCAGCGGCTGACCATTGAGGAACCACCAGCGCCGCCCGCCCCCGCCCAACGCCGACACTTGCAACTGCAACGGCTCGCTGTCGCTCGCCGGGCGGCGCAGGTGATCGCCGCTGCGCACGCCGACGATCGACAGCGGCGGCGCAGTGGCTGCCACCTGCGGTGGGCAGCTGGGGTCGATGGCCGGCAGGCGCGCGGCGCGGCGCTCGGCACGCGGTAGCCACGGCTCCAGCGGTGCCGGCCACAGCGCCACGTGGCGTGCTTGCGCACCGGGGCACCCGGCATCCACACGCAGCCCCTGGGCGTTGACCCAGAGTGTTTCGCGCAAGCCAAGACCCAACGGCTGGTCGGCGGCTTGCAGGGTCGGCGGTGTGGTGCCTTGCAAGGTCCAGGCGAAGCGCTGACGGCGGCAGTTGTCGTCTTGCCGCGACATGGGCTGGCCCAGCGGCCAGCAGATCGCCGCAACGCCGACACTGGCCGGCACCGGCTCGCTGGCGCTGACGACGCCGCGCTGACGATCACGGTTGCTCAGCAGGTCATGCACTTGCAGCATCAGCGGCGCAGCCGAGGCCAGGCCGAATTGCCCGGCCACCGGCGTGCCATCTGGGCGACCGATCCATACACCGATCAGGTAGCGCGGGCCGACGCCAATCGACCAGGCATCACGAAAGCCATAGCTGGTGCCGGTCTTCCACGCCAATGCCGGGCGCTGTACCAGCTCGGCGTGCGGGTCACGGTCGGGACGCGCCTGGCCGCTGAGAATGCGCCGGATGATCCACGCCGACCCCGGCGACAACAGCCGGTGTTCGATCAGCGGTGCCTGGGGCTGCAAGCGAATCTCGGCGCTGCGCCCCTGGCGCGCCAGCGCCGCATAACCGCCGACCAACTCTTCCAGGCGACTGCCCGCCCCACCCAGAATCAGTGCCAGGTTCGGTTCGGCCAGCGGCGGCAGCACCAGCGGTACACCGCCCATGCGCAGTTGCGCGGCGAAGCGCTTGGGGCCGTAGGCTTCGAGCAGTTGCACCGCCGGCAGGTTGAGCGACAGCGCCAGCGCGCTGCTGGCTGACACCGGGCCACTGAAGCCCATGGAGAAGTTGCCCGGCCGATAATCGCCATAACGCCGCGGCACGTCTTGCAACAGTGACTCGGAGTGAATCAGGCCATCGTCAAGGGCCATGCCGTAGAGGAAGGGCTTCAAGGTCGAGCCCGGTGAACGCAGGGCGTGGATCATGTCGACGTGACCAAAGCGCCGGGCATCGCCAAGGTCAATGGAGCCCAGGTAGGCGCGCACCGCCATGCTCTTGGCCTCGACCACCAGAATCGCCGCCGAGGTGCGCTCCGGGAGCCGTGCGCGCCACCCCAGCAGCAGGTCTTCGAGGCGCCGTTGCAACGCTGCATCGAGGGTGGTGTGGATCAGCGCCGGGCTGCCGGGCGTGTTCAGTCGCCGCGCCAGCAGCGGGGCCAGAGCCGGCTCCTGGCGTGGCGCCAGCAGCAAGGCCTCTTCGCGGGCCTCACGCAGCCGTTCAGGCGGCCACACCTGGTAGTCGGCCAGCCGTTGCAGCACTTTGTCGCGAGCACGCTGGGCGCGCTCGGGGTGACGATCCGGGCGCAGCCGGCTGGGCGCCTGGGGCAACACGGCAAGCAGCGCTGCCTCGGCCGGAGTCAGGTGCTGCGGCGACTTGCCCAAATAAGCCCAACTGGCCGCAGCCACACCCTGCAAGGTGCCGCCGAACGGCGCGCGGTTGAGGTAGATCTGCAGAATCTGTGCCTTCGACAGATGCCATTCGAGCTGCGCGGTACGCCACAGCTGGCGCAGCTTGCCGGCCAGGGTGCGGTCGTGCGGATCGAGCAGGCGCGCCACCTGCATCGACAGCGTGCTGCCGCCCGACACCACCCGCCCGCCGCTGAGGTTGAGCCAGGCCGCACGCAGCAGGGCCATGGGGTTGACCCCGGGATGGCGGTAGAACCAGCGGTCTTCATAGGTCAGCAGCGCCTGCAAGTACAGCGGCGACACCTGCTCGGCGCTGACCGGGTAGCGCCACACGCCGTCGGCGTCGGCAAAACGCCACAGCGGCGTGCCATCCTCGGCCAGCACCACCCGCGCCAGGTCATCGCCGGGCAGTGGCAGCGGCCAGATCCGGTCGGCCAGCCATAACGCGCCGACCAGCAGCACAAGGCTCAGCACGCCGCGCCGCAACCAGCGCCCGGCGCGGCGGTGCAGGCGAGCTACGCTTGCCATCGGGAACCGACCTGGCCGGATGATGGCCAAAGCCGTGACGCCGATTCGTTCATCAGGAAGCAATCATGCATGTAGAAGGTTTTTTCGAATGGCTGGGCCAGGCGCTGGGGTCGTTGATCCGCATCGTCGTCGATGCCTTGAGTGGCCTGTTCAACCTGCTGGCCAACGCTGGCGGTAATTTCATCGATGGCCTGTCGCGCACGCTGGGCATGGACACCTCACTGGTGAGCATCCTGGCGCTGATCGTCGGCCTGCTGTTGCTGTGGTCGGCGATCCGCGCGTTCATGCGCGCCTCGGTGATCATGGGCATCATCTGGCTGTTGCTGGGCCTGTGGGTGATGAGTTGGGTGATTCACTGATGCACGTTGCGCAGAGCGGTCAGCAACGTCTGACCGCTCTGCGCGCTGAGTCGCCTTAACGCGGCTTGACCACCAGCTCACCCTGGCTCTCGCCCACCGCTTGCAGGTTCGGCCGGTACATCGACTCGACCTGCGCCGGCGGAATGCGATAGCTGCCAGGGGTCACCGCCCGGGCCAGGTACAGCAGGTGGGTGGTGCCGTAGCTTTCCAGCTTGACCGCTGCCACGTAGCGGTCGTCGCGGAACTCCTGGTGCACCAGGTTGGCGTTCTGCATCGATTCACGCCACTCCTTCACAGCACTGCTGGCGTTGTCCAGGCTGGCCGCGCTTTGCGCCAGGTTCTGATTCTCAAGCTCAAGGCCTGCAGGCAGCAGGTCGACTACCAGCGCATCGGGCACGTACTGCTTGGCCTTCAGCGCCACGTGTACCAGCACCAGATCACCACTGCGCAGGTTGCCCAGGTTCAGCGGCTGGCCGTTCAGGCCCAGGTACTCGCGGCGGATCTCCAGACCATTGCTGACCGGCGCGGGTGCCTGGCGAGGGTAGCCGGACAGGGTCAGTTGCTGGTACAGGGTGTCGCTGCTCTGGTTCTGCACGGTGAGCGGCGAGGCCAGCATGGCGCCTTCAAGCTTCAGCCCGGCGTCCTGGTTGTTCAGCTCACGCATATCGCCGGCGCTGTCCAGACGCGCCTGCCACTGCCCCTCGGGCTTGCCCAGCAGGCCACGGCCGGCGAGGAACAGCGCGTTGCGCTCCTGGGTCGACAGCCAGTTGTTGGCGGCCAGTTCGTCCGACAGCGCGAACAGCCGCTGCTCGACCTGGTTGCCGGCCAGCTTGTTTTCTTCCAGCAGGGCCAGAATCAGTGCCTGGTCACGCAACGGGCTGCCGTAGTCGGCCATCCAGCCCTTGCTGCGGCTCACGGCCAGCCCGGCCTGCAGGGCCTCTTGCGCACGCGGCTTGTCACCCATCTGTTCGAGGGCCACCGCCAGTTGCACCAGCGGCAGGCCGGAGCGCACGTCGGCGCGCCGCTCGAACAGACTGCGCAGGGCACCGAGCGGCGCCTGCTGGTTACGCGCCAGCACCAGCGCGGCGTAGGCCTGCACGGCGAAGCGGGTGTGCTCGACGTTGTCGCTGGCCTCGACCTCGATCAGGTTGCGCTCCTGCAAATAGCGCAGCAGGCGCTCGTTGGCTTTCTTCAGCGCTTTGGCCGGCACGCCATAGCCTTGGTCACGGGCGCGCTGAAGGAAGTCGGTCACGTAGGCGGTCAGCCAGTATTCCTCTTCGCTGTCGGCGCTCCACAGGCCGAAGCTGCCGTTGTAGCGCTGCATGCCGAGCAAATGCTCGATACCGGCTTCGATCTTGCGCTTGCGCACATCGGCCGCCTCACCCTTGATGCCCAGGCGCTTGAGGCTGGCGGCATCGGCGTACAGCGACGGGTACAGGCCACTGGTGGTCTGTTCGGCGCAGCCGTAAGGGTAGGCTTCGAGGGCGCGAATCTGCTCGGCGATGTTCAGCGGCGGACGGCTGGACAGCGCCAGGGTCGCCTCCAGACCTGCCGGCTCGAACGCCGCCAGTTCCTGCTCAGGCAGGCTCCAGGGCTGATCCTTGAGCGCCACGCGGAAATGCTTGAGCAGCGCCGGATAAGCAGGGCGTACGCCCAAGGTCCACTCGCGGCTGAACGGCTTGGCCGCCTCGCCGGGCAGCTCCAGGCCGCTGACCTGCACCAGCACCTTGCCCTGCCCCAGGCCACCTTCGGCCTGCACCGGAATCATCAGCGTCTGGCGCTGGCCTTCAGCCAGACTGATCTGCTGTTCGGTGCTGCCGGTCAGGCTCAACTGACCCTCACTGCGCACGTGCACGGTCAGTTGCTGCGCGCGCCCCGACAGGTTGGCCAGATCCAGCGCCAGCCGGGTGCGGTCACCGCCTGCCAGGAAGCGCGGCGCCGACAGCTCGGCGATCAGCGGTGCGGCGACCACGGTCTTGCCCTCGGCAACGCCGAAGTGCTCGTCGGTCCAGGCCTGGGCCATCAGGCGCAGCTCGCCGTTGAAGTCGGGGATGTCGACCGTGGCAACGCCCTCGCCTTTGTCGTCGAGGGTCACCGGCAGACTCTGCTGGGCGACGATGGTGACGGTGGTGTTGGGCCGCTTGCCGCCCTTGGCCATGGCCGCGTCACCGCCGAAGGCCAGGCTCGCCAAGCGCCCCTGGCCGGCTTCGATCAACTGCCCGTAGATGTCCAGCTGATCGGCCCCGTAGGCCTTGCGCCCGAACAGGCTGGCGAACGGGTCGGGGGTCTTGAAGTCGGTGATGTTGAGAATGCCCACATCCACCGCCGAGAACAGCACATGCACCTGCTTGGGCACGCTGCCATCGGCGTTGACGGCCTTGAGCTTGACGCTCAGCGGCTGCTTTGGACGCATTTTCTCCGGCGCCTGCAGGGTCAGCGCCAGCTTGCGCTCGCCGCGCTGCAGCGGCAGGTGCAGCACGCCGACTGCGCGCTTGGGCGTGGCATTGGCCTTGCGCTCGCCGGGACGAATCACCAGGGCGCTGACATACAGGTCATGGCGCGCCCATTTCGGGTCGAGACGAATATCGAAGGTCTTGCCTTCAGCCGGCACCTCGATGGCCTGCCACCACAGCGGACCGTCGGCCGACTCGACCATCAGGTAGCCACTGCCGGCAGCCGGCGGAGTGACGGTGACCTGGGCAGTGGCGCCATCGCTGTAGGCCGGTTTGTCCAGCGCCAGCTTGACCTGGTCGGGACGCACCGCGCCGCCTTCGGCGTTGTCCTGGGCACGGTAGCCGGCCCAGAAGCGTTCACTGGAAACGATGCCGGTCTGCGGGTCTTCGACTTCGACGCGGTACGGGCCCCACTCCACCGGGAAGCTCAGCTTGGTGGTGGAACCGGCCTTGACGCTGACCACCTCTTCGCTCTGGGTGAGGAATTTCTCGTTGAAGTTGTAGCTCCAGCCGTCATCCTGGGAGTAGTTCCAGTAGTAGTCGCGGCGCTCGCGAATCAACCGCACCTTGAGCTCGTCGGCGGCCAGCTTGTTGCCCTCACGGTCGGCCACGAGGATCTCGAATTGCACCGGGGCGTCGCTGTCGGTTTCTTCACCGTCGAACAACCCGCGCAGGCCGGGCAGCCGTTCGGCTGGCCAGATCGGCTGCTCGAAGCGCCGGGTGATCGGCCGGCCGCCCGATTCCTGCAAGCTGGCCTGCACGGTCAGTTGCAGCGGCGAGCGCGCCTCGGCCCAGCGGCTTTCGATGTCCAGGCTGGCCTTGCCGGCCTGATCGAGGGTGACTTCGTCCAGTTCCAGGTCCTGGCTGAGGTCGCTCTCGCTGACCGAGCCGAACTGGTAGCCCGGCAACGCCGGCACCGCTTCGCGCATCGGGCGCAGGTAGGCCTGGCCGCTGAGGCGATTGCCCGCCGCCGGGGCGCCGTAGAGGTAACGGCCATTGACCTGAATGTGCGCGGTCTGCTCGGGGCTCAGCGGCGTGGCACTGCCTTTGAGCTCCAGCGCCAGGCGCTCGGGGAGGAAATCTTCGACGAGGAATTCGTACACCTGCTTACGGCCACCGCCGAGGTCGAGCAACAGCTGCCAGCGGCCGGTCGGCGCTTCGCCGGAGAGCTGCAACTGGTACTGGAACAGGCCATTGGCGTCGGCCTCCCAGACGAACTTGCGGCTGACCTGCTCATCGGGACGGCGCACTTCGACGTTCACCGGCTGGGCCTTGACCGGCTTGCCGTCCTGGTCGCGCAGCAGGCCGTTGAGCAGCACGGTTTCGCCGGGGCGGTAGAGGTCGCGCGGGCCGAAGATGAAGAACTGCAGCGGGTTGTTCTGCGGCCCGGTGATATCGAATTCCGCCAAATCCAGCGCCGAGCCGCTCAGGCGCAGCAAGGTGGTGTGCACGCCCTGGGTGGCGATCAGCGTGTCGGCCTTGGCATCGATCGGCAGTTGCGCGTGGCCGTCGCCGTCGCTGCTGGCTTCTGCCAGCAGCTTGCCCTTGGCGTCATGCAGTTCGAGCTTGACGTCCTTGAGCGCCTTGCCGCCTTCCAGCGCCTGGGTGAAGACGTCGATACGGTCGCGGTAACGGTGCGCCGAGACGCCGATGTCGCTGAGGGTGAACAGCGTCGCCGGCTGCGAGTAGTCATAGGTGCCCGAGGCGCGCATCACCGCCAGGTAGACGCCCGGTTCCTGCAACGGCTTGATCCCGGCGATCGGCAGCAGCACGGTTTCACGGGTATTGCGCGCAGGATTGAGGTCGAAACGGCCGCTGTAGACCAGATCGGCCTGGGCCAGGGTCTCCTTGGACTGGTAGTAGTACAGGCTGCTGTTACGGCCCCAGCCGGCCAGGAAGCTTGAAAGCATCTCGGGCTTGACGCGGAAGAACTCGACATCGACCTTGTCGACGTTCAGGGCGATCACCGGCAGGCCCTCGGCGAGCCGGGTCGGCAGCAGCGAGCCACGGCTGGCAAAACCTACGGTGGCCTGCATGTCACGGGTTTCCAGACGGCTCACCAGCTCATCGGCCAGGGTCTTGCCGTTGACCCCGAGCAGGCCCTTGTCGACGGTCAGCACCAGTTTGCGCTGCGGTTCGAGGTGGCGCAGGCGCAGTTCCATCTGGTTGTCCGACAGCTCCCAGGCGCCATCGACCTTGCCCTTGACGGTATCGACCAGGTGCAGCTTGGCGGCAAAATCCTGCTCGGCATCGAGCGGCGCCGAGAAGCTCACCGACAGCGCGCTGGCGCCATCGATCTGCACTTCCGAGACATCCAGCACGTTCAACTCACGCCCCGCGTAGCGCTTGGCCAGGACTGCCGGGTCTTCGCGCTTGGCCGCAGGTGCCGCCGCCGGGCTGGCCGCCGCAGGCTTGGCAGCCGGCGCAGGTTGCTCGGAGGTGGACGAATCACAGGCACTGAGCAGTGCCAGCGCACAGGCCAGCAACAATCCTTTGTTGAACATGGGTCGAGACTCTTCGGCAGCGTGGTCGTGAGGGCGGCAACTATAGCCCACCGGGAAGCGATGCACTCGCAGGTGTGCGTGGGCTGAGACCCTGTTCTCAGGGATTGGTTGCTCGATCTGCGAGGCACTTTACAAAATGTGTCGCTAACACTCCAGGCCGATAGAATGGCGCGCCCCCAGCCATTTGCGGAGTTTCAATGCCTGCACTGCTCGCCGACTGGCGTCACCGCGCTACCCACCGCAGGGTCTGGGCGCTGGCGGCGCCGATGATCCTGTCCAACATCAGCGTGCCGCTGGTGGCACTGGTCGACAGCACCGTCATCGGCCATTTGCCCCATGCCCACCAGTTGGGCGCGGTGGCGGTAGGCGCGATGCTGTTCACCTTCATGATGGGGCTGATGGGCTTTCTGCGCATGGGCGCCACCGGCTTCGCGGCCCAGGCGGCGGGCCGCGGCGATGGTGATGGACTGCGCCAGGTGCTGCTGCAAGGCTTGCTGCTGGCGCTGCTGCTGGCAGGCCTGCTGGCGGTGCTGGCCCTGCCGTTCAGTCACCTGGCGCTACAGGCGATGCAGCCCAGCGCAGCGCTGCAACAGGCAACCGAAACCTTCTTCCACACCCGCCTGCTCGGGCTGCCTGCGGCGCTTGCCAGTTATGCCCTGGTCGGCTGGTTTCTCGGCACGCAGAATGCCCGCGCACCCCTGGCGATTCTGCTCACCACCAATGTGCTCAACATCGCCCTGAACCTGTGGTTCGTGCTGGGCCTGGACTGGGGGGTGGCAGGTTCGGCGCGGGCCTCGGTGATCGCGGAATGGAGCGGCGCGCTGCTGGGCCTGGCGCTGACTCGCCCGGCTCTGCGCGCCTACCCTGGGCAAGTAGTGTGGTCGGCGCTGCGGCGCTGGCAGGCCTGGCGACCGATGCTGGCGGTCAACCGCGATATTTTCCTGCGCAGCCTGGCGCTGCAATGCGTGTTTCTGTTGCTCACCGTGCAGGGCGCGCGGCTGGGCGAGGCGACGGTTGCGGCCAATGCGCTGCTGCTCAACGGCCTGCTGCTGACCGCCTATGCCCTCGATGGCCTGGCCCATGCGCTGGAAGCCTTGTGTGGACACGCCATCGGCGCGCGCCAGGGTGCAGTGCTGCGCCGTTCACTGGTGGTGGCCGGCGGCTGGTCGCTGCTGGTGAGCCTGGTGTTCGCTGCGGTGTTTCTGGCCGGAGGACATTTGTTCATCGCGGCGCAGACCGACATTGCCAGCGTGCGTGCCGCTGCTGAGCCGTACCTGCCGTACCTGGCGGTGTTGCCGCTGGTGGCGGTGTGGAGTTACCTGCTCGACGGCCTGTTCATCGGCGCCACCCGCGCGCGGGAAATGCGCAACGCCATGCTGCTCTCGGTGTTGCTCGCCCTGCCCCTGGCGTTGCTGTTGCGGGGCCTGGGCAACCACGGGCTGTGGCTGGCGTTTCTGGCGTTCATGGGCTTGCGTGCGCTGACGCTGGGCTGGATGGGCTGGCGCTTGCAGCAGCGTGGGGCGTGGGTGGGTTGAGGGGACTGGCGGGAGGGCCGTTTGCGGCTGACCGAAGTATCGGCCAGCCGCAACGTGCGGGCAGCGGGTCGATCAGGACGACAGGTACGACGAACGGGTCAGGCCCAGGCGCAGGGCGTCGAGGTACTGGGTGCGTTCGCGGGCGGTGATCTTGGCGCTGGCGACCTTGTCACGGTAGTGGGTCATCAGCTCCTCCGGCGACAGGTGCACGTAGCGCAGCATGTCCTCGATGGTGTCGTGGGTCTCGATGCCGGCGTGGTACACGCTGCCGTCGGCGTTCTGGTAGATGTTCACCGAATCGGTGTCACCGAACAGGTTGTGCATGTCGCCGAGGATTTCCTGGTAGGCGCCGACCAGGAAAATGCCCAGCAGGTAGTCCTCACCCTCGTTGATGCCATGCACCGGCAGGCTGGTTTCGATGCTCTGCTCGTCGACGTACTGGTTGATCTTGCCGTCCGAGTCGCAGGTCAGGTCTTGCAGCACGGCCCGGCGCAGCGGTTCTTCGTCCAGACGGTGCAGCGGCAGAATCGGCAGCACCTGGCCAATGGCCCAGGTGTCGGGCAGGCTCTGGAACACCGAGAAGTTGCAGATGTACTTGTCGGCGAGCTTGTCGTTGAGCTCGTCGAGCACCTGGCGATGCGAGCGCTGGCGAGCCTTCAGCGAGTTGTGCAGGCGACGGCAGACGGCGAAATAGCACTGCTCGGCCAGGGCTTTTTCCGACAGGCTGATCTTGCCGTCGGCGTACTGCGCGGCGACATCACCCAGGTAGTGGGTGGCGCGCCAATAGGTTTCGGTGACCATCTCGATATCGGTCGGACCCAGCAGGTCGACCAGCCACTGCACGGTTTCCGGCAGGCTGCTCTTGTCTTCGATGGTCGGCACCTGGTCGTTGTGCTTCTCGACGTCGGTGACCTGCACCACCAGCATGGCGTGATGTGCGGTCAGCGCACGGCCGCTCTCGGAGAAAATGTGCGGATGCGGCAGGCCCTGGGCATCGCAGAACTCCTTGAGCATACCCACCACCACGGCGGCGTAATCGTCGATGTCGTAGTTGATCGAGCTGGCGTTGCGCGAGTGGGTGCCGTCGTAGTCCACGCCCAGACCGCCGCCGACGTCGATATGGTCGACCGGCAGGCCCAGGGCGCGCAGTTCGCCGTAGTAGCGAATCGCTTCCTTGAAGCCGTGCTGGTAGTCGGCGAGGTTGGCGATCTGCGAACCCATGTGGAAGTGCAGCAGGCGAATGCCCTGGTCGAGGCCGGCATCCTTGAAGCGCTGCACCACCGACAGCAATTGCGCCGCCGACAGTCCGAACTTGGACTTTTCACCGCCAGTGTCGGCCCACTTGCTCGACGCCAGCGACGACAGGCGCACGCGCAGGCCGACCTGAGGCTTGACCTTCAGCTCGCCGGCTTCTTCGATCACCAGCGCCACTTCCGACTCTTTCTCGATGACGATGAATACGTTGTGGCCCAGCTTCTGGCCCATCAGTGCCAGGCGGATGAACTCGCGGTCCTTGTAGCCGTTGCAGACGATGGTGCCGCCCTTGGGCGCCAGCGCCAGCACGGCCAGCAGTTCGGGCTTGGAGCCGGCTTCCAGGCCGATGGAGACGTTCTGCGTGGCGATGATGTTCTCGACCACCGCTTCCTGCTGGTTGACCTTGATCGGGTACAGCGCGGTGTACTGGCTCTGGTATTCGAGCCGCGCGATGTTTGCGTCGAAGGCGCCGGTCAGCTGGCGCACGCGGTCTTGCAGGATATCGGGGAAGCGCACCAGCAAGGGCAGCGACAGGCCGCTCTGGCGCAGTTGGTCGACCTGCTCGAAGAGGTCGATGGGCGAGCTGTCCGGGCCATTGGGGCGTACTTCGACGCGCCCGGCTTCATTGATGGCGAAGTAACCCGCGCCCCAGTGGCGGATACCGTAAACACTGCGGCTGTCGGCCACGGTCCACTGGCTGCCATCGTCTTTGCGTGTGCGTCGTACGGACATTCAAGTCCCCTATTGATGAGTCAAGACACTGCCCCGCCGGGGGCGCAGGCAGTGTAGGAGCGGAAAATGACGGTTCGTCCATGCCCTGGGGTAGACCCTTCAAGCCTGATCGAGTTTAGAAAGGGCTGGGCAAAATGCCCATTGCGGCTTCAGCCGCCGGACTTCTTGGCCTTGAAGCCAAGCTTGACCAGTTCGGCGATGAGCAGCTCGACGTGGTCGCCCTGAATCTCGATGACGCCGTCCTTGAGCGCGCCACCGGTGCCGCAGCGGCGCTTGAGGTTGCTCGCCAGGGTTTTCAGTTCATCGCCGGCCAGCGGCACGCCGCTGACGGTGGTGACAGTCTTGCCACCGCGGCCCTTGCTTTCCCGGCGCACGCGGGCAATGCCGTCGCCTTCGGGGACGCGCTGCTGATGACAGATACAGGCGTCCACCGGCTGGCTGCATTCAGGGCAGTGTCGACCGCCATCGGTGGAAAATACGAGACCGCCAAGGGCGGAAAAGGAGGAGGCTTTCTTGGCCACTTTTGTACCTCTTGCTGAGGACAAAAACTGATCGGGCCTGAGCCAGGGCCGACCGCGATGCCCCACTCTGGCAGGGGCGGCGCTTTTGCCATGGACCCATGACAACCCGAAAAGGGCGCGCAGTTTAACCACAAATCTGCTGCCGCCCAAGTAGTGGAATGCGGCATTTTGCGCAGGTTATGCGACCTCGGCCAACCCTGGCCGGGCCTAGCCGTGACCGGCCTGGCGGTAGCGCTGCAAGGCCGCCAGAGAGTCAGGGCAATACGGCTGCTGCTGGCTGTGAGCAAGGGCCTGGGCAACGCTGACGAAGCGCGCCTCGATCACCTCTTGTGGCTGCAAGCGCAGCGGCCCATCCCACACGGCCGAAAATACCGCGCACCAGAGGTGGTTGTCGGGCTGGTCGAAGAAGAACTTCTCATGGAACCGCAAGGGCACGCCGCTCACCCCCAGTTCTTCCTCCAGCTCGCGGGCAGCCGACTCGGCGTAGCTTTCCGTGGCGCCGACCATGCCGCCTGCAGCCACGTCCCAGAAGCCTGGGTACAGCGCCTTGCTCAGCGTGCGGCGGTGCACGCACAGCTTACCTTGGCTGTTGAACAGCAGGATGAACGTGCCGCGACCGATCAGGCCACGCTCGCGCAGTTCGGCGCGGGGCAAGGCGCCGAGCGGCTGATCATCGGCATCCACCCAGGCGATCAGCTCGGCATCGGAGGCCGCCCGGTGGGCGACCTCGCTGGCGTCGATCGGCATATCAGCCCTGCGACAGCAGCTGACGCAGGTCGATCACCGCAGCGTTGGCACGGGAGATGTAGTTGGCCATGACCAGCGAATGGTTGGCCCACATGCCGAAGCCGCTGCCGTTGAGCACCATCGGGCTCCACAGCGGTTCCTGCGAGGCTTCCAGCTCGCGGATGATCTGCCGCACGCTGACGGTGGCGTTCTTCTTCGCCAGTACGTCGGCGAAGTCGACCTCGATGGCGCGCAGCAGGTGCGACAGCGCCCAGGCCTGACCACGGGCCTCGTAGAAGACGTTGTCGATCTGCAGCCATGGGGTTTCCACCAGTTCTTCGTCAACCTGCGGCGCCTGGCCAGGCACGATGGCTTCGGTCTTCAGGTTGCTGTTGAGCTTGACCCGGCCAACGCTTGCCGACAGGCGCTGGGACAGCGAGCCCAGACGCGTGGCGACGTCGCCCAGCCAGTTGTTGAGGTTGTCGGCACGGGTGTAGAAGATCGCGCCCTTGTCACCGGCAGCCAGGCGCGCCTGGTAGCGCGACAGCGACTTGATGCCTTCCTCGAACTCCGATTCGCTCGACGGCAGAATCCAGCTCTTGTGGTCGAAGTTGAAGCGCGGCTCGGCCTTGGCCAGGTCGGCGTCTTCGGTCGATTGCGACTGCGAACGGGCGAAGTCCTTGCGCAGCGCACGGGACAGATCACGCACCTGCACCAACACGCCATATTCCCAGCTCGGCATGTTGTCCATCCACAGGCCTGGTGGGAAACGGTCGTTGGCGATGTAGCCGCCCGGCTTGTTGAGCAGGGTTCCGGCGACGGTCTTGAGGGTTTCCACGGTGGTGTAGCCGATGACCATCTGCTGGCCATCACGCTGCGCTGCAGCCTGCGCGTTCTGCTGCACCGGGAACAGCTCGGGCTCCTGGCTCCAGTACCAGCTAAGGCCTATGCATACCAGCAGGTAAACACCGATGACGATGCCCAGGGTGCGCCCCCAGATGCCGCCGCGCTTGCTGCGGGGGTGGTTTTACGGGATTCGTCCCGCTCGCGGGGCTCGGCTGCGGCCTCGCGTTTTTTCCAGTCCAGCATGGCTATAGTCCTTAGTCAGTCACGTCGAATTCGAAGCGTTATGGCAAAGCCGCCGCAGTGCGCAGGTACTTTTTCCACACAACCTGGGGTTAGGACCGCAGGCTGCAGTCAGGGTGCCACGGCTGTCGCCACCTCCAGCACTATAAAGCAGACACTCCCATGCGCATACGCGACCCAAGGGTCGTCAACTGAATGCATGGCCGATGGCACTTTACCCGACGGAGCGCGGTCACAGTCCTGCAAGCAGTGCTAGCATAGAGCCACTATCTAGCTGCCCCTATCGCAGTGTGCCGATGAACCAGCCAGCCGTGCCTAACCTCGATCGCCTCCAGCAGTTGTGCACCCAACGGGTGATGCAACGTATCCGCCATGTGCTGCAAATCTGGCAGCGTCTCGCCCACGATGGCTGGGCGCCCGGCACCGTGAATGCGCTGCACGACGCCAGCCAGCAACTGCTGCAAGACGCCGAGCGTTTCGAGCTGCCGACCCAGGCCAAGCTCGCGCGCACGCTCTGCCAGTATCTGCAACCGTTGTACGAGCAGGCTGCACCACTCGACGAACCCTCCACCGCGCAGATGCGCAGCCTGCTCGAACGCCTGGCGCATGCCAGCCTGCGCCGCGGCGAGCAGTTTGAAGAAGTCCCCCTGCCCGACCTGCCAAGACCGGCTTACATCCTCCTGCAGGATCGTGAACAGGCCGAGCATCTGGCCCAGCAACTGGCCTTCTATGGCACCGCGGCGCACGCCCTGGCAGATGCCAACGCCTTCCGTGAGGCGCTCACCGAGCGTGCGCCGGCCCTGGTCGTGATGGATGTCGATTTTACCGGTGCCGGCCAGGGCATCGGCCTGGCCGAGCAGGTCCGGGACGTCTGCACAGAGCCGGTGGCGCTGCTGTTCTACTGCGTCGATGAAAGTGACACGGCTTCCCGCCTGGCGGCCCTGCGCGCTGGCGGCCAAGGATTTCTGACCGGCACTGTCGAAGCATCGTCGCTGCTGGAGAAGATCGAGCAGCTCGAACATCCCGCCCACAACGAGCCGCTGCGGGTACTGATCATCGATGACTCACGCACCCAGGCGCGCTACAGCGAACGCCTGCTCAACGCCGTGGGGATCGACACGCGGGTGTTGACCGAACCGCTGCAGGCCATGGAAACGCTGGCCGACTTCCAGCCCGACCTGCTGATTCTGGACATGTACATGCCGACCTGTACTGGCCCGGAGCTGGCCAAGGTGATCCGGCACAACGAGCGCTACGTCAGCTTGCCGATCATCTACCTGTCGGCCGAAGACGACCTGGACAAACAGCTCGACGCCTTGAGCGAAGGCGGTGACGACTTCCTCACCAAGCCGGTGCGTTCACGGCAGTTGATCAGCACCGTGCGCAACCGGGCCGCCCGCGCCCGCCACTTGCAGACGCGCCTGGTGCGCGACAGCCTGACCGGCCTGTACAACCACACGCACATTCTGCAACTGCTGGAAGATTGCAGCACCCGCGCCAGGCGCGGCGAGCAGCCGCTGAGTTTCGCCATGCTCGACCTCGACCACTTCAAGCGAGTCAATGACCAGCATGGCCACCCGATGGGTGATCGCGTACTCAAGACCCTGGCCCTGTTCCTGCGCCAGCGTTTGCGCCGCAGCGACTGCATCGGTCGCTATGGCGGGGAGGAATTCGCCGTGGTCATGCCCAACACCGAACTGGACGCCGCCCATGGCGTGCTGGACGAAATCCGCCAGCGCTTCGCCGACCTGCACTTCCCTGCGCAACGCCAGCAGTTGCAGTGCACCTTCAGCGCCGGGGTGGTGATGCTCACGGGCGACATGGACGTGATGGAACTGGCCAGCGCCGCCGACCAGGCGTTGTATGCGGCCAAGCACGGCGGGCGCAATCGGGTCGAAAAAGCCGATCGCTGACCACTGAAGGCCAATTGCCACTTTTTTTGGCGTCAAACCGCTGTCGTCATCAATCGGTCACACCTTGGCAATACTGTCTGCGCCCACCAATCCCTTGCTGGAAGTGCGCGGCCATGCGTCTGAAGCTGCTGACCAACTTCAATACCCTGCTGCTGGTAACCGTGTGCATCGCCCTCGGCGCGACCCTGTGGTGGTCGCAGCAGGCGCTGCAACGCCCCTACCAGATGATGGAGCGCTACCTGGGCCTGGCGCAGCAGTTCCAGAGCGACGTGTCGAGCAACGTGCAAGCGTACCTGGCCAGCGGCGATGCCCTGCGCCATGCCGCTGCCGTGCAGGGCACCGAACAGCTGCAGGCTGAACTGGCCGCCTGGCCGGCCGAACTGGCCGACACCTTGCACCCCAGCCTCAATCAATTGCAGGCCTTTGCCGGCAGTGACCTGCTGGCTGCCGGCAAGCTCGCAGGCGACCCCCAGGCCCTGCTCCTGCAGGCCGAACGCGAGCTGGGCGCCAACCTCGAACAGCTCGCACGCTATGCCGATGGCAGCGACACGCCCCTCGCCGACCGCTACCGCGCGCCACTGCTGGAGGCCGCCGTACACCTGGCGCGACTGTCGCTGGCGCGCGACAAACTGGTCAGCAGCGGCCGCGCCGAGCTGGCCGCGGAAGTCGAGCGCGAGTTGCAGCAGATCGACGCTCAGGCCGAGCATCTGGATGCGCTGGCGCTGCTTGGCGTCACTGCGCCAGCGCAGTCGAGCAGCGATGATTTCGCCGCCATGATGGGCTTGCAGAGCGAGGCGCAGAAAGCCCCGGAAGACCTCGGCGTCGACCTCAAGCGCCAGTTGCACAGCCTGCTTGGCCGCTATCCCGCAGAATTGCAGCGCACCCGCGAGCAGATCGAACGGCGTACGGCACTGGCGGCCAGCACGCAAGCGCATCTGGACGCGGTGCAGCAGGCGATCGCCGCGCTGGAGCCGCAGGTGCGTGGCCTGCATGGGCAGATCCAGGGCGAGGTGCGCACCCTGCAAGTGCTGATGATCGCGGTGATTCTGCTGATCGCGGTGCTGATCGACACCTTGCAACGACGCATGGCGCGGACCTTGAGCAATCTGGCGCCGGCGCTGTCGCGCTGGGCCGAAGGTGATTTCGCCGAGACCATCTCGCTGGGGCGTACCAACCGCGAACTGCACGACATTCAGGATTCGCTCAACCGCCTGCGCCAATACCTGGTGGAGCTGGTCGGCACCCTGCGCCACCATGCCGAGCAGGTCGGCGGCAGCAGCCATGCCCTGGCCGACATGAGCAGCGCCCTGCATGACGGTGCCGAACGCCAGGCCAGCGACACCGCGCAGATCCGCGATGCCCTGGGCGAGCTGGAGACGACCATCGTTCAGGTCGCCAGCGACGCCAGCGCCGCGGCCAACGCCGGGCACGATGCCGGGCGCGCCGTGCAACACGGCCAGCAGGTGATCGGCAGCAGTTTGTCGGGGCTGCGTACGCTGGTCGACGAGGTGCAGGGCAATGCCCGCAGCATCGAACAGCTGGCCGAGGAATCGGCCACCATCGGCGGCGTGCTGACGGTGATTCGCTCGATTGCCGAGCAGACCAACCTGCTGGCCCTGAACGCCGCCATCGAGGCGGCGCGGGCCGGGGAAATGGGCCGCGGCTTTGCCGTGGTCGCCGACGAAGTACGTTCGCTGGCCCAGCGCACCACAGGCGCTACCGGGGAAATCCAGAGCCTGATCGACCGCCTGCAACAGGCCGCGCGGCAATCGGTGGCGGGCATGCGTACCCAGCTCGAACACGCCCGCACCACCGCCAGCCAGGCCGAGGCGGCAGACGGCGCGCTGGATGAGATCGTGCGCGCCATCGACACCATCGCCGCCACCGCCGTGCGCATCGCCGATGCCACCGCGCAGCAGCGCGGTGCGGTCAGCGAAATCCGCGACCACAGCGAACGCATTCATGAGCTGGGCAACGACAACCTGCAACGCATCGGCGAAGGCCGTGAACAAGGCGGTCAGTTGCTGCGCCTGGGCGGTGAACTCAATACCGCGGTACGAGCGTTTCGCGTGTGAAGCGCGCTGCGGCCATTTGGCGCGGTGCGCCGTCCGGCCTGCGTCGATGCCTGCCAAGCGCAAGTCGGCTATGATGCGCCCACGTTTTGCCTAGCGAGTCCGTCATGCGCCGCCTGTTCCTCCTGCTGCTCCTGCTGCTGACCACACCGGTATTCGCCGCCGGGCTGCTCGACAACCGCCCCAGCGCCACCCTCGGCGCCGCTGCCAGCAGCAACCAGGCCGATTTTCTGCCGGTCGAGCAAGCGTTCCAGCTAAGCCTGGTCAAGGCCGACGCCCAGTCGATCACCGTGCGCTTCGTGGCCACCGACGGCTACTACCTTTATAAGCACCGCTTCCAGTTCCACAGCGAACCGGCCGATGTTGCGCTGGGCGCAGCGCTGATTCCGCCGGGCGAGGCCAAGCACGACGAATTCTTCGGCGATGTCGAGGTGTACCACGGCGTGCTCGACATCGAGCTGCCGCGCCCCGCCAGCGCCAGCCACGCCTTCACCCTGCTGGTGGGCTATCAGGGCTGCGCCGACAAGGGCCTGTGCTACCCGCCGCAGACCCAACGCCTGGAGATTCCCGGTGATGGCCCCGCGCCGAGCGGGGCGACGTTGGCAACCGAACAGGGCTGGACCTGGAAATCGCTGCTGCTGTTCTTCCTCGCCGGACTCGGCCTGACCTTCACCCCCTGCGTGCTGCCGATGCTGCCGATTCTCTCGGGGGTGGTCTTGCGCGGTCAGGTCGGGGGCGCGCGCGGCCTGGCACTGTCGCTGGCCTACGTGCTGCCGATGGCCGCCAGCTTCGCAGTGCTGGGCGCCTTGATGGGCCTGTTCGGTGCCAGTCTCAACTTGCAGGCACAACTGCAATCGGCCTGGGTGCTGGTGCCGTTCGCGCTGTTCTTCGTGGTGTTTGCCCTGGCCATGTTCGGCCTGTTCGAAATCAAGCTGCCGCAGGCGTTGAGCAGCCGCCTCGACAGCGTCGCCAGCCGCACGCGTGGTGGCTCGCTGCTGGGTGCGGCGGTACTGGGCGTGCTGTCCAGCCTGCTGGTATCGCCCTGCGTGTCGGCGCCGCTGGCCGGTGCCCTGCTGTATATCAGCGCCAGCGGTGATGCGCTGGGCGGGGCTTTGAAACTGTTCGCCCTGGGCCTGGGCATGGGCGCGCCGCTGCTGCTGGTGGCCACCGGTGGCGCGGCCTGGCTGCCGAAAAGCGGGCCGTGGATGAATACGGTGAAGAACGCCATCGGCGTGTTGCTGCTGGGCCTGGCCATCGGCCTGCTCAGCCGCGTGCTGCCAGGGCCGCTGACACTGTTGCTGGTCGGCTTGCTGGCTGCTGGCGTGGCGCTGTTCCTCGGCACGCTCGAGTGGGTAGTGAAGACCCCACGCCAGCGCTTGGCGCAACTGCTCGGCCTGCTGCTGCTGAGCTACGCGCTGGCCTGCTGGTATGGCGCGCTCAGCGGCCAGGGCGACCCACTGCGGCCCTTGCCCGGCGCAGTGCCAGCGGTGGCCGGCGCCGCCCAGCCCGGCACTCAGTGGCAGACCATCAGCAGCCCGGCAGCGCTGGATGCGGCGTTGGCCGCGGCCAAGGCTGAAGGTCGCCCGGTACTGCTCGACTGGTACGCCGACTGGTGCATCAGTTGCAAGGTGATCGAACACGAAGTGCTCAACGCGCCCAGCGTACAAGGCCCGCTCGGCGATTATCGCCTGCTGCGTTTCGATATCACCCAGAGCAACGCCGAACAGCGCGCCCTGCTCGACCGCTACGGCCTGTTCGGCCCGCCTGCGCTGTTGTTCTTTGCTGCGAACGGCGAGGAAGTGCGCGGCGAACGGGTGGTTGGCGAGATCAACGTCGGCGATTTCGTCGAGGTGCTGTCGCGTGTGGGCTCGATCCTGAACCGATGAGCCTGCCTGCTGCGGGCACTGCGCAGGGATGAGTGACCAAACCCAGGCATTCAGTCACATACTTTCCCTGAACCTCGGACATCGTGCTGTCTATTGCTGGGAACTGGACACTCGAGGTCGGTTTACGGCATAGTCGCCGCGCTATGTCGAATTGCCCTACAAAACCAAGGAAACCTCGATGGCAACCCTACTGGTCCTGCACGGCCCCAACCTGAACCTGCTGGGCACCCGCGAGCCGGGCCACTATGGCGCCGCCACCCTCGCCCAGATCAATCAGGACCTGGAGCAGCGTGCGCGTGCCGCAGGCCATCACCTGCAGCATTTGCAGAGCAATGCCGAGTACGAACTGATCGAGCGTATTCACGCAGCCCGTGACGAGGGCGTCGACTTCATCGTAATCAACCCGGCGGCGTTCACCCACACCAGCGTCGCGCTACGTGACGCATTGCTGGCAGTGAGCATCCCATTCATCGAAGTGCATCTGTCCAACGTGCACAAACGCGAACCGTTCCGTCACCACTCCTACTTTTCCGATGTTGCCGTAGGGGTGATCTGCGGCCTGGGCGCCACCGGCTACCGCTTGGCCCTGGAGTCCGCGCTGGAACACCTGGCTGCCAACGCACAGCCCTGATGACCCCAAGCCCTGGCCTTGCGCCGGGGCCTCGAAGAAACGTCAGCGAACGTTTTTACCCTACACCCCCGACCGAATCCTGGGAGTTGCTTAATGGATATCCGTAAAGTCAAGAAACTGATCGAGCTGCTGGAAGAGTCTGGCATCGACGAGCTGGAGATCAAGGAAGGCGAAGAGTCCGTCCGTATCAGCCGTCACAGCAAGACCCCGGCTGCTCAGCAGTTCTACGCTCCTGCCCCGGCTCCGGCCGCTGCTCCAGTGGCCGCAGCCCCTGCAGCCGCCGCCGCGCCAGCCGCCGAAGCGGCCGCTCCGGCCCTCAAAGGCACCGTGATCCGCTCGCCGATGGTCGGCACTTTCTACCGCAAGCCTTCGCCGACCTCGCCGAACTTCGCTGAAGTCGGTCAGAGCGTGAAGAAAGGCGACACCCTGTGCATCGTCGAAGCCATGAAGATGATGAACCACATCGAAGCCGACATCGGCGGCGTCATCGATGCCATCCTGGTGGAAGACGGTCAGCCGGTTGAGTACGACCAGCCGCTGTTCACCGTCGTTTGAAGCGCGGAGAGCCAACGATGTCTGCGAAGCTCGAAAAAGTCCTGATCGCCAACCGTGGCGAAATCGCCCTGCGCATCCTGCGTGCCTGCAAAGAGCTGGGCATCAAGACCGTCGCCGTGCACTCCATCGCCGACCGTGAACTGATGCACCTGGGTCTGGCAGACGAGTCGGTCTGCATCGGCCCGGCACCGTCCAACAAATCGTACCTGCACATCCCGGCGATCATCGCCGCTGCCGAAGTGACCGGTGCGACTGCCATCCACCCCGGCTACGGCTTCCTCGCGGAAAACGCCGACTTCGCCGAGCAGGTGGAAAAATCCGGTTTCGCCTTCATCGGCCCGAAAGCCGACACCATCCGCCTGATGGGCGACAAGGTGTCGGCCAAGGAAGCCATGATCAAATCTGGCGTTCCGACCGTACCGGGCTCCGATGGCCCGCTGCCGGAAGACGAAGAGACCGCCCTGGCGATCGCTCGTCAGGTCGGCTATCCGGTGATCATCAAGGCAGCAGGCGGCGGCGGTGGCCGTGGCATGCGCGTGGTGCACAAGGAAGAAGACCTCATCGCTTCGGCCAAGCTGACCCGTACCGAAGCCGGTGCGGCCTTCGGCAACCCGATGGTCTACCTGGAAAAATTCCTCACCAACCCACGTCACGTGGAAGTGCAGGTGATGTCCGACGGCCAGGGCAACGCCATTCACCTGGGTGACCGCGACTGCTCGCTGCAGCGCCGCCACCAGAAGGTGCTGGAAGAAGCACCGGCCCCGGGCATCGATGAAAAAGCCCGTCAGGAAGTGTTCAAGCGCTGCGTCGATGCCTGCATCGAGATCGGCTACCGCGGTGCTGGCACCTTCGAGTTCCTCTACGAAAACGGCCGCTTCTACTTCATCGAGATGAACACCCGCGTGCAGGTGGAGCATCCGGTGTCGGAAATGGTCACCGGTATCGACATCGTCAAGGAGATGCTCAGCATCGCCGCGGGCAACAAGCTGTCGATTCGCCAGGAAGACGTGGTCATTCGTGGTCACTCGCTGGAATGCCGGATCAACGCCGAGGACCCGAAGAAATTCATCCCCTCCCCTGGCACCGTCAAGCATTTCCACGCGCCGGGCGGCAATGGCGTGCGGGTCGATTCGCACCTGTACAGCGGTTATTCGGTTCCGCCGAACTACGACTCGCTGATCGGCAAGCTGATCACCTACGGCAAGGACCGCGACGAAGCCATGGCGCGCATGCGCAATGCCCTGGACGAGATCGTCGTCGACGGCATCAAGACCAACATCCCGCTGCACCGCGACCTGGTGCGTGATGAAGGTTTCTGCAAAGGTGGCGTCAACATCCATTACCTCGAGCACAAACTGGCCAACCAGGACTGATCGAGCGCTGCTGCGATGAGAAAACGCCCCGGCATCTGCCGGGGCGTTTTCATTTCAGCCGCTGGACAGATCGACCAGGGTCAAGCCGTGGTGACGATAAGCGCTGGCGCTCTGCACCTGTCCCGCTGCGTTGCGCACCAGGCCATCGCTGCCCTGGTACAACGGCTCGCTTCGCACGCGGGCCATGAAACGCCGCGCCCGCTCGGCCAGGGCACCGGGGGCTCCCCGCTGGGCAGCGCGCATCAGCGGATCGAGTACCTGCTCCACCAACTGGCCATCCATCGAGTAGACCCGCGTCAGCCCAGTGCGCAAGTCGAGCGTCAGGCCATAGGTATTGCCCAGACAACTGGAGTACGACCAGTGCTGCCAGCTCGGACGGACCCCATTCTGGCGCAGCACTGCACGCACCGGACCGCCGATGTCCTGCCCGCCAAGCCAGTCGCCGCCTGCCATCACCGCCCGCAGCGAACCGCTGCCCTCACTGCGGATACGCCCCAGCACGTCACGCACGGTCTGCTCGATCAGGGGCTTGATGTTGTGATCGAAGTGAATCACGGCGCCAGCCTTGGTTGCCGGGTTGTACAGCGACACGGCCACGCAGGTCTGGGCATTGAGGGTGAACAGATAGGCGTCGTCGCCCGCTTGGCCCAGCCGCCCGACCAACGCTTCGCCTTGCAGCGCCCCACGCAGGTTGTTCGGCGCGCCCTCACCCAGTGCCACCTGACGCGGCGAGCTGATGCGCCCGACATCCTCAATCGGCGCCCCGCCACGTAATCCCGGGCTATTGGCCAGCCAGCGTCCATCGGCGCCACGCGCCACGGCCGGGTGATGAAAACTGCCGGGCAGGTTGGCCTTGAGCACCCGCAGGGTGTGCTGGGCCGAATCGTACTCGACTTTGAAATACCGCCCTTGGTGGCGAATGAAATGCGCCACGCCAGGCGCCTCGGCGTTCGTCGCGCTGCGCCAGGTGCCCAGCCAGATACCTGGCTCGTGCACCTGCTGCAGCTCATCAGGCACTTGCGACACCGCCCAGCGGCGATCGAACTCTAGCGCCGCCGGACGGCGGGTTGCGGTGATACGCACCCGCGCCCTGGCGCCCGCACGGCGCGTGCCTTGCAGCAGCGGCCTGACCGCACGCAAGCTGGCGCCAGGCAAGGTCGCCAGCCCACCGAGTGCAGCCCAGGACGCTTCCAGCCATGCCTGGAGTGCCCGGGCGGTATCACCCTGGGTGTGGGCGATCACCGCCGAGCGCAGCGGCGCCACCACGAACCAGGCGCCGAGCAGGGCGGCGAATGGCGGATAGATCAGGCTCAGCGGCGCGGCGAACAAGAGACCCTTGATGACCTGCGCGCGGATCACCTCGGCGCGGCTGTGGGTGGCGTCTTCGACATCGGCCAGGCCATGCTCGATGAGACGGTCGAATTCACGCGGCAGGTTGAGCACCTGATCGATCTGGCGCAACGAATCGAGGTGCGCCTGCTGGTTCGCCAGCGCCTGCAAACGCTGCTCGACCTCGCCACGCTGGGCCAGCCGGCTGCGTGTCAGCAGGTAGCCGGCCAACGTTCCACCCGCCGCCGTGGCGAGCCGTGCGTAGGGTCGCCACAACACGCCATCTGGCGCATCGGCGGTGTACAGCCAGTCTTCGGCGACACCCCCACGGATCAGCCGAAACACGTAGCAGCCTATGATCGCTGCACCCGCTACGCGCAAACGCAGCACGCCCGGGCGGTCGAGCACCGCCTGCGATGCAGAATCGTCGAGATCATCCGGCGCCAGAGCCACTAACTCGTTGATCAGCCCCAGCAACTGATCATAGGTGCCGCGCTGCAACTGCCCACTGGCCAGGGCCAGGCGCAGGTCGCGCTCCACCCCGGCACTCATCGCGTCGGCGAAACGCAACTGATGCTGGCGGTAATCGGCGCCACTGGCGGCCAGGTAGCGGCTACGCACCTCGGCCACGTACTGCTGACCGAGGTACGCGCGCCGGGCATAACGTGCCAGATCGGCGCTGCGAAGGGCCGACAGGTCCTGACCGACGGATGAGCGCACGCCGCGGTCGGGATGGTCGATACCGCTGTTGTCGTCGTAGCCGAAGCACACCAGATCGATCAGGTTGATCGACTCGACTGGGCCATCGCCCAGCGACGGCTGCAAGTCGATGATGATCGACTCCGGATCGACCGCCTCGCTCAGCCCCTTACTGGTCAGATACGGCGCAATGGCCTCGCTCACCGCCTTGCGCGCATAGCCCAGAAAACTCGGACAGTCGCCGAGGTTTCTGGCGAAGGCCTGCTCGGCCAAGCGGGCACGCTGTCGTAGCTGATTGACGGCGCGTCGCTCATCAAGGCTCGCTGCGTCATACCAGTGCGGCGCAACGCTGTGGGCCACCTGCGCTTCGCGGCTCTGTAGTCGCGCCTGAAGCCCGCGCTGCACAGCGCTTGAGTAATCGCCGCTGGCGCTACGCAGATCGCGGTCCAAAGGCCATTGGGAAGGGTCCTCCTGCGCCTGCTCAAGCCGCACGCCCAGCGGCTGACGCTGGTCGAACGGCAACTGCTCGAGCAGGTAGTGACGTCCGACAGCCGAGCCCAACCACTGTCCCAGCTCGGCGCTCAGCGCCCGCGCCGACGGCAGTATGACCCATTCCTGGCCGTCCGCTTTGCCAGGGGCATAGAGCGCCAAGGCTTCGGTCTCGCCCTGAGTGTCATGAAAACTGAACACCAGCAGGTCGCTGCAGGGCGCATCGAACACCTCCAGGCTGCTGACCTGCACCGAAGTCGAGGGCCGCTCCAGTGCCGTCAGTATCTGCTCATGCCGCGCCGTCGGGAGGTGACCGGCAAAGTCTGCACGCAGGGCGCTGTAGCGCAGTTGACGATCGACCACATCCAGCAAGGCCTGGCGCACCTCGCCCTGAGCATGCCGGGTTTGCACAGCCGCCAGATAGCCGGCGCGGCCGTCGCATTCGAGCAGCAGACGCTGAATGTCAGCAGGCGTCGGTGCGGCGCTCAGGCGCACGGCGCTGCTGACCTCACGCAGCGCGTACAGCACGTTCAGATCCTGTGCGCCGCCAGCGACCAGCTCGGAGAGACTGCGCCGCAGCGGCGGCAATTGCGGATGGTCGCGGCTGCCGAGTTCGACGCGTATCAGGTCGGGCGACAACTGCATGTCCAGTTGCTCGGCCAAGTAATCGCTGGCCAGGGCACGGGCATGCTCATGCAGGCTGGTCACGCCTGAAAGTAACCTCCGTGCCTGGGCCTCGGCTGCGCGCCACAGGTCGAAGGCGTCCTGCAGGCGAGCACGCTCGGCATCGTTCAACCGGTGAAACGCCTCGGGCAGCTGCGCTTGCGCCAGTCGATCGAGCGCTGCACGCTCGTCGCTGCTGGCCAGGCTGACGAGCGCATTCTGCGCGTGCCAGGCGCGCTCCAGAGCATGGATGGCTGCGCGAACCTCGGCGATCGACAGCGCTGCCAGCGCGGTCGGTGCCAACGCCGCGCTCAGCTCGGCCTGGTGTTCCGCCAGCCAGGCAGCGCAGCGCTGGCGATAGTCGTCTGGCGCGGGCAGGTCATCGGGAACTGCGTGCCAGTGGCGGGTCAGGTAGTCGTGGTAATAGTCAAGCAAGCGCGTGCCGACGCTCTCGATCAGCAACTCGATGGTCTCTCGCCGTTGCTCGTCGATCTCCTGCACCGCCTGCCCTTCCCAGCGCCACGGCGCATGGATGGACGGGTCGAAGGCAAGCGGCTGCTCACTGACGTGCCGCAGCAGCGCAGCATCGAGCAGATCTTGCACCAGACGCGGGTCGATCGGACCGCTGTAATGGGTGCGCAGCTCGACGCCAATGTGTTCTTCGAGCACTTCGAGCAGGCTCAACTGCGCCCGCAGTCGCGGCTCGAGCACGGCCGACCAGGCCAGCAGGTTGTCGAGCAGTGCGGCGACAGCGGTGGGGGTCAGCGTCTGGGAGGTAGAAGTGGTCACAGGTGATGCTCCGGGTAGTGGACAGAACCGCCACGCTGCGTCTTTCACCTGCCCGGGAGGGGCTATGTATTGCTGGGCGGCATTGCCCCACGCCCTCCCCTTTCCCTTCGGCCTGGCGTAGACTGCGCGCTTTGCACAGCCCTTGCGGCTGTCCCGTCGATTTCTCTAAGGTGCCCGCCATGCCCTGGCTGCAAGTACGTCTGGCCATCAGCCCGGAACAAGCCGAAACCTACGAAGATGCGCTGCTGGAAGTCGGTGCCGTGTCCGTGACCTTCATGGATGCCGAAGACCAGCCGATCTTCGAACCAGACCTCAACACCACGCCGCTGTGGTCCAACACCCATCTGCTGGCGCTGTTCGAGGCCGAAGCCGAACCGCAGGCAGTGTTCGCGCATCTGCAACTGCTGACCGGCGCCGAGCTGCCCGAACACCAGGCCGAAGTCATCGAAGACCAGGACTGGGAGCGCAGCTGGATGGACGGCTTCCAGCCCATGCGCTTTGGCCAGCGTCTGTGGATCGTGCCGAGCTGGCATGAAGCGCCGCAGGCCGATGCGGTCAACCTGCTGCTCGATCCGGGCCTGGCGTTCGGCACCGGCACCCACCCGACCACCGCCCTGTGCCTGGAGTGGCTCGACGGCCAGGCGCTGGAAGGCGTGCAGGTGCTGGACTTTGGCTGCGGCTCGGGCATCCTCGCCATCGCCGCCCTGCTGCTCGGCGCCCGTGAGGCGGTCGGTACCGACATCGATGTGCAAGCACTCGAGGCTTCGCGCGACAACGCCGGACGCAATGGCATTGCCGAGCAACGCCTGGCGCTGTACCTGCCCGAGCAGATGCCGGCCATGCAGGCTGACGTGCTGGTCGCCAACATTCTGGCCGGGCCGCTGGTGTCGCTGGCGCCCCAGCTGGCAACGCTGGTACGCGAGGGTGGCCTGCTGGCGCTGTCGGGCATCCTCGCCGAACAGGGCGAGGAAGTCGCCGCTGCCTACGCCGAGGCTTTCGACCTCGACCCGATCGTCGAGCGCGATGGCTGGGTGCGCATCAGTGGCCGCCGGCGCGTCGCCACTTCCGTCTAACTCCCTCCCCCGGATCGCCGCATGACCGACAGTTTCGTCACCCAGTGCCCGCAGTGCCAGACGCGCTTCAAGGTCACCCACCAGCAGTTGAGCGTGGCCCGCGGCGTGGTCCGTTGCGGCCATTGCATGCATGTGTTCAACGCGGCTCGGCAGTTGCTCGAACAGAGCCAGGCGGCGACGCTCGACCCGAGCCTGGCGGCGCCGTTGGCGCCCGCCGCTGGAGCCGCTGAACAGGCCACGGTCGCTGACCCCAGCGCCAGCGCGCCGAGCCCGGTCAGCGTCCCGCCGCTGCCGGTCGCGGCGGCCCGGCCGACCCAGGCCGACTGGGAAGCCACCACCCTGGCGCTGGATGCCCTCGACCTCGATCAGGCCCTGGCCAGCCTTGAACGCCGGCACACGCCCCGCGCTGACGAAGCCTCGCATGACACGGCGCCGTTGCAGGCACGGCGTGACGACCACAGCCTCGACGACCACGCGCACGAACCGTTCGGCACCGCTACCGAGGCGCCCCACGAAGAGCCGCAAGTGCCCTTCGCACCCGTGCCGACTTTGCATGAAGACGACGCGCTGGAGATCGCTGACGATCCTCAAACGCGCACCGAGCCCAGCTTGGGCCTGAACGCGAACGACGCCTACCAGCCCCTGGCCCTGGCGCCGCTGAACGAACAGCACGAGCCGCGCCTGGGCCGCCTGGAGCACGAAGAGGCCGCTCAGGCCACCGCCGGACTCAGCGCACTGGACGACACCCCTGCCCGCGACCGCTTGTCGGCCCACGATGACGACGATGCTCAGCCCCTGCACGACCATGACAGCGACGACGAGCGTGTCGAGCCCAGCGTCTCGGCACGCCCGGGCCGTGGGGCCTACAGAGAACCGCTGATCGATGTGGTCGACGATCCGTTGCAACTGGACTGGCAACCCGAGCCAGCGCGCTGGGGTCGGCGCCTGCTGTGGGGACTGCTGTGCCTGCTGGCCCTCGCCGGTCTGGGTGTGCAGTACGTGAGCTATCACTTCGATGAGCTGGCCCGCCAGGACCGCTACCGACCACTGTTCCAGCAGGTCTGCCCGTTGCTCGGCTGCAGCGTGCCGACCCGCATCGACGTTCAACGCATCAAGAGCAGCAACCTGGTGGTGCGCAGCCATCCGGACTTCAAGGGCGCGCTGATCGTCGATGCGATCATCTACAACCGCGCGCCGTTCAGCCAGCCGTTCCCGCAACTGGAACTGCGCTTCGCCGACCTCAACGGGCAGCTCATCGCCAGCCGCCGCTTCAAGCCCAGCGAATACCTTTCGGGCGAATTGGCCGGGCGCGGCGACATGCCCAGCCAGACCCCGATCCATATCGCCCTGGATATCCTCGATCCGGGGCCCAAGGCGGTGAACTACAGCCTCAGCTTCCGCGCCGAGTAGCTGAGAGCTGCAAGAGAAAGCAAAGCGGCGTTTTTTCTGCCTTTTGCAGCTGGCAGCACCGGTAGCCGCCATTCGCCGGAATGCAAAGCCGCTTGTCGCTTGAAGCTTCAAGCTTGCCGCTGGCAGTTGGCTACCGCCAACTGCTCACATTTTATCCAACTCCATCTTTATCCAGTCATCGAGAGCGGGTATCATGCCCACCCTTTTTCGAACTCCAATGATTCGGCCCCACAACAGGGAACACCTATGTCGGCGGTACGCATCGGCCCTTACACACTGAAGAACAACCTGATCCTAGCGCCCATGGCCGGGGTCACCGACCAGCCTTTCCGTACGCTTTGCCAGCGCCTGGGCGCGGGCATGGTGGTGTCGGAGATGGTCACCAGCGACATGAGCCTGTGGAACAGCCGCAAGTCACGTCTGCGCCGCATCCACAAAGGTGATCCCGGGCCACGCTCGGTGCAGATCGCCGGGGGCGATGCGCAGATGCTGGCGGCTGCGGCCCGGGCCAATGTCGAAGCTGGCGCGCAGATCATCGATATCAACATGGGCTGCCCGGCGAAAAAAGTCTGCAACAAAGCCGCAGGCTCTGCTTTATTGAGAGATGAAAGCCTGGTCCAGGACATCCTCCATGCCGTCGTCGGCGCGGTGGACGTCCCTGTGACCCTGAAGATTCGCACCGGCTGGGACCGGGCGAACAAGAACGGCGTAACCGTGGCGAAGATCGCGGAACAAGCCGGTATTCAGGCCCTGGCCGTGCATGGCCGGACCCGGGCCGACCTGTACACCGGCGACGCCGAGTACGACACCATCGCGGCCATCCGTCAGGCGGTGTCGATTCCGGTGTTCGCCAATGGCGACATCACCTCGCCCGAAAAAGCCCGCGCCGTACTGCAGGCCACCGGTGTCGATGGCCTGCTGATCGGCCGTGCGGCGCAAGGCCGGCCCTGGATCTTCCGTGAGATCGAGCACTTCCTGCACACCGGCGAGCATCTGCCCGCGCCGAGCCTGGATGAAGTACAAGGCATCCTGCTGGAGCACCTGGGCGCGCTGCATGCGTTCTATGGCGAGGTGATGGGCGTACGCATAGCCCGCAAGCATGTGGGCTGGTACCTGGCGACCCGACCCGGCGGCAAGGAATTTCGCGCCCGGTTCAACGCACTGCAAGACCCGCAGGCACAGCACGATGACGTTGCCGCGTACTTCCAGGAGCGTCGACAGAGCCTTGGCACAGAGGACGAACAAGGGGTGGCCGCATGACCATGATGACCGAGACATTAGTGAGTGGAACAACGCCCGTGAGCGACAACGCCAACCTCAAACAGCACCTCAACACGCCGAGCGAAGAGGGTCAGACCCTGCGCGACAGCGTCGAGAAGGCGCTGCACAACTACTTCGCCCACCTCGAAGGCGCAACCGTCACGGATGTGTACAACCTGGTGCTCTCCGAAGTCGAGGCTCCGCTGCTGGAAAGCGTGATGAACCACGTCAAGGGCAACCAGACCAAAGCCAGCGAGATGCTCGGGCTCAACCGCGGCACCCTGCGCAAGAAGCTCAAGCAATACGATCTGCTCTAAGCCAGAACCCCAACCAGAAAAGGCGACTCCCGAACGGAGACGCCTTTTTTGCTGACTCCACCGCGTTATGGAATCCGAAATGACCGACCAGACTACCCGCCTGCCGATTCGCCGCGCCCTGATCAGTGTCTCCGACAAGACCGGGATCCTCGAATTCGCCCGTGAGCTGCAGCAGCTCGGGGTCGAGATCCTGTCCACCGGCGGCACCTACAAGCTGCTCAAGGACAACGGCGTCAACGCGGTGGAAGTGGCCGATTACACCGGCTTCGCCGAAATGATGGACGGCCGGGTCAAGACCCTGCACCCGAAAATCCACGGTGGCATCCTCGGCCGTCGCGGCACCGACGACGCCATTATGGCCGAGCACGGCATCCAGCCCATCGACCTGGTGGCAGTCAACCTGTACCCCTTCGAAGCGACCATCGCCAAGCCTGGCTGTGACCTGCCGACCGCCATCGAGAACATCGACATCGGCGGCCCGACCATGGTCCGTTCGGCCGCCAAGAACCACAAGGACGTTGCCATCGTGGTCAACGCCAGCGACTACCAGGGCATCGTGCAAAGCCTCAAGGCCGGCGGTCTGACCTATGCCCAGCGCTTCGACCTGATGCTCAAGGCGTTCGAACACACTGCCGCCTACGACGGCATGATCGCCAACTACATGGGCACCATCGATCAGGCGCGCGACACCCTCGGCACCGAAGATCGCAGCCAGTTCCCGCGCACCTTCAACACCCAGTTCGTCAAGGCGCAGGAAATGCGCTACGGCGAGAACCCGCACCAGAGCGCGGCGTTCTACGTCGAAGCGAACAAGGGTGAGGCGAGCATCTCCACCGCCACCCAGCTGCAGGGCAAGGAGCTGTCATTCAACAACGTGGCCGACACCGACGCGGCCCTGGAATGCGTGAAGAGCTTCGTCAAGCCGGCCTGCGTCATCGTCAAGCACGCCAACCCGTGCGGCGTGGCGGTGGTGCCGGAAGAAGACGGCGGCATCCGCAAGGCCTACGACCTGGCCTACGCCACCGACAGCGAGTCGGCGTTCGGCGGCATCATCGCCTTCAACCGTGAACTGGACGGCGAAACCGCCAAGGCCATCGTCGAGCGTCAGTTCGTCGAGGTGATCATCGCCCCGTCGATTTCCCAGGCGGCCCGCGAAGTGGTTGCGGCCAAGCAGAACGTACGCCTGCTCGAATGCGGCCAGTGGCCGGCCGAGCGCGCTGGCGGCTGGGACTTCAAGCGGGTCAACGGTGGCCTGCTGGTGCAGAGCCGCGATATCGGCATGATCGGCGCCGATGATCTGAAGATCGTCACCCAGCGTGCACCGAGCGAGCAGGAAATCCATGACCTGGTGTTCGCCTGGAAAGTGGCCAAGTTCGTCAAGTCCAACGCCATCGTCTACGCCAAGAACCGCCAGACCGTCGGCGTCGGTGCCGGGCAGATGAGCCGGGTCAACTCCGCGCGCATCGCCGCCATCAAGGCCGAGCATGCCGGCCTGCAGGTGCAGGGCGCGGTGATGGCCTCCGACGCCTTCTTCCCGTTCCGCGACGGCATCGACAATGCGGCCAAGGCCGGTATCAGCGCAGTGATTCAGCCGGGTGGCTCGATGCGTGATGCAGAAGTCATCGCGGCGGCCGACGAGGCCGGAATCGCGATGGTGTTCACCGGTATGCGCCACTTCCGCCATTGATGTATTGCAATCGGCCGCACTGAAGCAGGCATCTGCTGCGTTGGGGCCATTTCCGCCGATGCTCATTGCCAAGAGGCAACTGCGCTCAGCGAAAACGGCCCCGCCTTGCATCTACCTGCTTCATTGCGACCTCGTACAGTGTGAGGCTGGTCCTCACGCCCGACAGTATTCGAGGTTTTGACATGAAAGTTTTGATCATTGGCAGCGGCGGTCGTGAGCACGCGCTGGCCTGGAAAGTCGCGCAGGACCCGCGGGTCGAGAAGGTCTTCGTTGCGCCGGGTAACGCCGGTACTGCCATCGAGGCCAAGTGCGAGAACGTCGCCATCGGCGTGACCGATATCGAGCGACTCGCCGACTTCGCCGAAGGCAACGTGCAGATGACCATCGTTGGCCCGGAAGCACCGCTGGTGGCGGGCGTGGTCGATCTGTTCCGTCGCCGTAACCTCGACTGCTTCGGCCCGACCCAGGCGGCAGCCCAGCTGGAAGGCTCGAAAGCCTTCGCCAAGGACTTCCTGGCACGGCACCAGATTCCCACCGCCGAATACCAGAACTTCACCGAGATCGAGCCGGCGCTGGCCTACCTGCGTGAGAAAGGCGCACCGATCGTGATCAAGGCCGATGGCCTGGCCGCAGGCAAAGGCGTGATCGTCGCCATGACCTTGCAGGAAGCCGAAGACGCCGTGCGTGACATGCTCGCCGGCAATGCCTTCGGTGACGCCGGTTCGCGGGTGGTGATCGAGGAGTTCCTCGACGGCGAGGAAGCCAGTTTCATCGTCATGGTCGATGGCCATAACGTGCTGCCCATGGCCACCAGCCAGGACCACAAGCGCGTCGGCAACCAGGATACCGGTCCGAACACCGGCGGCATGGGTGCCTATTCCCCCGCGCCGGTGGTCACTGCCGAGGTCCATCAGCGCGTCATGGACCAGGTCATCTGGCCCACCGTGCGTGGCATGGCCGAAGAAGGCAACGTCTACACCGGCTTCCTCTATGCCGGGCTGATGATCGACAAGGCGGGTAACCCCAAGGTCATCGAGTTCAACTGCCGCTTCGGCGACCCGGAAACCCAGCCGATCATGCTGCGTCTGGAGTCGAGCCTGGTGCTGCTGATGGAAGCTGCATTCGCCAAGGCGCTGGACAAGGTCGAGGCGCAGTGGAATCCCCAGCCGAGCCTGGGCGTGGTCCTGGCTGCTGGGGGTTACCCAGGCGACTACGGCAAGGGCCAGGTGATCGAAGGCCTCGAAGCGGCAGCCAAGCTTGACGGCAAAGTGTTCCACGCCGGCACTGCGCTGCAGGACGGTCAGGTGGTCGCCAACGGTGGTCGCGTGCTCTGCGCCACAGCCCTGGGCCAGACGGTTGCCGACGCCCAGGCCCATGCCTATCGTCTGGCCGGGCTGGTGAGCTGGGCAGAAAGCTTCTACCGTACCGACATCGGTTACCGCGCCATTGCCCGCGAACGTGGCGAGCACCACGACTGAGCACCTTCGCAGCGCCCTGCAGCCTTGGCTCGCACGGCGTGCCGACCGGGCCCCGTGGCGGCCCTTGGGATGGGTCGCCGGCGCCACTTCGAGTGGTCGTCCGGCATTTGAGCTAGGAAGGGATTTCGTCTTGCGTCGGCTTCGGATTGCCATTGCCCTGTTCGTCAGCCTGCTGACCCTGCTCTGCCTGTCGCCGGCCAACGCCGACGATGGCGCAGGTTGGTCTTTGTTGCTCGATGAACAGGCCAACCTGCAACTGAGCGATGTTCGCTCCGAGCGTTATCGCAACCAGTTCGCCCCGGTGCAGCTCGACCAGCTCGATGCGGCGCTGCCCGAGCAGGCGCTGTGGTTGCACTACCGGCTCGAACCGGGCGAGCAGGAGCAACTGGTACGCATCTTCGCCCCCGATCTCTCTCGCCTGGACCTCTACGCGCTGGAAAACGGCAGGCTACTGCGTCAGTTGCACCACGGCCTGCACAGCGAAGACAGCAGCCCCACGCTGCGCGGCAGCGACCACGTACTGCCACTGCCCAACAGTGCCCAACCGGTCGACGTCTACCTGCGCCTGGTCTCGGAACACCAACTGCGTCCGGCCATCAGCCTGGAGCCTGCGGCCGTCGCCGCTGCCGAGCAGTTCCAGCCATTGCTGTTCGGCGTGCTGTTCGGCGGCATGCTGATGCTGATCCTCGACAACCTGGTGCGCTTCGCCAATGCCCGGTCGAGCTCGGCGCTCACCCTGGCGCTGTATCACGGGCTGATGCTGCTCAGCGCGCTGATTCTGCTCAACCTCAGCGGGCCGTGGTGGAACACCTGGCACAGCGCGCAGACCCCGGCCGCCTACCTGACCCTGGTACTCGCCGGGATGGCAGGCCTGTATTTCACCCAGCATTACTTCGCGCCCTGCGCGGCGCCGCGCCTGGTGCGGCTGCTGCAGGCCGAGATCGTATTGACCGGGCTCAGCGGCCTGGTGCTGCTGTTCGTCGATACCTTGCCGCTGAACCTGACCACCTATGCCCTGCTCGCGCTCAGCAGCCTGAGCATGCTGGCCACCGGTATCTACCACTGGCATCGCGGCTACGCCCCGGCACGGCTGTTCACCTGGGCCATGCTGGTGTTCTGCATCGGCGGCCTGGTGCTGTTACCTGCGCTGCTGGGCCTGACCCGTACGCCAACGCCCTGGCTGCTGTTCATTCTGCTGGGGCTGACCCTGCTCAGCGGGCTGATGCTCAACCTGGCGGTGGGTGGACGCCTGCGTGGTATCAGCGAGGAACGCTTCCGCGCCAGCCGGGCGCTGGCGGCCAGTGATGCCGAGGTCAACGCCAAGGCCGAGTTCCTGGCCAAGATCAGCCATGAGATCCGCACACCCATGAATGGCGTGCTGGGCATGACCGAGCTGCTGCTCGGCACACCGCTGTCGGTCAAGCAACGTGACTACGTGCAGACCATCCACAGTGCTGGTAACGAACTGCTGACCTTGATCAACGAGATTCTCGACATCTCCAAGCTCGAGTCGCGGCAGATCGAGCTGGACGATGTGCAGTTCGACCTCAATGCCCTGCTCGAAGACTGCCTGAGCATTGTCCGGGCCAAGGCCGAGCAGCAGAACATCGAGCTGATCTGCTTCAACCATCCGCAGGTGCCGCAGGTCATCAGCGGTGATCCGACGCGCTTGCGCCAGGCGGTGTCGAGCCTGTTGGAAAACGCCCTGAAGAACACCGCTCAAGGCGAAATCCTGCTGATGACCGCGCTGGATTCGCGCAGCGAAGGCCCGCGTTTGCGCATCAGCGTGCAGGACAGCGGCGAGACCATGCCCCATACCGAACGCGAAGGCCTGCTGCAGGCCGAGTTGCACAGCCGGCATTTCCTCTCCAGCAACAAGCTGGGCGGCCACCTGGGTTTGATCATTGCCAAGCAACTGGTCGGTTTGATGCAGGGCGAATTCGGTATCAAGCCTGGGGGCGGTCCGGGCAATACCCTGTGGCTCACCCTGCCGCTGGACCCCGCGCGACTGGAACAACCCGCCACCGACCTGGACGGGCCGCTGCGCGAAGCGCGGGTGCTGGTGGTGGACGACAACGACACCTGCCGCAAGGTGCTGGTGCAACAGTGCACCGCCTGGGGCATGAATGTCAGTGCGGTGCCCTCCGGCAAGGAAGCGCTGGCGCTGCTGCGCACCAAGGCGCATCTGCGCGACTATTTCGACGTGGTTCTGCTCGACCAGAACATGCCCGGCATGACCGGCATGCAACTGGCGACCAAGATCAAGGAAGACCCCAGCCTGAATCACGACATTCTGGTGGTGATGCTCACCGGCATCAGCAACGCACCGAGCAAGGTGATCGCGCGCAATGCCGGCATCAAGCGCATCCTGGCCAAGCCGGTGGCCGGCTACACCCTCAAGACCACCCTCGCCGAAGAGCTGGCCCAGCGCGGTCGCGATAACCCCGCAGCGCTACCCCCCGGCACGCCGCCGCCTGCGCTGGAACTGCCCAGCGACTTCCGCATTCTGGTGGCTGAAGACAACAGCATCTCGACTAAGGTGATCCGCGGCATGCTCGGCAAGCTCAACTTGGAGCCTGACACCGCCAGCAATGGCGATGAAGCGTTGCAAGCGATGAAGGCCCAGCGCTACGACCTGGTGCTGATGGACTGTGAAATGCCGGTGCTCGATGGCTTTTCCGCCACCGAGCAACTGCGCGAATGGGAGGCAGCCACGCAGCGCACCCGCACGCCAGTGGTCGCGCTCACCGCACACATCCTCAGTGAACACAAGGAGCGCGCGCGTCAGGCGGGCATGGACGGGCACATGGCCAAGCCGGTCGAGCTGTCGCAACTGCGTGAGCTGATCCAGCATTGGGCGGCCAAGGGCGTACGGGCGTCGTGAACGAAGGCTCAACCACTCGGCAGCTCAGGTAGGCGCAAACGGTCGATCTGCTGGCCTTGAATCTCCGCCAGCGACCGTTCCACCTTTTCTCTGACTGTCTGGTCGAACAGGCGCACGTTGAAGCGCACCAGCTCCGCCCTGACCTGACTCTGGCGTCGCTGGCGGAAGAGAAAGCCCGAGGTCAGGTGCCGTGCCTCGGACGCTTCGTGATACAGCACCATGTCGACCCGATTGGCGCCGGCCGGTGCGCACGGCAACAAACGAAAATGGCCTGTTTGTAACGCCCGCTGCTCGAACTGCAACAGCGTAGGGGGCTGCTCACGCAGCCCGGCAAAGGCCAGCTTCATCGCCTCGACATGCTGTTCGCCTGCGGTCTTGCCGATGGCGTGCAACGCGTCATCGCGCAGCTCATCACGCCGCGAGTCCGGCCAATGCACCTGCTGCGGTGTCGTCGCATCCCAACCGTAGTAACGCAATTGGTTGCGATAGAACTCGAGCCAGTTGATGCCATGGCCCTGCTCCATGGCCTTGGCGGTGCTGTATTCGGCCATTAGCAAGGCCAACATCACCGACTCTCGATGAGCAGGGGGAACCTGCGCCATGAAGGAAACCACGCTACCAGCGACTAGCGCAGCGCTTGAAGTAGTCATGCACGCCTCCGCCGCAGCACGTCACCGGGCTGCGGGAATGGTTGATGGGAAGAACGGCTGGTGGGTGGTTCAGGCCTTGGGCAGGGTGATGTTCAGCACACCCTTGACGGTATGTTCGCCCAGTTGCTCGAGAATATGCTCGCGCACCTGGCCGTACAGCGCGGCATTGAGCGCCAGCACCGCCGTGCCCTTGTAGTACTCGCTGCCTTCGAGCTTGACGTTGATGCCCAGCACGTCCAGATCGTTGCCGGGGGTCTTGGCATCGACGGCGCTGATGACCATGGTCAGCACGCCCTCGCTCTCGACACAGCCGACGATGCCGGTCAGACCCTTGAGCGAATCCTGCTTTTTCGCCAGGAATGCCTCGACGTCCTTGGTCATTACGCTGAGGCCATCGAACGCCTGTGCCGCGAGTGCCCCCAGCGCATCGCCGATGGGCCCGCCCAGCACGGCCCGGCCCGCCACACCGAACACCCGCAGCGCCACGTCACCGACGGTGATCGAGGTAGAGGACGTGGTTTCCTTCTCGTAACTGCGCTGCTGCACCGACCAACCGCAGGTGCGCAGGATCTCCACCATGCGGTCGAACCACTGTTCGCGCTGCTGCTTGCGATCGAATTCGACGCTGGCCGCCAGGGCGGCGAACTGGAAGCTGTTCTGCGCATCCTGACGGTTCTGCGCGCTCATGCCGGCGCGGAAGGTACTGACCACGTTGTCGATCAGCGCCGCGGTGTCGACAGCGGTCGGCGAGGTCATCAAGTGTGGTGGCGCATCTGGTCCCGCCTTGGTTGGCGGCGTCACAGCGCTACCCGGCAGCGTGGGCTTGCTGCCTGTAGAGGGGGTGATGGTAGGGGTTGGTTTGACACCCGAGGCGGGCGTCAGCGACGAAATCGGTTTTGGCGGAAGGCTCATGATGTATGTCCTGAAGTCAGATCACCCGGCATGGGTGGGCGCTGATTCTAGGAATCACGCTGCCAGACTCGACAGCGTGAAGGCCTTCCTCGCTTCAGGGCCGTTGCGGATACCAGCGCGGCGTGTACACCCACTGACCACCATCGGCCCGCGGGAACACGCAGGTCGTGGATGACCCCACCAACACCATGGTGCGCATGTCGACCATGCTCGGCTGCAACTCGCCAAGGCTGACCACCTTGAGCGTGGCGCCCGGACGCCCGACGTCACGCCCCAGCACCACCGGCGTGTCAGCTGCACGATGCCGTCGCACCACGTCCAGTGCCCGGCCTAGCTGATGCGGCCTGGCTTTGGAGATCGGGTTGTAGAACGCCAGCACCAGATCGGCCTGGGCCGCGAGGTCGAGGCGGGTTTCGATGATCGACCAGGGCTTGAGGTTGTCCGACAGCGACATCACGCAGAAATCGTGACCCAAGGGTGCACCGGCCCAGGCAGCAGTCGCCAGTGAGGCGGAAACACCGGGCAGGATCTCCAGCTCGACCCGCTGCCAGGCAGGGTCGGTGGATTCGTGCAGCGCTTCGAGTACCGCTGCGGCCATGGCGAACACCCCCGGGTCACCCGACGACACCACCACCACCGAGCGCCCTGCGGCGGCCAGTTCGAAAGCGTGCCGGGCACGCTGCATTTCTTCGCGGTTGTCGGTGCAGTGCAGCACCTGGTCATCACGGAACGGCCCTGCCATGCGCACGTAGGTTTCGTAACCCAGCACATCGTCGGCGCGCGCCAGTTCGGCCTTGACCGCCGGCACCATCAATTCTGCCGCGCCAGGCCCCAGGCCGATCACCGCCAGACGCCCGCGCCCACGGCCGATCCGCTCAGGCTCCAGCGGTGCGTGAGAGACAGCCATGGGCAACGGGCCGCTGAGCACGAGGTGCGCTTCGGGCAGGCTCTGCGCGATCAACTGCTCGAGGCTGGACGCTGCGGGTGCGAAACGCAGCGCCACCCCCAGCACGCGGGCGGCCTCGTGCAAATCAGGGTCGGCCATGTCTGAGTCACTGGCCAGCAGGCAACCCAGCGCCCGCTCGGTGCTTCCTGCCGCGTGCAGCGCCTGGCGCACCTGCGCAGGCAGATCGTCCTGACCACTGCGGACCGCCACCAGCACGCAGCGGCTATGGATCGACAGACTGTCGCGGCTGGCCGGGCGCGCCTGCCAGCCGACGTGCAGCGTGCGTTGCCCCTGCTCACTGGTCGGCAATCGCGCCTCGCTCAGCCACGGCGCGTCGCCTTCGACGCGCAAGGTCTGGCCGGCCAGCAGGTCGGAAACGAAGCGTTTGCCCTGCTCCAGGTCATCCAGCACATAGCCGGCGGGCGGGTTGAGCAAGCAGGTGCCGAAGCGCAGTTCGCCACTGGTGGTGATCGCCGCCGCCACCTGCAGATGCGCGGCGATCTCCCGCGCCATGCGGTTGACGCCACTGAGGCCACCGAGCAGCGGCACCACCGCGCTGCCATCTTCGGCCAGCGCCAGTACGGGTGGCTCGTTGTCCTTGTCGCCGAGCACGCTGGCCAGACTGCGAATGACGATGCCGGCGGCGCACAGGGCGATGATCGGCGTCTCGGCCTGGTACAGCGCACGCAAGTGATCGGCGAACCCATCGTACAGGTGCTCGACGCCCTCGACGCGCCCGCGCAAACCATGAATCTGCCCGGCGCCATACAACTGCTGCACACGCCGGGCAGTGTCCAGGCTACCGGCACCGAGAACGACGATGGCCGGTACGCGATCGGTTACCCCTGCCATTTTTCCCCCGGCACGATGATCAACGAGAAATACGGCGAAGACTGCGGATCGACATCGGCCAGGGGCACGATCTTCTGGTTGCCCATGGTCGCCCGCTCGACGTACAAGGCACGCCGGTCCAGGCCCAGCTCCACCAGCACCTGGCGCACCTTGGGCAGATTGCGCCCAAGTTTCATCACCACCGCAGCATCGGCATCGGCCAGGCGCCGTTTCAGCTCTTCGGCTGGCAACACCCCGGACAGCACCGACAGGCTCTGGTTGCGGTACACCAGGGGTGCGCCGAGCACCGAGGCACCACCGAGCATGGAACAGACCCCGGGAATGACTTGCGCCTCATAGCGCTGGGCCAGGCGGTCGTGCAGGTACATGTACGAGCCGTAGAAGAACGGGTCGCCCTCGCAGATCACCGCCACATCGCACCCCGCATCCAGGTGTTCGGCTACCTGCACGCTGGCTTCGTCGTAGAAGTCGCTGATCACTTGCTCGTACGACAGCGGCGCCGGCAGCACTTCGGTGGTCACCGGGTACACCAACGGCAACAGGGTTTGCTGCGCATCCAGATGCCCTTCGATGATGCCGAAGGCATTGCCGCGCTTGCCCTTGGCGACGAAGTACGCCACCACCGGCGCTTCGCGCAGCAGGCGCAGGGCTTTCACGGTGATCAGCTCGGGGTCGCCGGGGCCAACGCCCAGGCCGAGCAAACGTCCGCGGTCCTGCATCACTCCACCTCCGTGGCCAGGGCGTTGACCGCCGCCGCCGCCATGGCACTGCCGCCCAGGCGGCCCTGCATGATGACGAAGGGCACGCCGCGGCTGTCGGCGGCAAGCATCGCCTTGGATTCGGCGGCGCCGACGAAACCGACCGGAAAACCGAGGATCAGCGCCGGTTTCGGCGCCCCGGCATCGAGCATTTCCAGCAGGTAGAACAACGCCGTCGGGGCGTTGCCGATGACCACCACGGCGCCCTCCAGGTGCGGCCGCCACAACTCCAGAGCCAGCGCCGAGCGGGTGTTGCCTGCCGCTTTCGCCAGCCCCGGCACGCTGGGGTCGCGCAAGGTGCAGATGACCCGGTTATCGGCCGGCAGGCGCGCGCGGGTGATGCCTTCCGCGACCATGTGCGCATCGCACAGGATCGGCGCACCGGCCTGCAACGCCTCGCGCCCGGCGCGTCCGGCACCCTCGGAGAACTGCAGGCCATCGACCGCCTCGACCATGCCGCAGGCGTGAATCACGCGCACGGCGAGCTTTTCCAGGTCGGCCGGGATGCGCTCCAGGCGCGCCTCTTCGCGGATGATGCGGAAGGAATTGCGATAGATCTCCTGACCATCGCGGATGTAGTCAATCATCAAGGTGCTCCGTCGGCAGGTCGAGCATGGCGCCTGCTTCTTTCAAGGTAAGGTCGCGCCCGCGCAGGGCACCGAAGCCCGGCACGCGCGGGTCGCGCAGATAGAGGTCGTAGCGCCCCGGCGCTCGCGCCAGCAAGGTCGCCGGCGCCACGTGGGCCAAGGCGCAGGAGCGCGGGCAGCCGGTCAGGTGCACACTGGCCGGTGCCTGTGGCCCCAGCCACTGCGCCAGCTGCACGGCATCGGCCTTGGTCTCGGAAAGGCCTTTGGCGCAGCCGCTACTGCCAGTGCAGGCCGTGAGCCGCGCCAGCGGCTGGGCGTGATCGCAGATAAAGCCCAGTTTGCCCAACGCTGCCAGCGCGCGGTCTTGCGCGGCTGGCTCGACACTGGGCAGCAGCAGGCTCTGCCACGGGCTCAGGCGCAGGCTGCCATCGCCCTGTTCGCGGGCCACACGCGCCGCGCCGCGCAGCATCGCCGGGGTCAGCCGGCCCAGTGGCGGGGCGACGCCAAGGGCGCTGCCCTGGGCTTGTGCAAGCACCCCCAGCCAGCGGCAGGCCTGGCGTGGACGTTGCCAGTCGAGCACCGCGCGGTCGCGACGTAGCGGCAATTGCAGCCCGTCGATGAATGCCTCAGGTGAGCAATCGACCAGCACCTGGCGCATCCGTGATCGCTCGGCGCTGGCCAGCTGCAGGAAGCGTTCGAGCACCGCGCGCACCAGGCTCAGGCCGTCGGCGTAAGGCACCGCCGCCAGGGGCCGAGCGTTACCCGGGCAACCGGCCAGGCCCACGGCCAGCCACAGCTGACCGTCCAGGCGCAGCGCTGAAAGCCACACATCATGGGGGTGATCGAGCATCGCCAGGGCCTCGCCGCCGTCGAGCAACAGGGCGAACTTGGCTGACAAGCGGTGGAAGGCCGGGGTGCCTTCGAGCAGTTCCAGCACCTGCGCGGCCAGTGGCCGGGTGTCGACCAGCGCCTGCGGGTCGTGGCCGGCCAGGGGGCTGAGCATCAAGTTGCGCACATCGTCGCTTTCGGCCTGACGCGGGCCGAGGCCTGCGGCCAGCAGGGCTTCGACCAGGCCGGCGTGATCGGCGCCGATGCCGCGAATCTGCAGGTTGCTGCGGTTGGTCGCCTCGATCACCCCACCGGCGTAGCGCTCGGCCGCCTCGGCGACGGCATCGGCCTGGTCTGCCGAGAGCACGCCGGCGGGCAATTTGATGCGGCAGATGCCGCCATCGCGGGCCGCAACGATGCGCCACAACCCCGGGCAGGCCGAGGGGCGAGGAACGACATCGAGGGGCGGGGCCTGCTTCAAAGGGGGCATTCCGGTAATCGTCAAGGAGCGCTTCGGGATGGAAGGCGCGGTATTATGCCTGCTTTGTCCGGCGGCATGAAAAGCCGGTGGTCGAAGGCCCGCGCTACCCGCACTGGCCGGTATTCATTCGAGGAACACATGACACCCTGGCTGACGGTAGTGGGCATCGGCGAAGACGGCTTCAGCGGCCTGGGCAAACAGGCCCGGCGGGCGCTGCTGGCGGCCGGGCAGATTTTTGGCAGCCCACGGCAACTGGCGCTGTTGCCACGCTGCGTCAGCGCGGCGCAGGTCAACTGGCCGAGCCCGTTCAGCCTGGCGCCGGTACTGGCGCAGCGCGGTCAGCCAGTGTGCGTGCTGGCCAGTGGCGACCCCATGTTCTACGGCGTCGGCGCCAGCCTGGCGCGGCAACTGCCGGCAGACGAGCTGCGCGTGCTGTCGATGCCCTCCTCCTGCGCCCTGGCGGCGGCGCGCCTGGGCTGGCCGCTGCAAGAAGTGAACGTGCTATCGCTGGTGGCCCGGCCCCTGGCGGCGCTGAACGCCGAGCTGTACAGCGGCGTGCGCCTGCTGCTGCTGAGCAACGATGGCGACACCCCCGCAGCGGTCGCCGCGCGACTGTGCGAGCGCGGCTTCGGGCAGAGCCGGTTGCACGTCTTCGAGCATCTGGGCGGCAGCGATGAGCGCTGCTTGCACGGTTATGCCCAAGACTGGCCGCACGCCCGCGTCGCAGCGCTCAATTTGATCGCCGTCGACTGCCTGGCAGGGCCCGATGCCACACCGCTGTCGCCCTTGGCAGGGCTCAGCGACAGCGCCTTCCGCCACGATGGCCAACTGACCAAACGTGACGTGCGCGCCATCACCCTGGCCCGTCTGGCGCCGCAGCCCGGCGCGCTACTGTGGGATGTCGGCGCCGGCTGCGGCTCGATCGGCATCGAGTGGATGCGCGCCCACCGTAGCTGTCGTGCGCTGGCCATCGAGGCCGATGATGGCCGCCAGGCGTTCATCGAATTCAACCGCGATGCCCTCGGCGTGCCCGGCCTGCAACTGGTCCGCGGCCGCGCACCCGAGGCGCTGCACGGCCTGGAACGCCCCGATGCGGTGTTCATTGGCGGCGGCGTCACCCGCGACGGGGTACTGGACACCTGCTGGGCGGCACTGCGCCCCGGTGGACGCCTGGTGGCCAACGCCGTCACCCTGCAAAGCGAGCTGGCCCTGGCGCACTTCCGTCAGCAGCACGGCGGCGAGCTGACCCGTATCCATATTGCCCAGGCGCAGCCGCTGGGCAGCTTCGACACCTGGCGCCAAGCCCTGCCCATCACCCTGCTGGAGGCGGTCAAGCCCCTCGATGCGTGAAGAAACCCGCGAACAGCCCGCGCCGCTGCGCAGTGGCCTGACCACCGGCAGTTGCGCCACCGCCACCAGCCTGGCCGCCGCGCGCCTGCTGCTGACCGGGCGCAGCGCCGATGCCGTGCACATCACCCTGCCCAAAGGCAAGGTGGTGCAGATGCGCCTGGAGTTCTGTCGCACCACCGAGCTGGGCGCCGAAGCGGGCACACTGAAGGATGCCGGCGACGATCCGGACGTCACCCACGGCGCCCTGCTCTACAGCCAGGTACGCCTGCTCGACACCCCCGGCGTGCGCTTCGTCGCAGGCATTGGCGTCGGCACGGTCACCCGCCCCGGCCTGGTGCTGGCGGTGGGCGAGCCGGCGATCAACCCGGTGCCGCGGCGGATGATCAGCGAGCACCTGCAGCAGCTGGCCGGCGAGCACGGCTTCAGCGGCGGCTTCGAGGTCACGGTGAATGTACGCGACGGCGCGCAACTGGCCCTCAAGACCATGAATCCAAGGCTGGGCATCCTCGGCGGGCTGTCGATCCTCGGCACCAGCGGCATCGTCCGGCCGTTTTCCTGCGCCGCCTATATCGCGTCCATCCAGCAAGGCATCGATGTCGCTCAGAGCAATGGCTACACCCACATCGCCGCCTGCACCGGCAATGCCAGCGAAGACTGCATGCGCCGGGTGTATGCCATGCCAGACATCGCCCTGATCGAAATGGGCGACTTCGTCGGCGCCGTGCTCAAGCACCTGCGCCGCGTGCCCATGGCGCGGCTGAGCCTGTGCGGCGGCTTCGGCAAGATCAGCAAGCTGGCCGCCGGGCACATGGACCTGCACAGCCGACACTCCAGCATCGACCTGCCGCAACTGGCCGCCTGGGCCGCCGACCTGGGCGCCGACGCCGCGCTGCAACAGGCGATCATCGCCGCCAACACCAGCCAGCAGGCGCTGGCCCTGGCCCATGCCGAGGGCGTGCGTCTGGGCGATGCCGTGTGCGCCCATGCCCTTGCCTTCGCCCGCAGCGTGGTGCCGGCGCAGGTGCAGGTGGAGGTGTTCGCCATCGACCGCCAGGGCGGCATCGTCGGCACGGCGGGGGTGGCATGAGTCGGCGCATCCTGCTGCTGGGCGGCGTCACCGAAGCCTTGGCCATCGCGCGCCGGCTCGGCCCCGCGCACATCTACAGCCTGGCAGGCATTGGCCGGGTGCCGACCGACCTGTCCTGCCAGGTGCGGGTCGGCGGCTACGGCGGCGCCGACGGTCTGGCGCACTATTTGGGTGAAGCGGGCATCGACCTGCTGATCGACGCCACCCACCCGTATGCTGCGCAAATCAGCCGCAACGCGGTGATCGCTGCGAGCGCTGCGGGTATCCCCTGCTGGGCGCTGCGGCGACCGGCCTGGCAGGCGCAGTGCGGTGACGACTGGCGCGAGGTCGACGACTGGCCTGGACTGGTCGGCGCATTGCGCAGCTTTCGCCGGCCACTGTTCACCCTGGGCCGCGAGCCGTTGCAGCATCTGGCAGAAATCCCGCCCGAGCAGTTCTGGACCCTGCGCGCGCTCGACGCCTGCCCTGGCAACGAGCGCTGCGAGGTGATCGGTGCGCGCGGGCCATTCACGCTGGAAGACGAGCGCACCCTGTTCCAGCGGCGCCAGATCGACGTGCTGGTGAGCAAGAACAGCGGCAGTGCGGCCACCGAGCCGAAATTGCAGGTGGCGCGGGAACGGGGTATCCCCGTGCTGGTGCTCAAACGCCCCACACTGCCGAGCGTGGACCGCGCGTTTTTCCAGGTGGAGCAGCTTCTGACAGCATTGGGGCTGCAGCCGTAGCATGGTCCTACAGCCTCTGAACAGGTTTCCTGCACGCTTTACGGAATTACAACCGTGGCCGTCAGCCGCTGATCTGCCGTAAGCTGCGCGTTCTCTTTTCGGAAGACCTTCCATATGGACATGCAATGGTGGACCTGGCTGGTATTCGGCGTCGCGCTGATCCTGCTCGAACTGATCCTGCCGACCTTCTTCATCATCTGGTTCGGCATCGGCGCCGTGCTGGTCGCGCTCATCGCCCTCGTCGCACCCAGCCTCAACCTGGCCACCCAGGTGCTGCTCTGGGTGCTGTTCTCGTCGGTCACCACCCTGCTGTGGTTCAAGCTGTTTCGGCGCAAGAAGGCCGACACGCGCTGGACCGCCGACAGTGTCATCGGCGAGGTCGGGCTGCTCACCGCAAACGTTTCCGAATTCCAGAAAGGCCGCGTGCGCTTCCAGAAGCCGGTCCTCGGCAACGAAGAATGGGTCTGTGTCGCCGACACCGACATCGCTGCGGGCGAGCGCGTGCGCCTGACCGCCATAGAAGGCAACACCGCCCGCATCACCCGGGCCTGAATCCGCAACCAAAGGACGCTGCACCATGACCAGCCTGATCGTCGCCATCACCCTTGCCCTGTTCGTTCTGATCACCGTATTCAAGGGGGTGCGCATCGTGCCCCAGGGCGAGGAGTGGATCGTCGAGCGCCTGGGGCGCTACCACAGCACCCTCAAGCCCGGCCTGAACATCCTCATCCCCTACATGGACGTGGTCGCCTATCGCCTGCCGACCAAGGACATCATCCTCGATGTCCAGCAGCAGGAGATCATCACCCGCGACAACGCCGTCATCGTCGCCAACGCACTGTGCTTCGCCAAGGTCGTCGACCCGCAGAAAGCGTCCTACGGCGTGCAGAACTTCTCCTTCGCCGTCACCAGCCTGACCATGACCTCGCTGCGCGCCATCATCGGTGCCATGGACCTCGACGAGGCACTGTCGAGCCGCGAGCAGATCAAGGCGCGCCTGCGCGAGGCGATGTCCGAGCAGACCGAAGACTGGGGCGTTACCGTCCGCTCGGTCGAGATCCAGGACATAAAGCCATCGCCGAACATGCAGATCGCCATGGAGCGTCAGGCTGCGGCCGAGCGTGAGCGTAAAGCCGAAGTGACCCGCGCCGAGGGTGCCAAGCAGGCGGCGATTCTCGAGGCCGAGGCACGCATGCAGTCGGCGCGACTGGACGCCGAGGCGCAGATCAACCTGGCCGAAGCCTCGGCCCGCTCGATCACCCTGGTACGCGAGGCGATCGGCAGCGAAACCACGCCGGCCATGTACCTGCTGGGCGAGCGCTACATCGGCGCCATGGAAACCCTGGCCGCCAGCGACAACGCCAAGATCGTGGTGCTGCCTGCCGACCTGCAGGAAACCGTACGCGGCCTGCTCGGGCGCAAAGCCTGACGCGCCATCGCAGTCAACGGGCATGTGCCGCGCAACTGCGGCACATCACCGCACGGTGATATTTTTCCCTATACTGCGCCGTACAATGCACACCTGATTCCTGACCGGATCTCTCCATGCCCCCATGTCGCCACATCGCCTGGATCGCCTGCCTCGCAGTGCTGTTCAACCTGTTGGCCATGCCGCTCTCCGCTGCCGCACCGAAAGGCGCGGCCGAGCAGTTGCTGTGGGGCGCGTTCTGTACCAGCGGCGGCAAGGCACTGGTGGAAGTGCAAGGGCTGGCCAAGATCGATCTAGGCCAATCGCAGGACGACCACTCCAACATGCAGCACTGCTGGTGCTGCTCGGGCGCCGCGCCGCTGCTGGCACTCGGCGGCCAGGCGCCGCAGTTGCGCACACCGCCACAACGGGTCATCGGTGCGCTCGACGAGCATCCCACCTACCGACCCACACCGCGCCAGCAATGGCCTGGCATCAATCCCCGCGCCTCTCCCCTCGCTTGAGTCATCCAGCGCTGCCCGCCTGAACCTCAATCGATCGGAGCTTCATCATGCTCAAGCAAGCCCTCGTCGTGGCCGCCCTGCTGCTGCCCGGCGCATTCGCCAGTGCCCATGAATACAGTGTTGGTGACCTGCACATCGCCCACCCCTGGTCGCTGGCCCTGCCGCCCAACGCGCCGAACGTCGCGGCCTATTTCGTCGTGCACAACAACGGCCAGCAGGACGACCGGCTGCTCTCGGTGGACACCCCGCTGAGTACCGATGCGCAGTTGCACGAGCATGTGCAAGGCAGCGAAGGTGCGATGAAGATGCAGCAGGTCGACAGCATTGTCGTACCCGCTGGCAAGGATCTGACCTTCGCCCCCAGTGCCTATCACGTGATGATCCTGCAACCCCAGGACCGCAGCCTGCTGGTCGCTGGCCAGCGCTTCCCGCTGACCCTGCATTTCCAGCGTGCAGGCGATGTCACCGTACAGGTCGCCGTGCAGCAGCAGGCGCCCGCTGAACAGCAGGATCACAGCCACGCCCACTGATCGCTGAAACGCCCGCTCCATGAGCCTCTCGCGCCACAGGCACGTGCGCACCACCCGCCCTGCTCGCAGGCGCGTCGGTGGCGGCTGGCTGAGCCTGTTCGCCATGTGGATGATCTTCATCGGCCCACTGGTTTCCCAGTCGATGCCGATGAATCATCACGCCGGCATGGACATGGCAATGCCCATGGACATGCCCATGGCCAGCGAGCACGGCCACGGCCAGCACGCCCCGGCGAACGATGGTCAGTTGCATGTGCTGTGGGAAAAATGCGGCTATTGCAGCCTGCTGTTCAACTGCCCGGCACTGCCGCAGACCGTCAGCCCGCTCACCCTCGGCAACCTGCCACCGGTCATTGCCGCAGCCCTGGCCGTGCAGTCCGGCCACGCCGCTCAGGCGGTATTCCCCGGCGCCCGCAGCCGCGCCCCGCCCCAGTCGCTGATCGTCTGATTTCACCATTGCCCGGAGCCTCGCGCTTCGCGCTCACCCCTGACTGATCGACTGGAATACTTATGTCCGGCTGTACCTTTGCACCTGCACTTTCCCTGCGTGGCAGCATCGCCCTGCTCTGTGGCTCGCTGATCGCCCCCGTCGCCCTGGCGGCCGACCTCAGCCATAGCCAGCACGCGGCCGAGCAGCCCGAACTGAGCCCCACGGTAATCACCGCCGTGGCGCCCAGCTCGCCGCTGACCGTCACCACCAACCCCAAGGACCCTCGCCAGCCGGTGCCAGCCAGCGATGGCGCCGATTACCTGAAGACCATTCCCGGCTTCTCGGCTATTCGCAGCGGTGGCACCAACGGTGATCCGGTGCTACGCGGCATGTTCGGCTCACGGCTGAACATCCTCACCAACGGCGGCGTGATGCTCGGCGCCTGCCCGAACCGGATGGACGCGCCCACCTCGTACATTTCCCCGGAAACCTACGACCGCCTGACCGTGATCAAAGGCCCGCAGAGCGTGGTCTGGGGTCCCGGCGGCTCGGCTGGCACGGTGTTGTTCGAGCGCGAGCCAGAACGGTTCGGCGAACTCGGTAGCCGAGTCAATGCCAGCCTGCTGGCCGGCTCCAATGGGCGCTTCGACAAGGTACTGGACGCCGCCGCCGGCAACCGCGAAGGCTACGCCCGCTTCGTCGGCAACCAATCGCGCGCCGGCGACTACGACGATGGCCACGGCGACCGCGTACCGTCGCGCTGGGATAAATGGAACGGCGATGTCGCCCTGGGCTGGACGCCCGACAGCGACACCCTGCTGGAACTGACCGCCGGCAAGGGCGACGGTGAAGCCCGCTATGCCGGACGCGGCATGGACGGTTCGCAGTTCAAGCGCGAAAGCCTCGGCCTGCGTTTCGAGAAATCCAACCTCGGTGAGGTGCTCGACAAGCTCGAGGCGCAGGTCTACTACAACTACGCCGACCACGTGATGGACAACTACAGCCTGCGCCGGCCTTCGGGCAGCGGCATGATGGGCATGCCGATGGTCAGCAACGTCGACCGACGTACGCTTGGCTCGCGGCTCAAGGCCACCTGGCGCTGGGCCGATGTGCAACTGATCAGCGGCCTCGACGCGCAGACCAACGAACACCGCAAGCGCGGCGGCATGGGGGTCGACGCGCACCGCGGCAAGGCCTGGACCAAGGACGCCGACTTCCACAACTACGGCGTGTTCAGCGAGCTGACCTGGTACGCCACCGGCGATGATCGCGTGGTCAGCGGTGCGCGACTCGACCGTGCCTCGGCGCGGGATTTTCGCCAGAACATCGCCACCAGCGGTGACACCCGCGCCGACACCCTGCCCAGCGGTTTCGTGCGCTACGAACACGACCTGACGGCCCTGAACGCCACCAGCTACATTGGCCTTGGCCACGCCCAGCGCTTCCCCGACTACTGGGAGCTGTTCTCGCCCAAGCAGGGGCCAGCCGGTTCGGTCAATGCCTTCGACGGCATCAAGCCTGAGAAAACCACCCAGCTCGATGTCGGCATCCGGTACCGCGACGAACGCCTGGAGGCCTGGGCCTCGGGCTATGTCGGCCAAGTGCGCGACTTCATTCTGTTCGACTACCGCAGCGGCATGATGGGTCCGACCAGCCAGGCGCAGAACGTCGACGCGCGCATCATGGGCGGTGAGCTGGGCGCGGCCTACATGCTCAGCGAGCGCTGGAAGGCCGATGCCACCCTGGCCTACGCCTGGGGCAAGAACAGCAGCGACGGCAAGGCTCTGCCGCAGATGCCGCCGCTGGAAAGCCGCCTGGGCCTGACCTACAGCCGCGACGCCTGGAGCGTCGGCAGCCTCTGGCGGCTGGCGGCGGCGCAGAACCGGGTGGCCATCAACCAGGGCAACGTGGTGGGCAAGGACTACGAGAAAAGCGCAGGTTTCGGCGTGTTCTCGCTCAACGGCGCCTACAAGGTCAACGCCAACCTCAAGCTCAGTGCCGGTGTCGACAACCTGTTCGACAAGGCCTACGCCGAGCACCTGAACCTGGCCGGCAACGCAGGCTTCGGCTATCCGGCGCAGGACCCGCAGGCGGTCAATGAGCCTGGCCGCACCCTGTGGACCAAAGTCGACTTCACCTTCTGACAACAACAATGGGCGCAGCACGAGCTGCGCCCCTTTACCTGACCTGATGAGTCGGGAGGTTATCGTGCGTGCACCCCGTACCTCGTTCTATTCCCTGGCCTGGCGCTGGCATTTCTACGCCGGGCTGTTCGTTGCACCGTTCATGATCCTGCTGGCGCTGACCGGCATCATCTACCTGTTCAAACCGCAGCTCGACCCGCTGCTGTACCGTGACCTGATGCTGGTCGAGGCCGGCGAGCACCGGCACAGCGCCGATCACCTGCTGGGCCAGGTGCAGCAGGCCTACCCCGAGGGCCACATCGGCCAGTACCTGCCGCCTGCGGCCGCTACCCGCAGCGCGCAGTTCGTGGTGCATGACGGCGGCCGCGAGCTGAATGTGTTCGTCGATCCCTACAGCGCCAAGCTGCTCGGCGCCCAGGACGGCAAGCGCAACCTGCAAGCCATCGCCCGTGCCCTGCACAGCGAACTGATGATCGGCACCCTCGGTGATCGCCTGATCGAACTGGCCGCCGGCTGGGGCATCGTGCTGGTGGTGTCCGGGCTGTACCTGTGGTGGCCGCGTGGGCGGCGCAGTGGCGTGCTGTGGCCGCGCTTGAATGCCAGGGGCCGCGTGCTGTGGCGCGACCTGCATGCGGTCAGCGGGTTCTGGGGCGCGGGTCTGCTGCTGGTGATGCTGCTCAGCGGCATGACCTGGACCGGCCTGTGGGGCAAGCAGTACGCCGAGCTGTGGAACCGCTTTCCAGCAGCGATGTGGACCGATGTGCCGCAGTCCGATCGCCAGGCCGGCGAGCTGAATAGCGCGCACCGCCAGACCGTGCCCTGGGCGCTGGAAAACACCCCCATGCCAGCCTCCGGCGCCCATGCCGAGCATGCCGGACACGGGGCGCATTCCAGCGCTCCAGCTGCGCCCCAGGTGAGTCTGCAACAGGTCGAGGACATCGCCACTGCCAGGCATATCGAGCCGGGCTACAGCATCACCCTGCCGACCACCGCCGAGGGCGTGTTCACCGTTTCGGTATTCGCCGACGACCCACGCAACGACGCCACCTTGCATGTCGACCAGTACACCGGCCAGGTGCTGGCCGATGTGCGCTGGCACGACTACAGCCCGGTGGCCCGCGCCACCGAGCTTGGCGTCAAGCTGCACGAGGGCAAGATGTTCGGGCCACTGAACCAGATCATCGTGCTGCTCATCTGCCTGATGATCCTGCTCGGTTCGGTCAGTGGTCTGGTGATGTGGTGGATGCGCCGCCCGGCCCGAGGCCTGGGCGTGCCGCCCCTGCGTCACGACCTGCCGCGCTGGAAAACCGCGATCGGGGTGATGCTGGTGCTGGGCGTGGCGTTCCCGCTGGTGGGGGTGTCGATGCTGCTGTTGTGGGCATTCGACAGCCTGCTGCTGCGCCGCGGGCTAACGGTCAACGCCTGAGTACCCTGGACCGACTGCGTCACTCGCGGTCGGTCCTGCACCGGGGTTATCGAGGCGATCTGTCGCGCCACGACCTGGAACGCGCGTGTTAGCCTACGCGGCTACGTCTCTGAAGAAGACGACCTCATAACGGAATACGCCCATGACCCGGACGACCGCGACGCCTCCCGACGACTCGCACCTGCAACGCAACCTCAGCAACCGCCACATCCAGCTCATCGCCATTGGCGGTGCCATCGGCACCGGCCTGTTCATGGGTTCGGGCAAGACCATCAGCCTCGCCGGCCCGTCGATCATCTTCGTCTACATGATCATCGGCTTCATGCTGTTCTTCGTCATGCGGGCGATGGGCGAGCTGCTGCTGTCGAACCTCAAGTACAAATCGTTCATCGACTTCTCCGCCGACCTGCTTGGCCCCTGGGCCGGTTATTTCACCGGTTGGACCTACTGGTTCTGCTGGGTCATCACCGGCATCGCCGACGTGGTGGCGATCGCCGCGTACTCGCAGTTCTGGTTCCCCGACCTGCCGCAGTGGATACCGGCGTTGAGCTGTGTGGCGCTGTTGCTGTCGCTGAACCTGGTGACGGTGAAAATGTTCGGCGAAACCGAATTCTGGTTCGCCATGATCAAGATCGTCGCCATTCTCGGCCTGGTCGCCACCGGGCTGTACATGGTCATCACCGGCTTCGTCTCCCCCGGCGGCAGCACCGCGCAACTGTCCAACCTGTGGAATGACACAGGGATGTTCCCGCACGGCCTGATGGGCTTCTTCGCCGGCTTCCAGATCGCCGTGTTCGCCTTCGTCGGCATCGAGCTGGTGGGCACCACCGCGGCCGAGGCGAAGAACCCCGAGCGCACCTTGCCGCGGGCGATCAACTCGATTCCCGTGCGCATCATCGTGTTCTACGTGCTGGCGCTGATCACCATCATGGCGGTCACGCCCTGGCGTGACGTGGTGCCGGGCAAGAGCCCGTTCGTCGAGCTGTTCGTGCTGGCCGGCCTGCCGGCGGCGGCGAGCATCATCAACTTCGTGGTGCTGACCTCGGCGGCGTCCTCGGCCAACAGTGGCGTGTTCTCCACCAGCCGCATGCTCTACGGCCTGGCCCAGGAAGGCGACGCACCGAAGTCGTTCGAAAAACTCTCACGCCGCGCGGTGCCGGCCAACGGCCTGCTGTTCTCCTGCGTATGCCTGATGCTCGGTGCAGTGCTGATCTACCTGGTGCCGGATGTGGTCGAAGCCTTCACCCTGGTGACCACGGTGTCGGCGGTGCTGTTCATGTTCGTCTGGACGCTGATCCTGCTGTCGTACCTGACCTACCGCAAACGCCGCGATGCCCTGCACCAGGCCTCGAAGTACAAGATGCCGGGCGGGCGGGTGATGTGCTACGTGTGCCTGAGCTTCTTCGCCTTCATCCTGGTATTGCTGAGCCTGGAAGCCGACACCCGCTCGGCGCTCTTGGTTACGCCGCTGTGGTTCGTGGTGCTCGCGGTGACGTATCAGTTCGTGCGACGCAAGCGGCAGGTTAGCCGCTGATCCATAACCGCAAATGGGCGCTCTTCAAGCATGAATAGCGCCCATTTTCGTTTCAGCTACTCGGCTTCGATGCCCTCTAGTACGGCCTCAGCCAGCGCCAAACCTTTCTCTAGCGAATTTTCAGTAGCCGCCAACAGGCTGCGCAGCGGCTCGTCCGCTTTTTCCAGCGCAACCGCGTTGGTTTCGTAAGCGGCCTTCAATGCGGCGACAGCACACACCAGGGCATCTTCACCATCGATGCCCTCGCGAACCGTGAACGTTGGCTCGTGGGCATGGTTGCAAGTGCCAAAAGAAGCGGAGGCAGTGACCGGACGGGCTGTGTCAGGTCTGGGGAATGGACTTGAAGGCAGGTTCACCGGCGCACCTCCCGGAAGACGGAGCGGCGTTCGAACGACAGGCAGGGTGGATCTGGGACGGTTTTCTCAAGCATGGGCTACTCCTTGCAACGCTCTGTGATGTCACTCCGTACCCATACGCCAATATAGGTGGGCGGAGCCGTGCGGGTTGGCGTGCCGGACAGAGAACCGGTGGGCCCGAAAGCCCCCACACACGGCGCCGCCCATAGAGGGTGCCGCCCTGCAGGACACCGCTGCCGTGGGCAGCCGTATCCATTCTCTGTAATGTCGGGACGCCAATCCCGTGCCGCAGAATCTACTGCGGTGGCGCACGGTACTCAAGTCTCCGAAACGTGTCAAAACGTTAGTTAACCCGCTTGCTGCGCTGCCGACTGAACCGGGGAGCCTGCCTGGCAGAAGGTCCCATCACGGCTCGGAACGCTGGACGAGGTCTTCCATCCCCCCTATAAATGCCAAGATCGCCGATCCCGCCCGCGCGCGCCTGTCCCATTCCTTCAACCGCGAACGAATAGCCTCCATGACCCTTGCCATCCGCGAAGCCTCATCAGACGACCTGCCCGGTATCCTCGCCATCTACAACGACGCCGTGCACAACACCCTGGCGATCTGGAATGAACAGCCGGTAGACCTCGCCAACCGCCAGGCGTGGTTCGAGGCGCGGGCGCAGCAGGGGTATCCGATTCTGGTGGCGGTGGATGCCAGCGGCGTGCTCGGCTATGCCTCGTTCGGCGACTGGCGCCCGTTCGAGGGCTTTCGCCTGACCGTCGAGCACTCGGTGTATGTCCGCCACGATCAGCGTGGCAAAGGCTTGGCGGGGCAGTTGATGACAGCGCTGATCGAGCGTGCTCGCGCTTGTGGCAAACACGTGATGGTGGCAGCCATCGAGAGCGGCAATGCCGCTTCGATTCGTCTGCACGAACGCATGGGCTTCGTCTTGACCGGACAGATGCCACAGGTAGGGGTGAAATTCGGTCGCTGGTTGGACCTGACCTTCATGCAGTTGCAACTGGACAATCAGGCACAACCGCCCGCCGCGATCACACCTGCGTAAATCGGCCCAGGCGCTGGCGCAGCATGCTGTTCTCGGTGCGCAGGTGCTGCACCTCCTCCAGCAACTCCAGGGCCAGCGCCACTCCTTCCCACTCCAGCTGCAATTGCTCGCGCAGCTTGGCGGCGCGCTTGGCCAGCAGCGGCGCCTGATCGTCGAACAGCCATTCGTCCGGCGTTCGTCCCTTCGGTTCGACGATGCCATGCTCGACGATCTCGATGACATAGTCGGCAGACACGTTGGCTTCACGGCACAGGGTACGCATGTCCAGTTGCACGATCAGGGTGCTGCTCATGGTCACTTACTCCAGTTGGCCCTCGGATCGAAGGCGGCATGCTGTGAGAGTTGGGTCCACAGTTCACGGCTGGTGGCATCGGACTGACTCGGCATGACCACCTTGAGTTGGGCGTACAGGTCGCCGCGCTCGCCCTGCTTGTTGGCCAGGCCCATGCCTTTGACCCGCAGGCGCTGGCCGCTCTGGCTGTCGGGACGGATGGTCAGGTTGATGCGTCCGGTCAGGGTCGGCACGGCGACCTTGGTGCCCAACGCCGCTTCCCACGGCGCCAGCGGTACGGTGATGATCAGGTCGTGGCCTTCGACGTCGAACTGCGGGTGCGGGGCCAGGCGGATGGTCAGGAACAGGTCGCCGTTGGCACCGCCACCAATGCCCGGCGCGCCCTGGCCCTTCAGACGGATACGCTCGCCATCGACCACGCCGGCCGGAATCTTCACGTTGAGGGTCTTGGTGCTGAAGCCGGTGCGCTGGCCGGCGGCATTGCTCTGCGGCACCTGGAAGCTGATCTGCTTGGAGTCCTTGCTCAGGGTTTCTTCGAGGAAGATCGCCAGCTCCAGTTCAACGTCCTGGCCGCGCCGGCCAGGGCTGCGCTGCTGCTGGCCGCGGCCGAACGGGCTGCCGCCACGGTTGCCGAAAATCGAGCTGAAGAAGTCTGAGAAATCGCCGTTCTCGAAACCGCCGCCGGCACCGCCGCGGCTTTCCCAACCCGGTGGCGCCTGGAACGGCCGGCCATGCTGGCCGCCGTACTTGCGCAGTTCATCGAACTCGGCGCGCTTCTGCGCATCGCCGAGCACTTCATAGGCCTCGTTGGCCTCTTTGAATTTGTCCTCGGCGTCGCGCTCCTTGCTGACATCGGGATGATACTTGCGCGCCAGCTTGCGATACGCGGCCTTGATGGCCTTGTCGTCAGCAGTCGGCTCGACGCCCAGTATCTTGTAATAGTCTTTGAAGTCCATCCAAGGGTCACCAATGTGAAATACGTGTTGCCACTGAAGATAAGGCCCAAGAATAGCCGTTCAAGGTCACCTTGGGGGTTTTGCCAGGCAGATCGACGGTCTTGATTTAGCTGCGCACTCGCATACACTGCGCGGCCGTTTTGCCTCCGGAAGCTTTTCTTCATGTCTGACGTATCACCGGCCCGCGCCTGCGGCATCGACTTCGGCACCTCCAACTCCACGGTCGGCTGGCATCGCCCCGGGGTCGACTCGCTGATCGCGCTGGAGGACGGCAAGATCACCCTGCCTTCGGTGGTGTTCTTCAACCTCGAAGAACGTCGCCCGGTATACGGTCGCCAGGCCCTGGGCGAATACCTGGAAGGCTATGAAGGCCGGCTGATGCGCTCGCTGAAAAGCTTGCTCGGCTCCAAGCTGATCAAGCACGACACCAGCGTGCTGGGCACGGCACTGCCGTTCAAGGACTTGCTCGGCCTGTTCATCGGTGAACTCAAGCAACGCGCCGAGGCCAACGCCGGGCGCAGCTTCGAGCAGGTGGTGCTGGGCCGGCCGGTGTACTTCGTCGACGAAGACCCGGCTGCCGACCAGGAAGCCGAAGACACCCTGGCCGAGGTGGCGCGCAAGATCGGCTTCAAGGACGTGTCGTTCCAGTACGAACCGATCGCTGCGGCCTTCGACTATGAAGCCAACATCAGCCGTGAAGAACTGGTGCTGATCGTCGACATCGGCGGCGGTACCTCTGACTTCAGCCTGATTCGCCTGTCGCCCGAACGTCATCACCAGGACGAGCGCCACAGCGACATTCTCGCCACCGGCGGGGTACACATCGGCGGCACCGACTTCGACAAGCAGCTGAGCCTGCAAGGGGTGATGCCGCTGTTCGGCTATGGCAGTCGGATGAAGAGCCAGGCACTGATGCCGACCAGCTACCACCTCAACCTCGCGACCTGGCACACCATCAACGCGCTGTACTCTAAGAAGTCGCAACTGGCGCTGGGCAGCATGCGCTACGACATCGAAGACACCCTCGGCATCGACCGCCTGTTTAACCTCATCGAGCAGCGCGCCGGCCACTGGCTGGCGATGGAAGTCGAAGCGAGCAAGATCGACCTGACCGAGCAATCGCAGCGGCAGATCGACCTGAGTCGCATCGAAGCGGGCCTGACCGCCGAGCTGACCCGCGCGCTGTTCGAAAGCGCCATCGATGGCTTGCTCGTGCGTGTGCGCGGCAGCGTGCGCGAATTGCTGAACAAGGCCGGTGTCACTGAGCAGCAGGTCGACACGGTGTTCTTCACCGGCGGCTCCAGCGGTATTCCGGCGCTGCGCAACAGCGTCGCGGCCATGCTGCCCAATGCCCGCCATGTCGAAGGCAACATTTTCGGCAGCATCGGCAGCGGCCTGGCCATCGAAGCGCGCAAGCGTTACGGCGTGTCGAGCCTGTAGCCGCGACTGGCCAGGCAGGTGCCCAGCGCCTGCTGGTAACCCTGCAACACCTCGGGTGCCGGTGCGTAGCTGGCGCTGGCCGGGTCGAAGCCGGTCTGGCTGACCGCCCAGCGGTAGCACTGATAGCGATCCTGCTGCTGTTGCTCGGGACTCTGGCCGCTGAGCGGGTACGGATCGATCATCGCCGCACCACCCGGCAGCGGTGCAGGCGCGGCGGGGTCGACCACCACGTACTCGCCGCTACCGGGCAGGTACTGGTAGTACGTGTCGGCAACCACGAACAGCGGTCTTCCGCCCAGCCAGACCTCCTGGGCATAGTCGGGCAGCATTTCCACACGCAGGCCACGTGGCGGGGTCACCACCACGTAGGCGTTGCCGTAGGGGCGATACCAGTAGCCGCCGGAATAGAAATACTCATCACCCCGGTAAGGAATCTTCCAGTAGCGCTCGGGGAAGCGCTCGATGTGCTGCCCGGGCCGGTAATGCGGGCCGCCACCCCAGCCATCGCCATGCCCCGGTGGACGCCCGGGCCAGTCGCCGCCTGGCCGCTGGCCTGGGCCGCCGGCCTGCCAGCGGCGGTAGTCGCCGTCTCGTCGCGGGATGTCCTGGTAATAGCCTGGGCGTGGTGGCTGGGTCTGGCGCACTTCGTCGCGGCTGTTGAGTGGCGACTGGCCTGCCGGTGCGGCGCCAGGCGCGTCCGCAGGGCCGAGCGCCAGGGCGCTGGCGGTCAGGCTCAGGCAAAACAGGGCAACACAGGTATCACGGCCCCGGCGTGGCTTCATGGCGTCTCTCTCGGGCAAATTGGCAACAGGCCTGCTGAGTCTACGCGTTCGTTGCGCCCAGGCGATGAATCCTGGGCATGAAAAAAGGGAGGCCTGCGGGGCCTCCCTCTTGAATGGTTGTCCGTGCTCGACGTGGATAACGCCGGCTCACCTCACCTGGTCTTCTGGACTCGGTGTAGCCCGGGGGCCTGGCCGATCCGATGGGATGGCTGGCCGCAAAGCCCCGTCTAGGGCGCTTCGCTGTGGACTGATGTCCGGGCAGTGATTCTGTGGATAACGATAGCGCTACGCTGCCGGCAGATGATTGCGAATATTGCTCAGATAAATAGCACTTGCGCAATTTTTAACTCTCTATTGATAATTCGCGGCAATCCGAAAAGAAAAGGCCTTACACATGAGCAAACTCGACCGCTACGACCTGAGCATCCTCGCCGAATTGCAGCGCGATGCGCGGATTTCCAACCAGGAATTGGCCGAGCGCATCGGCCTGTCGCCCTCGCCCTGTTCGCGGCGGGTCAAGCAGTTGGAAGACGACGGCTATATCTCGCGCCAGGTCGCGTTGCTCGACCGCAAGAAGCTGGGCCTGAGCCTGACCGCCTATGTGCTGATCGGCATGGACCGCCACACCCCGGAGCGCTTCGAAACCTTCGAGGCGGCGATTCGCAGCCTGCCGCAGGTGCTCGAGTGCTGCCTGGTCACGGGTATGGACGCCGACTACCAGCTCAAGGTGGTGGTGCCGGACATGGACCACTACCAGAAACTGCTGCTGGGCAGCCTGACGCGCATCGAAGGGGTCACCAGCGTGCGCTCCAGCTTCGTCCTCAATCAGGTGCTGGCCAGCACCGAGATGCCGCTGACTCACCTGCGCTGAGTCCGCCCTGCCGGCGTATACTCGCCGGCCGACTCACGGCTGATGGAGCATGGCGATGGACCCGGCGGTTTTCGAAGAGTGGATGATGATCCTCCTGGTCAGCGCGCTGATCGGCTTCATGGGCTTCATCGTCTGGGACCTGGCGAAGCAGTCGCAAGCGGGCCGCTTCGGCACGCTGATCCTGTTCGGCGTGCTGGGCCTGGGCGTACTGGCGTTCATCATCAAGAGCGTGGCGGTGGCGCTGATCGAAGGCCTCTGAGCGTCACAGCCTGGCTGGCACTTCGCGCCAGCTGCCAGGCTCCAGATCATCGAGTGCCCAGTCACCGATACGCACCCGCACCAGGCGCAGGGTCGGCAGCCCCACCGCCGCAGTCATGCGCCGCACCTGGCGGTTGCGCCCTTCCCGAATCACCAGCTCCAGCCAGCAGGTCGGCACGCTCTTGCGAAAGCGTACCGGCGGCGTGCGTGGCCATAGCGCCGGCTCGTCCAGTTGCCGCGCCTGGGCGGGCAAGGTCGGGCCGTCGTTGAGCTGCACGCCGTCGCGCAACTGCTGCAACTGCGCCTGGCTGACCTCTCCTTCCACTTGCACCCAGTAGGTCTTGGGCAACTTGTGCTTAGGATCGGCAATGCGCGCCTGCAAGCGGCCATCGTTGGTCAGCAGCAACAGCCCTTCGCTGTCACGATCGAGGCGTCCTGCCGGGTAGATGCCGGGGATATCGACGAAATCCTTGAGCGTTGCGCGGCCTTCGCCGTCGCTGAACTGGGTCAGCACGTCAAAGGGTTTGTTCAGCAGAATCAGCCGCGGCTCGGCCGGCGGCGCCTTGGCCTGACGCCGTTGGGCGGCAGGCCGCGGCGCTGGGCGACGCGGGGTGGGACGGGACGGCGGGGGCATGCAACCTCAGCGGAACGGCGGCTCATCGAAGCTGCGCAGTTTACGCGAGTGCAGCGAGTTGAGCTCGGTGCGCAGCAGGTCGAGGGCGGCGATGCCGATCTTCAGGTGCTGGCTCACCGCGCGGTTGTAGAACGCGTTGGCCGAACCGGGCAGCTTGATTTCGCTGTGCAGGGGTTTGTCGGACACGCACAGCAAGGTGCCGTAAGGCACCCGCAGGCGATAGCCCTGGGCGGCGATGGTGCCGCTTTCCATGTCCACCGCCACGGCGCGCGAGAGGTTGATCAGCGGCCGTTCCTGGGCCCAGCGCAGCTCCCAGTTGCGGTCGTCGTAGGTCAGCACGGTGCCGGTACGCAGGCGCTTTTTCAGTTCATCGCCACGCTCGCCGGTGATCTGCGCCGCCGCCTCCTGCAACGCCATCTGCACCTCGGCCAGCGCCGGGATGGGAATATTCGGCGGCACCACGCGGTCGAGAATGCCGTCACGGCGCATGTAGGCGTGGGCCAGCACGTAGTCGCCGATGGTCTGCGATTGGCGCAGGCCGCCGCAGTGGCCGATCATCAGCCAGCAGTGCGGACGCAACACGGCGAGGTGGTCGGTGATGTTCTTGGCGTTGGACGGGCCGACGCCGATGTTGACCAAGGTGATGCCATCGCCATCGGCAGCAATCAGGTGGTAGGCCGGCATCTGGTAGCGGTGCCAGACCACGCTGGCCACCAGCCCCTGGACCTCTTCCTCGGCCATGGTGTTGTCGATCACCACGTTGCCGGGCAGCACCATGCGCACGAAACGCGGGTCGTGGCGCAGTTGCTCGAGGCCGTGGGCGATGAACTGGTCGACATAACGGTGGTAGTTGGTCAGCAGGATCCACGGCTGCACGTGGCGCCAGTCGCTGCCGGTGTAGTGCACCAGACGGCGCAGCGAGAAATCCACACGCGCGGCGTCGAACAGCGCCAGCGGCAGGGCCTCGGCGTTGCCCCAGTCCCACAGGCCGTCGGCGATGTCATCGGTGGCCGCCGACAGGTCGGTACTGGGGAAGACCCGCGCCAGTGCCGCTGCGGTGATGCCGCTGCCGGCCAGTTCATCGCCTTGGTCGACCACATAGGGGTAGGGAATACTCTGTTCGCTCATGCCGACTTCCACGGTCACCGTGTAGTCGTTCATCAAGGGGCGCAACTGGTCGAGCAGGTAGCCACGGAAGGCTTCGGGCTGGGTCACGGTGACGCTGTAGGTGCCAGCCACCTGAACCTTGGCATAGGCCCGGGTAGTGGCGGCGACTTCGCCCTGGCTGTAGTAGGTCAGGCGCAGGGCCGGGTAGCGGTACAGCGCGCGTTCGCTGGGGCTAGGTTCGGAACGGTCCTTGAGGTAGCGCTTCAGCGCTGCGCTGAGGGCGCCGGTGGCCTGTTCATGCAGGGCCGCCAGACGGTCGACGGCCTGTTCGGGGGTATCTACGACTTCAAACGCTTGGCTCACGCGGGGCATCCTGTCTGGACATGCAGGGCACTCATCTTGCCTCGGTTCGCCGGGAAATACACCCCCAGTGCCTGCTGGTCAGAGCGGCCAGGGCGGTGTCGCCCGCGCCACCAGGGCAGCGACGTCGGTGCCGCGCGGCAGCGTGCCGTAGAGCCGCCCGCCAGCGTCGAGGCGGCTGCCGATGAACGCTTCGCTGAGGTGACTGGGGCCGCCTTCGAACAACAGCCTGGCCTGCACCGCCAAGGCAATGTCTTCGCTCAGTTGCCGGGCACGGGAAGGCAGCTCGGCGGGATCATCCAGCGCCTGGCGCAGACGCTGGATGTGGACGGCCAAGCGGCGGTCGCCGTGCCCGTCACCCAGCTCGTCGAACAGCGCCTCGCGTACACCGTCTTCCCTGTCCAGGGCGCGCAACACATCCAGGCACTGCACGTTGCCCGAGCCCTCCCAGATGGAATTGACCGGCGCTTCGCGGTACAGCCGCGGCAGGATGCTGTCTTCGATATAGCCCGCGCCGCCCAGGCATTCGGCGGCTTCGTTGATCATCGCCGGGGCACGTTTGCATATCCAGTATTTGCCCACGGCGGTCATCAACCGGGCGAACAGCCGCTGCTGGGTATGGTCCAGGCGGTCCAGCGCCTGGGCCATGCGCAGGCTCAGGGCCAAAGCCGCTTCACTTTCCACGGCCAGGTCGGCCAGCACGTTCTGCATCAGCGGCTGTTCGCTGAGCAGGCGCCCGCTGACCGTGCGGTGGGCGCAGTGATGGCTGGCCTGGGTCAGCGCCTGGCGCATCAGGGCGCTGGAGCCGACCATGCAGTCGAAGCGGGTCATGCCGACCATTTCCAGAATGGTGGCGATGCCCCGTCCCTCTTCGCCCAGCATCCACGCCAGGGCGCCGCGAAATTCCACTTCGCACGAAGCATTGGCGCGGTTACCGAGCTTGTTCTTCAGGCGCTGGATGTACAGCTCGTTGCGGCTGTCGTCGGGGCGGTGGCGTGGCAGCAGAAAGCAGCTCAGGCCGTGTTCGGTCTGCGCCAGTGTGAGGAAGGCATCGCACATCGGCGCCGAACAGAACCACTTGTGCCCAAGCAATTCGTACGCCTCGCCCGGCCCGCTGGCCGCCACCGGGAACGCCCGTGTGGTGTTGGCACGCACGTCGCTGCCGCCCTGCTTTTCGGTCATGGCCATGCCCAGGGTGACGCCGGCCTTGTGCCGGTCGCCAACGTTGCGCGGGTCGTAGTCGCAGGCCAGCACCTTGGGCAGCCAGTGGGCGGCCAGCGACGCTTGCCGGCGCAGCGCCGGGACGGCAGCGAAGGTCATGGTCAGCGGGCAGCCGCTGGCCGCTTCGGCCTGGCTGTGCAGGTAAGTCATGGCCGCGCGGGCCACGTGCGCGCCGGGGCGGGGTTCGCTCCAGGGCAGTGACGGCAGGCCATGTTCGATGGCCGTGCGCATCAGCAGATGATAGGCCGGGTGGAAGTCGACCAGGTCGATGCGGTGCCCATAGCGGTCATGGCTGTGAAACTGCGGGGGATTGGCCTCGGCAAGAAATCCCGCAGCCATCAGCGGGCCGCCCGCCAGCGCGCCATAGGCCTCGATGCGCGCCTCGGCCCAGCCGGCGCCGAAGTGCCTGGCCCAGTGCTGCAAGGGCAGGTCGATGCGGTACAGGTTGGCGCCATCGAGCGGCGGCGGCTGGTTGCTGACGGTGTGGGTTTCGGCGTACGCGTGCAGGTTCATGGGCGCCTCCAATCGATGCGCATGATCGCAGCCGTTGCGTGCGACCTGTCCTACAGAGCCTAGAAGCGTCCGCGACGCTGCGCCTCCTCAACCTGCGGCACCCGCCCCTGCACCACCGCCAGGCTCAGGCTCAGCTCGAAGCGGCTGCCCTTGCCTGGGGTCGAGACCTGCGACAGCCGCGCACCGAGCAGCTCGGCCATCTGCCGGCAGATCGCCAGGCCGATGCCCAGGCCGCCGTGCTGACGGGTGGTGGAGCCGTCGATCTGGAAGAACCGCTGATACAGGCTGGCCTGGTCGAGGTCGGCGAAGCCGATGCCGCTGTCGATCACGCTGAAGGTCAAGGCCACCCGGTCAGGCCCGGTGCGACGGCCACGCACCTGCACCATCACCCCGCCCTGGGCGGTGAACTTCAGGGCGTTGTCGAGCAGGCAGGCCAGGCAGCGCGTCAGCTTCTGCGCATCGCCCAGCAGGTACTCGGGCAATTCCGGGCTGAGGTCGAGGCTCAGGTACAGCCCTTTACCCAACGCCTGGCCGGCGTAGCGCGCGCGCAGCTCCTGCAGCAGTCGACCAAGGTGGAACGGCACTGCCTGCGCCTGCAGGCGCCCGGCCTGCAGCTCGGTCAGCACCAGCAGGTCATCGACCATGGCCAGCATGTCGTGGGCGGCTGCGCTGGCGCTACGGTGAAACTGCGCCTGTTCGGCGCTAAGCGTGGGTGAGTGGAGCAGTTCCAGCGAACCGACCACGCCGTTCATCGGCGTGCGCAGTTCATGGCTGACGGTGGCGAGGAACTCATCCTTGAGCCGATTGCTGCGCGCCAGTTGCTGGTTGAGCTGCTCGAGCGTGGCGCCGGTTTCACGCAGGGTGCGCGCCTGTTCGTCGCGCATACTGTTGATACGGTCGGCCAGCGCCAGCGACAACAAGGCCACTTCCAGCGCCGAGCCAAGCTGGCTGGCGTACATGGTCAGGAACACGTTGGGCAGGTACCCCAGCACCATCAGGGAGTTGATCAGTCCGCCAAAGAGAAACGCCGACCAGGCGATGATGAACCAGCGCGCTACCCGCAGCCCGCGCCACCAGGCCAGCAGGCCTGCTGCGAAGATGCTCAGGGTGAATGCCAGCGCCAGCCCGGTCGCCAGGCGCAGCGCCAGGCCGTAGGGCGCCAGCAACGCCATGGCCATCACTACCGCAGCAGCGGCCATTAGCCCGCGCAGCAGACGGTCGCAGGCACGGCTGACACGCGCCAGTTGCAGGAACTGCCGGGCGAACTGGCAACCGAACAGCCCCGCCGCGCCGATGAAAAAGGGCGTCGCGGCATTCGCCCACCAAGGGTTGTCGGGCCACAGGTAGGCAACGCCGGCCCCGTTGACCGACACCTGGTACAGCCCGAACGCGGCGATATAAAGGATGTAGTAGAGGTAGGCGACATCACGCACGCTGACGTACAGGAAGAAGTTGTACACCAGCATCACCAGCAGCACACCGTAGATCATGCCCAGCACATACAGGCGGCTGGGCTGCTGCTCGATGTAGGCATGCGCCGACCACAGGGTCAGCGGCGCCTGCAGCGAGCCCTCGCTGTGGATGCGCAGGTAGACGGTGGTGGTGTGGCCGGGGCGCAGCGGCAGGTCGAACAGGTAGGCATCCTGGCGGATCTGCCGGCTGGCGTAGGGCAAGGCGTCGCCTGTGCGTTGCGCCAGCCGGTAGCCGCCCTGGCCATCGGGCAGGTACAGCTCGAGGTGATCCAGCGGTGGATACGCCAGCTCAAGCAGCCACTGCTTTTGCGTGCTGCCTGGGCCTTCGCTGTAGGTCAGCGGCACCTTGAGCCAGAACACCGAGCGTGAATAGCCGGCATTGAGCACGTCGCGGTCCTGCTGGCGAAAGCCGCGAAAGCGTGGCGCGCTGACCTCGTCGATGGTGCTGGCACCGCCGCGGTCTTCGAACACCTGCAGGGCCCGACCCAGCTCCAGCCGCGTGGTGGCGTTGTCGAATCCGACCGCCTGGGCCAGCAGGGGCACGCAGCCCAACAGGAAAATCAGCAAATAGCGCATACAGCCCCAGCATGGCCCGTCCGTCGGCGTCGCAGTGTTCTCCTGTCCGTGTGAGAGAGGGCGCTGGAGGGCGCCCGCCTATCGAATCGATCGCGGACTCTAGCATAGCTTGCCCAGGTAACGCCCCCACTCGCACAGCGCGCAGGCCGCACCGCGCCTGGGCTGGCAACCCTGGCAAGGAGCCTGGCCAGGCACCTGGCGCGTCGTCCTGGACGGTTTGGTGGTAAGCTCGGCGACCATGACTATCTATAGCTCCCGCCCCGTTGTCCTCTGTCTCTCCGGCCACGACCCCAGTGGCGGCGCCGGTCTGCAGGCAGATATCGAAGCCCTGCTCGCTCAAGGCTGTCACGCCGCACCTGCGGTGACCGCGCTGACCGTGCAGGACACCGTCAATGTCAGCGACTTCCGCGTGCTCGACCGCGAGTGGGTACTGGCCCAGGCCAATGCCGTGCTCGCCGACTCGCAGGTCGCCGCGGTCAAGCTGGGTATGCTCGGCTCGATCGAGATGGTCGACACCGTCGCAGAACTGCTCAGCGCTTATCCGCACCTGCCATTGGTGTGCGACCCGGTGCTGCGCGCCGGCGGCGGTGGCCAGCTGGGCAAGGACGAGGTCGGCTACGCCCTGCGTGAGCGCCTGTTGCCGCTGTCGGTAATCGCTACGCCCAACCTGCCCGAAGCACGCATTCTCGCTGAACTGCCCAACGGCACGGCCGATGAATGCGCCGAGGTGCTGCTGCGGTTTTGCCGCAATCTGCTGATTACGGGCGGGCATGGCGACGAAGCGCAGATCCACAACCGTTTCTACAGCCGCTTCGAGGCCCCACAGACCTGGCTCTGCGAACGCCTGCCCGGCAGCTACCACGGCTCCGGCTGCACCCTGGCCAGTGCCCTGGCCGGGCGCCTGGCCCTGGGCGAACAACTGCCCAGCGCGGTGCACAGCGCCCTCGACTACACCTGGCGAACCCTGCGCGACGCCGAGCGACTAGGCCACGGCCAGTTCGTCCCACGTCGCCTGCCGCTGGATTTCTGCTCCTGATCTGACGAGGCCCAAGATGACCCTACGCGGTCTTTACGCCATCACCGACAGTCAACTGCTGGCCGGTCGCCTGCTGCCTTATGTCGAGGCGGCACTGGACGGCGGCGTTCGCCTGCTGCAGTACCGCGACAAAAGCGACGACACCGCCCGTCGGCTGCGCGAGGCCGAGGCTCTGCAAGGTCTGTGCGAGCGCTATGGCTCGACGCTGGTGATCAACGACGACGCCGAGCTGGCCGCGCGCCTGGGGGTCGGCGTGCACCTGGGCCAGACTGACGGTCCGTTGACCCCGGCACGCGCCCTGCTTGGCAGTCAGGCCGTCATCGGCTCGACCTGTCATGCCAGCCTCGAACTGGCCGCCCAGGCTGCACGTGAAGGGGCCAGCTATGTAGCCTTCGGGCGCTTTTTCAATTCCCTGACCAAACCCGGCGCCCCAGCCGCCAACCTAGAGTTGCTGAGCCAGGCACGGGCGCAGATACGCCTGCCGATCGCGGTGATCGGCGGCGTCACCCTCGACAACGCTGCCCCGCTGGTCGCCCACGGCGCCGACCTGCTGGCAGTGATCCACGGCCTGTTCGGTGCCGACAGCTCGGCCGAGGTCACTCGCCGCGCCCGCGCCTTCAACGCCCTGTTCGCTTCCTGATTCAAGAGAGTATGTCCATGTCCCGTTCCGAAGACCTGTTCGCCCAAGCCCAGAAACACATCCCCGGCGGGGTCAACTCGCCGGTGCGCGCCTTCCGTAGCGTCGGTGGCACGCCGCTGTTCTTCAAGCACGCCGAAGGCGCCTACGTGATCGACGAGGACGACAAGCGCTATGTCGACTATGTCGGTTCCTGGGGGCCGATGATTCTCGGCCACGGCCACCCTGAGGTGCTGGAGTCGGTGCGCAAGCAATTGGCGCACGGCCTGTCCTACGGCGCGCCAACCGCCATGGAAACCGAGATGGCCGACCTGGTCTGCTCGATCGTGCCGTCGATGGAAATGGTGCGCATGGTCAGCTCGGGCACCGAAGCGACCATGAGCGCCATTCGCCTGGCCCGGGGCTACACTGGCCGCGATGCCATCATCAAGTTCGAAGGCTGCTACCACGGCCACTCCGACAGCCTGCTGGTCAAGGCCGGTTCCGGCCTGCTGACCCAAGGCGTGCCCAGCTCGGCCGGGGTGCCGGCTGACTTCGCCAAGCACACCCTGACCCTGCCGTTCAACGACCTGGCCGAGGTGGAAAAGACCCTCGCAGAAGTCGGCGACAGCGTCGCCTGCATCATCGTCGAGCCGGTGGCCGGCAACATGAACTGCGTGCCGCCTGCGCCGGGCTTCCTCGAAGGCCTGCGTGAACAATGCGACAAACATGGCGTGGTGCTGATCTTCGACGAGGTGATGACCGGTTTCCGCGTCTCCCTCGGCGGCGCCCAGGGCTATTACGGCATCACGCCCGACCTGTCGACCTTCGGCAAGATCGTCGGCGGCGGCATGCCGGTGGGCTGCTTCGGCGGCAAGCGGGCGATCATGGAATGCATCGCGCCACTGGGGCCGGTGTACCAGGCCGGCACGCTGTCGGGTAACCCGCTGGCGATGGCTGCGGGCCTGACCACCCTCAGGCTGATCAGCCGTCCGGGCTTCCATGACGAGCTGACGGCCTTCACCAGCCGCATGCTCGATGGCCTGCAGCAACGTGCCGATGCCGCTGGCGTGCCGTTCGTCACCACCCAGGCGGGGGCCATGTTCGGCCTGTACTTCAGCGGCGCCGACGATATCGTCACGTTCGACGACGTCATGGCCAGCGACTCTGAACGTTTCAAGCGCTTCTTCCATCTGATGCTCGAAGGCGGCGTCTACCTGGCGCCGAGCGCGTTCGAGGCCGGTTTCACCTCGATCGCCCACGGCGACAAGGAGCTGCAGATCACCCTCGACGCTGCCGAGCGGGCCTTCGCCGCACTGCGCTGAGGGCGCGATATCGCCAAGGGGAGCGGCAGCGTTCGCTCCCTGGGCAGAAATTCGCGTAAATCTTTGTAAGGTTGGCGTTGCTTATCCCATAATGTGCCACCAGACATTGGCCGCAGCTTTGCAGAGGTAAGTCTATCCCCATGAACCGCACCGGCCGCGCCCTGACCCTGGGGTGCCTGTTGCTTCTCACGCCCCTGCTGACACTGGCAGAGGAAGGCAACTCGTTGCTGATCCCAGCCACGGGCCGTTGCACGCTCAATACTCAGCCCCAGGACCTCGACAAGGCGCTCAAGGCGTGCGAAAGCACCGCCGACGCCGGCGATGCCGAGGCGCAGTTCGAACTGGGCGAGTACTACCATACGCAGTCACCGCCGCAACTGGACAAGGCCCTGGCCTGGTTCCAGAAGGCCTCGTTGCAAGGCCATGCCGAAGCCCAGTACCGTCTGGGCGGCATGTTCTTCAAGGGTGAAGGGGTCAAGGCCAACAATGTGCAGGCCTACATCCTGCTGAAAATGGCCGCGGTCAACGGCGCCGAGGATGCGCTGGACATGGCGGATGAAGTCAGTGAGCAGATGCCGCGCGAAGAACTCGAGCACGCCACCCAGGTGCTGGGGCAGATCTTCCGCAAATACCTGCTCGAGCTGCAGAACGCCGAAGGTCGCTCGCCTTTCTCTCCCCTGCCCTGAGTGAGTTTGCCGCGTTACCTGTGGCCTCAGCGTTCAGGTACTGGCAGGGGGAACGGCATCACGTTGCCACCGCCCTTGGCTTCACTGATCTTCGCCGTCCCAAGCCGCTCCACCTCGTCGATGCGCACGATCGACTGCAGGGGAACGAAACTGCGCACTACGCCCTCGAACTGAGTCTTGAGCTTTTCCTCACCGGGATCGACCAGCAGTTGGCTACGCTCGCCGAAGACAATTTCTTCGATTTCCAGAAAGCCCCATAGATCGCTCTGGAAAATCTGCTTGGCGTACAACTCGAAGACCTGGCCCTGGTTGAGGAAGATGACTTTATAGATGGCGGGTTCGCGCTTGCTCATGTTCGCTGGACGGTACGTGCTGGAAAAAAGGCCGGGCATCATAGCAGAGCACCGGCCCCTGCAAGCACCGCCGAGCAGTGACAGCGTGACTGTCATGCATGGCATCGACAATGCTCCCTGCTGCCTGCAGGTCCGCCACCGTCTTTCGCTGACCCTTGATCGTTTCAGTGCTTTCGTCCCTGTCACTCAAGGGTTATTCTTCAGCTCACATTCATTGCCGTCGAGCGGCCAAAAACCACCTTGAACGCACCCATACAACCCCATCGTTTCCTCCTCGAGCCCTTCGAGGCCCATCGCTTCGCCAACTTGTGCGGCCAGTTCGACGAGCACCTGCGCCTGATCGAACAACGCCTGGCCATCGAAATCCGCAACCGCGGCAATCAGTTCGAACTCATCGGCGACGCCAAATCCACCTCCGCAGCCGAGCAGCTGCTGCGCCGTCTCTACCGTGAGACCAAGGCGACCGACCTGTCGCCAGAGATGGTGCACCTCTACTTGCAGGAGTCCTCGGTGGAAAACATCGACAACCCGGCCGTCAACGAGGTCAGCGTCTCGCTGCGCACGCGCAAGGGCCCGATTCGCCCGCGCGGTGTCAACCAGCAGCGTTACGTGAAGGAAATCCTCGCCAACGACATCAACTTCGGCGTCGGTCCTGCGGGCACCGGCAAGACCTACCTGGCCGTCGCCTGCGCGGTGGACGCGCTGGAGCGCGAACAGGTACGGCGCATTCTGCTGGTGCGCCCGGCAGTCGAGGCCGGCGAGAAGCTCGGCTTCCTGCCTGGTGATCTGGCTCAGAAAATCGACCCCTACCTGCGCCCGCTGTACGACGCGCTGTATGAAATGCTCGGCTTCGAACACGTGGCCAAGCTGATCGAACGCCAGGTGATCGAAATCGCCCCGCTCGCCTATATGCGCGGCCGCACCCTGAACAACAGCTTCATCATCCTCGATGAGAGCCAGAACACCACGCTGGAACAGATGAAGATGTTCCTCACGCGGATCGGTTTCGGCTCCACCGCGGTGATTACCGGCGACATCACTCAGGTCGACCTGCCGCGCGGCACCAAGTCGGGCCTGACCCACGTCATCGAGGTGCTCAAGGACGTGCCGGGCATCAGCTTCACCCACTTCCAGCCCAAGGACGTGGTGCGCCACCCGCTGGTGCAGCGCATCGTCGAGGCCTACGAGCGCTTCGATGGTCAGCAGAGCGGTGCAGAGGCCACGCGCAAAGATGCTTGAACTCGACCTGCAACGGGCTTCGGCGGCAGCCGCGCCCGATGACGCCGCGTTCCGCCACTGGTGTGAACTGGCCCTGCGCCAACGCAGCGCAGATTCCGAGTTGACTATCCGCCTGGTCGACGAAGCCGAAGGCCGCGAGTTGAACCACACCTGGCGGCACAAGGATTACGCGACCAACGTGCTGTCCTTCCCCGCCGACGTGCCGGATGAACTACTCGACATCCCCCTGCTGGGCGACCTGGTGATCTGCATTCCGGTGGTCGAGCGCGAGGCACACGAACAAGGCAAGGCGCTGGATGCCCACTGGGCGCACCTGGTCATTCACGGCTGCCTGCACTTGCTCGGCTACGATCACATCGACGATGACGAAGCCGAAGAGATGGAAGCCCTGGAACGCACACTGCTGGCGGAACTGGGTCATCCCGACCCGTACGCCGACGACGAACATTCTCCAACCGCTGACTGCAAGGACCACGAGTAACCGCCATGAGCGAAGACCGATCGAGCAACGGGCAAAAGTCCTGGCTGGGTAAACTGACCCAGGCTTTTGCCCATGAGCCGAAAAACCGCCAGGAGCTCCTCGAGCTGCTGCGTGAAGCCCATCAGAACAAGCTGCTCGACAGCGAAGCGCTGGCCATCGTCGAAGGCGCCATTCAGGTCGCCGACCTGCAGGTGCGCGACATCATGGTGCCGCGCTCGCAGATGATCAGCATCAAGGCCGGGCAGACGCCTCGCGAGTTCCTCCCAGCGGTGATCGATGCCGCGCACTCGCGTTACCCGGTGATCGGCGAAAGCCACGACGATGTGCTCGGAATCCTCCTGGCCAAAGACCTGCTGCCGCTCATCCTGCGCGAGAATGGCGACAGCTTCGACATCAAGCAGTTGCTGCGGTCGGCCACCTTCGTGCCCGAATCCAAGCGCCTCAACGTGCTGCTGCGCGAGTTCCGCGCCAACCATAACCACATGGCCATCGTGGTCGATGAGTACGGCGGCGTCGCCGGACTGGTGACCATCGAAGACGTGCTGGAGCAGATCGTCGGCGATATCGAAGACGAGCACGACGTCGAGGAAGACAGCTACATCAAGCCGCTGCCCAACGGCGACTTCCTGGTCAAGGCACTGACCCCGATCGAGCACTTCAACGAGTTCTTCGACGGCGAGTTCTCCACCGAGGACTTCAACACCGTCGGCGGGCTGGTCATGACCGCGTTCGGTCACCTGCCCAAGCGCAACGAGACGACGGAAATCGGCCTGTGGCGCTTCCGCATTCTCAATGCCGACAGCCGACGCATCCACCTGCTGCGCCTGACCCCGATCAACCGTTAAGGACTCCCATGCGCTGGATCACCCGCCCCGGCTGGCCCGGTAACCTGCTGGCCGTGGCGGCTGGCGCTTCGACGCTGCTGGCCCTCTCGCCCTTCGACCTGTGGCCACTGGCGCTGCTGTCGATCGCCGTGTTCTACCTGGGCCTTCGCGACCTGACCCCGCGTCAGGCCATGGCCCGCGGCTGGTGCTTCGGCTTCGGCCTGTACGGTGCCGGCACCAGCTGGATCTACGTCAGCATGACCACCTACGGCGGCGCCTCGCCGCTGCTGGCGGTGCTGCTGTTGCTGGCCTTCTTCGCTGCCATCGCCTGGTTCTTCGCCCTGCCCGCCTGGCTGTGGGCACGCTGGCTGCGGCGCAGCGATTCGCCGCTGGCCGACGCTTTGAGCTTCGCGGCCCTGTGGCTGCTGCAAGAAGCGTTTCGTGGCTGGTTCCTCACCGGTTTTCCCTGGCTGTATGCCGGCTACAGTCAACTGGCCGGGCCGCTGGCCGGGCTCGCGCCGCTGGGCGGGGTGTGGTTGATCTCCTTCGTGCTGGCCTTGAGCGCCGCACTGCTGTGCAACCTGCATCGTCTGCGCGCGCGCCTGCCGACGCTGGCGGCAGGGCTGGCGCTGCTGGTCGCACCCTGGTTGCTGGGCGAGGTGCTGAAGCATCACGCCTGGACGCAACCGTCGGGTGAGGCGCTGCGCATAGCGGCCATTCAGGGTAACGTCGAGCAAGACCTGAAATGGGACCCTGCACACATCAACGCGCAACTGGCGCTGTACCGCGACCTGAGCCTGACGGCAAAGCCGGTCGATCTGCTGGTGTGGCCGGAAACCGCGGTGCCGATCCTCAAGGATCAAGCGCAGGGTTATCTGGACATGATGGGCAGCTTCGCCGCAGGTCGTGACACGGCGCTGATCACCGGGGTGCCGGTGCGCGAAACCGTGCACGGCCAGCGCCGTTACTACAACGGCGTGACCGTGACCGGCGAAGGTGACGGCACCTACCTCAAGCAGAAACTGGTGCCGTTCGGTGAGTACGTGCCGCTGCAGGACATGCTGCGCGGCGCTATCGAGTTCTTCAACCTGCCGATGTCCGACTTCGCCCGTGGCCCGTCCGACCAGACGCTGCTGCAGGCCAAGGGTTACCAGATCGCCCCCTACATCTGCTACGAGGTGGTGTATCCCGAGTTCGCCGCCGGCCTTGCCGCACGCAGCGACCTGCTGCTGACCATCAGCAACGACACCTGGTTCGGCACCTCGATCGGACCGCTGCAACACCTGCAAATGGCGCAGATGCGTGCCTTGGAAGCCGGGCGCTGGATGATCCGCGCCACCAACAACGGGGTCACCGCACTGATCGACCCGTTTGGCCGCATCACCGCCCAGGTGCCACAGTTCGAGCAGGCGGTGCTGTACGGTGAGGTGGTGCCGATGCAGCAACTGACGCCCTACCTGCAATGGCGCTCCTGGCCACTGGCGAGCCTGTGCGCGGTATTGCTGGGCTGGGCGGCGCTAAGCAGACGCAGGGCGCGCACGCCGCACCCTGCGGCAACGCATCAATAGAACAGCCGATACCCCAGCAGGCCGACCGCTTCATTGAGCAGTTGACCGTTCTGCCACAGCGCGCGGCTTTCCGGCAGCAACCCGGCGAAAGGACGCGCGTTGTCGCGGCCAAGGAAACCGACCGGTGCCGGCACCACGCTGAAACCGGCGCGCTCGAAGCTCCAGCGCGCCCGCTGCATGTGCCAGGCCTGGGTCACCAGCACCACGCGCCGTTTGCCCAGGGGCTGCAAAAGGGCTGCGCTGTAGAGGGCGTTTTCCCATGTGGTGCGGCTGGCCCCTTCCTGCCAGGTCACCGGCACGGCAAAGTCGCGCTGCATACCCTCAGCCATCAACTGCGCCTCGCTGGGCGGCGTGCCGTAGTGCAGGCCGCCGCTGGTCAGTACGGGCAGGCCGCTGGCCCTGGCCAGTGCCGCAGCGAAACCCATGCGCTGCAGGGCCAACAGACTTGGCTGGTCGGCACCGCCCCAGGCCGGGTCGCCGCGCTCGCGACCGGCGCCGAGCACGACGATCACATCCGCACGCTCTGCCAACTGCGCCCACTGCTCCAGGGCCAGGGGCGGCTCACTTTCCAGCACGCGCGCCGCCTGCTCCATCACCAACGGCAGGCTCATCAGCAGCAGCCCGCCGGCGCCGCTGAAAAAGCACAGTGCCGCCAGCCGCGGTCGGCGGCGGCGCAGCCACCAGCCGAGCACCAGGAGAATCAGCAGCAGCCCGGGCGGCAGCAACCATTGTTTGATGAAGAACCTGATCGGCATGGCGCACACCTTTGTCGAAGGCCTGCAGCCTAGGAGGATCGGCGCCCCACCTCAAGAGCACGGGAGCCGATCAGATTGAACAGGGTTGTGTATCAAGCGCGGCCCGCCGGACGGCGGGCGCGGTTCACCTGAAGGTCTGCGTGCGCGTGGCAGGTGCGCGCGCCGGACGCTTGCGGTCCTTGAGCCAGATGACTCTGGCAGTGGCGACAGGCGCGCGGTTATCGCGGCCAGCCTGGGCCAAGCGGCCAAGCGCCTGGGTTTCCAGCCAGGTCCTGATCAGCTCGAACTCGGCGGGGCTCAGGCCTCGCAGTTCCAGCTCAGTGGGTGTCTCGTCGCGCAATCGGACGGCAGTCCTGGCGGTTTCCAAGGCCAGGCCAAGACGATCGATCAGGCGTTCATAGACCTCCGGTTCGGTTGTGGTCAGCGGCGAATCTCCCATCCGTACACCTCATTGAAGATAACGATATCTCCCCCCAGCCATGAGCTTAGCGTCACTCGCAAAAGCAGCCGGGCGCCGCGACCAACGGCCCCGGGCATAGATTGGTTAGCCAGCGGCGGCGGCGCTCATGTATGCTACGGCGCTCACTCTCACGACGCCGGAGTGCCGGACGCAGCGAGGTTGCGCTGCCTGGAACAGGGTCCCTTCTCTCTCAGCAAAAAGTAGCCATGCACGAACAATACACGCCCCGTGATATCGAAGCCGCCGCCCAGTCTTTCTGGGATGCGCAACAGTCGTTCGCCGTCAATGAACAGCCAGGCAAGGACACCTACTACTGCCTGTCGATGTTCCCGTACCCGAGCGGCAAGCTACACATGGGCCACGTGCGCAACTACACCATCGGTGATGTGATCAGCCGTTACCAGCGCATGCTGGGCAAGAACGTGCTGCAGCCCATGGGCTGGGACGCCTTCGGCATGCCGGCGGAAAACGCCGCGATGAAGAACAACGTCGCCCCGGCCAAGTGGACCTACGAAAATATCGACTACATGAAGACCCAGCTGATGAGCCTGGGCCTGGCCATCGACTGGTCGCGTGAAGTCACCACCTGCAAGCCGGACTACTACCGCTGGGAACAATGGCTGTTCACTCGCCTGTTCGAAAAAGGCGTGATCTACCGCAAGAACGGCACCGTCAACTGGGACCCGGCCGACCAGACGGTCCTGGCCAACGAGCAGGTCATCGATGGCCGTGGCTGGCGTTCCGGTGCGTTGATCGAAAAACGCGAAATCCCGATGTACTACTTCCGCATCACCGACTACGCCGACGAGCTGCTGGAAAGCCTCGACGAGCTGCCGGGCTGGCCTGAGCAGGTCAAGACCATGCAGCGCAACTGGATCGGCAAGTCGCGCGGCATGGAAGTGCAGTTCCCCTACGACCAGGCCAGCATCGGCCATGCCGGTGCGCTGAAGGTCTTCACCACCCGTCCCGACACATTGATGGGCGCCACCTACGTTGCCGTTGCCGCCGAGCACCCGCTGGCGACCCAGGCCGCTCAAGGTGATGCCGCGTTGCAGGCGTTCATCGATGAATGCAAATCCGGCAGCGTTGCGGAGGCCGACATGGCCACCCAAGAGAAGAAAGGCATGCCCACTTCTCTGCGCGTCGAGCACCCGCTGACCGGCGAAAAACTGCCGGTGTGGGTCGCCAACTACGTGCTCATGCACTATGGCGACGGCGCAGTCATGGCGGTTCCTGCCCACGACGAGCGCGATTTCGAATTCGCCCGCAAGTACCAGCTGCCGGTCAAGGCGGTGGTCCGCACCAGTGCCGGCGACGAGGTCGGCAGCGAGTGGCAGGAGGCCTATGGCGAGCACGGTCAGCTGATCAACTCCGGCGAGTTCGACGGCCTCGACTTCGCAGGCGCCTTCGATGCCATGGAAGCTGCGCTGATCCGCAAGAGTCTCGGCAAGTCGCGCACCCAGTTCCGCCTGCGCGATTGGGGCATCAGCCGCCAGCGTTACTGGGGCTGCCCGATCCCGATCATTCACTGCGCTAGATGCGGTGACGTGCCGGTGCCGGAGGACCAACTGCCGGTCAAGCTGCCCGAGAACGTGGTGCCTGATGGCGCCGGTTCGCCCCTGGCGCGCATGCCTGAGTTCTACGAGTGCACCTGCCCCACCTGCGGCAGCCCGGCCAAGCGTGAAACCGATACCATGGACACCTTCGTCGAGTCGTCCTGGTACTTCGCCCGCTACGCCTCGCCGAACTATGAAGGTGGCATGGTCGACCCGAAAGCGGCCAACCACTGGCTGCCGGTCGATCAGTACATCGGCGGTATCGAGCACGCGATCCTGCACCTGCTGTACGCGCGCTTCTTCCACAAGCTGATGCGCGACGAAGGCCTGGTCACCTCCAACGAGCCGTTCAAGAACCTGCTGACCCAGGGCATGGTGGTCGCCGAGACCTACTACCGCGTCGCCAGCAACGGCGGCAAGGACTGGTTCAACCCGGCCGACGTCGAGATCGAGCGCGATGCCAAGGCCAAGATCATCGGCGCACGCCTGAAGAGCGACGGCCTGCCGGTGGAAATCGGCGGCACCGAGAAGATGTCCAAGTCGAAGAACAACGGCGTCGATCCGCAATCGATGATCGAAGCCTACGGCGCCGACACCTGCCGCCTGTTCATGATGTTCGCCTCGCCGCCTGACCAAAGCCTGGAGTGGTCCGACTCCGGCGTCGAAGGCGCCAGCCGCTTCCTGCGCCGCGTCTGGCGTCTGGCCCAGGGGCACGTCGCCCAGGGCCTGCCTGGCGCACTGGATATCAGCGCATTGGACGATGCCCAGAAAGTCGTGCGCCGCGCCATCCATGCAGCCATTCGCCAGGCCAGCACCGATATCGGTCAGTTCCACAAGTTCAACACCGCCATCGCCCAGGTGATGACGCTGATGAACGTGCTGGAAAAGGCACCGCAGGCCAGCGCCCAGGATCGCGCACTGCTGCAGGAAGGTCTGGAAGCGGTGACCCTGTTGCTGGCACCGATCACTCCGCACATCTCCCATGCGCTGTGGGCGCACCTGGGCCACGCTGGCGCGGTGATCGACGCGACCTGGCCTGCGGTCGACGACAGCGCGCTGGTGCAAGACACCCTGACCCTGGTGGTGCAGGTCAACGGCAAGCTGCGCGGTCAGGTGGAAATGCCGGCCAGCGCCAGCCGCGAAGAAATCGAAGCCGCTGCGCGCAGCAACGAAAACGTCCTGCGTTTCCTCGATGGTCTGACCATTCGCAAGGTCATCGTGGTACCGGGCAAGCTGGTCAACATCGTCGCCAACTGATGGCAACGCCTGCTCGCCAAGGGTGCGAGCAGGCGGAATCGGCCCACAAGGGAGCTACAACATGATCAAACGCAATCTGCTGGTGATGGGCCTGGCCGTCATGCTCAGCGCCTGCGGCTTCCAGCTGCGCGGCACCGGTGCCAATGACCTGAACATCCGCGAACTCGATCTCAGCGCGCGCAACGCCTATGGCGATACGGTCAAGCAACTGCGCACCGCGCTGGAAAACAACGGCGTCAAGGTGTACAGCGGCGCGCCGTACCACTTGGTGCTGACCAACGAGCAGGACACCCAGCGCGCAGCCACCTACACCGGCGGCACCCGCTCGGCCGAGTACGAACTGACCACCGTGGTCAGCTATGTCGTGCAGGGCCTGAACAACGCCGAGCTGCTGTCCGACACGCTGGAAGTGCACAAGATGTACGTGCATGACGGCAACAACATCACTGGCTCCGACCTCGAAGCCCAGCGCGTGCGCAAAGAAATGCGCAACAATGTCGTCCAGGGCCTGATGCTGCGCCTGCAGCAACTGACGCCAGCGCAGCTCGACGAGCTGCAGCGCAAGGCCGACCTGCGCGCCAAGGCCGAGGCCGAGCAGATGGAAGCGGCCCGCCGTGCGCAGGACGCCACGCCCCAGCAATCGCCGATGGAAGTTCCGGCCAATTGAGGCCGAGCGGGGCACTGCGGTGCCCCGCCCTATGTCATGAAGCTTGCCCCCGCCCAGCTCACCAAACACCTGCAAGGCAGCCTGGCGCCGGTCTACGTGGTCAGCGGCGACGACCCGCTGCTGTGCCAGGAAGCCGCCGATGCCATCCGCGTGGCCGCGCGCGCCCAAGGTTTCGATGAGCGCCAGGTGTTCAGCGCCGACGCCAACTTCGACTGGGGCACCTTGCTGCAAGCCGGTGCCAGCCTGTCGCTGTTCGCCCAGCGGCGCCTGCTGGAGCTGCGCCTGCCGTCGGGCAAACCCGGCGACAAAGGCGCTGCTGCATTGATCGAATACTGCAGCAGACCCGCCGAAGACACCGTGCTGCTGATCAGCCTGCCGCGGCTCGATGCCAGTGCCCAGCGCAGCAAGTGGGGCAAGGTGCTGGTGGAAGGTCAAGCGTGCCAGTTCATCCAGATCTGGCCAGTGGAAGCTCGGCAGTTACCGCAGTGGATTAATCAGCGCCTGGCCCAGGCCGGGTTGTCGGCGCAGCGCGAAGCGGTCGATCTGATCGCTACGCGAGTGGAAGGCAACCTGCTGGCCGCAGCGCAGGAAATCGAAAAGCTCAAGCTGCTTGCCGAAGGCAACCAGATCACCGTCGAGACGGTGCAGGCGGCAGTGGCCGACAGCGCGCGCTTCGATGTATTCGGCCTGGTCGATGCGATTCTGGCCGGTGACGCCGGCCATGCCCTGCGTATTCTCGAAGGGCTGCGCGGCGAGGGCGTCGAACCGCCGGTGATTCTCTGGGCACTGGCCCGCGAACTGCGCTCACTGGCAGGCCTGGCCCAGCAGTTCAGCCAGGGCGTGCCGCTGGACAAGGCCTTCAGCCAGGCCAAGCCACCGATCTGGGACAAGCGCCGGCCTTTGGTAAGCAAAGCGCTGCAGCGCCTCTCTGCCCAGCGCTGGGCGCAGCTGCTGCAGGATGCCCAGCGCATTGATGCGCAAATCAAGGGCCAGGCTGAAGGTTCGCCGTGGATGAGCCTGAGCCGCCTGACCCTGCTGATGGCAGGACAGCGCCTGGCACTGCCCGCGCAGTGACCGCAGCGGCGATTGACACATTCAATTGGCCCGCACCCACGCTGCGGCCTAAAGTGCCAGTCGTCTCCCCTCCTGCACAGGACACTGCAATGAGCAAAAAGGCCAGCAAACCCGGCCCGAACAAAGCCAAATCGATCATCGCCCAGCCACTGTTCCGTTGCCGCCAGGAACGCTCTGGCAAGGGCAAAGGTAGCTACCGTCGCGAAGCCTTCCAATCGAGAGATTGGGAGGCTTCTTCCTTTCTGGCGGCATGAAGGCGCAAACCGCACAAGCATGATATGGTCGTCACCTGCCCTGTAATTCCTGGACCTGTGCATGCCTCCCAGTCTTTTCCCTCGCTGGCAATCGCGCCAGCTGATCGCGGCCTCCAGTCTCATTCTGCTCGTGGCCTGCGCGGAAAAACCCACCGCCGCCGATGCGCTACCGCTCCCCCCGGCGCAACCGGCGCCAGTGGTCACGGTGCCGAACGCTCAAGCTGACACCAGCAACGATATCCAGCCCGTTCAGACGTTCGCTCAATGGCAGGCAGGCTTCCGCCAGCAGGCGCTGCAAGCCGGCATCTCCGCCAGCCTGTTCGACCGTGCTTTCCTCGGTATCACGCCGGACATGGACGTGATCAAGGCCGACCGCAGCCAACCCGAGTTCAGCCGTCCGGTGTGGGAGTACCTCGAAGGCGCGCTGTCGCCGCTGCGGGTGCGTAACGGCAAGCGCCTGCTCGAGCAGAACGCCGATCTGCTGGCGCGCCTGGAACAGCGCTATGGGGTCGACCGGCAGATTCTGGTCGCGGTGTGGGGCATGGAAAGCAACTTCGGCCAATTCCAGGGCAGCAAATCGGTTATTCGCTCGCTGGCGACCCTGGCTTATGAGGGTCGCCGTCCGCAGTTCGCCCAGGATCAACTGATTGCCGCCTTGCAGATTCTGCAGAACGGCGACATCCAGCCCGAGGCCATGCTCGGTTCGTGGGCCGGCGCCATGGGCCAGACCCAGTTCATTCCCACCACCTACAACACCCATGCGGTGGACTTCGACGGCGACGGCCGCCGCGACATCTGGAAAAGCACGCCCGATGCCCTCGCCTCCACCGCCCACTATCTTCAAAGCTCGGGCTGGAAGCGTGGCCAGCCGTGGGGCTTCGAGGTACAAGTGCCGGCCGGCTTCGATTACTGGCAGGCCGACGGCGCGCAGCGCAAACCCGTCAGCCAATGGCTGCAAATGGGCGTGACCTTGCCTGCTGGCACGCAGTTGCCGGCTGGCAGCAACGAACTATCCGCCGCATTGCTGCTGCCGGCAGGCGCTCGCGGCCCGGCTTTCCTGGTGCTGGACAACTTCCGCGCCATCCTCAAGTACAACAACTCTTCGTCGTACGCGCTGGCGGTCAGCCTACTCGGCGATCGCTTCTCCGGCTGGGGTTTCATCGGCGGCAGTTGGCCGAAAGATGACCAACCCCTGAGCCGCAGCGAGCGTGTCGAACTGCAGAACCTGCTCAATGCCAGCGGTCACGAGGCTGGCAATGCCGATGGCATCATCGGCGCGAACACGCGCAAGGCGATTCGTACCGCGCAGCAGGCGCTGGGCTGGCCGGCCGATGGCTACCCCACGCACAAACTGCTCGATAGCTTGCGCAGGTAGGCACGCCCGTCAGGCCAGTAGCGACATCACGCGTGGGCTGCCTGGCGGCCCATCGCAGGTAAACCGGGGTGCCCGTCGCTACGACCTGAACAGGCCTTGCTCGAGCGTCAGGGTCTGCGCCGTGCTGTCCAGGCACACCTGGGCGCCCAAGGGCAGGCACAGGTTCGGGTCGCAATGGCCGCTGCGCCAGCCGGCCAGTACCGGTATCTGCAAGGGGTCGAAGATATCCCGTAACAAGGGCGTCAGCGCCGCGACCGTGATGCCGGCGAAATCGCCCACCAATACCCCTTTCAGCCCGGCAAGCTTGCCCGCCAGGCGTAGCTGAGTCAGCAGGCGATCGACCCGATACAGCGGTTCGTTGACATCCTCGATGAACAGCACCGCATCCTCCATATCAAGCTCGGCCAGCGTGCCAAAAGTGGCCCCGAGCATCGACAGGTTGCCCCCCAACAGACGCCCGCTGCCCTGCCCTGCAATGACCGTGCTCAGCGCAAACGCCGCGGGGTGCGCGATTGCGCTACCCGGCTGCAACTGTCCCGACAACTGCTCGATCAGTGAGCTCAGCGTCGGCTCGAGCTTGCCGCCCAGCAAGTCGGCATTGAGCATCGCCCCATGAAAGGTAATGAACCCCGCGTGCCGGGCAATCGCCGTATGCAGTGCGGTGATGTCGCTGTAGCCAATCAGCGGCTTGCGATGGCGTTCCAGCAGCGCGAAGTTGATGCCATCGAGCAGGCGCATGCTGCCGTAGCCGCCGCGCATGCAGACGATGGCATCGACGTCAGGGTCTGCGAAGGCGTCGTGGAGGTCTTTCAGGCGTCGCGCATCGCTGCCCGCCAGGTAGCCATCAGCCTCGCCCACCGAAGGATACAAACGGCACCGGTAGCCCCTGCTGACAAACCACTCGCAGGCCTTGTGCGCATCCAGCCGAGCTGGGCCTGCGGGGGCGATCACGGCAAAACAGGCACCAGGGGTGAGCGCGCGGGGCAGGCGGGTATCGGCGGGCTGAAGACCGGTCATCGGGTGGCTCCACAAGTCAATGCGGCGCAACCAGCGCCGAGGACAATCGATTCAAAAAAAATGCCGACGGCGCCTTTCGGCAGCCCTCGGCATCTTCTACTCAGCGCACGCTCAGAGCTTGATCTTGGCTTCGTGCGCCTGCTGGTCGGCGTGGTACGAGGAACGCACCAGCGGCCCGGAGGCCACGTTCTTGAAGCCCATCTTGTAACCTTCTTCGGCGAACCAGGCGAAGGTGTCCGGGTGCACGAAGCGCTGCACCGGCAGGTGGCTGCGCGACGGTTGCAGGTACTGGCCGAGGGTGAGCATGTCGATGTCATGCTCACGCATGCGGTGCATGACCTCGATGACCTCTTCGTCGGTTTCACCCAGGCCCAGCATCAGGCCCGACTTGGTCGGCACATGCGGCACCAGTTGCTTGAATTTCTGCAGCAGGTCGAGCGACCAGTCGTAGTCAGAACCCGGACGCGCGGCCTTGTACAGGCGTGGCACGGTTTCCAGGTTGTGGTTGAACACATCCGGTGGCTCGGCGGCGGTGATGGCCAGCGCCACGTCCATGCGCCCGCGGTAGTCCGGCACCAGGGTTTCCAACTGCACACCCGGTGACAGCGCGCGGATTTCCCGAATGCAGTCGGCAAAGTGCTGGGCACCGCCGTCGCGCAGGTCGTCGCGGTCAACCGAGGTGATTACCACGTACTTGAGGCGCAGGTCGGCGATGGCCACGGCCAGGTTCTTCGGCTCGTCGGCGTCCAGCGCCTTGGGCCGGCCATGGCCGACGTCGCAGAACGGGCAACGACGGGTGCAGATGTCGCCCATGATCATGAAAGTGGCGGTGCCGCCCGAGAAACACTCGCCCAGGTTCGGGCAGGAGGCTTCTTCGCAAACGCTGTGCAGCTTGTGCTTGCGCAGCAGTTGCTTGATGCGGTCGACCTCCGGCGATACCGGAATGCGCACACGAATCCAGTCGGGCTTCTTCGGCAGCTCATCGGTGGGGATGATCTTCACCGGAATCCGCGCAACCTTCTCGGCACCGCGCAGCTTGACGCCGGCTTCGACTTTCTTGGGCGCCGGACGCGGCGTGACGTCGGTGGTGGCGATGAGGTTCGGCACGGCTTCTTGCACAGTTGTCATATTCAGTCGATTCCGCCCGTGAGGGTCGTCTGCTCTGCGTAGTCGAGGTGTCTGACCAGCTGTTCACGCAGCCTCGTCCTGACCTCGTCGAGTTCGATCGGCCCTGTGTGCTCGCGCAGCTGGGTCATGACCAGCCCGGCATAGCCACAGGGGTTGATGCGGCGAAACGGCGCCAGGTCCATGTCGACGTTCAGCGCCAGGCCATGGAACGAGCAACCGTTACGGATGCGCAGCCCCAGCGAGGCGATTTTCGCCCCGTTGACGTACACGCCGGGGGCGTCGGGCTTGGCCGCCGCTGGCACGCCATAACTGGCGAGCAGGTCGACCAGGCTGCGCTCGATGCGGCTGACCAGTTCGCGCACGCCAATGCCGCGGCGACGCACATCGAGCAGCAGGTAGGCCACCAGTTGCCCGGGGCCGTGGTAGGTCACCTGGCCGCCGCGCTCGGTCTGCACCAGTGGAATGTCGCCCGGCAACAAAAGGTGCTCGGGCTTGCCTGCCTGGCCCTGGGTGAACACTGGAGTGTGTTCGACCAGCCAGACTTCATCCTGCACTGCCGCATCGCGCTGCCCGGTAAATCGCCGCATGGCTTCCAGCACCGGTTCATAGGGCTGCAGACCAAGCTCACGAAAACCCAGGCACGCGTGCATCAGAGCACCATTTTCACGATGCCGGTGGCACGCAGGGCGCTGTTGATGTCGTGCAGCTGATCTTCGCTGGTGGCGACGATGTGCAGTTGCACGGTGGTGTACTTGCCTTCCTTGCTCTGCCGCTCGGCCAGGGTCGAGAGGTCGACTTCGGCGTGCTTCTTGAGGATTTCGATCACCGTATCGCGGAAGTTGACCACGGTGTCGCCGATCACCTTGATCGGATAGTCGGCGCAGGGAAATTCGATTTTATGCGACTTGACGTCTGCTTCGCTCATGGCGGTAACGGCCTCGTAAGCCGTGGCAACAACAAAACCCCCGCAGGTGGGCGGGGGCTTGCCGGGTCACGTATCAGTTGAACAAGCCGTAGAAGAATAGCCGAATGCTATCCCACATACGACGGATGAAACCACCTTCCTCGACCGGCTCGAGGGCGATCAGGTCGGCGCTGTGGACCACTTTGTCATCCAGTTTGACTTCCACTTTACCGATCACGTCACCTTGGGCGATGGGCGCGGTGAGCTGTGGGTTAATGGTCATCGAAGCCTGCAGGCGCTTGAGCTGGCCTTTGGGCATGGTCATGGTCAGGTCGTTGGCCAGACCGGCCTTGACCTGCGAGGTAGCACCCTTCCACACCGGCGCCTGGGCCAGTTCGGTACCTTTCTGATAGAAGGTCTGGGTTTCGAAGAAGCGGAAGCCGTAGGTCAGCAGTTTCTGCGTTTCGGCAGCGCGCGATTGCTCGCTGTTGGTGCCGAACACCACGGCGATCAGACGCTGACCGTCACGTACCGCCGAGGCCACCATGCAGTAGCCGGCCTCTTCGGTGTGGCCGGTTTTCAGGCCATCGACGGTCTTGTCACGCCACAGCAGCAGGTTGCGGTTGGGCTGCTTGATGTTGTTCCAGAAGAACTCTTTCTGCGAGTAGATCGCGTAGTGCGCCGGGTCTTCGTTGATGATCGCCCGGGCCAGCACGGCCATGTCGTGCGCCGAGGAGTAGTGCTCGGGGTGTGGCAGGCCGGTCGGGTTCATGAAGTGGCTGTTGCTCATGCCCAGGTCGGCGGCGGTCTTGTTCATCATGTCGGCGAAGGCGTCTTCGCTGCCGGCGATGTGCTCGGAGAGCGCCACCGAGGCATCGTTGCCCGACTGAATGATGATGCCGTGCAGCAGGTCGCTGACGCTGACCTGGGTGCCGACCTTGATGAACATGCGCGAACCACCGGTGCGCCACGCGTTTTCGCTGACGGTGACAGGGTCGTTCTCGCCGATCTGCCCGCGACGGATGTCGAGGGTGGCGATGTAGGCGGTCATCAGTTTGGTCAGGCTGGCGGGCGGCAGGCGCTCGTCACCGTTGTTCTCGACCAGCACGTTGCCGCTGGAGGCATCCATCAGCACGTAGGACTTGGCGGCCAGTTGCGGCGCTGCTGGCATCATCTGCTCCGCCGCGAAGGCAGCAGGCATGATCATCAGCAGCACGGGCAGGCACAGGCGTTTGGCTATTTTGGTGATGTTCATCCGTCTCTCGTAAATCGCTAAGGGTCTGATGTTTCGTGGACCGGGTAATCTCGGCTATCCAGACCACGCCCCCACATCAATGTTCACGCCTTGGGCCTGGGCCCAGGGTCTGGCGGGCAAAAACGGCCATTGTACATGGCCCTGCCCGCCGATTCATGACAAAACCTGCAGATGCGCTCAGTCGGCACTGACCAGCTTGGCCTGACCAAGATTGGCCAGGCGCACGCTGTCCTGCATCTGCTGCACTTCGCCCTGGCTGTTGATCGGCCCCAGGCGAACCCGGTGCAGCGTTTGCTGGTTACGCACGATCGAGCTGATGAACACCGGCGCGCTGACCATGGTGCTCAGTTTCGAGCGCAGCAGCTCGGCGGCATCGGGGTTGGCGAAGGCGCCGACCTGCAGGAACATCGCGCCACTGTTGGCTGGGCCGGCGTTGCCACCGACCTGCACGGGCACCACGGGTGCGGCGTGCTGCTGCGGCGGCGGCGTCCACTGCTCGACGGTTCCGGTGCTGGCCGGAATCGGCTGGGTCTGCGCCATCTGCGGTTCCTTGAGCACCAGCGGCGCAGGACGGCCACGCTGGGCCCACCACTGCTGCGGATCGATGCCCTCGACGCGCACGCGAGCGGTGCCGGTTTCGGCATAGCCGAGTTTTTTCGCCGCCGCGTAGGACAGGTCGATGATGCGGTCGGAGTAGAACGGCCCGCGGTCATTGACCCGCAGGATCACACTGCGCTGGTTGTCCAGGTTGGTCACCCGCACATACGCCGGCAGCGGCAGGGTCTTGTGCGCCGCGCTCATGCCGTAGAGGTCATAGACCTCGCCGTTGGCGGTGTTCTGGCCATGGAACTTGGTGCCGTACCACGAGGCAGTGCCCTCGGCGCGGTAGTTGCTCGATTGCTGGATGGGGTAGTAGGTCTTGCCCAGTACGGTGTACGGGTTGGCCTTGTAGTTGCCGGTGTGCACGGTCGGCGTGGCGTCGGGAATCTTGTTGACGTCGACGTCCCACCAAGGCGCGCCATCCTTGTGTGCACGGTTGATGTCCAGGCCCGGCTGCGCACGCACGATATCGCCGCTCTGCTTGGGTTTGGTCGCGGTCGGGCGGCTCGACGAGCAACTGGTCAATACCAGCGCAGCGGCTAGGCAGCCGATCAGCTTCAAGGTGTTCGCTTGGAAAAAATCGCGCATTTAGTTGACGCCTCGTGCCTTGACCAGCTGCTCGGAAAGCTGATGCACCGCCATGGCATACATCACGCTGCGGTTGTAGCGAGTGATTGCGTAGAAGTTCTTCAGGCCCATCCAGTATTCCGCGCCGTTGTCGCCTTCGAGGCGAAACGCGGTGACCGGCAGATCGTCAGGCAGCGCATCATGACTCGACCAGCCCAGCGCTCGCAACTGAGCCACCGTGCTGGCCGGCTCGATGCCTTGGGTGACGCCTTGCTCGAAGCGCTCGCCGCTGACCTGGGCGCGGCTGACCACGCCTTGGCCGGCAACCCAGCCGTGACGCTTGAAGTAGCTGGCGACACTGCCGATGGCATCATCCGGGTTGTTCCAGATATTGATATGACCGTCGCCGTCGAAATCCACCGCGTAGGCGCGGAAGCTGCTCGGCATGAACTGCGGCAGGCCCATGGCGCCGGCGTAGGAGCCTTTGAGGGTCAGCGGATCGACTTGCTGCTCGCGGGCCAGCAGCAGGTACTCACGCAGCTCCTTGCGGAAGAACTGCGCACGCGGCGGGTAATCGAAGCCCAGGGTCGACAACGCATCGATCACGCGGAAGTTGCCGGTGTTGCGGCCAAAGAAGGTTTCGACGCCGATGATCGCCACGATCACTTGCGCCGGCACGCCGTATTCCTGCTCGGCGCGGGCCAGCACGGCTTCGTGCTGGCGCCAGAAGTCGACACCACGGGCAATGCGCGCGTCGGTGAGGAACATCGGCCGGTATTCCTTCCACGGCTTGACCCGCTCGGCCGGGCGCGAAATGGCGTCGAGAATCGACTGCTTGCGCTGCACCTCGGCGAACACCTCGAACAGCTGCTCGCTGGCGAAGCCGTGGTCGCGGGTCATCTCGGCGACGAACTCGGCCACCTGCGGCGAGCCATCGTAATCGCCGGCATTGGCTTGCTGGACAGCGCCAAGCAACCCCAAGGCACCGATCCACGGTACCCAACGAGCGGCCCAGCCGCGCACGACTTGCATGAAATTGATCACCTTATTCAAACCTGTGCGATCCACTTGCGGTGCGTGTGGATCGACATCAAAACGCCAAACGCTGACAGCAGCGTCACCAACGAAGTTCCGCCGTAGCTGATGAAGGGCAACGGCACCCCTACCACCGGCAGCAAGCCGCTCACCATACCGATATTGACGAACACGTACACGAAGAAGGTCATGGTCAGGCTGCCGGCCAGCAGCTTGCCGAACAGGGTCTGCGCTTGGGCGGTGATCATCAATCCGCGGCCGATCAGCAGCAGGTAGATGATCAGCAACAGGCAGATACCCACCAGGCCGAATTCCTCGCCGAGCACGGCGATGATGAAGTCGGTATGGCTCTCGGGAAGAAAATCCAGGTGCGACTGGGTGCCGAGCAGCCAGCCCTTGCCGAACACCCCGCCCGACCCGATCGCGGCTTTCGACTGAATGATGTTCCAGCCGGTGCCGAGCGGGTCGCTTTCCGGGTCGAGGAAGGTCAGCACGCGCTGTTTCTGGTAGTCGTGCATGACGAAGAACCACATGCCCACTGCCACCGGCACCGCTGCGGTCAGCACGCTGATGATCCAGCGCCAGCGCAAGCCGCCCATGAACAGCACGAAGGCGCCGCCAGCGAGAATCAGCAACGCGGTGCCCAGGTCGGGCTGGCGCACGATGAGAATGAATGGCACGCCGATCAGCACCAGGCTGATCAGCACATGCCTGAGGTGGGGCGGCAAGGTGCGCTTGGACAGGTACCAGGCCAACGTCGCCGGCATGATGATCTTCATGAACTCCGAGGGCTGGAAGCGGATCACCCCGGGAATGTTGATCCAGCGCGTGGCGCCCATGGCGTTGTGGCCCATGACGTCGACCACCACCAGCAGCAGCACGCCGAACAGGTAGGCCAGCGGCACCCAACGGGCCATGAAGCGTGGTTCGAGCTGGGCGATGATGAACATCGAGCCCAGGCCCAGGCCGAAGGAGGTCGCCTGCTTGAGCAGCAAGTCCCAGTTCTTGCCGCTGGCCGAATACAGCACGAACAGGCTGCCGGCGGCCAGGGTCAGGAGGATGAGCAGCAACGGCCCATCGATGTGGATGCGTTGCAGGAAGCTGGCGCGGCGGCGCATCACGTCTTCGCTGGAGAGCATCCGGTCGAAATTGTTCATCACGGGGCCGTCTCCTCGGCAACGGTGGCAGGCACGGCGCCGGACTTGAGCCGACCGTGTTCATCGAGCAGCCAGGCATCCATGATCTGACGTACCACAGGCGCGGCGACGCCAGAGCCGGATTCGCCGTTCTCGACCATCACCGAAATGACGATCTCGGGTTTCTCCGCTGGGGCGAAGGCGACGAACAGGGCATGGTCACGGTGGCGTTCCTGCAATTTGTTGCGGTCGTACTTCTCGCCCTGGCGGATGGCGACCACCTGCGCCGTGCCGCTCTTGCCAGCGATGCGGTACTGCGCGCCGAGCGCGGCCTTGCGCGCAGTGCCACGGGCGTTGTGCATCACCTGCTCCATGCCATGGGTGACCTTGGCCCAGTCGGACTTGTCACGCAAGACGATGTCCTCCATGGGATTTTCATCCACCGGCGGCTGACCTTCGATGGTCTTGGCCAGATGCGGACGATTCCACACACCCTTGTTGGCGATCAGCGCCGTGGCCTGGGCCAGTTGCAGCGGCGTGGCCTGCATGTAGCCCTGGCCGATGCCCAGAATCAGGGTTTCCCCGGGGAACCAGGCTTGGCGGCGGGTGGCGCGTTTCCATTCACGGGAAGGCATCAGCCCGGCGGATTCTTCGAACATGTCCAGCGACACGCGCTGGCCGATGCCGAACTTGTTCATGTAGGACGACAGGCGATCAATGCCCATCTTGTGCGCCAGATCGTAGAAATAGGTGTCGTTGGAGCGCATGATCGCCGCGTCCAGGTCGACCCAGCCATCGCCGCTGCGGTTCCAGTTGCGGTACTTGTGGTCGTAGTTGGGCAGTTGGTAGTAGCCGGGGTCGAACACCCGGCTGCCGGCGTTGACCACGCCGCTGTCGAGGCCGGCGATGGCCACGGCCGGCTTGATGGTCGAGCCAGGCGGATACAGCCCGCGCAGCACGCGGTTGAACAGCGGTCGGTCGATCGAATCGCGCAGCTCGGCGTAGGCCTTGAAGCTGATGCCGGTGACGAACAGGTTGGGGTCGAAGCTTGGCTGGCTGACCATCGCCAGCACCTCGCCGGTGCGCGGGTCGAGCGCCACCACCGCGCCACGGCGGCCGCCCAGCGCCGCCTCGGCGGCCTCTTGCAGCTTGATGTCCAGGCTCAGGACGATGTCCTTGCCGGGCTTGGGGTCGGTGCGTTTAAGCACCCGCAGCACGCGGCCGCGGGCGTTGGTCTCGACCTCTTCGTAGCCCACCTGACCATGCAGCGAGTCTTCGTAGAAGCGCTCGATGCCGGTCTTGCCGATGTGGTGGGTGCCGCTGTAGTTGACCGGGTCGAGGGTCTTGAGCTCTTTCTCGTTGATGCGCCCGACATACCCCACCGAATGGGCGAAATGCGCGCCCTGCGGGTAGTGCCGCACCAACTGCGCGACCACTTCCACCCCAGGCAGGCGGAACTGGTTCACCGCAATGCGGGCGATCTGGTCTTCGTTGAGCTCGAACAGAATCGGCACCGGCTCGAACGGCCGGCGCCCCTGACGCATGCGCTTCTCGAACAGCACGCGGTCGTCTTCGCTGAGCTTGAGCACCTCGACGATGGTGTCGAGCACCTGCTGCCAGTCACCGCCAGCCCGTTCACGGGTCATGCTGAGGCTGAAGCTGGGCCGGTTGTCAGCGATGATCACGCCGTTGCGGTCGTAGATCAGCCCGCGGGTCGGCGGAATCGGCTGCACGTGCACCCGATTGTTCTCCGACAGCGTCGAGTGATAGTCGTACTGGATCACCTGCAGGTAATACAGCCGAACGATCAACACGCAGATGAGCAGCATGATCGCCACGGCACCGACCACGACGCGGTTGCGCACCAAGCGGGCGTCTTTCTCGTGGTCCTTGAGGCGGATCGGCTGCGACATCGGTCTGGCTTACAGGCTCATTTGTGGTAGGGATGCCCGGACAACACGGTCCAGGCGCGGTAGATCTGCTCGCCGATCAGTATCCTTACCAACGGGTGCGGCAAGGTCAGCGGCGACAGCGACCAGCGCTGCTCGGCCCGCGCGCACACTTGCGGCGCCAGGCCTTCCGGCCCACCGACCATCAGATTGACGGTGCGCGCATCCAGCCGCCAGCGGTCGAGTTCACCGGCCAGTTGCTCGGTACTCCACGGCTTGCCGTGGACTTCGAGGGTGACGATGCGCTCACCGGGCTGCACCTTGCTCAACATGGCGTCGCCCTCCTGACGAATCAGGCGGGTGACGTCGGCATTCTTGCCGCGGGTGTTGAGCGGGATTTCAACCAGTTCCAGGGCCATTTCCGCAGGCAGGCGCTTGGCGTACTCGTGCCAGCCTTCCTCCACCCACTTGGGCATGCGCGAACCAACCGCGATCAGACGCAGACGCACGGCGCAGGCCTATTCCCGATCCTTGAGCTTTTCGAAGTAGTCGTGGGTGGCGTTTTCCGGGCTGTGGTGCTTGCCATCAGCGGCGCGGCTCTGCTCGGCACCGACCCACAGACGCTCGAGGTCGTAGAACTGGCGGGCAGCGGCGGTCATCATGTGCACGATGACGTCGTTGAGGTCGAGCAGCACCCAGTCGCTGTCGCCCTTGCCTTCTTCGCCCAGCGGCTGTGCGCCCTTGGCCTTGACCGCTTCACGGACCTTTTCCAGCATCGCGTTGATCTGCCGGTTGGAAGTACCGGTGGCGATGATCATGTAGTCGGTGAGGCTGTGCTTGTCGCGCACGTCGATCACCTGGATGTCCTGGGCCTTGACGTCTTCCAGCGCGGCCTTGGTCAGCTCGACCAGTTCTTCGCCGTGGATTTTCTGCTTGGTCATATAAAACTCGTTCAACGTGTTGAGTGAGGTGCCCGCGGACACCTTCAGTTAGACGCACGGTACAAGTCGTGCGCCTCTATGTAGGCCAGTACTGCGTCCGGCACCAGGAACCGCACCGACTTGCCGCTGGCCAGCAGCTGTCGGATCTGCGTGGCAGACACCGCAAGCGGTGTCTGCCAGACGAACGAAATGTTTCCCGCCGGGCCGGACATGGCGGTGGGATCGCTCTCGGAGCGTGCAGCCAGCAGGTTGCGCAGCTCAAAAGGGGGTTCAACGTCGGCATCCGGGCGTTGCAGCACCAGGATGTGACAGTGTTGCAGCAATTCTTCCCAGCGGTGCCAACTGGGCAGTCCACAGAAGGCATCCCAGCCCAGCACCATGAACAGCTGGTCGTCAGCGCCCAGCTCGGCGCGCAACGACTCCAGGGTGTCGATGGTGTAGGACGGTTTGTCGCGGGCCAGCTCACGGGCATCGACGCGCAATGGCGCCGCACCCTCTACCGCGCCGCAGACCATGGCCAGACGCTGCTGCGCGGTGACCTGCGGGGTCTCGCGGTGCGGCGGCCGGGCGTTGGGCAGCAGGCGCAGTTCGTCCAGCTGCATCAGCTCGACCACTTCCAGCGCGCTGCGCAAGTGGCCGATATGCACCGGGTCGAACGTACCGCCGAGAATGCCGATGCGCCGGGCTGCCGGGGGCTGGGTCAAATCAGCACGGCTCCTGACCGCGCAGTTGACCGTCGCCCACCACCACATACTTCTCGCAGGTCAGCCCTTCCAGGCCCACTGGACCGCGCGCATGCAGCTTGTCGGTGGAGATGCCGATTTCGGCGCCCAGGCCATACTCGAAGCCATCGGCGAAGCAGGTTGGCGCATTGAGCATGACCGAAGCGGAATCGACTTCAGTCATGAACTGACGGGCCTGGCCCTGGTGTTCGGTGACGATGGCATCGGTGTGGTGCGAGCCGTAATGATTGATGTGCTCGATGGCCTGTTCCAGCCCCTCGACCACGCGAATCGACAGGATCGGCGCCAGGTACTCGGTGTGCCAGTCCTGTTCGCTGGCCGGCAGCACGTCGATCAGCGCCTGGGTGCGCTCGCAGCCGCGCAGCTCGACGCCCTTGGCCAGCAGCGCCTCGGCCATCGACGGCAGGAAGGCCGCGGCCACGCGCTGGTCGACCAGCAGCGTTTCCATGGCGCCGCAGATGCCATAGCGGTAGGTCTTGGCGTTGAGGGCGATGCGCTGGGCCTTGTCCAGCTCGGCGTGTTCGGCGACGTAGACATGGCAGATGCCGTCGAGGTGCTTGATCACCGGCACGCGGGCGTCGCGGCTGATGCGCTCGATCAGGCCACGGCCACCGCGCGGGACGATGACATCGACGTACTCGGGCATGCTGATCAACGCGCCAACGGCTTCGCGGTCGGTGGTTTCCACCACCTGCACCACGGCGGCCGGCAAATCGGCGGCGGCCAGGCCACGCTGAATGCAGCGGGCGACGGCGCGGTTGGAATGAATGGCTTCCGAGCCGCCACGCAGAATGGTCGCGTTACCCGACTTCAGGCACAGGCTGGCGGCGTCGATGGTCACGTTCGGGCGTGATTCGTAGATGATGCCGATGACCCCCAGCGGTACGCGCATCTTGCCGACCTGGATGCCCGAGGGCCGGTAGCTCATGTCGCGGATCGCGCCGACCGGGTCGGGCAATGCCGCGACCTGGCGCAGGCCGGTGATCATGCCGTCGATGCGCGCCGGGGTCAGCGCCAGACGGTCGAGCAACGCGGGCTCAAGACCGTTGGCGCGACCGGCGGCGAGGTCTTGCTCGTTGGCCGCGGTGAGCTCTTCACGGGCAGCGTCCAGCGCGTCAGCGGCGGCATGCAGGGCGCGGTTCTTCTGCGCGGCGCTGGCACGGCCGATGACCCGCGACGCCTGGCGGGCGGCGCGACCCAGGCGGGTCATGTAGTCAAGAACGGACTCAGTCATGGGTTCGGTGTCTTGGCGAAGGGGAAATCGGCTGATTATAACCGGCGCGCCGGTATACGCCCAGCAGTGGGAGGCGGATGGTAGTGGATGTGTACTTCTGAATGTAGGAAAGATGTAACCGGCGGTATCGGATTGTTCTGATTGTTTTCCACCACCGAAGCTGCTCATGCCGCGTCACCACTCGCCTGGCGCCTGGCAGCGGCGTCGCTTTGAACGCCCCCAGGGTGCGCCTCGGTCAGCGGCGATTCAGCCACCGCTGGCCGATTCATTGCTATGCTCGCGCTCTTTTCATTCGGACCGACCGCGCGCATGACCCAGCCCGCCCCTTCGCCCTACCCGGCTCTGCCCGATACCTTCTTCAACCGTGACGCCCAGACCGTCGCCAAGGACCTGCTCGGCAAGGTCATTCGTCATCGCCATGAGGGTCTGTGGCTGGCGGCGCGCATCATCGAAACCGAAGCCTATTACCTCAGCGACAAGGGCAGCCATGCCTCGCTGGGCTTTACCGAAAAGCGCAAGGCGCTGTTCCTCGACGGCGGGCATATCTACATGTATTACGCCCGCGGCGGTGACTCGCTGAACTTCAGCGCCGAAGGGCCAGGCAACGCGGTGCTGATCAAGGCCGCCTACCCGTGGCTGGATGCGCGCAGCGACGCCAACAGCCTGGCGCGCATGCAACTGAACAATCCCGACGCCAGCGGCAACGTGCGCCCGGCCGAGCGCCTGTGTGCCGGCCAGACCCTGCTCTGTCGATCCCTGGGCCTGAAGGTGCCGGACTGGGACGCGCAGCGCTTCGATCCGCAGCGGCTGTACGTCGAGGACTGCGCCAACCCCGTGCCGGAGGTGATCCAGACCACCCGCCTGGGCATTCCACAGGGCCGCGACGAACATCTGCCCTACCGCTTCGTCGACGCCCAGTACGCGCGCTTCTGCACACGGAACCCCCTGCGCCGGGGCCAAGTCGAAGGCCGAGACTTTTTCCTCCTGCAACAACAAGGAAGCTGAAACCATGGGCCAATGGCTCGACAGCCTCACCGTCTGGCTCAGCGCCAACCCCGAATGGCTCGGCGTTGCGATCTTCATCATCGCCTGCATCGAATGCCTGGCGATTGCCGGCATCATCGTTCCTGGCACCGTGCTGCTGTTCGGCGTTGCCGTGGCCGCCGGCAGCGGTGCGCTGAGCCTGGGCCACACGCTGCTGCTGGGTTTCCTCGGCGGGCTCCTGGGCGACGCAATGTCCTACGCCATCGGCAAGTACTTCCACCAGAACATTCGCCGCCTGCCGCTGCTGCGCAGTCACCCGGAGTGGATCGGCGGTGCGGAAACCTATTTCCACCGCTATGGCATCGCCAGTTTGCTGGTCGGTCGCTTCATCGGCCCGTTGCGGCCCATGCTGCCGATGGTCGCCGGCATGTTCGACATGCCGCTGCCGCGCTTCATCGCTGTCAGCCTGGTGGCCGCAGCCGGGTGGTCGGCAGCCTACCTGCTGCCGGGCTGGGCCACCGGTGCGGCGATGCGCCTGCCCTTGCCTGAACACTTCTGGCCACAGGCCGGGGTGGTTGCCGCGGGCCTTGCGCTGCTGCTGGGACTGAGCCTGAACAGCAGCATCCGCGACCGCCGCTACGGCACGCGGATGATCAGCGGCCTGTGCCTGGCAACGTTGATTGCGCTATTTCTCGGCTGGCCGTGGCTGCACGACTTCGATCAGGGCGTGATGACCCTGGTTCAGGAACACCGCAGCCAGGCACTGGACGGCACTGTGGTGCTGGTCACGCGGTTGGGCGACTTCCGTACCCAGTTCTTCCTTGGCGGGCTGCTGACCGGCCTGTTGCTGCTGATGCGGCAATGGCGCCATGCCCTGTTCGCCGGCGCCGCGCTGATTGGCACGGCGATCGGCAACGGCACGCTCAAATGGCTGTTCGCCCGCGCCCGTCCGGAGGTGCTGACCGATCCACTGACCAGCTACAGCATGCCTAGTGGCCACAGTTCGGCGTCGTTCGCCTTCTTCCTGGTGCTGGCGGTGCTCGCCGGACGCGGCCAGCCGCCACGCATGCGCCTGACCTGGATACTGCTGGGCTGCATACCGGCGCTGTCGATTGCCTTGTCGCGGGTCTACCTGGGCGCGCACTGGCCGACCGACATCCTCGCCGGCGCGCTGCTGGCGTGCTGCGTCTGCGCCCTCAGCCTGACCCTGGTGCAGCATCGCCAGCCATTGCCGGCCATGCCGCTGCGTGTCTGGTGGCTGGTGTTGCCCGCGTGCATTGCGCTGCTGGGCTTTTTTGCCCTGTATGCCTTGCCCGATGCGGTGGCGCGCTATCAATACTGAGCGGCCAGCCGTCTGGCTCAGTCGAACAGTTCTCCCTGCAGACGTTCGAGCAGCACCTGGATCGCATCCAGGCGCTGCCCGGGCGAGTCGATCGCCAGCAAGTCGAGCTTGTCCTGCTCGGTGAACGGCAGCAGGTAACCGAGCTGATTGGCCAGCGCCTGCCGCCCGGTGATCGCCAGCGGCATGTCCAGCGCCTTGACCATCGGGTGTTCTCCCAGCGCCAGCAGCAGGGCGAGCAGGTCGTCGTCCTCCTCCGCCAGAGCGCTGTCGGCGTGCTCGCTCAACCAAGTCGGCTCGCCGAGCAGCAGTTGGTCCTTCTGCACCTCGGTGTGCCTCACCTTGAAACGCCGAGCACCTTCGACGCGAATGCCCAGCAGGCCGTTGTCCTGCTGCACGAAGTCACGGATCAGCGCCTCACAGCCAAGGCTGGCGATGCCTGTCGGCGCCTGGCCGACCTGCTCGCCCTCATGGATGCACACCACGCCAAAGCCTTCACCCTGTTTCATGCAGCGGCCGATCATGTCCAGGTAGCGCGCCTCGAAGATCTGCAAATCGAGCAAGCAGCCTGGGAACAGCACGGTATTGAGCGGAAACAGCGGTAAGGTCATTTTCCCTCCTCAAGCAATCACGCTGACGGCCAGCGGCAGGAACACCGCGGTCGCCACGCCCATCAGGCTCATCGCCAACGCGGCGAATGCACCACATTCATCACCCTCTTGCAGCGCCACCGAGGTGCCCACCGCATGGGCGGTGACACCCAGCGACATACCCCGCGCCTCCGGGCTGGTGACCCCGAAGCGGTCGAGCAAGGCCGGGCCGAAGATCGCCCCCAGCACCCCGGTAATCAGCACGAACACCGCCGCCAAGGCCGCCACGCCGCCGATCTGCTCGGCCACCAGCATGGCGATCGGTGAGGTCACCGACTTCGGTGCCATGGTCATCAGGATCATGTGTTCGGCGCCAAACCAGTAGCCCAGCGCCACGCAAGCCACGGTGGCGAACACGCCACCGATCACCAGCGTAGTGAAGGTCGGCCAGAACAGCTGGCGAATGCGCCGCAGGTTCAGGTACAGCGGCACGGCCAGGGCGACCGTGGCCGGGCCCAGGAGGATATTGAGGATTTCCGTGCTCTTGCGGTATTCGGGGTAGTGAATGCCGCACAGCAGCAGTACGCTGATCACCAGCAGCATCGACACCAGCACCGGTTGCAGGAAGATCCAGCGGGTCTTGTCGTAGGCCGCCACCGCCAGTTGATAGGCGCCCAGGGTGATACCGATGCCGAACAGCGGGTGATGCACCACTGCGTCCAGCGCGCCTTGCCAGTCCGGGTTCATGGCTGCTCCTTGCGTGCGGCCTGGCGATGGATGAGCTTTTGCATCAGCACACCGACCAGCACCAGGGTCAGCAGGCACGACAGCACCAGCGCGCCGACGATGGCCCAGAAATCGGCGGCGATGTCCCTGGCGTAGACCATCACCCCCACCGCTGGCGGCACCAGCAGCAATGGCAGGTAGCGCAGCAGGCTGGATGAAGCCTCGCTCAGCGGCTGGGCCACTTCGCCACGGCTGATCAACCAGGCGAGCAGCAACAGCAGACCAATGATCGGCCCCGGCAGCATGGGCAACAGCAGGTGATTGATCGCCGTCCCCAACAACTGGAACAGCACCAGCCAGGTCAATCCACGCAACAGCATACGTACCTCCTCCGGGCAATTGCGCCTATTAAGCAAGCTGCGCACGGCATGCTGCAAGGTGCAGGCTGGGACTGCCAGCGATCGGCGAACGTCATTGACCCGCCCGCTGACGCTTGAAGCACGTGCGCAGCCAGCCCCATACTCGCCGGTTTGCCGTCCCCGGATACCGTCCATGCGCCCACTGCTGCCACTCGCCTTGCTCCTGCTGCTCGCTGCCTGCGGCGAAGGCGAGCCGCTGTCGCCACCCGATGCTCGCCTGCCTGATGGCGGCCGTTATCGCGGCGAGGTGGTCAATGGCCTGCTGCAGGGCCAAGGGCGTATCGACTACCCCAACGGCAGTTTCTACCAAGGCGGCTTTCACGACGGCCAATGGCAGGGCGACGGGGAATGGCACGGTAGCCACGGTGAGGTGTATCGCGGCCAGTTCAAGGGCGGGTTGTTTCATGGCCTGGGCGATCTGACCACCCCGGGCAGCCACTACAGCGGCACCTTCGAGGGCGGGCGGCGCTCCGGTGAAGGCACCCTCAAGCAGAACGACCAGCTCTACCGTGGGCAATTCAAGGACGATCAATACCAAGGCGCCGGCGAGTTGCAGATGGCCGACGGCAGCCGCTACCAGGGCCTGTTCAGCCAAGGCAAACCCAATGGCGCCGGCGTGCGCAGCGATGCCAGCGGCAACCAGTTCAGCGGCACCTTCGTCGACGGCCAGTTGCAAGGCAGCGGCACCTTCGACAGCGTCGAGGGCGAGCAGTACATCGGCGAATTCAAGGACAACCGCCTGCAAGGCCGTGGCCGTTATGAAAATGCCGACGGCGATGTCTGGATCGGCACCTTCAAGGATGGCGCGCTGGTCGGTGACGGCGAACTGCTTGGCGCCGATGGCAGCCATTACAAAGGCCAGTTCCGCGACTGGCGCTTTGCCGGCAAGGGCCACCTGCAACTGCCCGACGGCAGCCACTACCGCGGCGGCTTCGATAACGATGCGTATGAAGGTCAGGGTCGCCTGACCCACGCTGACGGCCGTGTCGAAGCGGGGCTGTGGCGCAATGGTGTGCGCGTGCGCGATGACCAGGGCCACGCGCTGCCCGACCCGCTGGATCTGGCCCTGCTCGATCAGGGTCGCTTGCTCGACGACGCGCTGGCGCACGTGCCGCCCTCAGACAAGGCGGTGCAGCTGTACAGCCTGGTGGTGGCGGGCGACGGGCAACAGAGCGTGTTCATGCGCGAGGCCGATTACGTTAGCAATCTGCTCAAGGTGCGCTTCGGCGCCAGCGGGCAAGTGACCCTGGTCAATCATCGCGACAGCATGACCACCCGGCCCATGGCCACCCGCGAGAGCATCAGCCGCGCCGCGCAGACCCTGGCCGAGCGCAGCGACGCTGACGACCTGCTGTTCATCTACCTGACCACCCACGGCAGCGCCGACCACCAGCTGGTACTCGACCAACCGCGCCTGCAACTGGCCGACCTCACCGCCGACGAACTGGTCAGCGCCCTGGCACCGCTGAAAAAACGCAACAAGGTCATCGTCATCTCGGCCTGCTATTCGGGCGGTTACATCGAACCGTTGAAAGATGCCCACACCCTGATCATGACTGCGGCGCGGCCTGATCGGGTCTCGTTCGGCTGCTCGGAAGAAGCTGACTTCACCTATTTCGGCGATGCCCTGTTCGCCCAGGCACTGAACCAGACCGACGACCTCGAACAGGCGTTTGAACTGGCCCGCGCCAGCGTTGCCGAACGAGAACAGCGCGAAGGCTTCGAAGCCTCCGAACCTCAGCTCTGGGCGCCCGCTGCAGTGCTTGAACACTGGCAACGCCTGCGCCGCCAGCAAGCCGAACAGGCGCTGGGCGAACAGGCGCACGTCACCGGCCAGGCAAAGGAAAAACGCTCACAGAGCCACTAAGCTGGATGTAAACAAGGAGGGACACCATGTATCTGACTCCTCAGCACGTGCTGCTCGCAGGCGCCACCGGCCTGACTGGCGAACACCTGCTCGACCGTCTGCTCAGTGAGCCGACGATCACGCGTGTGCTGGCGCCGACCCGCAAGCCGCTGGCCGAGCATCCGCATCTGGACAATCCGGTGGGCGACGTATCCACGTTGCTCGAGCACCTCGATGGCTCGATCGATATCGCCTTTTGCTGCCTGGGCACCACCATCAAGCAGGCTGGCTCGGAACCCGCGTTTCGCGCCGTCGACCTCGACCTGGTGGTGGCCTTCGCCCAGCGCGCGCGGGCCTTGGGCGCGCGGCACTTGCTGGTGATCAGTGCCATCGGCGCAGACCCGCAGTCCTCGGTGTTCTACAACCGCGTCAAAGGCGAAATGGAGCAGGCACTACGGCAGCAGGACTGGCCGCAACTGACCATCGCCCGCCCCTCCCTGCTGATTGGCGAACGCGCCCAAGCGCGGCTCGCCGAGCGTCTGGCTGCGCCGCTGTCGCGGTTGATTCCCGGCAAGTACAAAGGCATCGAAGCGCTGACCCTGGCCCGCGCCCTGTGGCGCCTGGCGCTGGAAGAAGAAGATGGCGTGCGGGTAGTGGAGTCGGACGATCTGCGGCGGTTGGGCAAGTGAGGTTCGCTGCCTGTAGGAGCGGACGGTCCGCTCCTACAACCCTCCGCTCACCTGACTATACGCACCTGCCGCCATCGGCAACGACAACGGCAGCAGCAGGGTGTCGAGCAGCGCGCTGCCGGGCAGGTCGAGCGCCGGCCAGCGAGGGCCGGCGGTGCCGAAGCGCTCTTGCGCGCAGCAACCGCCTTGCAGCGTATAGAGATTCAAGCGGGTGCCGGCGTACACCACCGGCGCGCCGGGCTTGTTGGCGTCCAGGGTGCTGACCGTGGCGCAACCGCCCAGCAACGCCAGCCCGCCGATCACCAGAGCGGCTTTCACTCTTCCCCGCCGATGTGATGCTCGCCCCAGCGCGGCAGCATGTCCTGGGGGATATCCAGCAGATTGAGAATCCGCGCCACGACGAAATCGACCAGGTCGTCGATGGTCTGCGGCTGGTGATAGAAGCCCGGCGCCGCCGGCAGAATAACCGCGCCCATCTGCGACAGCTTGAGCATGTTCTCCAGGTGGATGGTCGAGAACGGCGCCTCGCGCGGCACCAGGATCAGCTGCCGACGCTCCTTCAAGGTCACATCGGCGGCGCGCTCGATCAGGTTGTTGCAGGCGCCGGTGGCGATGGCCGAAAGGGTGCCGGTCGAACACGGCACCACGACCATCGCCGCCGGCGCACCGGAGCCGGAGGCCACCGGCGACATCCAGTCTTCCTTGCCATACACACGAATCTGCCCGGCCGCCGCGCCGGTGTATTCGGTGAGAAACATCTGCGCAGCCTGCGGTTTGGCCGGCAACTGCACATCGGTTTCCGTGGCCATGACCAACTGCGCGGCCTTGGAAATCAGAAAGTGCACCTCGCGCTCTTCGCGCACCAGGCAGTCGAGCAAACGCAGGCCGTATTGCGCGCCGGAGGCCCCGGTCATCGCCAGGGTGATGCGCTCAGGGCCGCTCACTGCAGCGCCTCGGCCAGCTTGCCATGCAGGCCGCCGAAGCCGCCGTTGCTCATGATCACCACGTGGGTGCCGGGCCGCGCCTGGCCCTTGACCCGCTCGATGATCGCTTCGAGGCTGTCGGCCACCACCGACGGCACGCTGCACTGTTCGGCGGTGGCGGCCAGGTCCCAGCCGAGGTTGGCCGGGGCGTACCAGATCACCTGATCGGCGTCGTTGACGCTTTCCGGCAAGCCATCGCGGTGGGCGCCGAGCTTCATCGAGTTGGAACGCGGTTCGATGATGGCGATCACCGACGCTTCACCGACGCGCTTGCGCAGGCCGTCGAGGGTGGTGGCAATGGCGGTGGGATGGTGGGCGAAGTCGTCGTAGATGGTCACACCGTGTACCTCGGCGACGGTTTCCATACGCCGCTTGACGCTCTTGAAGGCACTCAGGCCCTCGATACCCATGGCTGGCACCACGCCGACATGGCGCGCCGCGGCCAGGGTGGCCAAGGCGTTGGCGACGTTGTGCTGGCCGGTCAATGGCCACTGCACCACGCCCTGCACTTCGCCGTCGAACAACACCTCGAAGCGCGAGCCGTCGGCGCTGAGCAGGCGCGCCTGCCATTGTCCGCCGTCGCCGGTGGTCTGCACCGGGGTCCAGCAGCCCATGTCGATGACCCGCGCCAGCGCAGGTTCGCTGGTGGGGTGAATCACCAGGCCTTCGCTGGGAATGGTACGCACCAGGTGGTGGAACTGCCGCTCGATGGCCGGCAGGTCGGGGAAGATGTCGGCGTGGTCGAATTCCAGGTTGTTGAGAATCGCCGTGCGCGGGTGGTAGTGAACGAACTTCGAGCGCTTGTCGAAGAACGCGCTGTCGTATTCGTCGGCCTCGACCACGAAGAACGGCGTGTCGCCCAGACGCGCCGACACCGCGAAGTTCTGCGGCACACCGCCGATGAGGAAGCCCGGGCTCATGCCGGCATGCTCCAGCACCCAGGCCAGCATGCTGCTGGTGGTGGTCTTGCCGTGGGTGCCGGCGACGGCCAGTACCCAGCGGCCTTGCAGCACGTGATCGGCCAGCCACTGCGGCCCCGACACGTAAGGCAGGCCCTTGTTGAGCACGTACTCCACGGCCGGGTTGCCACGCGACATGGCGTTGCCGATGACCACCAGATCAGGCGCCGGCTGCATCTGCGCAGGGTCGTAGCCCTGGGTCAGTTCGATGCCCTGAGCCTCGAGCTGGGTGCTCATGGGCGGGTAGACATTGGCGTCGGAGCCGGTGACATGGTGGCCAAGCGCCTTGGCCAGCACGGCCAGCGAGCCCATGAAAGTGCCGCAAATACCAAGAATATGAATGTGCATGATCGACCTCGCAAAACGTCGAGGCAGGGTAGCCCAGCGCCAGGTAAAGCGCACCCGCTGATTCGCTCAGTGACGGCGGGCGATGCCGTGTTTGCGCAGCTTGCGGTACAGCGTGTTGCGGCTGATCTGCAGCTGCGCTGCGACCTCGGTCATGTGCCAGCGATGCTGCTCGAGCGCTACCAGCAGTGCGCTGCGCTCGGCGTCGTCGAGGCCGCAGGCGGGGCTGGCGGCAGGCGCCGCACTACGCATGATCAGCGCCGGCAGCTCGGCCAGGCCGATGCTCGGGCCATCGGCAAGCGCAAGCAGCGTGCGCAGCACGGTGCGCATCTGCCGTACGTTGCCTGGCCAGGGGAAGGCCAGCAGCGCCGCGCGTGCCGCTGGGTCGAGAGCGACCACCTGCTCGCCTGCCTCTTGCTGCAACAACAGCTCGAGCAGTTGCGCCTTGTCGCTACGCTCGCGCACCGGCGGCAGGTTCACTTCCAGGCCGTTGAGGCGGTAATAGAGGTCTTCGCGGAAACTGCCCTGCTCGACCCGTTCGAGCAGGTCGCGGTGGGTGGCGCTGACGATACGCACATCGACCTGCTGCGGCTCACCGCCAATCGGCACCACCTGACGCTCTTCCAGCACCCGTAAAAGGCGGGTCTGCAACGCCAGCGGCATGTCGCCGATTTCATCGAGCATCAAGGTGCCACCGTCGGCCTGCAACAGCTTGCCGCGCATGCCCTCCTTGCGTGCCCCGGTGAAGCTTCCGCCGCGGTAGCCGAACAGCTCGCTTTCGATGAGGTTTTCCGGAATCGAGGCGCAGTTGATCGCCACGAATGGCTTGCCCTGGCGATCGCTGGCCTGATGCACGGCCTGGGCGAAGGCCTCTTTGCCACAGCCGGTTTCGCCGCGAAGCAGCAAGGGCACATCCCGGTCGAAGACTCGCACGGCGCGGCGCAGATCCTCTTTCAGGGCAGGGTCGAGCAAGCACCAGCGTGGGGGTTGTACAGGCTGTGGCGCGGGCGCAGCGGGCACGGCAAACAGTGTCTTACGCGGCTGCCCGCGCAGGCTGGCGAACATCTGCCGACCGCTCAGGGTGCGTAGCGGCCAGGCCGCGCCGCCGTCACCGGTAGCGCGGGCGAACAGCTCGTCCGGGTGGCAGGCGAACACCTGCTGCACGGGCTGGCCGAGCAGCCCGGCGCGGGTGCCACCCAGCAAGTTCATGGCGCTCTGATTGAGCGCGCAGATACGCCCGTCGCCATCCAGCGCCAGCAGCCCTTCGCTGAACAGTCCGACCGACTCGGCCTGCACATGCAGGCGCAACAGCCACAGATGCTCGAACTGGCGCAGGAAATAACTGCTCTCGATCAGCTTGGCCGACAGGTTGACCAGCGCCATGGTGTGGAACTGGCTCTGCCGCGACACATCGCGCCGCGCAGAAGACACATCGAGCACTGCCAGCAGTTCGCCGTAAGGATCGAACACCGGGCTGGCCGAGCAGGTCAGCCCGGTGTGGCGGCCACGAAAATGTTCATCACGATGAATGATCAGTGCCTGACGCTCGACCACGCAGGTGCCGATGCCGTTGGTGCCTTCGCGAGCCTCGCTCCAGTCGGCACCCAGCCACAGCCCCGCGCCCTCGAACACGCGCTGTTCGCTCGGGGCGGTGATGCAGTTGAGGATGATTCCCTGGGCGTCGGTCAGTAGCACCGCATGGCCGGCGCCACTGAGTTGCTGGTGCAGGCTGTGCATCTCGCCGCCGGCAATCTCCAGCACCCGCCCCAGGCGCTCGCGGGTCTGCTGCAGGTGGCCCTGCTCGAGCACGGCCGGTGCCTGCGCCAGAGCCGGATCGAGATGGTAATCCTCCAGGCAGCGCAACCACGAACGGGCAATCGATGAATCACTGCCGGGCTCGCCAGGCTGGCTGCGGGCGACCGTGAACACTTGCTGGGCATGACGGCTGAACGGGCTGCTCTGCATGATCGCGGGCTTCTGTGCAGAAAGAGTTCCCTGAGCATCCTCCAGGCGATTGTGCTTTGCAATGGTGCACGGGCTTTGCGGTGCTCAAACGTCACGCCGATGGCACAAAGTGTCACTCAGGCTGTGTCACACGCGGTACAGGCTGGCCGGGCAAATCCGCGCTGCGCCTGGCAACCCCTTGAATTCATTGGCCCTGCCCACGCTGGCCCAGGCTTTGCTCTACGCTTTGCACTCCTCAACAACCATAAATCAACCAGGAGACACACCATGCGTTACGCACATCCCGGTACCGACGGCGCCAAAGTCTCGTTCAAGGATCGCTACGGTAACTACATCGGCGGTGAGTTCGTCCCTCCGGTGAAAGGTGAGTACTTCACCACCACGTCCCCTGTGAATGGCCAGCCCATCGCCCAATTCCCCCGTTCCACTGCCGAAGACGTCGACAAAGCCCTCGACGCTGCCCACGCTGCCGCCGACGCCTGGGGCCGCACCTCGGTGCAGGATCGCTCCAACGTCTTGCTGCGCATCGCCGACCGCATCGAGCAGAACCTCGAAGTGCTGGCCATCACCGAAACCTGGGACAACGGCAAGCCGATCCGCGAAACCCTCAACGCCGACATTCCGCTGGCCGTCGACCACTTCCGCTACTTCGCCGGCTGCATCCGCGCCCAGGAAGGCGGCGCTGCCGAAATCAACGAAACCACCGTCGCTTATCACATCCACGAGCCACTGGGCGTGGTCGGGCAGATCATCCCGTGGAACTTCCCGCTGCTGATGGCCGCCTGGAAACTCGCCCCGGCCCTGGCCGCCGGCAACTGCGTGGTGCTCAAGCCTGCCGAGCAGACGCCGCTGGGCATCACCGTGCTGATGGAGCTGATCGGCGACCTGCTGCCCAAGGGTGTGCTCAACGTCGTCCAGGGCTTTGGCCGCGAAGCTGGCGAAGCCCTGGCCACCAGCAAGCGCATCGCCAAGATCGCCTTCACCGGCTCTACCCCGGTCGGCTCGCACATCATGAAGTGCGCCGCCGAGAACATCATTCCCTCGACCGTAGAGCTGGGCGGCAAGTCACCCAACGTCTATTTCGAAGACATCATGCAGGCTGAGCCGACCTTCATCGACAAGGCCGCCGAAGGCATGGTGCTGGCGTTCTTCAACCAGGGCGAAGTGTGCACCTGCCCGTCCCGCGCGCTGGTCCAGGAGTCGATCTACCCGCAGTTCATGGAAGTGGTGATGAAGAAGGTGCTGCAGATCAAGCGCGGCGACCCGCTCGACACCGACACCATGGTCGGCGCCCAGGCGTCCGAGCAGCAGTTCGAGAAGATCCAGTCGTACCTGAAGATCGCCCAGGAGGAAGGCGCCGAGCTGCTCACTGGCGGCAACGTCGAGAAGCTCGAAGGCTCGCTGGCCACCGGTTACTACATCCAACCGACGCTGCTCAAGGGCAACAACAAGATGCGCGTGTTCCAGGAAGAAATCTTCGGCCCGGTAGTCAGCGTCACCACCTTCAAGGACGAAGCCGAAGCCTTGGCGATTGCCAACGACACCGAGTTCGGCCTCGGCGCCGGGGTCTGGACCCGCGACATCAACCGCGCCTACCGCGTTGGCCGTGGCATCAAGGCTGGCCGCGTGTGGACCAACTGCTACCACCTTTACCCCGCCCATGCCGCATTCGGCGGCTACAAGAAGTCCGGCGTCGGCCGTGAAACCCACAAGATGATGCTCGACCACTACCAGCAGACGAAAAACCTGCTGGTCAGCTACGACATCAATCCTTTGGGCTTCTTCTAAGCCCCCGCCGCTGGGGCGGCGGGGCAGCTGCAAGCTTTGAGCTTCAAGCTGCAAGAAAGGGCGATCGGCGTAAGGTGCGCTCTTTTCTTGCCGCTTGTAGCTCACCGCTTGCCGCTCGCCAGACCGCCGCTCTGGCGCGCTTCCTGCAACACAAAAATCACCAGGGGCCGGGCTCATCCGGCCAACAAAAAGAACAGGTGAATACATGCCAAGCGAACACACCGGCCCTGCGCCGACCACCTCGTCGGTCGACTTCGAAAAAGTCGGCTCGGACTACTTTCAACAACGTCAGCTCAAACAAGGCGCCGCCGGCTGGGTATTGCTGGTCGGCCTGGGCGTGGCCTATGTGATTTCCGGCGACTACGCCGGCTGGAACTTCGGCCTGGCCCAGGGCGGCTGGGGCGGTATGTTCTTCGCCACCCTGCTGATGGCGACCATGTACCTGTGCATGTGCTTCTCGCTCGCCGAGCTGTCGTCGATGATCCCCACCGCGGGCGGTGGCTACGGCTTTGCCCGCAGCGCCTTCGGGCCGTGGGGCGGATTCCTCACCGGCACGGCGATTCTCATCGAATACTCCATCGCCCCGGCGGCCATCGCCGTGTTCATCGGCGCCTATTGCCAATCGCTGTTCGGCATCGGCGGGTGGATGATCTACCTGGCCTTCTACATCATCTTCATCGGCATCCACATTTTCGGCGTGGGTGAAGCCTTGAAGCTGATGTTCGGCATCACTGCGGTCGCCGCCATTGCACTGGTGGTGTTCCTGGTGAGCATGGTGCCCCATTTTGATGCAGCCAACCTGTTCGACATCGCCAAGACCGACGCCGCCGGCGCCAGCAGTTTCCTGCCCTTCGGGTATGTCGGAGTGTGGGCAGCGATTCCTTATGCCATCTGGTTCTTCCTCGCTGTTGAAGGCGTGCCCCTGGCTGCCGAGGAAACCAAGAACCCCAAGCGCGACCTGCCGCGCGGTCTGATCGGCGCCATGCTGGTGCTGCTGACCTTCGCCTTGCTGATTCTGGTGATCGGCCCAGGCGCTGCCGGTTCGGAAGCGCTCAAGGCCTCGGGCAACCCGCTGGTCGAGGCACTGGCCAAGGCTTATGGCGGCTCGACCTGGATGGGCAGCTTCGTCAACCTGGTGGGTCTGGCCGGGCTGATCGCCAGCTTCTTCTCGATCATCTACGCCTACTCGCGGCAGATTTTCGCCCTGTCACGCGCCGGCTACCTGCCGCGCAAGCTGTCACAGACCAACAAAAGCAAGGCGCCGGTACTGGCCCTGGTGATCCCCGGGCTGATCGGCTTCGCCCTCTCGCTGACCGGCCAGGGCGACCTGCTGATTCTGGTGGCGGTTTTCGGCGCGACGTTGTCCTACGTACTGATGATGGCTGCGCACATCACCCTGCGTATCCGCCGGCCGAAAATGGAGCGCCCGTATCGCACCCCTGGTGGCATCTTCACCTCGGGCCTGGCCCTGGTGCTGGCGTGCGTGGCGGTGGTCGCCGGGTTCCTGGTCGATCCACGGGTGGTGATCGGCGCGGCGGTGATCTACGGCGTGCTGATCGCCTACTTCGCCTTCTATAGCCGTCACCATCTGGTCGCCGGTACGCCGGAGGAAGAATTCGCCGCGATCCAACAGGCCGAGGAGGCCTTGCACTGATCGCCACGCTGCGCCCCGGGCCAGGCCTGGGGCGCTCTGGAGAATTTGTATGGCACGTTTCGTACACACGGCAGGCAACCTGCTGTACCGCTTCGACAGCCTCAGGGAAGTCATGGCCAAGGCAAGCCCTGCCCGTTCCGGTGACTTTCTCGCAGGCGTTGCCGCCAGCAGCGATGCCGAGCGGGTGGCGGCACAAATGGCCCTGGCCGACATTCCCTTGCGCCAGTTTCTCGACGAGGCACTGATTCCCTACGAAGACGACGAAGTCACCCGGCTGATCATCGACAGCCACGACCCTGAAGCCTTCGCCGCGGTCAGCCACCTGACCGTTGGCGGGCTGCGCGACTGGCTGCTCAGCGAAGCGGCCGACGAACACAGCCTGCGCGCCCTGGCGCCTGGGCTGACGCCGGAAATGGCTGCGGCGGTGTCGAAGATCATGCGCGTGCAAGACCTGGTGCTGGTGGCGCAGAAGATCCGCGTAGTCACCGCGTTCCGCGGCACCATGGGTTTGCGCGGGCGGCTATCGACCCGGCTGCAACCCAACCACCCCACTGATGAGCCGGCCGGTATCGCCGCGAGCATTCTCGACGGCCTGCTGTACGGCAATGGCGATGCCATGATCGGCATCAACCCGGCCACCGACAGCACGGCCTCGATCTGCGCCTTGCTGGAAATGCTCGACGCGGTGATCCAGCGCTATGAAATCCCCACCCAATCGTGCGTGCTAACCCACGTCACCACCTCCATCGAAGCGATCAACCGCGGCGTACCGCTGGACCTGGTGTTCCAGTCCATCGCCGGCACCGAGGCGGCCAATGCCAGCTTCGGGGTCAACCTCAATGTTCTGCAGGAGGGTTACGAGGCGGGGCTGTCGCTCAAGCGCGGCACGGTGGGGCAGAACCTCATGTACTTCGAGACCGGCCAGGGCAGCGCGCTGTCGGCCAACGCCCACCATGGCGTCGACCAGCAGACCTGCGAGACCCGCGCCTACGCCGTGGCGCGGCACTTCAAGCCGTTTCTGGTCAACACCGTGGTCGGCTTCATCGGCCCGGAATACCTGTACAACGGCAAGCAGATCATCCGCGCCGGTTTGGAAGATCACTTCTGCGGCAAGCTGCTCGGCGTGCCGATGGGCTGTGACATCTGCTACACCAACCATGCCGAAGCCGACCAGGACGACATGGACACCCTGCTCACCCTGCTGGGCGTGGCCGGCATCAACTTCATCATGGGCATTCCTGGCTCCGACGACATCATGCTCAATTACCAGACCACCTCGTTCCACGACGCGCTGTATGCGCGGCAGACCCTTGGTCTGCGGCCAGGGCCGGAGTTCGAAGCCTGGCTGGCACGCACCGGCATCTTCACCCAGGCCGATGGCCGGGTGCATTTCAGCAATGACCTGCCCCCGGCATTCCGCCAGGCGCTGGCCCAACTGGCCTGAGAGGTTAGCATGGACCGTTCGACACCCGCTGCCGACAACCCCTGGCTGGCCCTGCGCACCCTGACTCCGGCGCGCATCGCCCTGGGCCGTACCGGCACCAGCCTGCCAACCCAGGCGCAGCTCGATTTCCAGTTCGCCCACGCCCAGGCGCGCGATGCCGTGCACCTGCCCTTCGACCACGCCGGCCTGCGCCAGCAACTGAGCGACGCCGGGCACGACAGCCTGTTGCTGCACAGTGCCGCCAGCGACCGTCACGAATACCTGCAACGCCCCGACCGTGGCCGGCGCCTGGCTGAAGCGTCGGCCGAACACTTGCGCAGTCACGCCAGCGCCAACCCGGGCGGCGTGGACCTGGCCATCGTCATCGCCGACGGCCTGTCGGCGCTGGCCGTGCATCGGCACAGCCTGGCGTTGATCAAGCGCTTCGACGAACAGGCCCAGGCCGATGGCTGGAGCCGTGCACCGGTGGTGCTGGTCGAGCAAGGGCGGGTGGCCGTGGCCGATGAGATCGGCGAGCTGCTGGGCGCACGCATGACGGTGATGCTCATCGGTGAACGTCCGGGCCTGAGCTCGCCTGACAGCCTGGGGGTGTACTTCACCTACGCGCCACGGGTCGGGCTCAATGATGCCGCGCGCAACTGCATCTCCAACGTGCGCCTGGAAGGCCTGAGCTATGGCATGGCGGCGCACCGGCTGCTGTACCTGATGCGTGAGGCCTGCCGCCGGCAGCTGTCGGGGGTGAAGCTGAAGGATGAGGCGGAGATTCAACGCATCGACGGCGATGATTCCACTGCGAAAGTGGGTAATTTCCTCTTGGGCGAGGAGTAGCGGCAACACTGCACCCATCCTCTTTTCGTCGATCCGGAGCGTTCGCCCGAACGCTTGCGGTCGACGAATCACCTCGGCGAAGCCTGCAAAACTCGTAACCCCCCGCTACAAACTCCCCGGGCACATTCTCAAGTTAGCCGTATAATGCCCGCACTATCGTGTATGAAATTTTACCCACACCCTGGCCCGCCCAGTGCCATGGCGCAGTCCATCATCGCTCGCCCGTCGCTGCGGGACCCGAACACAGGTGTTGTACATGGAATTCAACCCGCTCGACCTCATCCTGCATCTCGACTACTACCTCGATGTCCTGGTGGCCAACTACGGCACCTGGATCTACGCCATCTTGTTTGCGGTGATCTTCTGTGAAACCGGGCTGGTGGTAATGCCGTTCCTGCCGGGTGACTCGCTGTTGTTCATCGCCGGCGCGGTGGCTGCTGGTGGTGGCATGGACCCGGTACTGCTGGGCGGGCTGCTGATCATCGCAGCCATCCTGGGCGACAGCACCAACTACGTCATCGGCCGAACGGCTGGGGAACGGCTGTTCCGCAACCCGACGTCGAAAATCTTCCGCCGCGACTACCTGCAGAAGACCAACGATTTCTACGCCCGCCACGGCGGCAAGACCGTGACCCTGGCGCGCTTCCTGCCAATTCTGCGTACCTTCGCCCCATTCGTGGCCGGCATCGCGCGCATGCACTACCCACGCTTCCTTGGCTTCAGCGTCGCAGGCTCATTGCTGTGGGTCGGCAGCCTGGTGACCTTGGGTTACTTCTTCGGCAACGTACCGTTCATCAAGCAGCACCTGTCGCTGATGGTCGTGGCGATCATCCTGCTGTCGCTGGTGCCGATGATCCTCGGCCTGCTGCGCGGTCGCTTCGGCCGCGCCGCCAAGGCCCACTGATTCACCCCAATGTGGTCGTTCAGCGCCTGGCGCCGTCGGCGCACCCTCGCCCGCTACCCGATCAGCGAGTCGCTGTGGCAGCAGGTGCGCCAGCGCCTGCCGATGCTCGACGGTATCGAGGCCAGGGAAGACCGCTGGCTGCGTGAAGCCAGCGTGCTGTTCCTGCACGCCAAGCACCTGACTCTGCTGCCCGGCGTCGAACTGGACGATGAACAGCGGCTGTTCCTCGCCGTGCAAGCGCAGTTGCCGCTGCTGCATTTGGGCGAGCACGACTGGTACCCGGGCTTTCACGAGCTGATTCTTTACCCCGACGACTTCCAGAGCCCGCAGCGACACCGCGATGGCAGTGGTGTCGAACATGTGTGGAATGGCGAGCACAGCGGCGAAGCCTGGCAGCAGGGGCCGGTGATCATGGCCTGGCCCGGGGTGCTGGCCGGCGGTGGCTGGGAGGCCTACAACCTGGTCATCCATGAGCTGGCGCACAAGCTCGACATGCTCAATGGCGATGCCAACGGCCTGCCGCCGCTGCACAGCGACATGCACATCGGCGATTGGGCGGCGGCCATGCAGCAGGCCTATGACGACCTCAACCGTCAGCTCGACGCCAACCCCGAGGCCGACACCGCCATCGACCCCTATGCTGCGGAAAACCCCGCGGAATTCTTCGCCGTGACCAGCGAGTATTTCTTCAGTGCCCCCGACCTGCTGGCGCAGGCGTACCCCGAGGTCTACCGGCAGTTGGCGCTGTTCTATCGGCAGAACCCGCTGACGCGTCTTCAGCAGCTGCAAGCCGAGCATTCCGAGTATCAGCACGATCAGCCGTGAGGCCGCAGCGCATCAGGGCGGGCGTGGCATGGCTGGGCAGAATATGCCTATAATCGCCGCCACTTTTTCGGTCAAACACGGGGGCACTGCCCAATGAGCTACAGCAAGATTCCGGCGGGCAAAGACCTGCCGAACGACATCTACGTCGCCATCGAAATCCCGGCCAACCACGCGCCGATCAAATACGAGATCGACAAGGACAGCGACACCCTGTTCGTCGACCGTTTCATGGCCACCCCGATGTTCTACCCGGCCAACTACGGCTTCATCCCCAACACCCTGGCCGACGACGGTGATCCCCTCGACGTGCTGGTCGTGACCCCGTACCCAGTGGCGCCAGGCTCGGTCATCCGCGCGCGTCCGGTCGGCATCCTGAACATGACCGACGACGGCGGCGGCGACGCCAAGGTCATCGCCGTTCCCCACGACAAGCTCTCGCAGCTGTATGTCGACGTGAAGGAATACACCGACCTGCCGGCCCTGCTGATCCAGCAGATCGAGCACTTCTTTGCCAACTACAAAGATCTCGAGAAGGGCAAGTGGGTCAAGATCGAAGGCTGGGACGGCGCTGACGCTGCCCGCGCTGCGATCACCAAGTCGGTCGCTGCCTACAAAGGCTGATCGCACTGCCTAAAAAACCCTGCCTCGGCAGGGTTTTTCGTATCCGCCGTATGGCGGCCGCTTATCAGGTGCGCCGAAACGTCCTACACCAAGGTCTGACAGACCCAGCCTTTTTCGCACAGCCTGTTCAACGTTCCGTTGATACGCCGCGCGCCCGCCCGTCGCTAGAATGCGCTGCATGAATAATTCCGGCGATCGCTTGAAAGCACTGCTGCAGGAGTGCGACCTGACCCCCTCGGACTTCGCCGCGCAGCGCGATGTCTCGCCGCAGCACATCAACAACTGGTTCAAACGCGGCGTGCCCGTCGCCCGCCTGGAAGAAATCGCCGACCTGTTCTGCGTGCACCGACGCTGGCTGAAAAGTGGCGAAGGGCCCAAGCACCCTGATCCGATCCTGCGCCCCCGCCCCGTCACCCCGACCCCGCCTCAACCAGCGTCGCTGCTGCTGACCAGCAATGGCGTACAGGTTCAATGCCCGCTGCAGCACTGGCAGCACGGCGAGTTCATGGTGGTGGAGGAATGCCGAGTAAGCGTCCCGCAGCAGGCCCTGGAAGCGCTGGGCATCTTCCCCCGCGACGTGTTGTGCCTGGCGATGCCGGCAGACAACATGGCGCCGGTGATTCCGCGCGACAGCATCCTTGCCATCGACCGTAGCTGTACCCAGGTGGTGGAAGGCGAAACCTATGCGTTGCTGCACGGCGACCAACTACGTATCCACTGCCTGAGCCTGGGCCACAAGGACGTGCTCAGCCTGCACAGCCACGACCGTCTGCACCACCCCAGCGAACGCTACTCCCCCTCCCAGCGCCAGGCGCAAGACCTGCGCATCCTCGGCTGGGTGTTCTGGTACACCCACCTGCGCCCGCAACACCCCCGCCACAGCGAAGGCAGTTAAGGCTGGGCAACCGCGCCCAAGGCTTGTATCCTAGCCGCCACGTTCACCCCAGCCCGTCTACGACGCAGCGCCTGGGGCCGGCAGTGGCGCACACCGCCGCTCGCCCATCCTTTCCATGGCCCTTGCGGTCATACCGTTCAAGGCGGTCGCGGCCCATCAAAAATGGGCCAAAACCGCCCTCGAGAAGCCGGCCACAAGCCGGCTTTTTAATGCCTGCGATTTTTAAACCTGGTGACGACACCGTTGTCGGCACTCGCACGATGGCGGGAGACGCTGGCGTATTCGAGTGCGAGCCATCGCACTTTCACAGGTAAAGCGGTCAGTCGCGTTTCGCCCGCCCTCCAATCTCCATCGCCAGGCCATGGAGGGCGTTGTAGCGATTTTCGCGACAGACCTCCCCCTCAGAGGACTGATTTGATCTGCAATCCGAACACCAGGGCATTGGCGATATCCCTGCCGGAGAACGCGCCTGGCTCGATGATGTATTGCACATCCGGGCGCAGGCTCAGCCATGGCGTTACCTGGTAGCCGTAGCTCAGTTCGATCAACCGCTCGGCATTGTCGATAGCGGGGAACCGCTCACCCTTGTCGAATGCCGCGTCTTCGAGAATGTCTCGGCTGCGCGGGTTGGGGACTGCACGGCCATAGCCCAGGGCCACGGTATCGCGCGGGCGGCTCTGGAATGGTTTGTACAGCACCACACCCGCGCCATACCACTGGGTGAACGGCGAAGCGGCCTTGCTCGATGCCGAGTATTGACCGAAGACGTACAGACTGCGGCCCGGCGATGACTCATCGTTCCACACGGCCTGGTCGGCCAACAGGTAGTGGCCGCTACGCCCGGACACGTCCTTGTCGCTACCGATGCGCTTCACGTCCGAGCTGTCGTAGTAATAGCCCAACTTGTACTCCCCTGACCGCTCGCCCTGAACCTTGTACACCAGCTCCAGCGGTACGACGGTACCGGTGGTGTACTTGGGCCCGAGGTGCCACGCACGACTGGAGTTGCCATTGCTTTCAGGATCGACGTTGAACGCGGCCACGCGTAGTTGCCAGGAGGAGGACAGGTCGTATTTAACGCGCACGCCCAGGCGTGCGTTGGGGTAGTTGGTCCAGCCGCTGCCGCCGGACATATTCAGCGGGTGGCCGCAGAAACCGGCATTCATGAAGTTGCACAGGATGCCGCTATCCAGGCCGCCCAGGTCGTTGCCCATGGCCATGTAGCCAAGCTTTACATTGAGCGCCGGGGTCAACAGGGTGCGCTCATAGCTCAGTTCGGTGAGGCGGGTGTAGAGGCCGCCGAAGTTTTCCTGAATGGGCAGGCGGTTGCCGACGAGGTCTTCGGAGGCGCTGTTGCCGCGGCGGTCGTTGATGGTCAGTTGCACATTGCCGCCGTTGTCCAGCGCAAAGATGTTCGACAGGTCGAACCGCGCGCCGAGCTTGAGGTTCTGCGAATAACGGGCCGAGCGGTGCAGGCCACCGTGGGCGTTATAGGCCGTTTCGCCGCTGTAGTCGCCGGTGAACTTGATGCCGTTGTCCTCGAGCTGGTGGCGCAGGCCGCCCCAGTCGCCGGTCATGGTGCTACGCGAAAATACGTCACTGGCGGCCAGCGCGGGGCGGCTGGCCAGGGTCAGGACTGCCAGAAAAAGAGAGCGAGAAGTGGGTGGCATGAGGGTGAGCGTCTGTCAGTGTTCAAAGGTCGTTTCGCCGTTGGAACAGTCCTGCAAGCCAATGGGCTTGCAGGAAAACTGCTCTCGACGGCTGGAGCGGTGCAGCACTTACTGCAGGGTGTAGGCGATCACGTAGTCGCCGCGATCCGTCGACTGACGCGCACCGCCGGCGGTGATCACGACATACTGCTTGCCGGTCTTGGGCGAGACGTAGGTCATTGGCCCTCCCTGGCTGCCTACGGGCAGGCGGGCCTTCCAGATTTCGTTACCGTTGCTGCTGTCGTAGGCGCGCAGGTAGAAGTCCTGGGTGCCGGCGATGAACACCAGGCCACCTTGGGTGGACAGGGTGCCGCCGAGGGTCGGCAGGCCGATCTTGATTGGCAGGTGCATGCGGATGCCCATCGGGCCTGTGTCTTCGACAGTGCCGACCGGAACCTGCCAGGCGATCTGGCGAGTCTTCATGTCGACGGCGGTCAGGGTGCCGAATGGCGGTGCCTGGCAAGGAATGCCGGCAACCGACAGGAAGCGGTTCTTGTTCACCGCATAAGGCGTGCCCTTGAGCGGGACGGCGCCCATGCCGGTGTTCAGCGCCTCGCCACCCGAGGCGGCGTCACCCTTGTTTTGCGACGGGATCATCTGGATCCACAGGCCCAGACGCATGTCGTTGACGAAGATGAAATCGTGTACCGGGTCGGTCGAGATGCTGCCCCAGTTCATGCCGCCCAGCGAGCCAGGGAAGCTCAGCGACAGATCGCTGCCTGGCGCGGTGTAGAGGCCGTCATAGCGCATCTTCTTGAAGTCGATGCGGCACAGCAGCTGGTCGTAAGGGGTTGCGCCCCACATGTCAGACTCGGTCAGGGTCTGCGCGCCGATCTGCGGCATGCCGACCGATTTCGGCTGGGTTGGGGAATACGGCTCGCCAGGAATGTTGCTCGGCTTGACCGGTACTTCGTCGACCTGGGTCAGCGGTTTGCCGGTGGCGCGGTCAAGCACGTAGATCTGCCCGGCCTTGGTGCCGATCACTACCGCAGGAACGGTCTTGCCATCCTCCCGGGTGAAATCGATCAGGCTCGGCTGCATCGGCAGGTCGAAGTCCCACAGATCGTTGTGCACGGTCTGGAAGACCCACTTCTGATTGCCCGTGGTGGCGTCCAGCGCCAGTACCGAAGCCCCATAGGTGTGGTCGAGCCTGGTGCGCTCGACACCGTAGATGTCGGTGGACGAAGAGCCCATCGGCAGGAATACGGTGTTCATGTCCGCATCGTAGGACATCGGCGCCCAGCTGTTCGGGGTACTGCGAACGTACGTGCTGCCGTCGGCTGGCGCCGCACGGTCTTGCGGGTTACCCGGGTCGAAGGCCCATTTCATGGCCCCCGTGATCACGTCGAAGCCTCGGATCACACCCCCTGGCATGTCGGTCTGGACGTTGTCGGCAACGCGGCCGCCAACGACCACGGTGGTACCGGCCATCAGCGGCGCGGAAGACAGCTGGTAGTAGGAATCCGGCACCTCGCCCAGGCCTGCCTTGAGGTCGACCTGGCCGTTGTTGCCGAAGTCCTGGCAGAACTCGCCGTTATCCGCATCGACAGCGATCAGGCGGCCATCGATGGTATTGGTCAGCAGGCGGCGCTGGCATTGGCTACCGGCCGCAACGCTACCGCCGGTCACTGGCGAGCTGTCTGGCTGGGTCGGCTGGACGATGGCGCTGGTGGCGTCGTAGTAGGCCATGCCACGGCAACGCTGCCAGACCTTGGACTGGGCGTTGATCTGGTTTTTCCACAGCTCTTTACCCGTGTCGGCATCGAGTGCGATCAGGTTGTTGTGCGGGGTGCAGATGAACACCTTGTTACCGATCTGCAGCGGGGTCAGTTGGTCTTCGGCACCGTTGCCGTCGCTGATGGCGACGTCACCGGTGTGATAAGTCCAGGCCACCTTGAGTTTGTCGACGTTGTCGCGGTTGATCTGGTCGAGCGCGGCGAAGCGGCTGCCACCTTCGGTGTTGCCGTAGTGGGCCCAATCCTTTTGCTCTTTGCCCGCCTCGACGGGCGTCATGCCCGGACCCTTGCCATTCGGTGCGACGCTCGGATGAGCGACGAACATGTTGCCAGCGGCGATCACCAGCGCCACGGCCAGCACGCCGGCAAGACCATAGGCGCTACGCCCGGCAACGCCACCACTGGCACGCACCAGCATGGGATAGACCAGGGCCACGACCAAACCGATGGCGCCGAACATGAACAGGCGAGAGAACAATGGCCAGAACACCAGGCCGGCGTCGATCACCGCCCAGAGGGCCGTGCCGAGCAAAAAGACGGCATACAGCCAGGCGCCGGCAGGTTTGCGCAAGGCTAGCAGGATGCCTGACAAGGTCATCAGAGCGCCGCCCACCAGGAAATACCAAGAGCCACCCAGGCTGACCAGGCGAGCGCCGCCGATGGCAAGGCCTGCTCCGAGCAGGCTGATTATCAACCCTAACCCGATCAGAACGATGGTCGAAGCTCTAAGTCGTGAGCCAGTGTTTGTCATGATTGAAGACCTCATGGGGATCATCTGAAAATGTGTTTTTCTAGCCGAAGAACGGTGCCGGCAAAAACCCGCAAGCGAACCGACTGCCAGCGAACGAGCACGGCCATGCCGCAGCCGAGGGCCAAATGATCGTCCAGACGTGGTCCAGATCGACGTAGGCGCTTTGGTCGATCTAAAGCCATGAACCCTCGAGCACTACCGGCAGCTCGCAAGGCCAGTGGTGATGGCAGAGACCGGGCTGCGAAACGAAACGACGATAGCGAACGGGTTTCGCGCAGGCTCTGGTACACGTCCATCGAACATGCACTTCTCCCCTGACACGGGTGGCACAGGCAGTGGTCCGTCAAGGCGGCAGGTCGCAGTAACATTAGCTTACACGTTGTGACAACCGCCTGTCGTGCCTAAGCCACCTGCCCGATACGGGTTCCCGGCCACTACTGGCGTATCCCTGCTCGAGATGATGACGCAGGTGATGGACAAGCACTATGAATGTCCATTGTTGCATCAGTAGTCCGGTGTTTAACTCAAACGCCACACCTACACCCTACGCTGGAGAAATATAACTCTTGCCGATTTTTTTCAATAACACAAATGTAGATCCCTCCGCAGACATACACCGTCCACCTCAAATTTTCAGAAAAGTCTTAACTGAAAAATCAATCCATCCTTCAATAACGCGCTTCACTTTTATCGGAATAGATGTATCAGCATTACAGCCCTAACATCCGCAAACCACGGTCAAGTAAGCACAAGGTGAAAGTTACACTTTATCGCTTTTCCCTCCCGCACGAGTTCTCTAGAGTTCCGACGCTCCGGCACAGTCAGGAACGCCTCGCTCGCCAAGGTCTTTCTGAAACGCCGATCCCGGCCCAGCCAAGCGTTCACTGGCTATCCATCTTCTTCAGAGAGTTCGTCAATGTATAAATCGGCGTTAATCGTCATGGCCGCCCTTGCCCTCACCGCCTGCGCAAGTCCGAACCCTTCCACACACAGTGCCGAACTGAAGCTCGCCGCCGTGCGCTGTATGTTGCTGACCGAAACACCGCCGGTGAAAGCCAGTACCGTCGACTATGTGATGACTCAGGCAGAGAGGGGCAACACGACGTGCATGAAGACACTGGGCAAGCTGTATCGACATGGCAAAGACTATGGTGTTTCGCAGAACTTCACCAAGGCGCGCAGGTTGTTCCGCGCCGTCAGCCACTATGATCCCTCCGCCTATGCGGAATTGGGCCAGATGGCAGAAAAAGGCCAGGGCCAGCCGGTCGATTACAGCAAGGCGCGCGAGCTTTATCATCTGGCAGGCGAGCCCGGCGCCGTGCAACTTGGGCAACTTGTGGAGGCAGGAAAAGGCGGCCCGAAAGATGTTGACGGGGCCTTGGCGCTTTATATGAGCGTCATGCGCCGCTTCGACGACGAGGCCTGGAACAACGTGGCTCGTTTGCGCAGCCTTGGGCAGCCGTTCAACGCGGTGCAGCGCGAGCGGTATCAGGACGTGTGGGTACGAGGGGTGCACGAGCGGTTAGGCTCGATCCTCAGAAGCCAAGAGGTAGTCGATGCCTTCAGGGCAAGTGGGCAAACCGACGAGGTCAGGACGGCCAGATTGTTTCTCACCTTCACCGCCGACAGCGGCAAACCGAGGGTCAGGCTGAGCGAGCGTACCGGGGATGCTCGCCTGGATGCGGCGCTCCTCAATGCCGCATCAACCTTCAGCATGGGCTCGTTCGCGCCCTTCACTGAAAAGTCAGGCGAGGTGGAAGTGATCGCACCGGTGATCTTCGCAACCCCATTCGAGCGGTAAAGGCGGCGATCGATGCCCGCATCGAGGTGCCTGCGCCGCTCGACCTGCGAGCCAGATACCACCACCGACCGCTTGTCATCCTGCTGGCTTTTCGCCAACAATGTAGAGAATCATTCTCACATAGCACGTTGCCATGTCTGCCCTCAACTCCTCTTCGTTGCATCAGCTCTACCAAGCCCACAACGGCTGGTTGAAACAATGGCTGCGCACGCGTCTGGGCAATGCCAGCGATGCGGCGGATCTGGCCCAGGACACGTTCGTGCGTGTGCTCACGGCGCGCAACGTGCAGTCGATTCGCGAGCCGCGCACCTACCTCAGCGCCATCGCCCGAGCGTTGATGATCGATCGCTTCCGCCGCCGCGCCATCGAGCAGGCCTACCTGGAAACCCTGGCCTTGCAGCCCGCTGCCGTGGCGATTTCTCCGGAAACTCGCCTGTTGATCATCGAAACGCTGGTGGCCGTAGATGCGCTGCTCGATGGCCTGGGCGAAAGGACCCGGGCGATTTTCCTTGCCGTGCAGCTCGAGGGCCTGAGCTACGTGGCCGCCGCCGAACGCTTCGCGGTCTCGGTGACTACTGTGAAGAAGCACATGGTCCGCGCCCTCACCCACTGCCTGCTGTTGGCCCAGGAAGGCGATGGTGCTTGAGCGCAAGGTACTGGAGACGGCAGCCCACTGGTACGTGCAACTGACAGCGCAGCCTGGGCATGCGCCGACCGAGGACGCCTGGCAGCGCTGGCTGGCGGCCGACACGCAGCACGCCCAGGCTTGGGCGCAGGTGGAAAAGCTGCAGCGTCAGTTTGCCCAGTTATCACCCGAACAGGCCCTGCCGACCCTGGCCGGTGCCAGGGCTCGGCGGCGTCAGGTGCTGAAAGTGCTTGGCGTGCTGCTCGCCGCTGGGGCTACGGGTACAGGCGCACTGCTGGTAGAACCGCTGCCTTCGCGCCTGGCGCAGTACCGCACCGGTAAAGGCGAGCGCCGGCATCTGCAACTGGCCGATGGCAGTCGGTTGCTGCTCGATACCGACACCCGCGCCGATGTGCATTTCAACGAGCAGCGCCGTGAAGTGCAGTTGCATCGAGGTCAACTGCTGCTCGAATCAGCCCCCGACCCCGCCAACAGGCCGCTGCTGGTACTGACCCCGCAAGGCAGTGTGCGCGCCCTGGGTACGCGCTTCAGCGTGTCCAGCCAAGGCGAGCACAGCCGTGTGCAAGTGTTCCAACACGCGGTGGAACTGCGCCCGTTGAACAACCCCGGCGCGCTGCTGCGGGTGAAGGCCGGGGAGCGCTCGGGCTTCGATCGGCAAGGCCACGACCCCATCGCCGCGCTGCCACCCGGCAGTGATGGCTGGACCCACGGCATGCTCATGACCCTCGACTGGCGCCTGCGTGAGGTGCTGACCGAACTGGCCCGCTACCGCCCTGGCTACCTCACCTGCACCGACGCCGCCGCCGGGCTGCGGGTGACTGGGGCGTTTCGTCTGGACGACAGCGATGCGGCGCTGGGCAACCTCGCCAGTGCCCTGCCGATTCACATTCAGTACCTGACCCGCTACTGGGTACGTATCGACCTGGCATGAAAAAACTGCGGGCAAGGGTTGCCGATTTTCATTCTCGTTCGGCCATGCACTGAAGCGGCGATCACTGCCGTACCTCTGCCACGTCGACGAAAGGAAATTCGCATGTCCCGCCCCACCCCGAAACTGCCCAGTGCGCTGGCGCGCGCCGTTCACCTGGCCTGGCTCGGCCTGCTGGTCGCGCCGATCACTGCGCTGCCAGGGCTGGTCCTGGCGCAGACCCAGGTCACCCATTTCGACATCGCCCCCGGCCCGCTGGGCAAGGCGCTGGCGGAATTCGCCAATCGCGCCGGGGTGACGCTGTCGTTCGCCAGTGAACAGACCGCTGGCCTCAGCTCGCCAGGCTTGCGCGGCGATTATGGGGTGGATGATGGCCTGGCCCAGCTGCTGCAAGGCAGCGGCTTGCAGGTGCGCCGGGAAACCAACGGCGGTTACCTGCTGATGCCCAGCACCGCCACCACCGACGGTGCGCTGGAATTGACCGCATTGAGCATTTCCGGCAAGGCGCCGGGCGCCACCACTGAGGGCACCGGGTCGTACACCACGGCATCGTCGAGCAGCTCGACGCGGCTGAACCTGTCGCTCAAGGAAACCCCGCAGTCGATCACCGTGCTGACCCGCCAGCGCCTGGACGATCAGAAGCTCGACACCCTCACCGACGCGCTCGACGCCGCGCCCGGCATCACCGTGATTCGCGAGAGCCTGGGCGCAGACAGCACGGTGTACATGTCGCGCGGCTTCTCGATCCGCAACTTCGAGATCGACGGCGTGCCGACCTCGGCCAACATGGACAACTACACGCAGAACACCGCGATGTACGACCGGGTCGAGATCGTGCGCGGCGCGACCGGCCTGATCAGCGGCATGGGCTACCCGTCGGCGACCATCAACCTGATCCGCAAGCGCCCGACCGATGCTCCGCAAGTGCTGCTCTCGGCCGAGGCCGGCAGTTGGGACCGCTATGGCCTGAGCGTTGACGTCGGCGGTGCCCTGAACGATGCGGGCACGGTGCGCGGCCGATTCGTTGCCGACCATAAAGACCAGCACGCCTGGATCGACCGCTTCAGCCAGGAGACCTCCACCCTGTATGGCATCACCGAAATGGACCTCAGCGACTCGACGCTGCTGACCTTCGGCCTCAGCCATCAGGTAACCCACAGCAACGCGCCGATGCGCACTGGCTTTCCGCTGTTCACCGTCGATGGCGAGCGCACCGACTTCAAGCGCTCGTTCAACACTTCGCCGGACTGGAGCTACTACGATCGCCAGCAGAGCACGCTGTTCACCTCGCTGGAGCACCAGTTCGCCAACGGCTGGAGCGGCAAGCTCGAGTACAGCCACGCGCGAAATGCCTACGACACGGTGATCGCCTACGTCGACGGCGAGATCGACCCGGTCACCGGCGAAGGCGCGACCATTTCGCCCAACCGCTGGCAAGCCACCCCGACCCAGGACAACCTCGATGCCTACCTCACCGGCACCCTCCCGTTGCTGGGCCGTGAGCACGAACTGATCGGCGGCGTCACCCTGTCACGCATCGAAGAGCGCGGCACCGCCAACTACGGCGGCTGGCAGAGCGCCCGCACCGGTTATGACGACACCATCGACGACATCTTCAACTGGCACGGCCAGTCGCCCAAGCCGGTATTCACCAAGTTCGGCACCACCGACATGACCGAAACCCAGTACGCCGCCTACCTGACCTCACGCTGGCGCCTGAGCGATGCGGCCAGCCTGATCCTCGGCACGCGGGTGGTGGACTGGCACCGCGAGAACCTCAACAAGCCTTACAGCGGCGACCGCCAGCGCACCGAGCGTACCGAAAGCGGCGTGGTGATCCCCTACGCCGGCCTGGTCTACGACCTGGATGACACCTGGACCGCGTATGCCAGCTACACGCAAATCTTCAACCCGCAGGGCAATCAGGTGCGCGACGTGAACGGCTCGCCCCTCGACCCGCTGGAGGGCACCGGCTACGAGCTGGGCCTGAAGGCCGACTTCTTCGACAGCCGCCTGAACGCCAGCCTGGCGCTGTTCCGGGTCGAGCAGGACAACCTCGCCGTGGCCGATGGCAGAAATCTTCAGCCCAGCGGCTTTCAGGCCTACCGCGCCGAGAGCGGCACCACTAGCGAAGGGGTGGAACTGGAGGTCAATGGCGAGTTGAGCGAAGGCTGGCAGGTGATGGCCGGCTATTCCTATAACGTCAGCTTCAATGACGACGACAAGCGCATCGTCACCGAGATTCCGCGCAACAGCGTCAAGTTGTTCACCACCTACCGCCTGCCCGGCGAGCTGGATAAATGGACCGTCGGCGGCGGCGTGAACTGGCAGAGCGCCGCAGGCTACGACCTGAGCTACGCCACCACGCAAAGCAGCTACGCCGTGACTAACCTGATGACCCGCTACCAGATCACTCCGGCATTGTCGGCTACCGTCAACCTCAACAACCTGTTCGACAAGCACTACCTGACCACCACCGCCGGCGGCCTGTACGGCGCGCCGCGCAATGTCATGACCACATTGCGTTATGCGTATTGACCCCGTTGCTTGAGTGCCCCGTTGCGTGCGTGAACCAGGCGGGGTTCAGAACGCGTAACGAGCGCCGACCATCATGCTGCGCAAAGGCCCGTAGAAGTTGAAGGTCGAGGTCGAGCCGACCCGGGAGAGGTAGTCGCGGTCGTTGCTATCACGAAGCGCTGATGGAGCGGGAGGTCGTAGCAGGGTGAAGGGACATGGTCGAGGATCGGGCTTGGTGCGATCCGCCTAGGTCCGAATCTTCAGGTGCTCATCCTTTGACGGCAACGAATAGAGTTACGCCATGTGTGGCAACAGCAAGATCATTAATGACTGGATGTCCTGACCCATTAGATGGCAGCCGTACAAGTCCTCGAAAGCGGTCGATCGTGGCCGCTCGGGGTGGCGCGAAGCCGTCCGCTGCGCACATGTCATATCTTGCCCACGCTCATCCCATTGGCCTGTAATTGGCAGCCGTTCACAGTGGTTCACGGTGACACAGCAGAAACGAATTCCTACAATTGCGCCTCAATCGATAACAGGGATGTTGGTATGGGTCCGGCCTCGATGGACCGTTTGAGTTTCTGGGGCAAGCTGACCAGCTCGACTGCCCTCTACTGGCTGATCGCCGTGGGTGTATTCACCCTGGCCTTCAGATTTCTGGCAAAGCTGCAGTTGAACTCGAAGAAGCTGGTGGCGGACCTGAACGCACGTGAAGGCCTGGCGCTGGACACGGGTCTTCTGCTGGGCTATCCCAGCCCCATCTTCATGGTATTCGATCGGCAGAACCGCAAGTTTGCGGTCTGCAACGTGGCGCGCGGCGAGTCGCAGATCTATGACTTCTCGTGGGTACTGCGCTGGGACATCACCTTCCGCGAAGTCGAAAGAACCCAGATGGGCGGCGGCACCCGGCAGATCAATTCCAATGGCATGAGCGTGCCCAACTTCGAGCGCGTCACTGAGGTCAAGGACTATGCCATCGCGTTGCAGACCGCCGATATTCATGAGCCCGTGATGAGATTCCCGATGAGCCGCAAACAGGCTGAGATCTGGTGCGCGCGCCTCAACGCGATCTTCAACGGCTGATCGCCCTCGCGCCAAAACCAGGCGTCAGCATTGAACCCTGCACGGATACCCGGCACGTCGATCGACGTGCCGGGCTGCGTTACAGCTTCAGTTGTTGCTTGAGGAAGTCGTACAAACCCTGAGCACTCTGGCGGTAGCCGTCGGCGCTCAGGTGGACGAGATCGGGTCGGGCCAGGCCCTGGGCTTGCCAACGGGCGATCGAGCAAGGGCCGCCCATGTAGGCCTGCCAGTCCCAGAACAGCGCCTGATGCTTGCGCGCCAGCTGACGTTGAATCCGCACCACTGCCGCCAGCGGTTGCGGCTGGCGGGCGGCACAGCTGACGGCGCGGCGTTGCTTGATCGAGTCTGGCGGGCCGACCAGCAGAATCGCGGCGCCTGGCAGGTCACGATGCAGGCGGGTCAGCGTCGCGTCCATCTGGCTCTGATATAACGCCAGGTCCAGGGTGTCATCGAAGGCTTCATTGGTGCCGTAGGCGAGGATGATCAGGTCGGGGCGCAGTGCCTTGAGGGTGTCTTGCCAGCCAGCTTGCCATTTGTCGACTACCTCCAGCCGCGCTCCGTTGATGCCCAACGATGAGTAGGTGACGCCGGCGTTCTTGCGGCCCTGCACGTACCAGCCGCCCAGGGCCAGGCCCGGGCTCGCGCTGACGTTCAGTTGTGTCGGTAATCCGACATTGTCCAAGGCCGGGCTCAAGCGCCATTGCCCTTGCGTGGCGGGCAACGCGACGCGCTGGCCAGCGCTGGCACTGAGGCTGGTATCGACGTCGGCACGGTACAGCGCCGAAACCTGGTAGCGCCGGCTGTCATCGCCCCGCGCTTGCAGGCTCACTGTCGAACGCGCCGCCAATGGCAACGAGAGATACCCGCCCAGCGGGAACTGCTCGCTCTGCTCGTTGCGCGCCGACACCAACTGCCACTGACGAGCGCTGCTGTTGATGATCAGCCGGTCGCTGCGGATGCCCGGCACCGCACTGGCCGGCACCAGGCCGATGCCACCGTCGCCGTAGCGCGCCTGCAACAACTGGCGCAGCTCGCCGCTGAACAGGTCGGCGGCGGTGTGCGAATCGCCCAACTGCACGATATGTACACCCGCCCGATTGGCCGCGCGCAGTTTGCCGGCCAATACCGCCGCCGGCGTTCGTGGTGCAGCGGGCACGGCGGCGACCGGTGCGAGGTTCGGCGCCGGCTTGGCGTGTTCGCCGGCGTCGGCGCTACAGCCCGGTGTGGCACTGAAGATCAGCGCCGCGGCGGCGAGGTGAAGCCATGGGCGCATGTCAGTGTCCTGTAACGGTCAGGCCGGAAAAACCGATCAGGGCCATGAGCTGGCTGGCGATCATTTTTTGTCCAGTGATGGTGAAGTGAATGCCGTCGTCGCCGCGCACCTTGACCTGGGTACCGTCGGCGCCAGGCACGCTGGCGGCGAACTGCTCGTCGGTGTAGCCGAGGAACGGGTTGGCGGAAACGTAGTGCTGGCCGTACTGCTCGGTCTGCTGCTGGTACAGCTCGCTCAAGTAGGCCATGGCCTGAGACAGACGGGGCGTGTTCATGTTCGGCGGGCCGACCCAGATCACTTGCACATGGTGGTCGCGCGCAGACTGCAGCATGGCGTCGATGCGCGCGCGGTAGGTCTGTTCCCACAGCGGCGACTTGAAGTACACGAACGGCTTGCCCTTGCCTTGCGGCATGTCCCACGGATCGTTGGCGCCGAGAAACACCACCATCAGGCGGATGTGCGGATGTTGCGCCAAGGTGTCAGCGACGGTACGCGGCCAGTTGAAGAAGCCCGGATACGACAGCCCGGTGCTTTGCCGGCTGAGGTTGACGGTGCGCACCTTGTGCCGGCGCAACAGGCTGTTGGCCAGGTGCGGCGCGACGCCTTGCATCAGCGAGTCGCCGACCAGAAACACTTCATCGCCCTCGGCCAGGGTCGCCAGTACAGGCCGGTCGCTGGACAGCGCTGACGGCGCTGCGGGTGCGGCCGGCTGCACCGGCAGCGGCGGTTGTGGCGCCGGCGCGGTGCTGACATCCACCGTGACCACCGGCGCGGTGGCAGGCAGGTTCACGGTTGGCGGCTGATCGGCCTGCTGCTCGCGGTCGCTCAGGCTGGCGAGGAAACTGTCGCGGCCTTCACCCAGCGCGGTGCTCAGATCCGCGCCCAGGCGCCACAGCGACCAGCCGCCCAACACCGGCACTTCGCAGCTCTGATGGTATTTCTGCTGGCAATAGAGCTTGATCGAATCCTGATTCAGCCAGCACAACAGCACGCTGACCACCAGCATGGCGTACAGCGTACGGGCGACGCCGAACGTGCTCTGCGGCGCGTCAGAAACTGGCATAGATGAACCCCGGCACACCCGATTGCGAGGCGAAAATCACCAGCGCGATGAACAGCGTCAATGGCAATGGATACAGCTGCCACGGCAGGCGCTGACTGGCGGCAAAACCCTGGCGCAGCATCGCCAGCCACTGCGGATAGGTGGCGACGAACAGCAGGAAGGCCAGAATCAGCGCGCCGCTGCTCGAGTGCAGGCCGGCCAGGCTCAGGCCGCCCAGGCCACTGAGCATGTCCCACGCATCGTCCAGCGTTGCGCAGCGGAAGAACACCCAGGCCAGGGCCACGTAGTGGAAGGTCAGCAAGCGCGCCAGCAGCGCCGCGCCGGGCATGCGGGCAAAGCCCCAGACCTCCTGGCGAAACAGCTTGAACAGCGCCAGGCCCACACCATGCAGTGCGCCCCAGACGATGAAATTGAGGCTCGCGCCGTGCCACAGGCCTGAAACCAGCATCGCCACCAGCATGTTCAGGTTGCCGCGAAGGGCGCCTTTACGGTTGCCGCCCAGCGGGATGTACACGTAGTCACGAATGAAGCGCGACAGGCTGATGTGCCAGCGTTCCCAGAATTCCTTGAGGTTGTGCGCGGTGTAGGGTGCGTTGAAGTTCGCCGGCAGGCGAAAGCCGAGCAGCAGCGCGATGCCGGTGACCAGGTCGGTGTAGCCGCTGAAGTTGAAGTAGATGAGGAAGCTGTAGGCATACACGCTGAGCAGAATCTGCTCGGCGCCGAAGCTGCCGGGCGTGGCGAACACCGGGTCGACCCACAGGCTACCCAGCCAGGCACTGCAGAAGAACAGCTTGAACACCGCCAGCGCCACCAGCCCGAGGGCCCGCTGCGGTTCGAGGACCTCTCGTCGCTCGCTGCCGCGGAGTTGCCCGAGCAGGTGATCGGCGCGGTTCACCGGCCCCGCCACCACGCAGGGGAAGAACGCCAGGTACAACGCCAGGTCCTGGGGCGCCGCAGGCTTCATCTCGCTGCGGTGGATCGACACCAGGTAACTGACCGAATGAAAGGCATAGAACGACAAGCCGATCGGAACCAGCAATTGCAGCACCGGCAACGACAGATGCACGCCCAGGTCGGCGAACGCGGCCTGCGCGCCTTCGACCAGGAAGGTCTGGTACTTGAACAGATAGAACGCGCCGAGCACCAGGCTCAGCAACAACAGCGGATTGAACCAGCGTCCCGGGTAACGCCCGGCCAGCAGCCCCAACAGATACACCAGCACGGTGTAGCCCAGCAGGGTGTACAGCGAGGTCAGCCCGAAGCTTGCGACCAACCCGTAGCTGGCGCCCAGCAGCAGCAGGTTTTGCCACTTCGGCCAAGCGCCCAGGCCCCAGTAGGCCACGAACAACAGCAGAAAACACAGGCCGAATTCGATCGAAAGGAAGCTCACGACGCAGTCCGTTACGCGATAGAGAAGAAATAACTGGCAAACCCGTGCCGGGGCCTGTGCCAGAGCGCGGCGAGTATGGCAGAGGGCATCAGGGCTCACAATGAAAGGAATTTCCTGAAATCAAGAGGAAATCGGCCATCGACCCTAAGGAAAGTGCAACAAGACGTAAGCGCGTAGCCATTTGCTACCCCTGTCCCGCTCTGCTAACGTCGCCGCGTTATATACGCCACCGAGACCAGCGCCATGGCCCGCAAGAAAACCCCTATCGATTTCGAACAATCCCTCGCGGAGCTTCAAGCTGTGGTCGAGCGCTTGGAGAATGGGGAGCTGTCGCTGGAAGACTCGCTGGCCGCCTTCGAACACGGCATCAGCCTGACCCGCGATTGCCAGGGCGCCCTCGCCCAGGCCGAGCAGAAAGTGCAGATTCTGCTGGAGCGCGACGGTCAGCTCAGGGAGCAGCCGTTCGACCCGGAGCCCGAAGCATGATTGGCGCCTACCAGGCCAGCAGCCAGGCGCGCGTCGACGCGGCCCTCGAACCGCTGTTCCAGGCCCCGGCGCCTGAGCTGGAACGGCTTTACGCAGCGATGCGCTACAGCGTCATGAATGGTGGCAAACGGGTCCGCCCGCTGCTCGCCTATGCGGCCTGCGAAGCATTGGACGCGCCCGCCGAACTGGCCAACGGTGCGGCCTGCGCGGTCGAGCTGATCCACGCCTATTCGCTGGTGCATGACGATCTGCCGGCCATGGACGACGACGACCTGCGCCGCGGCCAGCCCACCACCCACAAGGCCTTCGATGAAGCCTGCGCGATTCTCGCCGGCGACGGCCTGCAAAGCCTGGCGTTCGGCGCGTTGCTCGACCCGCGCCTGAGCCCGCAGAGCGACAGCATTCGCCTGCGCATGGTGCAGGCCCTGTCGGCCGCAGCGGGCCCTGCCGGGATGGTCGGCGGTCAGGCCATCGACCTCGGTTCGGTGGGTGTGAAACTCGACCAACAGGCCCTGGAGTTCATGCACCGGCACAAGACCGGCGCCCTGATCGAAGCCAGCGTGCGCCTCGGCGCCCTGGCCAGCGGCCAGGCCGACGAGCAACGCCTGCAGGCATTGCAGGTGTACGCCCGGGCGGTGGGCCTGGCGTTCCAGGTGCAGGACGACATCCTCGATGTGGAAAGCGATACCGCCACCCTGGGCAAGCGCCAGGGCGCTGACATCGCCCGTGACAAACCCACCTACCCGGCATTGCTCGGGCTGGAGGCCGCCAAGGCCTATGCGATCGAACTGCGCGACCAGGCGCTGGTCGCAGTGCAAGGGTTCGGTGAAAGCGCCGAGCCCTTGCGCGCCTTGGCCCGCTATATCGTCGAACGCCGCCACTGAAGCGTTTCTGACCATTGCGCAGGTCTAGCCCGGCCGACCTCGGTCGTCGCTGACCTTCAGCCGATACCCGCGATTTCGCTCAACCTGGCGCCGCCCAGTGCAGGGGGCAGCTTTTCCCTCAATGGGGTAAACTGCCGCGTCTTCAAACCTATAACGACTCGCCTGATGCCCACGACGTTTCAAGAGATTCCCCGCGAACGCCCGGTCACGCCGTTGCTCGACCGCGCCGACACGCCCGCCGGCTTGCGCCGCCTGGCCGAAGCCGACCTGGAGACCCTGGCCGACGAGTTGCGCCAGGAACTGCTCTATACCGTGGGCCAGACCGGCGGTCACTTCGGTGCGGGCCTGGGCGTCATCGAACTGACCATCGCCCTGCATTACGTCTTCAATACCCCCGATGATCGGCTGGTGTGGGACGTCGGTCACCAGGCCTATCCGCACAAGATCCTCACCGGTCGCCGCGAGCGCATGCTCAGCCTGCGCCAGAAGGACGGCATCGCCGCCTTCCCGCGCCGTGCGGAAAGCGCCTACGACACCTTTGGCGTCGGTCATTCGAGCACCTCGATCAGTGCCGCGCTGGGCATGGCCATCGCCGCCCGCCTGCAGGACGACCCGCGCAAGTCCATCGCCGTGATCGGCGACGGCGCGCTGACCGCCGGCATGGCCTTCGAAGCGTTGAACCACGCCCAGGAAGTCGACGCCGACATGCTGGTGATCCTCAACGACAACGACATGTCGATTTCGCGCAACGTCGGCGGCCTGTCCAACTACCTGGCCAAGATTCTCTCCAGCCGCACCTACGCGAGCATGCGCGAGGGCAGCAAGAAAGTGCTGTCGCGCCTGCCTGGCGCCTGGGAAATCGCCCGCCGCACCGAGGAGTATGCCAAGGGCATGCTGGTGCCCGGCACGCTGTTCGAAGAGCTGGGCTGGAACTACATCGGCCCCATCGACGGCCACGACCTGCCGACGCTGATCGCCACGCTGCGCAACATGCGCGACCTCAAGGGCCCGCAGTTCCTCCACGTGGTCACCAAGAAGGGCAAGGGCTTCGCCCCAGCCGAAGTCGACCCGATCGTCTACCACGCCATCACCAAGCTCGAACCGCTGGACAAGCCGGCCGCGCCTAAGCCGGCCGCACCGAAAACGGTCAGCGGGCCGAAGTATTCCAGCGTGTTCGGCCAGTGGCTGTGCGACATGGCCGCAGCTGACCCGCGCCTGGTCGGCATCACCCCGGCGATGAAGGAAGGCTCCGACCTGGTGGCCTTCAGCGAGCAGTACCCTGAGCGCTACTTCGACGTGGCGATCGCCGAGCAGCACGCGGTCACCTTCGCCGCCGGCATGGCCTGTGAAGGCGCCAAGCCGGTGGTGGCGATCTATTCGACCTTCCTCCAGCGCGCTTACGATCAGCTGATTCACGACGTCGCGGTGCAGAACCTCGATGTGCTATTCGCCATCGACCGCGCCGGGCTGGTTGGCGAAGACGGCCCGACCCACGCCGGCAGCTTCGATCTGTCGTACCTGCGCTGCATCCCCGGCATGCTGGTGATGACCCCAAGCGACGAAAACGAACTGCGCGCGATGCTCACCACCGGCCACCTGTACGACGGTCCGGCAGCGGTGCGCTATCCACGCGGCACCGGGCCGAACGCGCCGATCAGCGCCGAACTGCAGCCGCTGGACATCGGCAAGGGTGTGATTCGCCGCCAGGGCAGCAAGGTCGCCCTGATGGTGTTCGGCGTGCAACTGGCCGAAGCGCTCACCGTCGCCGAGACGCTCGGCGCCACGGTGGTCGACATGCGTTTCGTCAAGCCGCTGGATGAAGCCCTGGTGCTGGCGCTGGCCGCCTCCCATGAGTTGCTGGTCACCATCGAGGAAAACGCCATCATGGGCGGTGCCGGCTCGGCGGTCGGCGAGTGCCTCGCACGCGAGGCGGTGGTCAAGCCGTTGTTGCAGCTGGGCCTGCCTGACGTTTACGTCGAACACGCCAAACCTGCGCAGATGCTGACTGAGTGCGGCCTGGATGCCGCAGGGATCAAGGCGTCGATTGAAGCCCGTATGGCCAGGCTGGGCCTGTCATAACCCTGTAGGAGCGACGCGAGTCGCGAAAGGCCGGCAAAGCCGGCCCAGTGTCCGCGATTCAATCCCCCAGGAGACGCAGGGTCGCCTGGCTTGGGCCGGCGTTGCCGGCCATCGCGACTTTCCCGGAGCGCCGGCCGGTCGCTCCTAAACGGTACCCTTATGAAACGACCTGCCCTCGCCACCCTGCTCTGCCTGCCCGGCACCTTGTTTGCCGTAGAACCTGATCGAGACGAAGCACTCAAGCTGGCCGATGTCGTGATCAGCGCCAACCGCCAGGTTGAATCGCGCAGCACCAGCAGCGCCGCCAGCACGGTGTTCACCCGCGCCGACATCGACCGCCTGCAACCACCTGGGGTCACCGACCTGCTGCGTCGGGTGCCAGGCGTGCAGGTAGCGCCGACCGGGGGCCGCAGCAGCGTGCCAGGCATCTTCATACGTGGCACCAAGACCGCCCAGGCGCTGGTGCTGGTCGATGGCGTGCGCATCGCCAACGCGACCTCCGGTGACAGCGGCCTGCAGTTTCTCGACATCGACCAAGTCGAACGGGTCGAAGTACTGCGCGGCTCGCGCTCGGCGGTGTACGGCAGCGACGCCATCGGCGGCGTGATCCAGATCTTCACCCGCCGCAGCAGCGGCCCTGGCCTGCAACCTCGCCTGCACCTGGCTGGCGGCAGTCAACACACCTGGCAGCGCAGCCTGGGGCTTTCCGGCGGTGACGACGCCACCCGCTTCAACCTCGGCGCCAGCCTCGATGAGAGCGCCGGCATCGATGCCACCGGCCCCTCGTTCGCCAGCGACGCTGACCACGAGGCGTACCGCAATCGCTCGCTGAACCTGAGCCTGAGCCACACCTTCAACGAACGTTTCGAGGCTGGGCTGAACCTGCTCGACAGCCAGGGCCGCAGCGAATACGACAACCCTTACGGACGCTTCGACCCGGTCACCTTCGACAGCCTGGCGCAGAAGCCGTACACCGATTTCACCGTCAGCAGCCTGGGCAGCTACCTCGATGCACAACTGAGCGAACGCTGGCACAGCCGCCTGGAGCTGGGCCACAGCGAGAACCGCAGCGAAAGCCGCGACAAGCTCAGCAGCGAGCGCTCGGCGTTCAACACCTACCGTGACCAGCTCACCTGGCAGAACACCCTGACCCTGAGCGAGCAGCACAGCCTGTCAGCGGGCGTCGACGGTTATCAGGACCGTGTCCACGCCAGTGAACGCTTGGCGCGAGATAGCCGCTGGAACCGGGCAGCGTTCGTTCAGCACCGCTTCGAAGGCGAGCACTTCAACACCGAACTGGGCGTGCGCCGCGACCAGAACCAGCAGTACGGCGGACAAACCAGCTGGAGCGCGAGCCTGGGCGTGCCGCTGAATCCGGCCAACGACCTGCTACTGTCCTACAGCGAAGGCTTCCGCGCACCGACCTTCAACGACCTCTACTACCCCGGCTACAGCAACCCTACGCTGGACCCTGAACACTCCAAGAGCGTCGAGCTGCAATGGCGCAGTCGATTGAGCAGCGATAGCCGCCTGGAGGCGTCGCTGTACCGCACCGAGCTGCGCGATGCCATCGTCTTCGCCGGCCTGCAACCCGAGAACGTCGCTGCCGCGCGGATCAACGGTTTCGAACTGAGCCTCGACCAGCGCTGGGGCGCCTGGCAGAGCCAGCTCGGCCTGGCGCTGATCGACCCGCGCGACCGCGACAGCGGGCATACCTTGGCCCGCCGCGCCCGCCGCACCCTGAGCCTGGACCTTGATCGCCAGTTCGATGCCTTCAGCGTCGGCGCCAGTTGGCAGGCGGTCAGCGCCAGCTTCGATGGCGAAGACAACCGCCAGCGCCTCGCCGGCCATGGCGTGCTTGGACTGCGCGGGGAATGGTCAGCCAGCCCTGCGCTGAAGCTGCGCCTGAGCCTCGACAACCTGTTGGACACGTCTTACAGCCGGGCCTTGTACAGCTTTGACGGCGCCAGCTATGGCTACCGGGAAGAGGGCCGCACCTGGCTGATGAGCGTTACTTGGACGCCGGCGCTGTAGTTTCGATCAGGGCGCAGAGCTTGGCCGTCGCCTCGATCATCTGCCCGCTGGGCCGCTCGATGCCGTTGTCCGGCACCACCAGCAAGCGCGCGTGGGCAACCGCATCGACCTGTTTGCGGGCCTTCCAAGCGTTGAGCTGGGCCTGATCGTTGCCCAGGATGACCTGCGGATCACGTTCGATCACCGACTCGACACTGACCATCGGCGCGGGTGGGTCGAGGTCTTCGAACACATTGCGCGCGCCGCACACGCGCAGGGCATTGCTGATGATCTGTTTGCCACCGAGGGTGTACAGCGGGTTGTCCCACACCTGGTAGAACACCTTCAGCGGCTCTGCCCGACGGTACTGTGCACGCAGTGCCTGTAAGCGCGTGCGCAGGGCGGCGGCGTGCTGCCTGCCTTGCTCGGAACGGCCGAGCCGCACGGCCAGCGCTTCGATCTTGTCGATCAGTTGGTCGAGGTCACGTGGCACGATCGACAGGCTGGCAATGCCCAGATTCTGCAATTGCTTGAGCTCAGCCGGCGACACCCCGCCCTCCCACAGCAACACCAGATCCGGCTTGAGGCTGACCAGTCGCTCCATGTTCAGTGCACCATAGGTGCCGACCGAAGGCAGTCCGGGCAGCGGCGCTGCAACGCCATTGGCCTCGACCACACCCACCAGCAGGTCCTGGGCATCCAGCTCGATCATCATCTCGGTGAGTGCCGGGGCCAGGCTGACCACCCGGGACAGCGCGGCCTGGGCGCTGGACGCAAAAAGCAACGACAGACCCAGCAACGACTGCGCCAGGCAGTGACGGACACGGCCTGCTCTGGCCAGGAAACTCACCCCTGTGGCACTTCGCCCTGATGCTCGTTGCCCATCATGTGGCCGAGCTTGCCGGCCTTGGTGGCCAGGTAGTGCAGGTTGTGTGGGTTCTGCCCGGTGTGCAGCGGCACACGCTCGGCCACGGCGATGTTCATGCTGGTGAGCGCCTTGACCTTGCGTGGGTTGTTGGTCATCAGCCGTAGCGAACTGACGCCAAGGTGCTCGAGCATCGGCAGGCACATGGCGTAGTCGCGCTGGTCGGCGGCAAAGCCCAGGCGCTCGTTGGCCTCGACGGTATCGGCACCGCCATCCTGCAGCTCGTAGGCGCGAATCTTGTTCAGCAGGCCGATACCACGGCCTTCCTGACGCAGGTACAGCAACACGCCACGGCCCTCGCGGGCGATGGCCTGCAACGCCGCCTCCAGCTGTGAGCCGCAGTCGCAGCGCTGACTGAACAGCGCATCGCCCGTCAGGCACTCCGAATGCAGACGCCCCAGCACCGGCTGACCATCGGCAATGTCACCCAGGCTAAGCACGACGTGCTCGCGGCCAGTGGCTTCGTCGAGAAAGCCATGCATGGTGAAGGTTGCGAAGGGCGTCGGTAGTTTTGAGGCGGCGACAAAGACGACGGGCACGTTGTGCTCCTGATAGGTAACTAGGGGTTTCACGTGGGGCGATTGTATCAGCAGACCCGGCAACTGTGCGCAGGCTACTGCGGCTGGCTGTTGGCGGTGAATGGATACGGTTGTTGCCAACGCTGGAAGATCGGCTTGAGCTCGCCGCTGCGTACCAGCTCAGCCATGCGCCGATCGAACAGCTCCAGCAACTGGCGGGCGTCGTTGGTATCGGCGAAGGCCAGGTACAGCGGCAGTTCGGCGATGTGGGTGCGTCGAAAGCGCTGCGGTTCGGCGGCGTGGCCCAGCACGTAGTCGACCTCGGTCAGGGCGTCGATATAGAAGTCGACGCGGTGATGCTCGAGCATCGGCAGAATGCCTTCACGGCGCTGCACCTCGCGGCCATTACCGACGTTGGGCAGGTAGCGCGCGTAGTCGTAGCCGCGCACCCAGGCCAGGCGATAGCTGCCGATATTCTCGGCGCTCGGCACAGGCCCGTCGGCGAGGCCCAGGGCGTAGATGTGATCGACATCGAAGTGCCAGCGCGGGTACAGGTTGTCGGCATTCTCGGCCTTGTACGAGCCAACCCAGGCGTCGGCCTCGGCGCGCTTCACCAGGCCGATGGCACGGCTGTACGGCGCGGTTTGCGCCACCACCTTGACCCCGGCCGGCTCGAACACCTTGCGCAGCACGTCCCAGGCCAGGCCGCTGCCATCGGCCTCGGTGTACTGATCCCAGTCTTCACTGACCAGAATGATCTGCGCAGGCGATGCTGCACAGGCAGCCCCCGCGCAGACCATCATCACCAGCATTAGCAGAACCGCTCTCATGCTCAACCCCTTGTCGCTCCACAGCGTCCACGTTTGCAGCCAAGCGAAGACCGCGACCAGCGGCTCGTCAAGCTCACTGCGGCTTTCGGCATCGCTCAGGGCACGGCGTGGAAATGCTGATAACCGCGTAGCGCCGGCGTGACATCACGTCCCTGATCGTCGACCACACTCACACCCTGCCCGGGCAACACCCGGCCGATGACGTGAACACCCGCCACGGCCCGGGTCAGACCTGCCAGCTCTGCAGGGGGCACGGTGAACGCCAGCACGTAGTCATCGCCGCCACTGAGCGCCGCCTGCAACGCGCCCTGCTCGCCCAGCAGCGCGTGCAAGGCCGGCGACACCGGAACACGCTGCCGGTCGATCTGCAACGCCACCGCCGAGGCCTTGGCGATATGGCCGCAATCGGCCAGCAATCCGTCGGAGATATCCAGCGCTGCGCTGGCGCGTCCCCGCAGCGTCTGGCCCAGGGCCAACTGCGGTGGCGGCGACCAATAATGCGCCAGCAGCGGCGCGCTGATGTGCTGGGCCGCCGTTTGGCTGCCGAGCACCAGCGGCAAGGCACCGGCGGCATTGCCCAGGTTGCCGCCCACGCACAGCAGGTCGCCCGGCTGCGCGCCACTGCGGCGCAGCGCCTGGCCGTGCGGCACGCGACCGAACACGGTCAGGGTCAGGCTCAGTGGGCCACGGGTGGTGTCCCCGCCAACCAGGCTAAGCCGGCATTGCCCGGCCATGCACTGCAGGCCCTCGGCAAAGGCCTTGAGCCAGGCAGCGCCGACATCGGCAAGGGTCAGGGCGAGGGTAAAGGCCAGGGGCGTGGCGCCCATGGCGGCAAGATCACTGGCAGAGACGGCCAGCGCGCGCTGGCCGAGCAGGTAGGGGTCGGCATCGTGGGGAAAATGCACACCGGCCACCAGGGTATCGGTGGACACCGCCAGGTGCTCGCCAGGGGGCACCTGCAACAGGGCGCAGTCGTCGCCGATCCCCAGCGCCACGCCCTCGCCACCTTGCGCGCAGGGCGCCGCAGCGAAGTAGTGGTTGATCAGCTCGAACTCACCCATTGAGCGTCAGCGCCGTACTCAGCGCTTGTTCGCCTTGACTTCGACTTCGCGCAGAATCGGCGCCAGCTTGTCGAGCACGCCGTTGACGAACTTGTGTCCATCGGTTGCCCCGAACACTTTGGCCAGCTCGACGCCTTCGTTGATCACCACGCGGTACGGCACATCGACACGCTTGATGAACTCCCAGGTGGACAGGCGCAGAACCGCCAGCTCCACCGGGTCGAGTTCGTCCAGGGCGAGGTCGAGGCACGGCGCCAGGGCCGTGTCGATTTCCACCTTGCTGGCGGGAACACCGTGGAGGATTTCGCGGAAGTAGGCGCCATCGACATCGGAGAAATCGTTATCGACCCGGAACTGCGCTTCGATCTCGTTCAGCGAGTGCTTGGCCATGTGCCACTGATACAGCGCCTGGGTCGCGAGCTTGCGGGCTTCACGACGCTTGGCGCTTTTCGAGGGCTTGCCAGCATCCGCAGGTTTTGGATCGCGCGGGTTGAAACGATCGCTTTCGTCGCTAATCACTTGGCCTCCAGCTGCGCCAGCAGACTTACCATTTCCAGGGCCGACAGCGCCGCTTCGGCGCCTTTGTTGCCAGCCTTGGTGCCGGAACGCTCGATGGCCTGTTCGATGGAGTCGACGGTCAGGACACCGAAGGCCACCGGCACGCCGAACTCCATGGAAACCTGGGCCAGGCCCTTGGTGCATTCACCGGCAACGTATTCGAAGTGCGGGGTGCCGCCACGAATCACTGCGCCCAGGGCGATGATGGCGTCGTATTCGCCCTGCTGCGCGACCTTCTGCGCCACCAGCGGGATTTCGAACGCGCCTGGCGCACGGATCAGGGTGATTTCGCTTTCGCTGACGCCGTGACGCACCAGCGCGTCGACCGCGCCGCTGACCAGGCTTTCGACGACGAAGCTGTTGAAGCGGCCAACCACCAAGGCATAGCGACCTTTGGGGGCGATGAAGGTACCTTCGATGGTCTTCAGGGTCATTCCAGAGTTCTCATATTCAGTAGCGAGGCCGCGCTAGGCGGCCTCGCAGGGTTCGGACTCGAGGTCCAGGGCCTGGGCGGCGCCTGGTGTCACTCGGAGGGCACGTATTCTACAACTTCCAGATCGAATCCGGATATCGCATTGAACTTCATCGGCGAACTCATCAGGCGCATCTTGCGCACGCCCAGGTCACGCAGGATCTGCGAGCCGGCACCGACGGTGCTGTAGGTGGTCGGGGTCTTGACGACCGGTGCTTCGCCGGCGCTTTCACGAATGTGCGAGAGCAGCACGTCGCCATCGAGCGGATGCCCCAGCAGCAGCACCACGCCGCTACCGGCCTCGGCCACGGCCGCCATGGCCGCGCGCAGGCTCCAACGCCCCGGCTGCTTGACCAGCAGCAGGTCGCGCAGCGGGTCCATGTTGTGCACCCGCACCAGGGTCGGCTGCTCGCCATTGATGTCGCCCAGGGTCAGCGCCATGTGCACGTCGCCTTCCACCGCATCGCGGTAGGTGACCAGGTTGAACTCGCCCAGCTCGCTTGCCACCGACTGCTCGGAAACCCGCTGAACGGTACGTTCGTGGATCATGCGGTAGTGGATCAGGTCGGCGATGGTGCCGATCTTCAGGCCGTGCTCGGCAGCGAACACTTCCAGCTCGGCGCGGCGCGACATCGTGCCGTCGTCGTTCATCACCTCGCAGATCACCCCGCTCGGCTCGAAACCGGCCATGCGCGCCAGGTCGCAGGCCGCTTCGGTGTGCCCGGCGCGGGCCAGGGTGCCGCCGGGCTGGGCCATCAGCGGGAAGATGTGGCCGGGGCTGACGATGTCTTCAGCCTGGGCATCCTTGGCCGACGCCGCCTGCACGGTGCGCGCGCGGTCAGCGGCGGAGATGCCGGTGGTGACGCCTTCGGCCGCTTCGATGGACACGGTGAACTTGGTGCCGAAGCCCGAGCCATTGCGCGGCGCCATCAATGGCAACTTGAGGGTTTCGCAGCGCTCGCGGGTCATGGGCATGCAGATCAGGCCACGGGCATGCTTGGCCATGAAGTTGATGTGCTCGGCCTGGCAGCACTCGGCGGCCATGATGATGTCGCCTTCGTTCTCGCGGTCTTCGTCATCCATGAGGATGACCATTTTGCCCTGGCGGATGTCTTCTACCAGTTCTTCGATGCTGTTGAGCGCCACGCGGCACCCCCTTCTCAATTCAATCAGGATTTCAAGAAGCCATTGGCGGCCAGGAAGCTTTCGGTGATGCCACTGCCCTTGCTCGACTCGGCCGCCTTGTCGCCCAGCAGCAGACGCTCCAGGTAACGGGCCAGCAGGTCGACCTCAAGGTTGACCCGACGCCCTGCGCGGTAGTCGGCCATGATGGTTTCGGACAGCGTGTGCGGAACGATGGTCAGCTCGAATTCGGCGCCGTCGACCGCATTGACCGTGAGGCTGGTGCCGTCGACGGTGATCGAGCCCTTGTGGGCGATGTACTTGGCCAGTTCCTTGGGTGCACGCACGCGGAACTGGATGGCGCGGGCGTTATCGCTGCGCGAGATGATTTCACCGACACCGTCGACATGCCCACTGACCAGATGACCGCCCAGGCGGGTGGTCGGGGTCAGGGCCTTTTCCAAGTTGACCCGGCTGCCGGTCTTGAGATCGACGAACGCGGTGCAGTCGAGGGTTTCACGGCTGACGTCGGCCCAGAAACCATCGCCGGGCAGTTCAACCGCAGTGAGGCACACACCGTTGACCGCGATGCTGTCGCCAAGCTTGACGTCGCCCAGGTCGAGCTTGCCGGTCTGCACGTAGACGCGCACATCGCCGCCTTTGGGGGTCAGGCTGCGGATGGTGCCGATGGATTCGATGATACCGGTGAACATGGTGTCTTCCTCGGGAACAGGGCTGCGCGGGGCAAGCCGGGCATTATACGTGGCCGGGCGGCAGGGGGATGGCAGTGATCTGCCAGTCGTCGCCGACGGCGCGCATGCCGGTGATTTTCAGCCGCGGCGCTTCGCTCATGCGGGCCAGCGGCCAGTCGAGCAGCGGCCTGGCGCTGGAACCCAGGAAGGTGCCGGCGACGAACAGGCGGTACTCGTCGATCAACCCCAATTGGGCAAAGGCGCCGACCAGGCCGGCGCCAGCTTCCAGCAGGATTTCGTTGACGCCACGCGCTGCCAGGGCTGGCAACACCGCGGTCAGGTCGACGCGACCATCGCTACCCGGCAGGCGCAGCAGCTCATGACCGGCGGCCTTGTAGCGTGGGTCGTCATCTGCCGCGGTGATCACCAGCGCGGGGCCGGCCTGGAAGAACGGCGCACTCAGCGGCAGGCGCAGGCGGCCATCGATCAGCACCCGTAGCGGCGGACGCGATTCGGCCAGGGCGCTGAGTTCGGCATCCAGCCCCAGCTCGGCACTGCGCACGGTCATGCGTGCGCTGTCGGCTAGCACGCTCTGGGCGCTGCTCAGCACTACGCTTGAACGGGCGCGCAGACGCTGTACGGCGGCTCGCGCAGCAGGGCCGGTGATCCATTGGCTTTCGCCGCTGGCCATGGCGGTGCGGCCGTCCAGGCTCATGGCAAGTTTCGCCCGCAGATATGGCAGGCCGTGTTCCATACGCTTGAGAAAGCCAGGATTGAGCGCCCGCGCCTCGGCCTCGAGCACGCCACTGGCGACAGCGATGCCAGCCGCGGCCAGCCGCGTCAGGCCCTGTCCGGCAACGCTGGGGTTGGGGTCTTGCATGGCCGCGACCACCCGGGCCACGCCAGCGTTGATCAGCGCATCGGCACACGGCGGGGTACGCCCATGGTGGCTGCACGGCTCGAGAGTGACATAGGCGCAGGCACCGCGCGCGCGTTCGCCCGCCTGGCGCAACGCGTGCACCTCGGCATGGGGTTCACCCGCGCGTACGTGCCATCCCTCGCCGACCACTTCGCCGTCGCGCACGATGACGCAACCGACACGCGGGTTGGGATGGGTGCTGTAGAGGCCCTTGCGCGCCAGTTGCAGCGCCCTGGCCATGTACTGGGCATCGAGCTGAGCGGTCAGGCTGGACATGTTCACTCTTTGGCCGGCTCACGGGCCAGGCGGTCGATCTCTTCGCGGAATTCTTCCAGATCCTGGAAGCGCCGGTACACGGAGGCGAAGCGAATGTAGGCGACTTCGTCGAGCTTGCGCAGCTCGCTCATCACCAGCTCGCCGACCACCAGCGACTTGACCTCACGCTCGCCGGTAGCGCGCAGCTTGTGCTTGATGTGCGCCAGCGCTGCCTCGACCCGTTCGATGCTCACCGGGCGTTTTTCCAGCGCCCGCTGCACACCGGCGCGCAGTTTGTCTTCGTCGAACGGTTGTCGGGTGCCGTCCTGCTTGATCAGCCTGGGCAGCACCAGCTCGGCGGTTTCGAAGGTGGTGAAGCGCTCGCCGCAGGCCACGCATTCACGGCGACGGCGCACCTGCTCGCCCTCGGCGACGAGGCGGGAGTCGATGACCTTGGTGTCGTTGGCACCGCAAAAGGGACAGTGCATGGTGGCAGGCAACAGAAAAAAGGGGGCCTCATGGTAGCGCATCCCACTGGCAAGACAAGCCAAAGGGTTTACCATCAGCGAAATCTGCCCGTGAAGGATTACCCCATGCACCCTCGTGCGCTCATCGTGCTGTGCTGCGCCGCCCTGCTGGCTGCCTGCGGCAGCGATCGTCCAAAAACCCCACCTGCCGTGGCCGCGCCGCCCGAGAAGGTGGCGGTGAAGAAGGTCGATGAACCCGGTCCGCTGCTCGCCTGGCAGCGCGAACTGAACGGTTCGCTGGAAAACATTCCGCCGGGGGCGGACGTGGAACTGGCGCTGCTGGTGGTGGACGACAAAGGCCGTCCGCAACGCCTGCTGGCCAACAGCAACCTCACCGGCACCGGCCAGCCGCTGGCCTATCACCTGCGCTTCAACCCCGACGCCTTTCCTGCCAACGCGCGGGTCGAGCTGCGCGGCCGCGCCAGCCAGTCGGGGCAGTTGATTCTGCACATGCAATCGCAGCGTATCGCCCAGGCGCAGACCCAGACCCTCGCCCCCGTTCGCTTCGACAAGGCGCCCTGAGGTGCCGCTGCAGCAGGCCTTGAGCGCGCTGATCGGCGAAGCGCGCCTGGCCGTCAGTGCCTTGCCCGGCACCGACCTGCAGCTTTGGCTGCTCGACGAACAGAACATGGACCGCGCCTTCAGCAGTGAAGAAACCCAGCGAATCCTGGCCGAGCCACCGTACTGGAGCTTTTGCTGGGCCAGTGGCCTGGCCCTGGCTCGGTATCTGGCCGCACAGCCGCACTGGGTGCAGGGCAAGCGCGTGCTGGACTTCGGCGCCGGCTCAGGGGTTGCCGGGATCGCCGCTGCGCGTGCCGGGGCCGCCGAAGTGGTGGTGTGCGACCTCGACCCGCTGGCCTTGCACGCATGCCGGGCAAACGCCGAGCTGAACGAGGTGAAACTGGGCTATAGCGCCGACTTCTTCCGCGAGGCGGACCGCTTCGACCTGATACTGGTCGCCGATGTGCTGTACGACCGCGCCAACCTGCCCTTGCTCGACCAGTTCCTCAGCCGCGGCCGCCAGGCGCTGGTGGCCGATTCACGGGTGCGCGATTTCAGCCATCCGCTTTACCGCCCCCTCGGCACGCTGCACGCCGTGACCTTGCCGGACCTTGCCGAACCCCACGAATTCCGGTGCGTCAGCCTGTACCACGCGGCGCGCCAGCCTTTATAGTGGCGTCACCTTGCCTTGCGAGAATCACGATGAGCGCTACCGACACCCCGTACATCTTCGATGCCACCGAGGCCGACTTCCAGCAGTCGGTGATCGAGAACTCCTTCCACAAACCGGTACTGGTGGATTTCTGGGCCGAATGGTGCGCGCCCTGCAAGGCCCTGATGCCGATGCTGGCGAAAATTGCCGAGGAATATCGCGGCGAGCTGCTGCTGGCCAAGGTCAACTGTGATGTCGAGCAGCAGATCGTCGGCCAGTTCGGTATCCGCAGCCTGCCCACCGTGGTGCTGTTCAAGGATGGCCAGCCGGTCGACGGGTTCGCCGGCGCCCAACCTGAGTCAGCCATCCGCGCGATGCTCGAACCCCATGTGCAGTTGCCGCCCGCGCAAGAACAATCGCCGCTGGAGCAAGCCCAGGCGCTGTTCGCCGAAAGCCGCTTCACCGAAGCTGAGGCGACCCTCAAGCAACTGCTCAGCGAAGACAACAGCAATGCCTTGGGCCTGATTCTGTATGCCCGCTGCCTGGCCGAGCGTGGCGAACTGGGCGAAGCCGAGACCGTGCTCGGCGCGGTGACCGGTGACGAACACAAGGCCGCGCTGGCCGGCGCCAAAGCCCAGCTGACCTTCCTGCGCCAGGCCGCCAGCCTGCCGGAAGTCGCCGAGCTGAAAAGCCGCCTGGCGCAGAACCCGGGCGATGACGAAGCGGCCTACCAGCTGTGCATCCAGCAACTGGCTCGTCAGCAGTACGATGCGGCGCTGGACGGTTTGCTGAAGCTGTTCCAGCGCAACCGCAGCTATGCCGATGGCCTGCCGCACAAGTCGTTGCTGCAGGTCTTCGAACTGCTCGGCGGCGATCACCCGTTGGTCACTCAGTACCGCCGCAAACTGTTCGCGGCCATCTATTGAGTCAACCCTGCCCCGCATTACCCTGCCAACGGTACAGCGGGGCATCGCCTGCACTTTCGACCTTGACCTCTGCCGCATGGCGCAAGCGCACCAGCAGGCGTTTGCCGGCAACCTCACTACCCGCCAATGCTTCCAGCCGCTGCAGCAGTTGAGGCCCGTCGAGCTCACCCGCTTGCTGCAACACCGCCTTGGCGGCTTCCCACGTGCGGTCATCGCCACGCGCAATAGCCGGGCGCGGCGTTTGCGCTTCGGGCTCAGGCTCGGCAGGTGCGATCTGACCGCGCAACTGCGCCCATTCGCCGGGCTCCAGTTCGAGGGTCAGTTCCACCGGCCAGTCGCCGATCTGTCCGCGTATTCTCACGATGTCACCTTCTGCATGATCCGACGATGCCGCGCATGCTCCCATGACATGAAACTTGCGCCAAGCACTCTGGCAGCCGGAATGACCTTTGTTATAACATCACAAAACCTTCCCGCATCCGCTTCCGGAGCCTTACATGCGTCGTCTGCTGCTTGCCCTGCCCTTCGCTTTGCTGCCACTGGCCGTTGCCCAGGCCCACGACGATCACGACCATGATCATGATCATGACCATGCTCACGGCACTCTCGCGGCCCACGAGCACGGCGTCGCCAGCCTCAACGCCGTGCTCGACGACAGCACCCTGGAGCTGCAACTGGTCAGCCCGGCCATGAACCTGGTGGGCTTCGAACACGCCGCCAGCAGCGATGCCGACAAGGCCAAGGTCGCCGCCGCTCGTCAACAGCTCGAGCAGCCGCTGAAACTGTTCGCCCTGCCCGCCGCCGCAGGCTGCAAGGAAGACTCCCAGGAATTGGAAAGCCCGCTGTTCGGCGATGCGCCCGAGGCTGACGACGACGATGGCGATGCCCACGAGCACGGCCACGCAGACGTGCATGCACACTACCAGCTGACGTGCGCCAACCCCGGCAAGCTCACCCAGGTCGACCTGGCGCCGCTGTTCAAGGCCTTCCCTGCCACGCAGAAAATCAACGTGCAGGCGATTGGCCCGAACGGTCAGAAAGGACTGGAAACCACGCCCGGCAAGGCCGTGGTCGCGTTCTGAATGAGCCAGCCGCTGATCGATCTGAATGATCTGACCTTCGCCTGGCCTGGGCAACCGCCCTTGCTCGACATTCCGCGCTTTCAGCTTGAGCGCGGCGAGGCGTTGTTCCTCAAAGGTCCCAGCGGCAGTGGCAAGACCACCCTGTTGGGGCTGCTCGGCGGGGTCAATCGGGCGCAGCAAGGCAGCATCCGTCTGCTCGGGCAAGACCTGGCCGCCCTCGGCCAGGGCGCCCGCGACCGTTTTCGCGTCGATCACACCGGCTACATCTTCCAGCAGTTCAACCTGCTGCCGTTTCTGTCGGTGCGTGAGAACGTCGAACTGCCTTGCCGCTTTTCCCGCAGCCGTGCGCAGCGCGCCAGCCAGCGTTTCGGCAGTGTCGAGCGGGCAGCAGCGGCGTTGCTGGCGCATCTGGGGCTGGCCGATGAAACGCTGCTGGCGCGGCGTGCCGACAGCTTGTCGATTGGCCAGCAACAGCGCGTGGCAGCCGCCAGGGCGCTGATCGGCCAACCAGAACTGGTGATCGCCGACGAGCCGACCTCGGCGCTCGACGCCGATACCCGAGAAAGCTTCATCCGTCTACTGTTCGCCGAATGCCGCGAAGCCGGCGCCAGCCTGCTGTTCGTCAGTCACGATCAAAGCCTGGCGCCGTTGTTCGACCGCCACCTGTCGCTGCTCGATCTCAACCGCGCCAGCACGCCCCAGGAGGCCTGATGCACCTGCTTCGTATTGCCCTGGCCAGCCTGGCCAACCGGCGTTTCACTGCGCTGCTCACGGCGTTCGCCATTGCCCTCTCGGTGTGCCTGCTGCTGGCGGTGGAGCGCGTGCGTACCGAAGCCCGCGCCAGCTTCGCCAGCACCATCAGCGGCACTGACCTGATCGTCGGTGCCCGCTCAGGGTCGGTGAATCTGCTGCTGTATTCGGTGTTTCGCATCGGCAACGCCACCAACAACATTCGCTGGGACAGTTTCCAGCACTACGCCAACGACCCCCGGGTGAAGTGGGCGATTCCGATTTCTTTGGGCGACTCACACCGCGGCTACCGGGTCATGGGCACCAGCGCGGCGTATTTCGACCACTACCAGTACGGCCACCGGCAGAACCTGCAACTGGCGCAGGGCCGCGCCTTCGCCGACGATCCATTCGAGGTGGTGCTCGGCGCGGAAGTCGCCGAAGCGCTGCACTACACGCTGGGCGATCACCTGGTGCTGGCCCACGGCATCGCTGCGGTGAGCCTGGTCAAGCACGACGACAAGCCGTTCACCGTGGTCGGCGTGCTCAAGCGCACCGGTACCCCGGTCGACCGCACCCTGCACATCAGCCTGGCGGGCATGGAAGCCATTCACATCGACTGGCACAACGGCGTGCCCGCCCGCGGTGCCGGGCGCATCAGCGCCGAACAGGCGCGCGCCATGGACTTGCAGCCGGCGGCCATCACGGCTTTCATGCTTGGCCTGAACAACAAGATCGCCACCTTCAGCGTGCAGCGCGAAATCAACGAATTTCGCAACGAACCGCTGCTGGCGATTCTGCCTGGGGTGGCCCTGCAAGAGTTGTGGAGCCTGATGAGCACCGCCGAGCAGGCGCTGTTCGTGGTGTCGCTGTTCGTCGTGCTGACCGGCCTGATCGGCATGCTCACGGCGATTCTCACCAGCCTCAACGAGCGGCGCCGGGAGATGGCGATTCTCCGCTCGGTGGGCGCACGGCCCTGGCACATCGGCGGCTTGCTGGTGCTGGAGGCCGCTGCCCTGGCCGCGGCCGGTATCGTCGCCGGTCTGGCCCTGCTGTATGCGGGCATTGCCCTCGCCCAAGGCTACGTGCAAGCCAACTACGGTCTGTACCTGCCCCTGGCCTGGCCCAGCGCCCACGAGTGGAGCCTGCTGGGGCTGATCTTCGCCGCCGCCTTGCTGATGGGCAGCGTGCCGGCCTGGCGCGCCTACCGACAGTCACTGGCCGACGGCCTGTCGATCCACCTGTGAGGCCGCCCGCGATGAACCGCCGCATGCCACCGGCAAAACGCCTGGGACCGGGCGCGCTGACACTGATTCTGCTGCTGATGCTGGCGCTGATCGCCCCTGTCTGGGCGGGCGAGCCGCGTGAGCTCGACTGGCCGGCGCTGATCCCCGAGGGCGCGCCGATCATCGAGCCGCAGATGGCGCCGCTGCACGACCTGTCGCAACTGAGCGATGCGCTGTCGGCCGAGTCGGCGCCAGCGGCGCTGCAACCAGCGCCCAACGCCCCGGTGGTGCAGGCACTGGACGGCCAGATGATCAAGCTGCCCGGTTACATCGTGCCGCTGGAAGTCAGCGAGGAAGGCCGCACCACCGAGTTTCTACTGGTGCCGTACTACGGCGCCTGCATCCACGTGCCACCGCCCCCGGCCAACCAGATCGTGCACATCGTCAGCGAAATGGGCGTGCGCGTTGAAGACCTCTACCAGCCGTACTGGATCGAGGGCACGCTCAAGGTCGCGCATTCGAGCAGCGAGCTGGCCGAGTCGGGGTATCAGATGGAAGCCGAGAAGATCTACGCCTACGAATTGAAGTGAGCAAGAGTTCCCTGACCCCAACGCTTTGTTGAGCTGTGTCAAATCTTGCGCTAAGGCCGCTCCGTACCATTGCGCCATTCACTTCATAACGTCCTTTCGGAGCTTCCATGAACAAGTCCTTGCTCGGTGCCTCGCTGATCGCCCTGGCCCTGGCAGCGCCGGCTGCCCACGCTTATCAGGCGGGTGATTTCATCCTGCGTTCCGGCGCCATCACCACCGCGCCCAACGAAGACAGCGGCGAAATCAAGCTCGACGGCGCACGGGTATCGGGCACCAAGGCCACCCTCAACAGCGACACCCAGCTGGGCCTGGCCTTCGCCTACATGCTCACCGAGCACGTCGGTATCGAACTGCTGGCCGCCACCCCGTTCAAGCACACCGTTGGCGTCAAGGGCCTGGGCGCAGGCCTCGATGGCAAGCTGGCCGACATCAAGCAACTGCCACCCACCCTTTCGTTGCAGTACTACCCGATGGACGCCTCCTCGAAGTTCCAGCCCTACGCGGGTATCGGCGTCAACTACACGCTGTTTTTCGATGAAGAACTGAGCAGCTCGCGCAAGCAGCAAGGCTTCAGCAACATGAAGCTGCAAGACTCGGTAGGCCTGGCCGGCCAGCTGGGCATGGACTACATGCTCACTGACAACCTGCTGGTCAACGCCGCGGTCTGGTACGTCGACATCAACACCAAGGCCACCATCGACGGGCCAAGCGCCCTGGGCGTTGGCAAGACCAAGGTCAACGTCGAAGTCGACCCATGGGTCTACATGGTCGGTATCGGCTACAAGTTCTGATCTGACCCCAGTCAGAGCAACGCCCCACCCCCGCGACAGCGGAGGTGGGGCGTTTTCATGTGCGTCTGAAATAAGCTCAGGGCTGCTTGAGCAGCTCGCGCAGACCATCCACCAGAGCAGTCGGCTCGGCCAGGATGAAGCGCGCCAGCAGGCGGCTGTTGTCGGCCCGCGAGTGACGAATGTCGCCGGAACGTGCCGGCAGGTGGCTGATTGCCGGCAGGCCGTCCAGCGCCTGGCCCAGCGCGGCCAGCAGTTGATTGAGCGAGGTGGCCTGGTTCAGGCCGATGTTCACCGCGCCCTCCTCGACCCGAGGCTGATCCAGCGCCTGTTGCATGATCTGCACCAGGTCGGTGACGTAGAGGAAGTCACGGGTCTGCTCACCATCGCCGAACACGGTGATCGGCAACTGCTGCAGCGCGCGCTGACAGAAGATGCTGATGACCCCTGAATACGGTGACGAAGGGTCCTGGCGCGGACCGAAGATGTTGAAGAAGCGAAACACCACCGGCTCCAGGCCGTGCTGGCGGCGGTAGAAATCCAGGTACTGCTCGCTGGCGAGCTTATCCACCGCATAGGGCGTCAACGGCGCCTTGGGCGTGTCTTCAGCGATGGCCTGCCCTTCGCCATTGTTGCCGTACACCGCCGCGCTGGAGGCGAACAGCACCCGCCGAATGCCGTGCACGCGCAGGGCTTCGCAAACGTTCAGGGTGCCGATGAAATTGCTCTGGTGGGTTTTCACCGGATCATCCACGGACGCCTGCACCGAGGCCACTGCGGCCAGGTGCACCACGGCGCGACAACCTTGCGCGGCGCGCAGCACCAGGGCGCTGTCGGCGACATCGCCTTGAATCAGCTCAAGGTGCGGGTGATCGAGTTGCAGGTTGCCAGGCTTGCCAGTGGACAGGTCATCCAGCACCCGCACGCGCTGACCGCTCGCCAGCAGCGCGTCGCACAGGTGCGAGCCGATGAAGCCGGCGCCGCCGGTGATAAGAACGGGGGCATCAGACATTTCGGTAGAAGCGCTCTAGTAGAGGGGGCAGTCCAGCGCGCCAGGCACGCGGCTTGATGCCGAAGGTGTGCAGGATCTTCTTGCAGGCCAGCACCGCGTTCTGCGGCTCTTCGCTGGCGTCGAGGCTGGCCGCATGGGCTTGCGCACTGGGCACCTGAATGGCCAGGGTACGACGCTGCGACGCTTCGGCGAGAATCGCCTGGCCGAGTACCACCGGAGTGGTCGCCTCGTTGCCGGCGTAATGGTACGTCCCCCACAGCGGCGCGGCGCAATCGAGCTGCTTGAGCACCGAGATGATTACCCGCGCGGCATCGTCTACCGGCGTTGGATTGCCGCGTCGGTCATCGGCCAGCAGCAACTCCTGCGGCAGCTCGGCGCGGGTCAGGAAGCGCCCCAGCAGGCCGTCGATGCTCTCGTCGAGCACCCAGCCGAAACGTAGCAGGATGTGCTGCGGGCAAGCGGCGCGCACGCTTTGCTCGATCCGCCACAGGGCCTGGCCGCGCTGACCGAGCGGTACCGGCTCGTCCTTTTCGCTGTATGCGGTAGCCCGTGAGCCATCGAACACGCGGTAGCTGGAGGGCTGCACAAGGGTGATCTGGTGGTGCTGGCACAGTTCAGCCAGGCGCTCCACCGCACGTTCCTGCTGGGTCAGGCGCTGGTCGCTGACCGACTCGGCCTGGAACCAGTCGAAATAATAGGCAAGGTTTATCAGCGCATCGGGACGATTGTCGTCGAGCAACTGGGTCAGGCTTGCGGCATCCCAGCCGTCTTCGGGTGGCCGCGGTGCGAGAAATCCGATGTTTTCCTCGGCCCCGAGACGAATCAGCGCTTGCCCGAGGGCATTGCCACCACCCAACAGCATCAGGCGCATACGCATAGAGTCAGCAGATCCGAACAGGTTGATAAGGAAAGCGAACATTGTGGGGTTTACCTTCCTGCCAGCGCAACCCCGGCAATGGCGCGGCCCACACGGCTATTCGATTTCGAACAAGCCGTGGCTGATCGGCCCGACGCTGAGGCGCTCGCGCACATCGTCGTCGATGCGCGGATCGTCCGGCCGGTACAGCTTGACCTGACGGTAGGCGTTGATCCGATTGATGTCTGCGCCCAGGTACTCCCAGACCACCCGGGTACAGGCCGGGTTGCGTCGATCGCCGCTCGATACGCCGGTCTTGAGGCCATTGAGGCGGGTAATGCGGCTCTTGAAGCTGGGGATCAGGATGGTCTGGCTCATTTCATTGAGCGTCAGTGATTCGTAGTCGATCAGGAACAGGCGATCCTGCAGTTGAAAGGCTGCGCCCAGATAACGGCAGCGCACCCAGTCCTCGGCCTGTACGTCGGTGCTGCTGGTGCGTTCCTGGCGCTCTTGGCGCTCGAACAGAAAGCGCCCGCGTTCTTCGCGCAGGTGCACCAGCGACAGCAGCACCATGCCTGGTACCGACATACAGTTGGAATACTCGAAGTAATAACCGCAGTAGCGCGACAGGTTGCCACCGTGTTCATGCAATGGCTGGAACAGCTCGGCGATCGGATCGCCCAGTTGCTTGGCCAGTGTCGAGGAATGCCGCGCGCCGATCAGCCGCGCGAACTGATCGGGCGGCAGGCCCAGTTCGTAATCCTCGACGCCGAAGAAATCGCCGATCCGTTTGAGGTTGTAGTTCGTCGGATGGCTCTGTCCGCTGAGGTATTTGTTGAATTGCGCGCGGTTGATCGACAACTGCCGGCAAACCTCGGAGATAGAGCGGTAATGGCTGCAGGCCAGCTTTAGATTGAGGGCGAAGTGCTCGCTCATGTGTCCGTCCAACTGATGCGAAGGACGCAATTCTAGCATCAAGTCGCATCAAGTAAGACCAAGCCGCGAAATTGTAACCCTTCGTGTCATAGCCAACCATGCGCCCCATCGAATTGCGCCGCGCCCTGCCGCGCGGGTCATCCAACGCGAAAAATAAGAATCGAGGTTCTTTTCATGCTCGACGCACTCAACGATTTCCTCTCGGGGAAACTCCTCATCGTGCTCATCGTCGGTCTCGGTGGCTACTTCACGATCCGCTCGCGGTTCGTGCAATTCCGCCACTTTGGCCACATGTTCGGGGTATTCAAGGAATCCCTTCGCGGCCAGGCAGGCCAGCTCAGCTCGTTCCAGGCGCTCATGCTCAGCCTTGCAGGCCGGGTGGGTGCCGGCAACATCGCCGGTGTCGGTATCGCCGTGACCCTGGGCGGCCCAGGTGCAGTGTTCTGGATGTGGGTCACCGCGCTGGTGGGCATGTCCAGCAGCTTCTTCGAATGTACCTTGGCCCAGGTGTACAAGCGCGCCGACGGCGACGGCCTGTACCGCGGTGGTCCGGCCTACTACATCCTGCACGGCCTCAAGCGCCGCAGCATGGCCATCGTCTTCTCGATCCTGTTACTGGTCACCTACGGCTTCGCCTTCATCGGCCTGCAGTCGTACACCGTGACCCACTCGCTGCAGAACGCCTTCGACTTCTCGCCCAGCCACACCGGCATCGTCCTCGCGGTACTGCTGGCGATCACCTTCATTGGCGGCATCAAGCGTATCGCTGCGGTGTCCGACCTGCTGGTACCGGTCAAGACCCTGGCCTACATCGGCGTGACCCTGTACGTCATCGGCACCCAGATCGAACACGTGCCGGCGATGCTGGAAACCATCTTCAAGAGCGCCTTCGGCCTCGACCCGGCATTCGGCGGCCTGCTCGGCAGCGCCATCGTCATGGGTGTGAAGCGCGGCGTGTTCGCCAACGAAGCCGGCCTTGGCAGTGCGCCCAACGTCGCGGCAGTGGCAGCGGTCAAGCACCCGGGGGCGCAGGGCGTGGTTCAGGCGTTCAGCGTGTTCCTCGATACCTTCGTGATCTGCACCTGCACCGCGCTGCTGATCCTGCTGTCGGGCTTCTACACCCCAGGCTTCGAAGGCGATGGCATCGTGCTGACGCAGAACTCGCTGGCCGCTGTGGTCGGTGACTGGGGCCGTATTTTCGTCAGCGTGGCGCTGTCGCTGTTCGTCTTCACCTGCATCCTCTACAACTACTACCTGGGCGAGAACAGCCTGCAGTTCCTGACCCGTAATCGCGCCGTACTGATGGGCTTCCGCGCACTGGTCCTGGCACTGGTGGTGTGGGGTTCCATGCAGGATCTGTCGACTGTCTTCGCCTTCGCCGACATCACCATGACCTGCCTGGCCTTCGTCAACCTGATCGCCCTGACCCTGCTGTTCAAGGTCGGCCTGCGTGTGATGCGCGACTACGACGCCCAGCGCCGTGCCGGCATCAAGCAGCCGGTGTTCGACTCCAGCAAGTTCGCCGATCTGGACCTGGACCGCGCCGCCTGGCCGGCCAACCCGCAGCACGAAACCGCTGCCGACCACAGCATCGTCCACCCTCAGACGCAACGCTGATACCCTCCCCCTGTCAGCCGCCCCGTTCGCGGGCGGCGGCTTCTCTTTGCCCATCGCTACGGAATGCTCCATGCGCGCAGTCAAGAATCTTCTGGTTTTGTATACCGGCGGCACCATCGGCATGCTCGAAACCCCAAACGGCCTGGCGCCGGCCGGCGGCTTCGACGCCCGTATGCGCGAGCATCTGCTGCAGCGCAGCGATGCCCCGCAAATCGATTGGACCTTGCGTGAACTGAACCCGCTGCTCGACAGCGCCAACATGCAGCCGGGCAACTGGCTGGCGATGCGCGATGCCATCGTCGAAGCGGTCGACCAGCATGGCCATGACGGCGTGCTGGTGCTGCACGGCACCGACACCCTGGCGCACAGCGCCGCTGCGCTTAGCTTCCTGCTGCTCGGCTTGCCGGTGCAGGTGCTGCTGACTGGCTCGATGCTGCCGGCCGGCGCGCCAGACAGCGATGCCTGGGACAATCTCTGCGGCGCTCTCAGGGCATTCGAACAGGGCCTGGAAGACGGCGTGCAGGTGTACTTCCATGGCAAGCGGCTGCACGGCTGCCGGGTGTCGAAGCTGCGCAGCGAAGCGTTCGACGCGTTCGTAGCACTGCCACGCCACCGTGAAGGCGAAAAGGCCAGCGCCCTCCCTGCCAACCTCGATTATCGCCACCCGCGCCAGCCGGTGAATCTGGCGGTGCTGCCGGTATTCCCAGGCTTGCAGGCCGAACAGGTCCGCGGCCTGATCGACAGCGGCGTTCAAGGCCTGGTGCTGGAATGCTACGGCAGCGGCACTGGTCCGTCCGACGATCAAGCGCTGCTCGACGTGCTGCACGACGCCCGCCAGGCCGGCGTGGTGATCGTTGCCATCAGCCAATGCCCGGAAGGTGCCGTGCTGTTCGACACCTACGCCGCCGGCAGCCGCCTGCGCGACACCGGCCTGCTCAGCGGTGGCGGCATGACCCGCGAAGCGGCCTTGGGCAAGCTGTTCGCCCTGCTCGGCGCAGGGCTCGACCAGCAGGCCGCCGAGCACTGGTTCATGCTCGATCTGTGTGGTGAGCGAGCCTGAGTCGCTGACCGGTGCTGAAAAAACCGTGGCCTCAAGCCACGGTTTTTTTTTGCGCAGCGTACGCGGTCGGCGACCGCGCTCAGATGAACGGACGACAGACCAGCTCCAGGCCGAGCACGATCAAAAAGACCAGGAAACACTGGCGAAAACGCGCCGCACTGATGCGCACTCTGATCCGCTGCCCCAGCCACATCCCCAGCAGCGCGGGCACCACCGCCAGCGTCGACACACCGGCCTGCGAAACCTGAAACGCACCGTTGAAGAACAGTCCAACGGCCAGCGCCAGCGTGGAAACGGTGAACGACAGACCGAGCGCCTGCACTAATTTTTCGCGGCTCATGTGCAATGAGCCCAGGTACGGCACCGCCGGCATGACGAACACGCCGGTGGCACCTGTGACGATGCCGGTAAGCGCACCGATCAACGGTGAGAGCCAGCGCTCAGCGATGATCGGAACGGCCAGTTTCGGCGCGACCAGCGCGTACCCGGCATACACCAGCAAGGCCAGGCCAAGCGCGAACCCTGACCACAACGGATCGACTGCGACCAGCAGCGCAGCACCAGCTATCGTCCCCACGCTGATGCACAGCATCATCGGCCAGAACCGCCGAAGCAGCCGAGCCAATGATGGTCCGCTGAACAACTGCCAGATATTGGTCACGAACGAAGGGATGATCAGCAACGCTGCTGCGGCCGCTGGCGACATCACCACGCCGAGCAAGCCCATCGCTACTGTCGGCAGGCCCATGCCGGTAACGCCCTTGACTAATCCGGCCGCCAGAAAGGTCCCCGTCAGCAGAAGCGCGAAGACAATCGAATCATGCATGTGTGAGCGCCTGGCCTGAGGTGGGTTTGGGTCAAATTGAAGCGCGTGAGCACCTGCGGCACAATCAGGAAACCTCAGCCACGCCTTCGGACTACCCGAAGGCAGACATAGGTACGCCATGCGCCTCGATGTAGCCGATCTGCAATTGTTCCTGTGCATCGTGGACGCCGGCAGCATCACCGCCGGCGCCGAACGCGCCAATCTCGCACTGGCATCGGCCAGCGAGCGACTGCGCAACATCGAGAAGGCGGTAGGAGTCGAACTGCTGCAGCGCCGCTCCAGAGGTGTGACCACCACCGAAGCCGGCGAAGCACTGGCGCACCACGCACGCTTGATTCTGCGTCAGCAGGAAGCGCTCAGGAGTGAACTGGAAGATTACGCCAGGGGCGCTCGCGGCACCGTTCAGTTGTACGCCAACACTGCGGCGCTCTCGGACTTTTTACCCAGCCGCCTCGCACCCTGGCTGGCGCAGCGTCCGCGCTTACGTATGGAGATCAAGGAGCGGACCAGCACGGATATCATCCGCGCGGTCGCGGCGGGGCTGATCGAAGCCGGGGTGGTTTCGACCGCTGTACAGGCGCAGGACGTCCAGCTGATAGCGATCGCACAGGATCATCTGGTGATCATCGCCGATCCGGTACTCGCGAGCGGCTTCGCCCGAGAGGTCGCTTTCGCAGACCTGCTCACCCTGCCCTTTGTCGGCCTCTACCAGGGAAGCGCGCTGCAGGATCACATCGATCAGCATGCCCACGATGCCGGAAGGCCTTTGGACATCCGAATCAGGATGAGCAGTTTTGAGGACGTGTGTGAAATGGTTGCTCACGGCGTGGGCGTTGCGATTGTTCCAAAGAGGATCGCTCAGCGATACAGACGGCGACATTCGCTACGTGTGCATACGCTGAGCGATGTGTGGGCGAAGCGTGAATTGTGTCTTTGCCTGCGTGACTGGGAAGCGTTGTCTGCACCGATGCAGAGCCTGCTCACGTATCTTCTGGAGGGTGCAGAAAAGCGGGACTGAGGGTCGACAGCCGACTTTATATGGCAGATAGATCGTCACCGACCGCTCTGAAAGCAGAATCTAGCCCTCGCATTCTGCCGGCTACTCGTTTCCGAACACAGCGTTGGCCTCATCGGCCTTAAATGAAATAGTGAAACGGTCATCATCAAGATATTCGATATCGATCTTCCCAATTATCGGCTGGCCATCGACAGTGACGAACCTATAGGTGTTCGCCATGAAGACGACTGGCTCCCACACCTCCCTTGCCGCCACATGACAACCCAATCCGAACAACATACCGCCCATTGAGGCAATAGGTGCGGCATAGGCTTGAACATATTGAAACCAAGTTGGGCCTGTGGAAACCAGATAAAGAATCTGCGACGGCCTGACGATCAAGGCATAGATGCCCATCACAGTGCAGGCGGCTCCAAGAGCGATCAGCACCCAACCGAGAGCCCGAGCGTTTTCTCCACGGCCCCTGAGATACCGGGCATATCGCTCGCGAAACCCTTGCAAGTTGTAATCCGTCTTGTGATGACTCAACCGTACCTGTAGGGGGTCAACTGCTTGATGTTCTGACTGCATGAGCCACTCCTCAAAAAGAGTGAATATTAAGCAGTCCAAGGCAGTAATCATGGCCTCGAGACCAAGTGCAGACAACTCCTACAACGAAAGCAGATTCACCTTTCAGCCTTGCTTCTAACTGATTTCATTCATTTACAGTACACATAAAAAAGCCCGAAGCAATGCTCCGGGCTTTTGATTCAAAGCGCTACATGCCGGTTCGAATCAGAACGGAATATCATCATCGAAACTGTCGAAGTCGGCCGCTGGCTGCTGCTGTTGCGCCGGCTGCTGGGCTGGGCGCTGAGCCTGTTGCGGACGCGGGGCCTGCTGACGAGGCGCCTGGTTGTACTGCTGCTGACCGTGATCCTGATTGTAGGAATCACCGTTGTCGCGTGGACCCTGGGCGTTGCCGCCGCCGCCGCTACCACCCAACAGCTGCATGGTGCCGTTGATGTCGACGATGATCTCGGTGGTGTAGCGCTTGACGCCGTCCTTTTCCCACTCGCGGGTCTGCAGCTTGCCTTCGATGTAGCACTGCGAGCCCTTGCGCAGGTACTGGCCGGCAATCTCGGCAACCTTGCCGAACAGCGAGACGCGGTGCCACTCGGTGCGCTCGACCTTCTGACCGGACTGTTTGTCGGTCCACTGCTCGCTGGTGGCCAGGCTCAGGTTGGTCACGGCGTTACCGTTGGGCAGGTAGCGGGTTTGAGGATCCTGACCACAGGTACCGACCAGAATGACTTTGTTAACCCCACGGGCCATAACGTTCTCCTAGGCTTCGCACGCCGCCGCGGGTGGATTCACCAGCCGCTCCAGGGTCGCACGATCCAAAATTTTCGTATCCAGTTTGATGTAGATGGCAGCTTCGTCCGCCACCACCACGGCGTCGGTCACACCCGGCACGGCCATGAGGCGCTCGGCCAGCCCGGCGTCACGGGTTGCCTCTGGCGTCAGCGGCATGCGCAGACTGGTGACATAAGGCGGTTCGTTCATGCCCAGCGCGCTGATCAGCCACACCGCGCACAGCACTGCACAACCGACGAACACGCCGTTGAGGCCACCGTGCTGGAACAACCAGCCACCGAGAATGCCGCCCAGTGCAGCGCCAAGGAACTGGCTGGTGGAATACACCCCCATCGCCGTGCCTTTGCCACCCGCCGGCGACACCTTGCTGACCAGTGAAGGCAAGGACGCCTCCAGCAGGTTGAACGCGGTGAAGAATATCACGGTGCCAATCAGCAGTCCGCGCAAGTTGTCAGCCCACTGCCAGAAAAACACTTCCACCAGCAACAGCACACTGACCGCGCCAAGCAACACGCGTTTCATCTTGCGCTTTTTCTCGCCGTAGATGATGAACGGCACCATTGCGAAAAATGAAACGAGCAACGCGGTCAGGTACACCCACCAGTGCTCTTCCTTCGGCAAACCACCGCGCTCGACGAACGCCAGCGGCAGCGCGATGAAGCTGGCCATGAGGATGGCGTGCAGGATGAAAATGCTCACATCCAGACGCAGAAGGTCCGGGTGACGCAGGGTTGGGCCCAGTGCCTGGCGCGCAACGCCCGACTCACGATGCTGCAGGGCCGTGTGCGCGTTCGGCACGACGAAGGCGACGATGCCCAGGCCAATGACGGCCAGTCCTGCAGTAGCGAGGAAAAGGCCTGACAAACCGAAGGCACTTGTCAGCAATGGCCCGACGACCATGGCCACCGCGAAAGATAAGCCGATGCTCATGCCGATCATCGCCATGGCTTTGGTGCGGTGCTGCTCCCGGGTAAGGTCCGACAACAACGCCATGACCGCGGCCGAGATCGCGCCCGCGCCCTGCAGGATACGTCCGGCGATCACGCCCCAGATCGAATCGGCCTGGGCTGCAAGGATGCTGCCCAGAGCGAACACCAGCAGCCCGAGGTAAATGACCGGACGCCGGCCGATACGGTCGGAGATCATCCCGAACGGGATTTGCAGCACCGCCTGGGTCAATCCATAGGCACCGATCGCCAGGCCAATCAATGCAGGCGTGGCGCCGGCCAGGTCCATCCCATAGGTCGCCAGCACCGGCAGCACCATGAACATGCCCAGCATGCGAAAAGCGAAGACCAGGGCAAGGCCGCCTGCGGCGCGCGTTTCAGTGCCACTCATGCGGTCGCTATGGGTGTCGTGCATGGATAAACCTCGTGTGAACCGGCGGCGATTCTATCAGTCGGACGGCTTATGGGCATACACGCGACGCTTTGCCGCGTAATGGCACAGCGCCGTATACTTCTTCGTTTGTGCCCGCCAAGCGAGGCTGCAGTGGACAAGATCCTGATCCGTGGGGCACGTACCCACAACCTGAAGAACATCGACCTTACCCTTCCGCGTGACAAACTGATCGTCATCACCGGCCTGTCCGGTTCGGGCAAGTCCTCCCTCGCCTTCGACACCCTCTATGCGGAGGGTCAGCGTCGCTACGTGGAATCACTCTCGGCCTATGCTCGGCAGTTCTTGTCGATGATGGAAAAGCCCGACGTCGACACCATCGAGGGTCTGTCGCCGGCCATTTCCATCGAGCAGAAATCGACCTCGCACAACCCACGTTCCACCGTCGGCACCATCACCGAGATCTACGATTACCTGCGCCTGCTGTACGCCCGTGTCGGCACCCCGCGCTGCCCTGACCACGACATCCCGCTGGAGGCGCAGACCGTCAGCCAGATGGTCGATCTGGTGCTCGAACGCCCAGAGGGCAGCAAACTGATGTTGCTGGCGCCAGTGATCCGTGAACGCAAGGGCGAACATCTGGCAGTGTTCGACGAGCTGCGCGCACAAGGCTTCGTTCGCGCGCGCATCAACGGCAGGCTGTACGAGATGGACGAACTGCCCAAGCTCGACAAACAGAAGAAGCACAGCATCGACGTGGTGGTCGACCGCTTCAAGGTGCGTGCCGACCTCCAGCAGCGTCTGGCCGAATCCTTCGAGACCGCGCTGAAGCTGGCCGACGGGCTTGCCTTGGTGGCGCCGATGGACGACGAACCAGGCGAAGAAACCATTTTCTCCGCCCGCTTTGCCTGCCCGGTGTGCGGTCACTCGATCAGCGAGCTAGAACCCAAGCTGTTTTCTTTCAACAACCCGGCGGGTGCCTGCCCAACCTGCGATGGCCTGGGGGTGAAACAGTTCTTCGACGTCAAACGCCTGGTCAACCACGAACTGACCCTCGCCGAAGGTGCGATCCGTGGCTGGGACCGGCGCAATGTCTACTACTTCCAGATGCTCGGTTCGCTGGCTCAGCAGTTCGGTTTCAGCCTGGACAAGCCGTTCGGCGAGCTGTCTGCCGATCACCAGAAAGTCATCCTCCATGGCAGCGGCAAGAACAACGTCGATTTCAAGTACCTGAACGACCGCGGCGATATCGTCAAACGCTCGCACCCGTTCGAGGGCATCGTGCCCAATCTGGAACGACGCTATCGGGAAACCGAATCGAACACCGTCCGTGAGGAGCTGGCCAAGTTCCTCGGCACCCAGCCCTGCCCGGACTGCCGCGGTACGCGTCTGCGCCGCGAGGCGCGCCATGTGTGGGTAGGGGAAAAAACCCTGCCGGCCGTGACCAACATGCCGATCGGCGATGCCAGCGGTTACTTTGCCGACTTGACCCTGACCGGTCGTCGCGGAGAAATCGCCGCGAAAATTCTCAAGGAAATCTGTGAGCGTCTGCAGTTCCTGGTCAACGTCGGCCTCGACTACCTGACGCTGGATCGCAGTGCCGAAACGCTGTCGGGCGGTGAGGCACAGCGCATTCGTCTGGCCAGCCAGATCGGCGCTGGCCTGGTCGGGGTCATGTACATCCTCGATGAGCCTTCCATCGGCCTGCACCAGCGCGACAACGACCGCCTCTTGGGCACGCTCAACCACCTGCGCGACCTGGGTAACACCGTGATCGTCGTCGAGCACGACGAAGACGCCATCCGACTGGCCGATTACGTGGTCGACATCGGCCCTGGCGCGGGCGTCCATGGCGGGCAGATCGTTGCCGAGGGTACCCCGGACGAGGTCATGGCTCACCCCGACTCGCTGACGGGCAAATACCTGTCGGGGCGCAAGAAGATCGTCGTACCGGCCAAGCGCACCCCGCGTAACAAGAAGCTCTCACTCAAGCTCAAAGGCGCGCGTGGCAACAACCTGCAGAACGTCGACCTGGAAATTCCCATCGGCCTGCTGACCTGCGTGACCGGCGTCTCCGGCTCAGGCAAGTCGACGCTGATCAACAACACGTTGTATCCGCTGGCCGCCGCGGCGCTCAATGGCACCACCAGCCTGGAAGCTGCGGCCCATGCAAGCATGGACGGGCTGCAACACCTGGATAAGGTGGTGGATATCGATCAAAGCCCGATCGGTCGTACTCCACGCTCCAACCCGGCCACCTACACCGGGATCTTCACGCCGATTCGCGAGCTGTTCTCCGGCGTACCGGAAGCACGTTCGCGCGGTTATGGTCCGGGGCGTTTCTCATTCAACGTCAAGGGCGGTCGCTGCGAGGCCTGCCAGGGCGATGGTCTGATCAAGGTCGAGATGCACTTCCTGCCAGACATCTATGTGCCGTGTGACGTGTGCAAGAGCAAGCGTTACAACCGCGAGACGCTGGAGATCAAGTACAAGGGCAAGAACATTCACGAAGTGCTGGAAATGACCATTGAGGATGCTCGAGAGTTCTTCGATGCAGTACCTGCACTGGCGCGCAAGCTGCAAACGCTGATGGATGTCGGCTTGTCGTACATCAAGCTCGGCCAGTCGGCGACGACTCTGTCAGGTGGCGAGGCGCAGCGGGTCAAGTTGTCGCGCGAGCTGTCCAAGCGCGACACAGGCAAAACGCTGTACATCCTCGACGAGCCAACCACGGGCCTGCATTTTGCCGACATCCAGCAGCTGCTCGACGTGTTGCACCGCCTGCGCGACCACGGCAATACCGTGGTGGTGATCGAGCACAACCTGGATGTCATCAAAACCGCCGACTGGCTGGTCGATCTCGGCCCGGAAGGCGGCTCCAAGGGTGGTCAGATCATCGCATGCGGCACGCCTGAAGACCTTGCAAAGCACAAGCAGTCGTATACGGGCCATTACCTCAAGCCCCTGCTGGAGCGTGACCGAGCATAGTCTGGTTCGAGCAGTAAAAAGCCCCGCCAGTGTGCACTGGCGGGGCTTTCTTTACAGCGATTGCATCACTTACATCTGCGATTGCAGGTAGTTCTGCAGGCCAATGGACTTGATCAGGCCCTGCTGCTTTTCCAGCCAGTAGGTGTGATCTTCCTCGGTGTCAGCCAACTGCGCGCGAAGAATGTCACGGCTGATGTAGTCCTTGTGCGACTCACACAGCTCGATGCCCTTGCACAGCGCGGCGCGCACTTTGTATTCAAGGCGCAGGTCCGAGGCGATCATCTCCGGCACCGTGGTGCCGACATCGAGGTCGTCAGGACGCATGCGCGGGGTGCCTTCGAGCATGAGGATACGACGCATCAAGGCATCAGCGTGCTGAGCCTCTTCTTCCATTTCGTGATTGATACGCTCGTAGAGCTTGCTCAGGCCCCAGTCTTCGTACATGCGCGAGTGGATGAAGTACTGGTCACGTGCTGCCAGTTCGCCCGTCAGCAACGTGTTTAGATAATCGATAACGTCCGGGTGGCCTAACATCGACGTGGTGCTCCCTGAGTAATAACGGTAGTGCACATAGTGTGAACCAGGGCATCGAGCAGGTCACTGAAAAAAGACCAAAACATGCAAAAAAGCCAGTAAACAGAAGTGATATTCATTGAAAAACCGCCCAAATGAGGGCGGTTCTTCTTAGCATTACGACTTAGCTGAAATTACCACCCAATGCTTTCGCAACACCGGCCCCATAGTGTGGATCGGCCTCGTGGAAGTACTGCAACTGCCGCTGGATGACATCCTCACTGACACCCTGCATCGCACCGGCGATGTTGCTCACCAGCAGCGCTTGCTGCTCAGGGCTCATCAGACGGAACAACGCGCCAGCGTGACTGAAATAATCGCCATCGACGCGGTGGTCGTGGCGATCCGCCGTGCCGTTCAACGCGAGCGACGGCTCGGCGTGCTGCGGCGACTGCTTGGGCGCATCCTGGTAGCTGTTGGGCTCGTAGTTCGGTGCAGCGCCGTAGGCACCCATCGCCATCGAACCATCACGCTGATAGCTGTTTACCGGGCTGCGCGGTGCGTTCACAGGCAACTGCTGGTGGTTGGTGCCCACGCGGTAGCGATGCGCATCGGCATAGGCGAACACACGGCCCTGCAGCATGCGATCTGGCGACAAGCCGACACCTGGCACCATGTTGCTAGGCCCAAACGTCGCCTGCTCGACTTCAGCGAAGTAATTGAGCGGGTTACGGTTGAGCTCCAGTACACCGACTTCGATCAACGGAAATTCTTTCTGCGACCAGGTCTTGGTGACATCGAACGGGTTCTCCGAGCGCTGCGCAGCCTGCTCTTCGCTCATGACTTGAATGCACGCTGTCCACTTGGGGAAGTCACCACGCTCAATGGCCTCGAACAGGTCACGCTGTGCGTAGTCTGGATCACTGCCCGCCAGGCGAGCCGCCTCTTCACCTGAAAGATTCTTGATGCCCTGCTGGGTCTTGAAATGCCATTTGACCCACGTGCGCTGGCCCTGTGCATTGATCAGGCTGTAGGTGTGGCTGCCAAAGCCGTGCATATGCCGGTAGCCGTCCGGAAGACCACGGTCCGAGAACAGAATGGTCACCTGATGCAGTGCTTCGGGCGAGTGCGACCAGAAGTCCCACATCATCTGGGCATTCTTCAGGTTGGTCTGCGGATGGCGCTTCTGCGTGTGGATAAAGTCGGGGAACTTCAACGGATCACGAATGAAGAACACCGGTGTGTTATTGCCCACGATGTCCCAGTTGCCTTCCTCAGTGTAGAACTTGAGGGCGAACCCGCGCGGGTCACGTTCGGTGTCCGCAGAGCCGCGCTCGCCGCCTACCGTGGAAAAACGCAGAAAGGTTTCGGTCTGCTTGCCAATATGATCGAACAGCTTGGCGCTGCTGTAGCGGGTAATGTCCGCAGTGACGGTGAATGTGCCATAGGCGCCGGAGCCTTTGGCATGAACACGGCGCTCAGGAATATTTTCACGATTGAAGTGGGCCAGCTTTTCGATGAGGTGGAAATCATCGAGCAACAGCGGGCCGCGTGCACCCGCCGAGCGGGAATTCTGATTGTCGCTTACGGGGGCACCGCTTGCGGTAGTGAGGATCTTGGTCATCGGCTCTCCTTATCGAACGGCTCTGCCGGCTTATCGGCTTGGAGAGGATTATGCAAAGACATTACTGCTAGATCTAATTGATTGCCCCTGGCCTTTCGATAGATGAAACACATGATTACGGGCATAAAAAAACCGGGCGCAAGGCCCGGTTCTTTTTGCAGACTGACGTCTTACTCAGCAGCTTCTACAGCGCCGCCGACAGGACGATCAACCAGCTCGACGTACGCCATAGGCGCGTTGTCGCCAGCGCGGAAACCGCACTTCAGGATGCGCAGGTAGCCACCCTGACGGGTTGCATAGCGCTTGCCCAGATCGTTGAACAGTTTGCCAACGATAGCTTTCGAACGAGTGCGGTCGAAGGCCAGACGACGGTTAGCAACGCTGTCTTCCTTGGCCAGAGTGATCAGCGGCTCGGCAACGCGGCGCAGTTCTTTGGCTTTCGGCAGGGTAGTTTTGATCAGCTCGTGCTCGAACAGCGACACCGCCATGTTCTGGAACATAGCTTTGCGGTGAGAGCTGGTACGGCTCAGGTGACGTCCACTTTTACGATGACGCATGATTCATTCCTTACCAAACACTACGTTCGGTGATTACGACGATCAGGCAGTCGCCTTGTCGTCTTTCTTAAGGCTTGCAGGCGGCCAGTTGTCGAGGCGCATGCCGAGAGACAAACCACGGGAAGCCAGGACGTCCTTGATTTCGGTCAGGGACTTCTTGCCCAGGTTCGGAGTCTTCAACAGCTCTACTTCGGTACGCTGAATCAGGTCGCCGATGTAGTAGATGTTCTCCGCCTTCAGGCAGTTGGCCGAACGTACGGTCAGTTCCAGGTCGTCTACCGGGCGCAGCAGGATCGGATCGATCTCGTCTTCCTGCTCAACCACTACCGGCTCACTGTCACCTTTGAGGTCGACGAACGCAGCCAACTGCTGTTGCAGGATGGTTGCAGCGCGGCGGATAGCCTCTTCAGGGTCCAGAGTACCGTTGGTTTCCAGATCAATGACCAGCTTGTCGAGGTTGGTACGCTGTTCAACACGGGCGTTTTCGACCACATAGGCGATACGACGCACAGGGCTGAACGAAGCGTCCAACTGCAAACGACCAATGCTACGGCTCTCGTCTTCATCACTCTGACGGGAGTCGGCTGGCTCGTAACCACGACCACGAGCTACGGTGAGCTTCATGTTCAAGGCGCCATTGGACGCCAGGTTAGCGATTACGTGATCGGGGTTGACGATCTCGACATCATGATCCAGCTGAATATCGGCAGCGGTAACCACCCCCGAACCCTTTTTCGACAAGGTCAGCGTAACTTCGTCACGACCGTGCAGCTTGATGGCCAGACCTTTCAGGTTCAACAGGATTTCAATGACATCTTCCTGTACACCTTCGATCGCGGAGTACTCGTGGAGTACGCCCTCGATCTCGGCCTCGACCACTGCACAGCCAGGCATAGAGGACAACAGGATGCGGCGCAGCGCGTTGCCCAGGGTATGGCCGAAACCACGCTCGAGAGGCTCGAGCGTAATCTTGGCGCGGGTTGGACTGACAACCTGCACATCGATGTGGCGGGGTGTCAGGAACTCATTTACCGAAATCTGCATGGATGCACCTATTTTCTAGCCCTTACTTGGAGTAGAGCTCGACAATCAGGTTTTCGTTGATGTCGGCGGACAGGTCGCTGCGAGCAGGAACGTTCTTGAAAACGCCCGACTTTTTGGCAGCATCCACGTCAACCCACTCAACGCGGCCACGCTGGGCGCACAGTTCAAGGGCTTGAACAATGCGCAGCTGGCTCAGCGACTTCTCGCGAACCGAGACCACGTCACCCGGACGAACTTGGTAGGATGGAATATTCACGGTTTTACCGTTGACGCTGATCGCTTTGTGCGAAACCAGCTGACGGGACTCGGAACGGGTAGAACCGAAGCCCATACGGTAAACGACGTTATCCAGACGGCATTCGAGCAGCTGCAGCAGGTTCTCACCGGTGGCGCCTTTTTTCGAGGCTGCCGCTTGGTAGTAACCGCGGAACTGACGCTCCAGAACACCGTAGATACGACGAACTTTCTGTTTCTCGCGCAGCTGGGTACCGTAGTCGGACTGACGGCCACGGCGCTGGCCGTGGATACCTGGGGCTGCTTCGATGTTGCACTTCGATTCCAGAGCGCGAACGCCGCTCTTCAGGAACAGGTCAGTGCCTTCACGGCGAGACAGTTTGCATTTTGGACCAATGTAACGTGCCATTTATCTGTCTCCTGATTACACGCGGCGCTTCTTCGGCGGACGGCACCCGTTATGCGGGATTGGCGTCACGTCGGTGATGCTGGCGATCTTGTAGCCGCAGCTGTTCAAAGCACGAACGGCGGACTCACGACCTGGACCTGGACCCTTGACGTTGACGTCGAGGTTCTTAAGACCGTATTCCAGCGCAGCTTGACCAGCACGCTCAGCAGCGATCTGGGCTGCGAACGGGGTGGATTTGCGCGAACCACGGAAACCGGAACCACCGGAGGTCGCCCAGGACAAAGCATTGCCCTGACGGTCGGTGATGGTCACGATAGTGTTGTTGAAAGAGGCATGGATGTGGGCGATGCCATCAACCACTGTCTTTTTGACTTTCTTACGAGGACGAGCAGCAGGTTTTGCCATGTCTATATTCCTGGGCGATTACTTGCGGATCGGCTTACGCGGGCCCTTACGGGTGCGTGCGTTGGTCTTGGTGCGCTGACCGCGGACCGGCAGACCTTTACGATGGCGCAGACCGCGGTAGCAGCCCAGGTCCATCAAGCGCTTGATCTTCATGTTGATGTCACGACGCAGGTCACCTTCGGTGGTGAACTTCGCGACTTCGCCACGCAGAACTTCGATTTGCTCGTCGCTCAGATCCTTGATCTTTGCGGCGGGGTTGACGCCAGCGTCTGCACAGATTTTCTGCGCAGTAGTGCGACCGACACCATAGATGTAGGTCAGCGAGATAACAGTATGCTTGTTATCTGGAATGTTTACGCCTGCAATACGGGCCATTCAGTGGGACTCCAATTGACAGCTACCTACGCCCCGGAAGCCAAGAAATAGGGCGCGAGATAATATCGCTGTAGAAACGATTAATCAACCCAGCAGCACACTAGCTGCTGGGTTTAAAGCGCAATCACACTCAGCCTTGGCGCTGCTTGTGACGCGGTTCCGCGCTGCAGATCACTCGTACGACGCCTTCGCGACGAATAATCTTGCAGTTGCGGCACAGCTTTTTCACCGATGCACGAACTTTCATTACCGACTCCTCGACCTTAGGGGCTGATCAGCGCAGCAGACTGCTGCCGCCGTAGCCTTTCAGGTTGGCTTTCTTCATCAGGGATTCGTACTGGTGCGAAACGAGGTGCGATTGTACTTGGGACATGAAGTCCATCACAACCACTACCACAATCAGCAACGAGGTCCCGCCAAGGTAGAACGGCACGTTTGCAGCCACCACCAGGAACTGGGGCAGAAGGCACACGGCCATCATGTATAGAGCACCGAACATGGTCAAACGGGTCAGAACGCCATCAATGTAGCGCGCCGACTGCTCACCAGGACGGATGCCCGGAATAAAGGCACCGGACTTCTTCAGGTTTTCCGCTACGTCTTTCGGATTGAACATCAGCGCTGTGTAGAAGAAGCAGAAGAAAATGATCCCTGCACTAAACAGCAAGATGTTCAACGGCTGACCAGGAGCGATTGACTGCGCGACGTCCTGCAGCCAGCCCATACCTTCGGACTGACCGAACCAGGCACCCAGCGAAGCCGGGAACAGCAGAATGCTGCTGGCAAAAATGGCTGGGATAACCCCTGCCATGTTTACCTTGAGCGGCAAGTGGCTGGTCTGCGCAGCGAAGACCTTGCGGCCCTGCTGACGCTTGGCGTAGTGAACGGCGATTCGCCGCTGACCGCGCTCAATGAACACCACAAAACCGATGATCGCTACTGCCAGCAACCCGATTGCGACCAGGGCGAAAATGTTGATATCGCCGGTACGCGCAGACTCGAAAGACTGCCCGATTGCTCTCGGAAGACCGGCAACGATACCTGCGAAGATCAACATCGAGATACCGTTGCCCACACCGCGCTCGGTGATCTGCTCACCCAGCCACATCATGAACATCGCGCCGGCCACGAAGGTGGCAACCGCAACGACATGGAAGCCGAGGCCTACAGAAAACGCCACGCCCTGCCCGGCCAGACCAATGGACATGCCAATGGCCTGGACCAATGCCAGGATTACAGTGAGGTAGCGGGTGTACTGGCTAATCTTGCGACGGCCAGCTTCACCTTCCTTCTTCAACTGCTCCAGCTGTGGGCTGACTGCGGTCATGAGCTGCATGATGATCGATGCCGAGATGTACGGCATGATCCCCAGTGCAAAGATGCTCATGCGCTCCAGCGCACCACCGGAAAACATGTTGAACAAGCTAAGAATGGTCCCCTCATTCTGCCGAAACAGATCCGCGAGACGGTCAGGATTGATGCCAGGAACCGGGATATGCGCGCCGATCCGATAGACGATGATCGCCAAGAACAGAAAGCGCAGACGAGCCCAGAGTTCCGACATCCCGCCCTTACCGAGCGAAGAGAGAGCACCTTGCTTAGCCATTTATTCCTCGAATTTGCCGCCAGCTGCTTCGATAGCCGCACGCGCACCTTTGGTGGCTGCGATACCCTTGATGGTGACTGCACGAGTGACTTTGCCAGACAGCATGATTTTCACGCGCTGTACGTTCTGGTTGATCACGTTGGCATCCTTCAAGGACTGCACGGAGACGATATCGCCTTCCACTTTGGCCAGCTCGGACAGACGCACTTCAGCGCGATCCATGGCTTTCAGGGAAACGAAACCGAACTTCGGCAGACGACGGTGCAACGGCTGTTGACCACCCTCGAAGCCTGGAGCGATGGTGCCACCGGAACGGGAGGTTTGACCCTTGTGGCCACGGCCACCGGTCTTACCCAGACCACTACCGATACCACGACCCGGACGATGCTTCTCGCGACGGGAACCCGGCGCTGGACTCAGATCATTGAGTTTCATCGATTAACCCTCGACCTTCAGCATGTAGTAAGCCTTGTTGATCATCCCGCGGTTCTCGGGAGTATCCTGGACTTCTACAGTGTGACCGATGCGACGCAGACCCAGGCCTTTAACACACAGTTTGTGGTTAGGCAGACGGCCGGCGGTGCTCTTGATCAGCGTTACTTTTACGGTTGCCATGATCAGATGATCTCCTCGACGCTCTTGCCGCGCTTGGCAGCAATGGATTCAGGAGATTGCATGGCTTTCAGACCCTTGAAGGTGGCGTAGACCACGTTCACTGGGTTGGTCGAACCGTAGCACTTGGCCAGAACGTTCTGGACACCAGCAACTTCCAGTACGGCACGCATTGCGCCGCCGGCGATGATACCAGTACCTTCCGAGGCAGGCTGCATGTAGACCTTCGAGGCGCCGTGGGCAGCCTTGGTGGCGTACTGCAGGGTGGTGCCCTTCAGGTCGACCTGGATCATGTTGCGACGGGCAGCTTCCATGGCTTTCTGGATCGCAGCAGGAACTTCGCGCGATTTGCCACGGCCGAAACCAACACGGCCCTTGCCATCACCCACCACGGTCAGCGCGGTGAAGGTGAAGATACGGCCGCCTTTAACGGTTTTAGCTACGCGGTTAACCTGAACCAGCTTCTCGATGTAGCCTTCGTCGCGCTTTTGATCGTTATTTGCCATAACTTAGAACTCCAGCCCGCCTTCACGAGCAGCATCAGCCAGCGCTTTGACGCGGCCGTGGTACTTGAAGCCGGAACGGTCAAAGGCAACTTGAGATACACCGGCGGCTTTCGCACGCTCAGCGACCAGCTTGCCAACCTTAGTGGCCGCGTCGATGTTGCCGGTGGCGCCATCACGCAGGTCTTTGTCCAAGGTCGAGGCGCTTGCCAGAACCTTGCTGCCGTCGGCCGAAATGACCTGGGCGTAGATGTGCTGCGACGAACGGAACACGCAGAGGCGCACGACTTCGAGTTCGTGCATTTTCAGGCGTGCTTTGCGAGCGCGACGCAGTCGAATAACTTTTTTGTCGGTCATTTGCTAGGCCCTACTTCTTCTTGGCTTCTTTACGACGGACGACTTCGTCCGCGTAACGCACACCTTTGCCTTTGTAAGGCTCTGGCGGACGGAAGTCGCGGATTTCAGCGGCCACCTGACCCACCAGCTGCTTGTCGATACCCTTGATCAGGATGTCGGTCTGGCTTGGGGTTTCAGCGGTGATGCCGGCTGGAAGTTCGTAGTCAACTGGGTGAGAGAAGCCCAGGGCCAGGTTCAGGACGGTGCCTTTGGCCTGTGCCTTGTAACCAACACCGACCAGCTGGAGCTTGCGCTCGAAGCCTTGGCTTACGCCTTGGACCATGTTGTTCACCAGGGCACGGGTAGTACCGGCCATGGCGCGAGCTTGCTGGTCACCATTGCGAGCGACGAAACGCAGCTCACCAGACTCTTCGGTAACTTCAACAGACGAGTGAACGTTCAGTTCGAGAGTGCCCTTGGCACCCTTCACCGAAAGCTGCTGGCCGGCGAATTTGACTTCGACGCCGGAGGGCAGCTTAACGGGGTTCTTAGCGACGCGAGACATGCCTATCCCCCCTTAGAACACAGTGCAGAGCACTTCGCCGCCAACACCGGCAGCACGCGCAGCACGATCCGTCATCACACCTTTGTTGGTGGAGACGATGGATACGCCCAGACCGCCACGTACTTTCGGCAGGTCAGAAACGGATTTGTACTGGCGCAGGCCTGGACGGCTGGAGCGCTTCAGTTCCTCGATGACCGGACGGCCTTCGAAGTACTTCAGTTCAAGGGAGAGGGAAGGCTTGGCTTCACCGGTGACCTGGTAGCCAGCGATGTAACCTTCGTCCTTCAGAACTTTGGCAACCGCAACCTTCAACGTCGAAGAAGGCATGCTCACGACTGACTTCTCAGCCATCTGGGCATTACGGATGCGAGTTAGCATGTCCGCTAACGGGTCCTGCATACTCATGGGCTAGATGCTCCTGATACAAGAATTATTAGCCTTGCGGCTATCACAACCACCTGAGCGGACAGGGCAAAAGACCCGGGCCCAGGTGAGCCGATCATTCTAGACACAAGACAAAAACGAAACAAGCCCCACGAGGGGGCTTGTTTCGTTGCAGGTTTACCGGCGGTCGGAAGGTTACCCCTCCTCCGCCTTGGCAACACCTCGCGGGATTACCAGCTGGCCTTGACCAGACCTGGTACGTCACCACGCATTGCGGCTTCGCGCAGCTTGTTACGCGCCAGGCCGAACTTACGGTAAACACCGTGAGGACGACCGGTCAGGCGGCAACGGTTGCGCAGACGCGCAGCGCTGGCATCACGAGGCTGCTTCTGCAGAGCGACAACGGCAGCGAAACGCTCTTCAGGAGAAGCGTTCAGGTCGACGATGGTCGCTTTCAGCGCAGCGCGCTTCTTGGCGAACTTAGCGACCGTGAGCTGACGCTTCAGCTCGCGGTTTTTCATGCTCTTCTTGGCCATTTTCCTACTCCAATCAGTTGCGGAACGGGAATTTGAATGCACGCAGCAGAGCGCGGCCTTCGTCATCCGAACGAGCAGTGGTGGTCAGGGTAATGTCCAAACCGCGCAGAGCATCGATCTTGTCGTAATCGATTTCCGGGAAGATGATCTGCTCTTTCACGCCCATGCTGTAGTTGCCACGACCATCGAAGGACTTGGCATTCAGACCGCGGAAGTCGCGGACACGTGGCAGGGAGATCGCCAGCAGGCGGTCCAGGAACTCGTACATCTTGTCGCTACGCAGGGTCACTTTGACGCCGATCGGCCATCCCTCACGGACTTTGAAGCCCGCGATGGATTTACGAGCGAAGGTCACGACCGGCTTTTGGCCGGTGATCTTTTCCAGATCAGCTACAGCGTGCTCGATGACTTTCTTGTCGCCGATCGCTTCGCCCAGACCCATGTTCAGGGTGATCTTGGTAACGCGAGGAACTTCCATCACGTTCGAAAGCTTAAGTTCATCCTTAAGCTTGGGAGCGATTTCGTTCCGGTAAATCTCTTTCAGTCGTGCCATGGTCTTCTACCTAGCAGTGTTCAAGCATCAACCGCTTTTTGGGTCGACTTGAAGACACGAATTTTCTTACCGTCTTCAACTTTGAAGCCAACGCGATCAGCCTTGTTGGTTTCACCGTTGAAGATGGCAACGTTGGAAGCGTGCAGAGGCGCTTCTTTTTCGACGATACCGCCCTGAACGCCCGCCATCGGGTTAGGCTTGGTATGACGCTTGACCAGGTTCAGACCGCTTACGACCAGACGGTCGTCAGCGAGAACCTTCAGCACCTTACCGCGCTTACCTTTGTCTTTGCCGGCGATCACGATGATCTCGTCGTCACGACGAATCTTTTGCATGTCGGATCTCCTTAGAGCACTTCAGGGGCGAGCGAAACGATCTTCATGAACTTCTCAGTACGAAGTTCACGGGTCACTGGCCCGAAGATGCGAGTGCCGATCGGCTCTTGCTTGGTGTTCAGCAGAACAGCAGCATTACCGTCGAAACGAATGATGGACCCGTCAGCGCGACGTACGCCGTGGCGGGTACGAACGACAACGGCAGTCATCACTTGGCCTTTTTTGACCTTACCGCGAGGAATCGCTTCCTTGACGGTAACCTTGATGATGTCACCGATGCCAGCGTAACGGCGGTGCGAACCGCCGAGTACCTTGATGCACATGACGCGACGAGCGCCGCTGTTATCGGCCACATCGAGCATGGATTGAGTCTGAATCATAAAATTTCTCCGACCCCTAGCCCTTAGACTTCAACAGCGCGTTCGAGGACTTCAACCAGTGCCCAGGACTTGGTCTTGGCCAGCGGACGGGTTTCGGTAATGGAAACCTTGTCGCCGATCTTGCACTGGTTAGTTTCGTCGTGCGCGTGCAGCTTAGTCGAACGCTTAACGTATTTACCGTAGATCGGGTGCTTGACGCGACGCTCGATCAGAACGGTGATGGTCTTGTCCATTTTGTCGCTGACGACACGGCCAGTCAGCGTACGGACGGTTTTTTCAGCTTCAGCCATGATCACTTACCTGCCTGCTGGTTGAGCACAGTTTTCACGCGAGCGATGTCACGCTTAACTTGCGAGAGCAGGTGCGACTGCCCCAACTGGCCAGTTGCTTTCTGCATGCGCAGATTGAACTGGTCGCGCAGCAGGCCGAGCAGTTGCTCGTTCAGCTGCTGTGCCGATTTTTCACGAAGTTCATTCGCTTTCATCACATCACCGTCCGCTTAACAAAGGAGGTGGCGAGAGGCAGCTTTGCAGCAGCCAGAGCAAATGCTTCGCGCGCCAGCTCTTCAGAAACACCCTCGATCTCGTACAGGACTTTGCCTGGTTGGATCTGGGCAACCCAGTACTCCACGGAGCCCTTACCTTTACCCATACGAACCTCGAGAGGCTTCTTGGTAACCGGTTTGTCCGGGAATACACGGATCCAGATCTTGCCGCCACGCTTTACGTGACGGGTCAGCGCACGACGCGCCGACTCGATCTGACGGGCGGTAAGACGACCGCGAGCAACAGCTTTCAGAGCGAACTCGCCGAAGCTGACTTTGCTACCGCGCAGTGCCAGACCACGGTTGTGGCCAGTCATCTGCTTGCGGAATTTTGTACGCTTAGGTTGCAACATTTGGCGTACCCCTTACTTAGCAGCTTTTTTACGAGGCGCTGGTGCTTGCGGCTTCAGCTCTTCTTGGCGACCACCAATTACTTCGCCTTTGAAGATCCAAACCTTCACACCGATCACACCGTAAGTGGTGTGAGCTTCGTAGGTGTTGTAGTCGATATCGGCACGCAGGGTGTGCAGAGGCACACGACCTTCGCGATACCACTCGGTACGTGCGATCTCGGCACCGCCGAGACGACCGCTCACCTGGATCTTGATGCCTTTGGCACCAATACGCATGGCGTTCTGTACGGCGCGCTTCATGGCGCGACGGAACATAACGCGGCGCTCCAGCTGCTGAGCTACGCTTTGCGCAACCAGCATGGCGTCGAGTTCCGGCTTGCGGATCTCTTCGATGTTGATGTGCACAGGCACACCCATCTGCTTGGTCAGGTCCTGACGCAGCTTCTCGACATCCTCACCCTTCTTGCCGATAACGATACCGGGACGAGCGGTGTGGATGGTGATGCGTGCAGTTTGTGCCGGACGATGAATATCGATACGGCTCACGGACGCGCTTTTTAGTTTGTCTTGGAGGTACTCACGCGTTTTCAGATCCTTCAAGAGGTAATCTGCGTAAGTCGCACCGTCTGCATACCAGACGGAGGTGTGCTCCTTGACGATTCCCAGGCGAATGCCAGTGGGATGTACTTTCTGACCCATCTGATCGACTCCGTTACTTGTCCGCAACCTTGACAGTGATATGGCAAGACCGCTTGACGATGCGATCAGCGCGGCCTTTGGCACGCGGCATGATGCGCTTCAGCGAACGCCCTTCGTTGACGAAAACGGTGGAGACCTTCAGGTCATCAACGTCTGCGCCTTCGTTGTGTTCGGCGTTGGCAACGGCCGACTCGAGGACTTTCTTCATGATTTCAGCGGCTTTTTTGCTGCTGAAGGCCAACAGGTTGAGCGCTTCGCCCACCTTCTTCCCGCGGATCTGGTCGGCGACCAAGCGGGCTTTCTGGGCGGAGATTCGAGCGCCCGACAACTTAGCGGCTACTTCCATTTCCTTACCCCTTAACGCTTGGCTTTCTTGTCAGCCACGTGCCCACGATAAGTGCGGGTACCGGCGAACTCGCCCAGTTTGTGGCCGACCATGTCTTCGTTCACGAGAACGGGGACGTGCTGGCGACCGTTGTGTACCGCGATGGTCAGACCGACCATTTGTGGCAGGATCATCGAACGGCGCGACCAGGTTTTAACTGGCTTGCGATCGTTCTTCTCCACCGCCACTTCGACCTTCTTCAACAGGTGAAGATCGATAAAAGGACCTTTTTTCAGAGAACGTGGCACTGTCGTATCCCTCTAGTTACTTGCGACGACGGACGATCATATTGTCGGTACGCTTATTACCACGGGTTTTAGCACCCTTGGTTGGGAAGCCCCATGGCGATACCGGATGACGACCACCGGAGGTACGACCTTCACCACCACCATGCGGGTGGTCAACCGGGTTCATGGCAACACCACGAACGGTTGGGCGAACGCCACGCCAGCGTTTGGCACCTGCTTTACCCAGCGAACGCAGGCTGTGCTCGGAGTTCGAGACTTCGCCCAGGGTCGCACGGCATTCAGCCAGTACTTTACGCATCTCACCAGAACGAAGACGCAGGGTCACGTATACACCTTCACGAGCGATCAGCTGAGCCGAAGCACCAGCGGAACGAGCGATCTGGGCGCCTTTGCCCGGCTTCAGTTCGACACCATGAATGGTGCTACCAACTGGAATGTTGCGCAGCTGCAGCGAGTTGCCGGCCTTGATTGGGGCCAGGGCACCTGCGATCAGCTGGTCGCCAGCGCTCACGCCTTTAGGCGCGATGATGTAGCGACGCTCGCCGTCTGCGTAGCACAGCAGGGCGATGTGAGCAGTACGGTTTGGATCGTATTCGATGCGCTCGACAGTGGCTGGGATGCCATCTTTGTCGTTGCGACGGAAGTCGACCATACGGTAGTGCTGCTTATGACCACCACCCACGTGACGCGTGGTGATGCGGCCATTGTTGTTACGACCACCAGACTTCGATTTCTTCTCGAGCAGCGGTGCGTGAGGAGCGCCTTTGTGCAGCTCCTTGTTGACCACCTTGACCACGAAACGGCGGCCAGGGGAAGTCGGTTTGCATTTAACGATTGCCATGATGCACCCCTTCCTTACTCAGCACTGCTGCTGAAATCGAGATCTTGGCCTGGCTGAAGGGAGACAATCGCCTTCTTCCAGTCATTACGCTTGCCCAGACCACGTGCGGTACGCTTGGTTTTACCCAGAACGTTGACAGTCGACACGTTTTCAACTTTTACGTTGAACAGGCCTTCGACAGCTTTCTTGATTTCCAGCTTGGTTGCATCGGTAGCAACCTTGAATACGAACTGGCCTTTTTTCTCAGCCAGAACGGTAGCCTTCTCGGAAACGTGCGGGCCAAGGAGGACTTTGAATACGCGTTCCTGGTTCATCCCAGCAGCTCCTCGAATTTCTTCACGGCCGAGACAGTGATCAACACTTTCTCGTATGCGATCAGACTGACCGGATCGGAACCTTGTACGTCACGGACATCGACGTGCGGCAGGTTGCGAGCAGCCAGGTACAGGTTCTGATCAACAGCGTCGGAAACGATCAGTACGTCGTTCAGACCCATGCCGTTCAGCTTGTTCAGCAGATCTTTGGTTTTCGGCGCTTCGACAGCGAAGTCCTGAACCACGACCAGACGGTCGCTGCGCACGAGCTCGGAGAGGATGGAGCGCAGGGCTGCGCGGTACATCTTCTTGTTGAGCTTCTGCGAGTGATCTTGAGGGCGAGCTGCGAAGGTAACACCACCGCCACGCCAGATCGGACCACGAGTGGTACCAGCACGAGCACGGCCAGTACCCTTCTGACGCCATGGGCGCTTACCGCCACCTGCTACGTCGGAACGGGTCTTCTGTTGCTTGGTGCCCTGACGGCCGCCGGCCATGTAGGCCACGACTGCTTGGTGAACCAGCGTCTCGTTGAATTCGCCACCGAAAGTCAGTTCGGAAACTTCGATCGCCTGAGCGTCATTTACATTGAGTTGCATGTCAGTTTCCCCTTAACCGCGAGCCTTGACAGCTGGACGTACAACCACGTCGCCGCCAGTAGCGCCAGGTACGGCACCCTTGACGAGCAGCAGATTGCGCTCAGCGTCTACGCGAACAACTTCCAGGGACTGAACAGTCACGCGCTCGGCGCCCATGTGACCGGACATTTTCTTGCCCTTGAACACACGACCAGGAGTCTGGCACTGGCCGATGGAGCCTGGGACACGGTGCGACACGGAGTTACCGTGGGTGTTGTCCTGACCACGGAAGTTCCAGCGCTTGATGGTACCGGCGAAGCCTTTACCTTTGGACTGACCAGTAACGTCTACCAGCTGGCCTGCAGTGAAGAGTTCAGCTTTGATCGAGTCGCCAGCCTGGAAATCGCCTTCTTCAAGACGGAACTCCCAGACACCGCGACCAGCGGCAACGTTTGCTTTAGCGAAGTGACCTGCCTGAGCAGCGGTCACGCGCGAAGCGCGACGCTCGCCGACAGTGACTTGCACTGCACGGTAGCCATCGGTTTCTTCAGTCTTGAACTGGGTGACGCGATTCGGCTCGATCTCAATGACCGTGACCGGAATGGAGACACCTTCTTCGGTGAAAACGCGGGTCATACCGCATTTACGACCGACTACACCAATAGTCATGTTGTAACCTCATGAGTGTACGGGGCTTTCACCCGCTATGGCCGCCCATTTCAGAGCGTTACACGGACAAGACCGAAGTCTTAGCCGAGGCTGATCTGTACTTCCACACCTGCCGCAAGATCAAGCTTCATCAGCGCGTCAACGGTTTTATCCGTTGGCTGGACGATGTCCAGAACACGCTTATGAGTGCGAATCTCGTACTGGTCACGCGCGTCTTTGTTGACGTGCGGGGAAACCAGAACGGTGAAACGCTCTTTACGGGTAGGCAGTGGAATTGGACCACGCACTTGTGCACCAGTACGTTTCGCGGTTTCCACGATTTCCTGGGTGGATTGGTCGATCAGGCGATGGTCGAAAGCCTTCAACCTGATACGGATTTGCTGATTTTGCATTGGATTTCAGACTCCAGGCTGTTCCCAACGGACGCACTACGCCCGCTAAAAGGAGGCGTGATTCTATAGATGCCCCCATTTAGTGTCAACCCAATAAAAAAAGCCCCCGCTGAGCGGGGGCTTTTTCAATCGGTCGAGTGATTACTCGATGATTTTGGCTACGACGCCGGCGCCGACGGTACGACCGCCTTCACGGATAGCGAAGCGCAGACCGTCTTCCATCGCGATGGTCTTGATCAGAGTGACAGTCATCTGGATGTTGTCACCTGGCATTACCATTTCAACGCCTTCCGGCAGTTCGCAGTTACCGGTCACGTCAGTGGTACGGAAGTAGAACTGAGGACGGTAGCCTTTGAAGAACGGAGTGTGACGACCGCCTTCTTCCTTCGACAGAACGTAGACTTCTGCGGTGAACTTGGTGTGCGGCTTGACCGAACCTGGCTTGACCAGAACCTGGCCACGCTCAACGTCGTCACGCTTGGTACCACGCAGCAGGACGCCGCAGTTCTCGCCAGCACGGCCTTCGTCCAGCAGCTTGCGGAACATCTCAACACCGGTGCAGGTGGTGGTGGTGGTGTCACGCAGACCAACGATTTCCAGCGGATCCTGAACGCGGACGATACCACGCTCGATACGACCGGTAACGACGGTGCCACGACCCGAGATCGAGAACACGTCTTCGATTGGCATCAGGAATGGCTGGTCGATAGCACGAACTGGCTCAGGAATGTAGCTGTCCAGAGTCTCTACCAGCTTCTTAACAGCGGTAGTGCCCATTTCGTTGTCGTCTTTGCCTTCCAGGGCCATACGAGCGGAACCGATGATGATCGGGGTGTCGTCGCCTGGGAAGTCGTAGGTGGACAGCAGGTCGCGAACTTCCATCTCGACCAGTTCCAGCAGCTCAGCGTCATCTACCAGGTCAGCCTTGTTCAGGAAGACCACGATGTACGGAACGCCAACCTGACGGGACAGCAGGATGTGCTCACGGGTTTGTGGCATCGGACCATCAGCGGCCGAGCAAACCAGGATCGCGCCGTCCATCTGGGCAGCACCGGTGATCATGTTCTTCACGTAGTCAGCGTGACCTGGGCAGTCGACGTGAGCGTAGTGACGAATGGTCGAGTTGTATTCGACGTGAGCGGTGTTGATGGTGATACCGCGCGCTTTTTCTTCCGGAGCCGAGTCGATCTTGTCGAACTCAACGACTGCCGAACCGAAAACTTCGGAGCAGACGCGAGTCAGTGCTGCGGTCAGAGTGGTCTTACCGTGGTCAACGTGGCCGATGGTGCCGACGTTGACGTGGGGAAGGGAACGATCAAATTTTTCTTTAGCCACGACAGTGAACCTCTTGCCTAAAGGGGATTAGCCTTGTTTTTTAACGAGTGCTTCGACGATGTTCGACGGAGCTTCGGCGTATTTGGAGAATTCCATGGAGTAGCTTGCGCGACCCTGAGACATGGAACGTACGTCGGTCGCATAACCGAACATCTCTCCGAGCGGAACTTCAGCGCGGACTACACGGCCGGAGACCGATTCATCCATACCCTGTACCAGACCACGACGACGGTTCAGGTCACCCATCACGTCACCCAGGTAGTCTTCCGGGGTTACAACTTCGACCTTCATGATCGGCTCGAGGACCACGCCACCACCCTTCTGGGCCAGTTGCTTGGTCGCCATCGAAGCAGCGATCTTGAACGCCATTTCGTTGGAGTCGACGTCGTGGTACGAACCGTCGAATACCGTGGCCTTGAGGCCGATCAGAGGATAACCGGCAACGACGCCGTTTTTCATCTGTTCTTCGATACCTTTCTGGATCGGGGCGATGAATTCCTTAGGAATCACACCACCAACGACTTCGTTCTTGAATTCCAGACCTTCGGTGATGTTGCCTTTCGCGTCGACTTCCGGCTCCGAGAAACGGATCCAGCAGTGACCGAACTGACCACGACCACCCGACTGACGAACGAACTTGCCTTCGATCTCAACGTTGGACTTGGTGATCTTCTCGCGGTACGAAACCTGCGGCTTGCCGATGTTGGCTTCGACGTTGAATTCGCGCTTCATGCGATCAACGAGGATGTCCAGGTGCAGCTCACCCATACCGGAGATGATGGTCTGGCCAGTCTCTTCGTCGGTCTTGACGCGGAACGACGGGTCTTCCTGGGCCAGCTTGCCCAGTGCGATACCCATCTTCTCCTGGTCAGCCTTGGTTTTCGGCTCTACGGAGAGCGAAATGACCGGCTCAGGGAAGTCCATGCGCTCAAGGATGATTGGCTTGTCGGCGTTGCACAGGGTTTCGCCTGTGGTCACGTCTTTCATGCCGATCAGGGCCGCGATGTCGCCAGCGCGAACTTCCTTGATCTCTTCACGCTGGTTAGCGTGCATCTGCACCATACGACCAACGCGCTCTTTCTTGCCTTTGACCGAGTTGATGACCGAGTCACCAGAGGTCAGAACGCCGGAGTAGACGCGAACGAAGGTCAGGGTACCGACGAACGGGTCGGTCGCGATCTTGAACGCCAGAGCCGAGAAGGGCTCATCGTCATCTGCGTGACGCTCGTCCTTACGAACGGCCGGGTCTTCTTTATCCAGATCCTTGTCGTCCGGGTTGATACCCTGAATTGCAGGGATCTCGGTCGGAGCAGGCAGGAACTCGATAACGGCGTCGAGAACCAGGGGAACACCCTTGTTCTTGAACGACGAACCGCAGACAGCCGGAACGATCTCGCTGGCCAGGGTGCGCGCACGCAGGCCTGCCTTGATCTCTTCGACGGTCAGCTCACCTTCTTCAAGGTACTTGTTCATCAGTTCTTCGTTGGCTTCGGCGGCGGCTTCAACCATGTTGTTGCGCCACTCTTCGGCCAGCTCCAGCATATCGGCAGGAATCTCTTCCTCGCGATAGGTGGTGCCTTTGTCGTCTTCGTTCCAGTAGATAGCCTTCATCTTGATCAGGTCGACCTGACCCTGGAAGTTATCTTCCGAACCGATGGCCAGCTGAATCGGAACCGGGGTGTGGCCCAGGCGATTCTTGATTTGACCTACGACGCGCAGGAAGTTGGCACCAGCACGGTCCATCTTGTTCACGTAGACGATACGTGGAACGCCGTATTTGTTGGCCTGACGCCATACGGTTTCGGACTGTGGCTCAACACCGGAGGTGCCGCAGAATACGACGACAGCGCCGTCGAGTACGCGCAGCGAACGCTCTACCTCAATGGTGAAGTCGACGTGGCCGGGGGTGTCGATGACGTTGACGCGGTAGTTGTCGTACTGACCAACAGAACCCTTCCAGAAGGTGGTCACGGCAGCGGAGGTAATGGTGATACCCCGCTCCTGCTCCTGCACCATCCAGTCGGTCGTCGCGGCGCCGTCGTGCACCTCGCCCATCTTGTGGCTCAAACCTGTGTAGAACAGGATCCGCTCGGTGGTGGTAGTCTTGCCCGCATCAACGTGCGCGCAGATACCGATGTTGCGGTAGCGGTTAATTGCTGTAGTACGAGCCATAAAGCCCTCGCAAAATGATTGATGCTTGAATTAGAAGCGGTAGTGCGAGAACGCTTTGTTGGCTTCGGCCATACGGTGCACGTCTTCACGCTTCTTGACTGCAGCACCCTTGCCTTCAGCAGCATCCAGCAGTTCGCCGGCCAGGCGCAGAGCCATCGACTTCTCGCCGCGCTTGCGGGCGTAGTCTACGAGCCAGCGCATTGCCAGAGCGTTACGACGGGATGGACGAACTTCAACCGGAACCTGGTAAGTGGCACCGCCTACACGGCGGGACTTGACTTCGACCAGCGGAGCGATGGCGTCGAGAGCTTTCTCGAAGATTTCCAGGGGGTCGCTGTTCTTGCGCGCTTTGACGGTATCCAGAGCGCCGTAAACGATGCGCTCGGCTACAGCCTTCTTGCCGCTTTCCATCACGTGGTTCATGAACTTGGCGAGAATCTGCGATCCGTACTTAGGATCGTCGAGAATCTCACGTTTTGCTGCTACACGACGTCTTGGCATGATAAGCCCTCAAACGGTCTTCAGGTTAGCCCGGGACTCGGCCTCTCGACCCCTGCCCGACCTTACTCTTATCGACTCAAATAAATGGATGTCTGCAAACGACCGATTACTTCGGACGCTTGGTACCGTACTTCGAACGACCCTGGTTACGGCCTTTAACGCCCGAGGTATCCAGAGAGCCGCGAACGGTGTGGTAACGAACACCTGGCAAGTCTTTTACACGGCCGCCACGGATCAGGACGACGCTGTGCTCTTGCAGGTTGTGGCCTTCACCGCCGATGTACGAGGAAACCTCGAAACCGTTGGTCAGACGCACACGGCATACTTTACGCAGTGCCGAGTTAGGTTTTTTCGGCGTGGTGGTGTACACACGGGTGCACACGCCACGACGCTGCGGGCAGTTCTGCAGCGCAGGTACGTCGGATTTCTCGACGGTACGCTTGCGCGGCTGACGTACCAGCTGGTTGATAGTTGCCATCTACTAGCTCCACTGATTGTCTTGCGACGCTATTGTCTTGCAAGAAAGCCAAAAAATGGCGAGACGGAGCCTCACCAAATTTAAGGGTACAAAAGTCTAAAGAGGATCTTGCACCCAGTCAAGACAAAGGCCCCGCCCCTCCCCACCAGTCATCGGTGACAACGTGTGTCACCGATGCCGGCGGGAAGGGCCGAGGCCCTGCCCTGTACTTAGTTGCCGCTGGAGTTCAGCGCTTCGGTCAGTGCTGCTTCGACCTCACTGGCGCTCACACGCAGCGGTTTGTCGGCGTCACGGCGGCGCTTGCGCTCGCTGTGGTAAGCCAGACCGGTACCGGCCGGAATCAGACGACCCACGACCACGTTCTCTTTCAGACCACGCAGGTAGTCACGCTTGCCGGTAACGGCCGCTTCGGTCAGTACGCGCGTGGTTTCCTGGAAGGAAGCCGCGGAGATGAACGATTCGGTCGACAGCGACGCTTTGGTGATACCCAGCAGCACGCGAGAGAACTTGGCGATGAACTTGTCTTCGCTGGACAGCTTCTCGTTTTCCACCAGCACGTGAGTCAGTTCCATCTGGTCGCCCTTGATGAAGCTGGAATCACCCGACTCGGCAATTTCGACCTTGCGCAGCATCTGCCGCAGGATGGTCTCGATGTGCTTGTCGTTGATCTTCACGCCTTGCAGGCGGTAGACGTCCTGAATCTCGTTGACGATGTACTTGGCCAGGGCGCTGACGCCCAGCAAGCGCAGGATGTCGTGCGGATCGCTCGGGCCGTCGGAGATAACTTCGCCGCGGTTGACCTGCTCACCTTCGAACACGTTCAGGTGGCGCCACTTCGGAATCAGCTCTTCGTACGGATCGCTGCCGTCGGTTGGCGTGATGACCAGGCGACGCTTGCCCTTGGTTTCCTTGCCGAAAGCAATGGTGCCGCTGACTTCCGCCAGGATCGACGCTTCTTTCGGACGACGCGCTTCGAACAAGTCGGCAACACGTGGCAGACCACCGGTGATGTCACGGGTCTTGGACGTTTCCTGAGGAATACGCGCCAGAACGTCACCCACTGCAATCTGCGCACCGTCAGCAACGCCGACCAATGCGTTGGCTGGCAGGAAGTACTGAGCCGGTACGTCGGTACCTGGCAGGTACAGGTCCTTGCCGTTGGCGTCGACCATCTTGATCGCCGGACGGATTTCCTTGCCGGAGGCAGGGCGATCCTTGACGTCCAGAACTTCAATGTTGGTCAAGCCAGTCAACTCGTCGGTCTGACGCTTGATGGTGATGTTTTCTTCCATGCCCACGAAGGTCACGGTACCTTTCAGCTCGGTAACGATCGGGTGGGTGTGCGGGTCCCACTTGGCGACGATTGCGCCAGCGTCGACCTTGTCACCTTCCTTGACCGAAATCACCGCACCGTAAGGCAGCTTGTAACGCTCGCGTTCACGACCGAATTCGTCGGCAATGGCCAGTTCGCCCGAACGGGAAACGGCGACCAGGTTGCCATCGGCACGCTCGACCTGCTTGAGGTTGTGCAGACGTACCACACCACCGTTCTTCACTTGGACGCTGTCGGCAGCCGAGGTCCGGCTCGCCGCACCACCGATGTGGAAGGTACGCATGGTCAGCTGGGTGCCCGGCTCACCGATGGACTGGGCGGCGATGACGCCGACCGCTTCACCGATGTTGACCTGGTGACCGCGCGCCAGGTCACGACCGTAGCACTTGGCACAGATGCCGTAGCGGGTTTCACAGCTGATTGGCGAGCGAACGACGACTTCGTCGATGCTGTTCAGCTCGATGAATTCGACCCACTGCTCATCTACCAGCGTGCCAGCCGGAACGATGACGTCCTCGGTACCCGGCTTGAACACGTCACGGGCGATGACACGACCCAGTACGCGCTCACCGAGCGGCTCGACCACGTCGCCACCCTCGATGTGCGGCGTCATGTGCAGGCCATGTTCGGTACCGCAATCGATCTCGGTCACGACCAGGTCTTGCGCAACGTCCACCAGACGACGGGTCAGGTAACCGGAGTTCGCGGTCTTCAGCGCGGTATCCGCCAGACCCTTACGAGCACCGTGAGTCGAGATGAAGTACTGCAGTACGCTCAAGCCCTCACGGAAGTTCGCGGTGATCGGCGTCTCGATGATGGAGCCGTCCGGCTTGGCCATCAGACCACGCATACCGGCCAGCTGACGGATCTGGGCTGCGGAACCCCGCGCACCCGAGTCAGCCATCATGTACATCGAGTTGAAGGACTCTTGGTCGACTTCATTACCTTCGCGGTCGATGACCTTCTCTTTCGAGAGGTTGGCCATCATCGCCTTGGAAACTTCATCGTTCGCCTTCGACCACAAGTCGATGACCTTGTTGTACTTCTCGCCCTGGGTAACCAGGCCGGAGGCGTACTGGCTCTCGATCTCCTTCACTTCGTCGGTAGCGGTACCGATGATGCGGGCTTTCTCATCAGGGATAACGAAGTCGTTAACGCCGATGGACACACCGGAAATGGTCGAATAGGCAAAGCCGGTGTACATCAACTGGTCGGCGAAGATGACGGTCTCTTTCAGACCCACCACGCGGTAGCACTGGTTGATCAGTTTGGAGATGGCCTTTTTCTTCATCGGCTGGTTGACCACGTCGTACGGCAGACCTGCCGGAACGACCTGGAACAGCAGCGCACGGCCGACAGTGGTGTCGACGATACGGGTGTTCTTGACCACCGAACCATCACGCTCTTTCACGGTTTCGTTGATACGAACTTTGATCTTGGCGTGCAGCGCAGCTTCGCCGGCGCGGAATACGCGGTCAACTTCCTGCAGGTCGGCGAACACACGACCTTCGCCCTTGGCGTTGATCGCTTCGCGGGTCATGTAGTACAGCCCCAGAACGACGTCCTGCGAAGGCACGATGATTGGCTCACCGTTGGCTGGCGACAGGATGTTGTTGGTCGACATCATCAGCGCACGCGCTTCGAGCTGGGCTTCCAGCGTCAGCGGTACGTGAACGGCCATCTGGTCGCCGTCGAAGTCGGCGTTGTACGCGGCGCAGACCAACGGGTGCAGCTGAATGGCCTTACCTTCGATCAGAACCGGCTCGAACGCCTGGATACCCAGACGGTGCAGGGTCGGCGCACGGTTGAGCAGTACGGGGTGTTCACGAATGACTTCGGCGAGAACGTCCCACACCTCTGGCAGCTCGCGCTCGACCATCTTCTTGGCAGCCTTGATGGTGGTCGCCAGACCACGCATTTCCAGCTTGCCGAAAATGAACGGCTTGAACAGTTCGAGGGCCATCTTCTTGGGCAGACCGCACTGGTGCAGACGCAGGGTCGGGCCTACGGTAATGACGGAACGACCGGAGTAGTCAACGCGCTTACCGAGCAAGTTCTGACGGAAGCGACCTTGCTTACCTTTGATCATGTCGGCCAGGGACTTCAGCGGACGCTTGTTCGAGCCAGTGATGGCGCGACCGCGACGGCCGTTGTCGAGCAGGGCGTCGACCGCCTCCTGCAGCATGCGCTTTTCGTTGCGCACGATGATGTCTGGCGCCGACAGATCGAGCAGGCGCTTGAGGCGGTTGTTACGGTTGATCACCCGACGATACAGGTCGTTCAGGTCGGAGGTCGCGAAGCGGCCACCATCGAGCGGAACCAGCGGACGCAGGTCTGGCGGCAGAACCGGCAGAACGGTCAGCACCATCCACTCAGGCAGGTTGCCCGAACCTTCGAATGCTTCCATCAGCTTGAGGCGTTTGGACAGCTTCTTGATCTTGGTTTCCGAGTTGGTCTGCGGAATCTCTTCGCGCAGGCGACCGATCTCGTGCTCCAGGTCGATAGCGTGCAGCAGCTCGCGGACAGCCTCGGCACCCATACGGGCATCGAAATCGTCGCCGAACTCTTCCAGCGCTTCGAAGTACTGCTCATCGTTGAGCAGCTGGCCTTTTTCCAAGGTGGTCATGCCCGGATCGATGACGACGTAGCTCTCGAAGTAGAGCACGCGCTCGATATCACGCAGGGTCATGTCCATCAGCAGGCCGATACGGGATGGCAGCGACTTCAGGAACCAGATGTGGGCAACCGGCGAGGCCAGTTCGATGTGCGCCATGCGCTCACGACGAACCTTGGCCAGGGCAACTTCAACGCCGCACTTCTCGCAGATGACGCCGCGGTGCTTGAGGCGCTTGTACTTGCCGCACAGGCACTCGTAGTCCTTGACTGGGCCAAAGATCTTGGCGCAGAACAGGCCGTCACGCTCAGGTTTGAACGTACGGTAGTTGATGGTTTCCGGCTTTTTGACTTCACCGAACGACCACGAACGGATCATTTCAGGCGACGCCAGACCGATACGGATGGCGTCGAACTCTTCGACTTGACCCTGGTTTTTCAGCAAATTCAGTAGGTCTTTCAAGGCCTTTCCTCCTGGCGGAGCAGGAAGCGGGCATCAACTGCACCGCTCCCCTTCGCGTCACGTGTTATTCGGTTTCCAGATCGATATCGATACCGAGCGAACGGATCTCTTTGATCAACACGTTGAAGGACTCGGGCATGCCCGGCTCCATACGGTGATCGCCATCCACGATGTTTTTGTACATCTTGGTACGGCCGTTCACGTCGTCCGACTTCACTGTGAGCATTTCCTGCAGGGTGTAGGCCGCGCCGTACGCTTCCAGCGCCCACACCTCCATCTCCCCGAAACGCTGACCACCGAACTGCGCCTTACCACCCAGCGGCTGCTGGGTAACCAGGCTGTAGGAACCAGTGGAGCGCGCGTGCATCTTGTCGTCCACCAAGTGGTTCAGCTTGAGCATGTACATGTAACCAACGGTCACAGGACGCTCGAACTTGTTCCCGGTACGGCCATCGAACAGCACCATCTGGCCGCTTTCTGGCATGTCTGCCAGTTTCAGCATGGCCTTGATCTCGGTTTCCTTGGCACCGTCGAAGACCGGCGTCGCCATCGGCACGCCCTTCTTCAGGTTGTGCGCCAGAGCGAGGATCTCTTCGTCGGAGAATTCGTCGAGGTTTTCCTGACGACCACCGATCTCGTTGTAGACCTCGGTCAGGAAGCCACGCAGTTCTGCGGCCTTGCGCTGCTCTTCGATCATGCGGTCGATCTTCTCGCCCAGACCCTTGGCCGCGAGGCCCAGGTGGGTTTCGAGGATCTGCCCGACGTTCATACGCGATGGTACGCCCAGCGGGTTGAGCACGACATCGACCGGCGTACCGTTGGCGTCATGCGGCATGTCTTCGACAGGCATGATCACCGAGACCACACCCTTGTTACCGTGACGACCGGCCATCTTGTCACCCGGCTGGATGCGACGGCGAATGGCCAGGTAGACCTTGACGATCTTCAGCACGCCTGGAGCCAGGTCATCGCCCTGCTGCAGCTTGCGCTTCTTGTCTTCGAACTTGTCGTCCAGCAGACGGCGGCGATCGACGATGTAGGCCTGGGCTTTTTCCAGCTGTTCGTTCAGGGCGTCTTCTGCCATGCGCAGCTTGAACCACTGACCGTGCTCGAGGCCGTCGAGGACTTCATCGCTGATCACGGTGCCTTTCTTCAGGCCAGCACCACCATCGACGACCTGACCGTTCAGAGCCGAACGCAAACGCTCGAAGGTCGCACCTTCGACGATACGGAACTCTTCGTTGAGGTCCTTGCGGATCTCGTCGAGCTGGCTCTTCTCGATGGACAGGGCGCGGCTGTCGCGCTCTACACCATCACGGGTGAAGACCTGAACGTCGATGACCGTACCTTTGGTGCCGGTCGGCACGCGCAGGGAAGTGTCTTTGACGTCGCTGGCTTTCTCACCAAAGATGGCGCGCAGCAGTTTTTCTTCCGGAGTCAGCTGAGTCTCGCCCTTGGGGGTGACCTTGCCAACCAGGATGTCGCCTGCACCGACTTCGGCACCTACGTAGACGATACCGGCTTCGTCCAGCTTGTTCAGCGCAGCCTCACCCACGTTCGGGATGTCTGCAGTGATTTCCTCTGGGCCAAGCTTGGTATCACGGGCCACACAGGTCAGTTCCTGAATGTGGATCGTGGTGAAGCGGTCTTCCTGAACCACGCGCTCGGACAGGCAGATGGAGTCTTCGAAGTTGAAGCCGTTCCACGCCATGAAGGCGATGCGCATGTTCTGACCCAGTGCCAGTTCACCCATGTCGGTGGACGGACCGTCGGCCATGATGTCGCTGCGCTTGACCACGTCACCCTTGCTCACCAGCGGACGCTGGTTGATGCAGGTGTTCTGGTTCGAGCGGGTGTACTTGGTCAGGTTGTAGATATCTACGCCCGCCTCGCCGGTTTCCACTTCGTCGTCGGCAACGCGAACGACGATACGGCTGGCGTCGACCGAATCGATCACACCACCACGGCGAGCAACCACACAGACACCGGAGTCACGGGCGACGTTGCGCTCCATACCGGTACCTACCAGCGGCTTGTCGGCACGCAGGGTCGGAACCGCCTGACGTTGCATGTTCGAACCCATCAACGCACGGTTGGCGTCGTCGTGCTCGAGGAACGGAATCAGCGACGCTGCGACCGAAACAACCTGCTTCGGCGAAACGTCCATCAAGGTGACGTCTTCCGGCGCCTTGACGGTGAATTCGTTCAAGTGACGAACCGCTACCAGCTCATCGATCAGTTGCTTATTCTCGTTCATCGCGGCCGAAGCCTGGGCGATGACGTGATCGGCTTCTTCGATGGCCGACAGGAACACGATGTCGTCGCTGACGACGCCTTCCTTCACCACGCGGTACGGGCTTTCCAGGAAGCCGTACTGGTTGGTGCGGGCATAGGCCGCCAGGGAGTTGATCAGACCGATGTTCGGACCTTCAGGGGTCTCGATCGGGCATACGCGGCCGTAGTGAGTCGGGTGAACGTCACGTACTTCGAAGCCGGCACGCTCGCGGGTCAGACCACCAGGGCCAAGTGCCGAAACGCGGCGCTTGTGGGTGATCTCCGAGAGCGGGTTGTTCTGGTCCATGAACTGGGAAAGCTGGCTGGAACCGAAGAACTCCTTCACCGCCGCCGCGACCGGCTTGGCGTTGATCAGGTCCTGCGGCATCAGGCCTTCGCTTTCAGCCATCGACAGACGTTCCTTGACCGCACGCTCTACGCGCACCAGGCCAACACGGAACTGGTTCTCGGCCATCTCGCCGACGCAACGCACGCGACGGTTACCGAGGTGGTCGATGTCGTCGACGATGCCTTTGCCGTTACGGATATCGACCAGAGTCTTGAGGACTTCGACGATATCTTCCTTGCTCAGCACACCAGAACCTTCGATCTCGGTGCGACCGATACGACGGTTGAACTTCATGCGACCAACGGCGGACAGGTCGTAACGCTCGGCGCTGAAGAACAGGTTGTTGAACAGGGTCTCGGCAGCATCCTTGGTTGGCGGCTCGCCAGGACGCATCATCCGGTAGATTTCGACCAGGGCTTCCAGCTGATTGCCGGTGGTGTCGATCTTCAGGGTGTCGGCGATGAAAGGACCGCAGTCGATGTCGTTGGTGTACAACGTCTCGATACGCACGACCTGAGCCTTGGCGACCTTGACCAGCAGGTCGGCGGTCAGCTCGGTGTTGCACTCGGCGAGGATCTCTCCGGTCGCCGGATGCACAATGGCCTTGGCAGTGGTACGGCCCAGGACATACTCCATCGGCACCGCGAGCTCTTTCACGCCAGCTTTTTCGAGCTGGTTGATATGGCGGGCGGTGATGCGACGGCCCTGCTCGACGATGACCTTGCCGGTTTCGTCATGGATGTCCATGACTGCCACTTCACCACGCAGACGCTGCGGCACCAGTTCCAGGCTGAGTTGCTCGCCGGAAATATGGAAGACGTTGGTGGTGTAGAAGGTGTTGAGGATTTCCTCGGTGGTGTAGCCGAGCGCGCGCAGCAGCACCGACGCCGGCAGTTTGCGGCGACGGTCGATACGGACGAACACGCAGTCTTTAGGGTCGAACTCGAAGTCCAACCACGAACCGCGGTAAGGAATGATGCGCGCGGAGTACAGCAGTTTACCGGAGCTGTGAGTCTTGCCGCGGTCGTGGTCGAAGAACACGCCTGGCGAACGGTGCAGCTGGGAAACGATCACACGCTCGGTACCGTTGATAACGAACGTACCGTTCTCAGTCATCAGGGGAATTTCACCCATGTAGACTTCTTGCTCTTTGATGTCCTTGATCGCTTTGTTCGACGATTCTTTGTCGAAAATGATCAGGCGCACTTTCACCCGCAGCGGGACTGCGAAAGTCACACCACGAAGGACGCACTCCTTGACATCGAAGGCCGGCTCACCGAGGCGATAGCCTACGTACTCCAGGGCAGCATTGCCGGAGTAGCTGATGATCGGGAATACCGATTTGAAGGCCGCGTGCAGACCGACATCGCGGAACTGCTCCTTGGATGCTCCCGCTTGCAGGAATTCTCGATACGAATCCAGCTGGATGGCCAGGAGGTAAGGCACATCCATGACGTCCGGCAACTTGCTAAAGTCCTTGCGGATACGTTTTTTCTCAGTGTATGAGTAAGCCATCAGCGTTCCCCAGCTTGGTCACCTGCTTGTTTGGCTTCTCCCGGCGGGAGCAGCCAGAAAATCGTGCAAACCCCATGGTTTGCGTCACCCACTATGGGTGTATACCGCACGTCATCAGGGTCGAAACAATCGCCCGCCAATAACGGAAAAAGGCCGGTGGCCTAAGCCACCAGCCGTCAGCCTCGCGCTTAACGCTCAGGCTGGAGTCGCACAGTCGAAATTACTTCAGCTCGACTTTAGCGCCTGCTTCTTCCAGCTTCTTCTTGGCGTCTTCAGCAGCTTCTTTCGAAACGCCTTCAGCGACAACCTGAGGAGCGCCGTCTACTTTCTCTTTGGCTTCTTTCAGGCCCAGACCGGTCAGTTCACGAACTGCCTTGATCACGTTGACCTTCTTGTCACCAGCTTCCAGCAGGACGACGTTGAACTCGGTTTGCTCTTCGACAACGGCAGCGGCAGCAGCTGGGCCAGCGGCGGCAACGGCAGCGGTAACGCCGAAGGTTTCTTCCATGGCTTTGATCAGCTCAACAACTTCCAGAACGGTTTTCTGGCCGATTGCTTCGATGATTTGCTCGTTAGTCAGGGACATGACTTGAATCCTGTATTGGGGTGGCAGCCTACGCAGCCATCAAATTAAACGTATGATTTTGAAAGACAGTGCGCAGCCTTAGGCAGCAGCAGCTTCTTTCTGGTCGCGAACGGCCGCCAGAGTACGAGCCAGCTTGCTGGTAGCGCCTTGAATCACGCTCATCAGCTTCGCGATAGCTTCGTCACGGGTCGGCAAGGTAGCCAGCACGTCGATCTGGTTGGCGGCAATGAAATTGCCGTCAAACGCAGCTGCCTTGATCTCGAACTTTTCCTGACCCTTGGCGAACTCTTTGAACAGACGAGCAGCAGCGCCCGGGTGTTCGTTGGAGAACGCAATCAGGGTAGGGCCAGTGAAGGCGTCGTTGAGGATACTGAATTCAGTATCGGCAACAGCGCGCTTGAGCAGGGTGTTACGTACGACACGCACATAAACACCAGCCTCACGGGCCTCTTTACGGAGTCCGGTCATTGCGCTTACAGTCACGCCACGGGCATCAGCCACAACAGCAGACAGAGCGACTTTGGCAGCCTCGTTGACTTCAGCGACGATGGCCTTCTTGTCTTCGAGTTTAATTGCCACGGGTTTACTCCTGGTTTTAACCGTTTCATCTGGCCGAGGCCGGATGTCGTTTTGGTGTCTGATTCGATAACGAACCGGGAGCACCATCTGCGTAGGCTGGAGGTTTAAGACTTGCGTCGCCTACGGTCTTGGACAGCCCCCGCCAGGCAGGGACCCCAATCTCTTCCAACCCGTGCAGACTCGCCGCACGGGTGATGTTTCTTATACGTCCAGCGAGCTCTGGTCGATGACCAGACCTGGGCCCATGGTGGTGCTCAGGGTAACGCGCTTGACGTAGATACCTTTCGAGGAAGCCGGCTTGATACGCTTCAGATCAGCGATCAGGGCTTCAACGTTTTCCTTCAGCTTGCCAGCTTCAAAGCCGATCTTGCCAACGGAGGTGTGGATGATACCGTTCTTGTCGGTACGGTAGCGAACCTGACCAGCCTTGGCGTTCTTGACGGCGCCGGCTACGTCTGGGGTCACGGTACCCACTTTCGGGTTAGGCATCAGGCCGCGAGGACCCAGAACCTGACCCAGTTGACCGACAACGCGCATGGCATCAGGCGATGCGATCACGACGTCGTAGTTCAGGTCGCCGCCTTTCATTTCGGCAGCCAGATCGTCCATACCTACACGGTCAGCGCCAGCAGCCAGAGCGGCTTCAGCAGCAGGACCCTGGGTGAAGACAGCCACGCGAACGGTCTTGCCAGTACCGTGCGGCAGTACGGTAGCACTGCGAACGACCTGGTCGGATTTACGCGGGTCAACACCGAGGTTGACGGCGATATCGAACGACTCGACGAACTTGGCAGCCGGCAACGAAGCGAGCAGGGTTGCTGCTTCTTCGAAGTTGTAGGCCTTGCCTGCTTCGATCTTCTCGGCGATAGCCTTTTGGCGCTTGGTCAGCTTAGCCATTACACACCCTCCACGTTCAAGCCCATGCTGCGGGCAGAGCCAGCGATGGTGCGTACAGCTGCGTCCAGGTCAGCAGAAGTCAGATCGGCCTGTTTGGTCTTGGCGATTTCTTCCAGCTGAGCGCGGGTAACGGTACCAACCTTGACGGTGTTCGGACGAGCCGAACCACTGGCCAGGCCAGCAGCTTTCTTCAGCAGAACCGAGGCAGGGGTGCTCTTGGTCTCGAAGGTGAAGCTACGGTCGCTGTAGACAGTGATGATCACAGGAGTTGGCAGACCGGCTTCTTGACCCTGAGTACGGGCGTTGAAGGCCTTGCAGAACTCCATGATGTTCACGCCGTGTTGGCCCAGTGCAGGACCGACGGGTGGGCTTGGGTTGGCCTGGCCGGCCTTAACTTGCAGCTTGATGTAAGCCTGAATCTTCTTAGCCATGAGCTACTCCAAAATCGGGTACGAACGCCTGATGGCTCCCCGGATGACTTGCGTTTTATCCCAGTGACGACAAAACCCCGCAGCACGCAGGCTGCGGGGTATGGGATGCTGCGTTCCGCTAGACCTTCTCGACCTGGCTGAACTCGAGCTCCACCGGGGTGGAGCGACCGAAAATGAGCACTGCGACCTGCAGACGGCTCTTTTCGTAATTCACTTCTTCTACTGCACCGTTGAAGTCAGCGAACGGACCGTCGATAACGCGAACCGTTTCACCTGGCTCAAACAGCGTCTTGGGTTTCGGCTTGGCCGAACCATCAGCGACGCGACGCAGAATGGCTTCAGCTTCTTTATCAGTGATAGGTGCAGGCTTATCTGCAGTACCACCGATGAAGCCCATGACGCGCGGCGTGTCCTTGACAAGGTGCCAAGTCTCTTCGTTCATCTCCATCTGGACCAGAACATAGCCCGGGAAGAACTTACGCTCGCTCTTACGCTTCTGACCGTTGCGCATCTCGACGACTTCCTCGGTCGGAACCAGGATTTCGCCGAACACGTCTTCGATGCCAGCAAGCTTGACGCGCTCAATCAGGGAGCGCATTACATGCTTCTCGTAACCCGAGTAAGCATGCACAACGTACCAACGCTTAGCCACGGGACACCCTTAGCCAACAATCAAGGAAACCAACCAACCGAGCAGGGAATCAAGCCCCCACAACAGCAACGCCATCACCAGAACGACGACCACGACAATCAGCGTGGTCTGCATGGTTTCTTGGCGGGTCGGCCACACGACTTTACGAATCTCGGCACGAGCTTCCTTCGCCAGCGTAAAGAACGACCTACCCTTCGCAGTCTGCAGGGCGATGAAGCCAGCGACAGCAGCCAGGGCAAGCAGTGCAAGAACGCGATACAGGATAGGTGCCGCCGAGTAATACTGGTTACCCACCACACCCACGACCACCAAAGCCACAACAGCCAGCCACTTGAACAGATCGAAACGTGTTTCTTGGGCTTCAGTTTTGGGGGTCATCGAGGAAGATCCTGTAAGAAGAAAGCCAATCACACCGAGGTGAATGGCAGGTCAGGAGGGAATCGAACCCCCAACCTACGGTTTTGGAGACCGTCGCTCTGCCAATTGAGCTACTGACCTTTAACGCTGTATCAGGCCGCGCATTATGCAGACCCGACCTTGAGAAATCAACCACTTGTTCAAGCTATTCGCCCGGCGTGACACCACGACCAGACCCATTGAACCGTGACCAATCCGCTATCCGCCAGAAAGCAAACAGGCGTTCCTGACAGAACAAAGGCAGATATTTTCATATCTGCCTTTGTTTATATGGAGCTCTTGAGCGGACTTGAACCGCTGACCTCACCCTTACCAAGGGTGTGCTCTACCAACTGAGCTACAAGAGCAGTACACATTGAAAACAACAAACTTGGAGCGGGTAGCGGGAATCGAACCCGCATCATCAGCTTGGAAGGCTGAGGTTCTACCACTAAACTATACCCGCGGAGCTTGCAGCTCTCGCAAAATGGTGGAGGGGGAAGGATTCGAACCTTCGAAGTCGAAGACGTCAGATTTACAGTCTGATCCCTTTGGCCGCTCGGGAACCCCTCCTGAGCGTGGGCGGCATTTTCAACTCTTGCCGTCCTGCTGTCAAGCTTTTTCTCATTTAAATCCTGAGGTTAGCTCATTCGACAGCGACTTGCAGTTCAACCACTGGGTGGTGTTCCCTGCGAAGCGGGCGCCATTCTATCAAGCTATTCAGCCGTTGCAACCCCTTCGCATAAAATAATTTTATGCTTCAAGTCTTTGAAATCCTTGGAAAGACTTTGCAGCACCGACTGATCCAACAGGCGCTCGCTCTGAGGATCGATTTTCAGCCAACGGCCCTCAGCCCCAGGCAACTGTCCAGGGATCGTCTGGCTGGATATATCAAGGCTGACCAGCCGCTGGCGAAGTTGCTGGATTCGGTCGTTCGAACTCAACCCGCCCAGCACCAGGCACTCATCACGACGCACCGCTGGCAGCGATGTCCCCGTTTCGCGCACCAGGCGGATCTCTTGCTGCCCGCCCTTGTATAGGGAGAGCGGCGTCACATCCTTGATCTTCAGAGGCGCCTCCTGCTGGCGCCAGGCGAAGTAACAGATATTGAGCACGACCAAAAGCAAGAACAGCCAGCGCATAGGCACCTCAATTCAACGGGCAGGCCATCGCCAGGCCCACAAATACCAAGTCAGGCACTATCCGTCCCTGCGGCGCTGCACTTCTCACCAGAGGAGCATCCCCTCCCGTGAGGAACAGGGTGTAATCATCCCCCCACAGCGCCTGGGCCTGTTCGATTTGTGAACGAGCAAACCCTTGCAACATCATCACACACCCCCGCTCCACAGCTTCAACGGTCGAGCGGCCGGGCTCCAGACTCGCAAGGGCGCGTTCCGCGGAGGCATCGTCGTAACGAATACGCCGAGTGTGCGTGCGCAGCTGGGTACGCATCAACGGCATACCCGGACAAATGTAACCGCCCAGGTGCTGGCCGTCCGCCGCCACGAAGTCGGCCTTGGCAGCGGTACCGAAGTCGATGACCAGGCACGCTCCACCGGCCAGATGATAGCCCCCGAGTGCTGCAAGCCAGCGATCCATACCCAGGCGCTGGTAGTCATCATAGCCATTGCGCACGCCGGCCATTTCTCGAGCAGGCTCAGCCACCAGAGCAGTGATACCGAACGCCCTTTCGAGTTGGGCGCAAAGCGAGGCCGTTTCGTCCTCACTGCGGACGCTGACCATTCGACAAGCCGACAGATGCAGAGCCGTCACACTCCGTATGGCATCGAGCAGGGCTTGATCAGAGTCAACGATGCCCCCCGCCACGACGCAGGCATCTGCAGCGAAGATCACTCGCCATTTTATGAAGCTGTTACCGCAATCGAGCTCAAGAATCATCACGCAACCTCAGACTGAGCTCGCCACCGCTGAAGCTCTTTTCCTTGCCGTCGATGTCCAGACGCAGGCCACCGTGAACATCCACACCTTTCACGACCCCATCGACTCGGCTGGCGCCGGCAATCAGCGACACGCTACGCCCCTGCCAGAGGTGGGCCTGCTCCCATTCGACCTGGAAGGCGGCAAATCCATGCGTTTGATGCCTCTTGAGCTCACGTTCAAGCTCACCGCTCAGCATTGCCACCAAATGGTTGCGATCAACCAGAGCACCCGTCTCGCAGCGCATGGACGTCCAAGGCTGATCCACCTGGTCGGTGCTCTGCATGTTGACATTCACGCCAATACCCAGCACCACGTGGCATACATCGGCCGGATCACCCACCAACTCCAGGAGAATACCTGCCACCTTTCGATCAGCAACCAATACATCGTTCGGCCACTTGAGACCAACATGCTTGACGTTCAGGTTGCTCAACACGCGCATCACCACCAGCCCGACGACCAGGCTGAGCCCCTCCAGCTGGCGCATCCCGCCCTCTATGCGCAAAACTGCACTGTAGTAGAGGTTCTCGGCGAACGGACTGATCCACTGCCGCCCACGGCGACCGCGACCAGCGCTCTGGCGCTCTGCCAATACCACGAAAGGGGTCGGCTGGCCTTGTGCGGCCATTCTGAGCCCTTCAGCATTGGTGGAGTCGATTTCTTCGTGGACAAACACAGGCCAGGGGGCATGCGAAGCATCGCTTAAGATCACCTGTGCATCCAGTAGATGCAGAGGCTCGGAAAGCTTGTACCCCCGGCCACGCACTTTGTAGATCGTCAGGTTCAACTCGCTTTCCAGATTCTGCAGCTGCTTCCAGACGGCGCTCCGGCTGATACCCAGGGCTGTACCCAGATCTTCACCGGAATGGAAACGGCCGTCCCTAAGAAGGCTCAACAACTTCAGCATGCCAGTCTCGATTTGAAATGAGGGTCGCATGATAGCCACGCCCCGGTTGATTGCCTAGAACTGCGAGCAAGCTCCATCAGACGATGACGCTTTTTCCGACATCCAGAAAAGACAAAACCCCTACCTGCTCGCGCAGATAGGGGTTTTGCGAAATGAATCTTGACGATGACCTACTCTCACATGGGGAAACCCCACACTACCATCGGCGATGCATCGTTTCACTGCTGAGTTCGGGATGGGATCAGGTGGTTCCAATGCTCTATGGTCGTCAAGAAATTCGGTAGCCGGTGCGTTCTGAGAACGTGCCAGCGAATTCGGATATGTGATGTCTGTGAGCTGCGAATTTTCGGTTTCAGCGTCTTCACCACCACAATCTGCGTTGCAGATTGCTTGGGTGTTATATGGTCAAGCCTCACGGGCAATTAGTATGGGTTAGCTCAACGCCTCACAGCGCTTACACACCCCACCTATCAACGTCGTAGTCTTCGACGGCCCTTCAGGGGATTCAAGATCCCAGTGAGATCTCATCTTGAGGCAAGTTTCCCGCTTAGATGCTTTCAGCGGTTATCTCTTCCGAACATAGCTACCCGGCAATGCCACTGGCGTGACAACCGGAACACCAGAGGTTCGTCCACTCCGGTCCTCTCGTACTAGGAGCAGCCCCTCTCAAATCTCAAACGTCCACGGCAGATAGGGACCGAACTGTCTCACGACGTTCTAAACCCAGCTCGCGTACCACTTTAAATGGCGAACAGCCATACCCTTGGGACCGGCTTCAGCCCCAGGATGTGATGAGCCGACATCGAGGTGCCAAACACCGCCGTCGATATGAACTCTTGGGCGGTATCAGCCTGTTATCCCCGGAGTACCTTTTATCCGTTGAGCGATGGCCCTTCCATACAGAACCACCGGATCACTAAGACCTACTTTCGTACCTGCTCGACGTGTGGGTCTCGCAGTCAAGCGCGCTTTTGCCTTTATACTCTACGACCGATTTCCGACCGGTCTGAGCGCACCTTCGTACTCCTCCGTTACTCTTTGGGAGGAGACCGCCCCAGTCAAACTACCCACCATACACTGTCCTCGATCCGGATGACGGACCTGAGTTAGAACCTCAAAGTTGCCAGGGTGGTATTTCAAGGATGGCTCCATGAGAACTGGCGTCCCCACTTCAAAGCCTCCCACCTATCCTACACAAGCAAATTCAAAGTCCAGTGCAAAGCTATAGTAAAGGTTCACGGGGTCTTTCCGTCTAGCCGCGGATACACTGCATCTTCACAGCGATTTCAATTTCACTGAGTCTCGGGTGGAGACAGCGCCGCCATCGTTACGCCATTCGTGCAGGTCGGAACTTACCCGACAAGGAATTTCGCTACCTTAGGACCGTTATAGTTACGGCCGCCGTTTACCGGGGCTTCGATCAAGAGCTTCGCTTGCGCTAACCCCATCAATTAACCTTCCGGCACCGGGCAGGCGTCACACCCTATACGTCCACTTTCGTGTTTGCAGAGTGCTGTGTTTTTAATAAACAGTCGCAGCGGCCTGGTATCTTCGACCGGCATGAGCTTACGGAGCAAGTCCTTCACCCTCACCGGCGCACCTTCTCCCGAAGTTACGGTGCCATTTTGCCTAGTTCCTTCACCCGAGTTCTCTCAAGCGCCTTGGTATTCTCTACCCAACCACCTGTGTCGGTTTGGGGTACGGTTCCCGATTGTCTGAAGCTTAGGAGCTTTTCTTGGAAGCATGGCATCAACCACTTCGTCGCCTAAAGGCAACTCGTCATCAGCTCTCGGCCTTGAGATCCCGGATTTGCCTAAGATCTCAGCCTACCACCTTAAACTTGGACAACCAACGCCAAGCTGGCCTAGCCTTCTCCGTCCCTCCATCGCAACAATCGGAAGTACAGGAATATTAACCTGTTTTCCATCGACTACGCTTTTCAGCCTCGCCTTAGGGACCGACTAACCCTGCGTCGATTAACGTTGCGCAGGAAACCTTGGTCTTTCGGCGTGCGAGTTTTTCACTCGCATTGTCGTTACTCATGTCAGCATTCGCACTTCTGATACCTCCAGCAAGCTTCTCAACTCACCTTCACAGGCTTACAGAACGCTCCTCTACCGCATCACCAGAGGTGATACCCGTAGCTTCGGTGCATGGTTTGAGCCCCGTTACATCTTCCGCGCAGGCCGACTCGACTAGTGAGCTATTACGCTTTCTTTAAAGGATGGCTGCTTCTAAGCCAACCTCCTAGCTGTCTAAGCCTTCCCACATCGTTTCCCACTTAACCATGACTTTGGGACCTTAGCTGACGGTCTGGGTTGTTTCCCTTTTCACGACGGACGTTAGCACCCGCCGTGTGTCTCCCATGCTCGGCACTTGTAGGTATTCGGAGTTTGCATCGGTTTGGTAAGTCGGGATGACCCCCTAGCCGAAACAGTGCTCTACCCCCTACAGTGATACATGAGGCGCTACCTAAATAGCTTTCGAGGAGAACCAGCTATCTCCGAGCTTGATTAGCCTTTCACTCCGATCCACAGGTCATCCGCTAACTTTTCAACGGTAGTCGGTTCGGTCCTCCAGTCAGTGTTACCTAACCTTCAACCTGCCCATGGATAGATCGCCCGGTTTCGGGTCTATACCCAGCGACTAAACGCCCTATTAAGACTCGCTTTCGCTACGCCTCCCCTATTCGGTTAAGCTCGCCACTGAATATAAGTCGCTGACCCATTATACAAAAGGTACGCAGTCACCTAACAAAGTAGGCTCCCACTGCTTGTACGCATACGGTTTCAGGTTCTATTTCACTCCCCTCTCCGGGGTTCTTTTCGCCTTTCCCTCACGGTACTGGTTCACTATCGGTCAGTCAGTAGTATTTAGCCTTGGAGGATGGTCCCCCCATATTCAGACAAAGTTTCTCGTGCTCCGTCCTACTCGATTTCACCGCCAAGAGATTTTCGTGTACGGGGCTATCACCCACTATGGCCGCACTTTCCAGAGCGTTCCACTAATCTCAAACCGGCTTAAGGGCTGGTCCCCGTTCGCTCGCCACTACTAAGGGAATCTCGGTTGATTTCTATTCCTCAGGGTACTTAGATGTTTCAGTTCCCCTGGTTCGCTTCTTGCACCTATGTATTCAGTACAAGATACCTAGGTTATCCTAGGTGGGTTCCCCCATTCAGAGATCTCTGGATCACAGTCTGTTTGCCGACTCCCCAAAGCTTTTCGCAGGCTACCACGTCTTTCATCGCCTCTGACTGCCAAGGCATCCACCGTATGCGCTTCTTCACTTGACCATATAACCCCAAGCAATCTGGTTATACTGTGAAGACGACATTCGCCGAAAATTCGCGTGCTCAAGGAGCACTCACAAATTTTACCTTAGCCTGATCCACCAGCAGTGAAACTGGTGTTCAGTCTATTTCTATCACATATCCGAATTTTTAAAGAACGATCTGACAAAAGTCAGAAATCAACATTCACTTCACTCGCTACCCGAGTGGAATGTTCATTTCTGTATTCTGAACAGTGCGACGATCAAGCGTACACTTCAGCAAAAGGTGGTGGAGCCAAGCGGGATCGAACCGCTGACCTCCTGCGTGCAAGGCAGGCGCTCTCCCAGCTGAGCTATGGCCCCGTATCTCTAGGCTGCACCATGAAATGGTAGGTCTGGGCAGATTTGAACTGCCGACCTCACCCTTATCAGGGGTGCGCTCTAACCAACTGAGCTACAGACCTATAACAGGGTCGCGTTACAGCATCGTCTTCGTACAAAGAATCAAGCAATTCGTGTGGGAGCTCATCAGCAGGCTGATGTCTTCGATTAAGGAGGTGATCCAGCCGCAGGTTCCCCTACGGCTACCTTGTTACGACTTCACCCCAGTCATGAATCACACCGTGGTAACCGTCCCCCCGAAGGTTAGACTAGCTACTTCTGGTGCAACCCACTCCCATGGTGTGACGGGCGGTGTGTACAAGGCCCGGGAACGTATTCACCGCGACATTCTGATTCGCGATTACTAGCGATTCCGACTTCACGCAGTCGAGTTGCAGACTGCGATCCGGACTACGATCGGTTTTGTGAGATTAGCTCCACCTCGCGGCTTGGCAACCCTCTGTACCGACCATTGTAGCACGTGTGTAGCCCAGGCCGTAAGGGCCATGATGACTTGACGTCATCCCCACCTTCCTCCGGTTTGTCACCGGCAGTCTCCTTAGAGTGCCCACCATAACGTGCTGGTAACTAAGGACAAGGGTTGCGCTCGTTACGGGACTTAACCCAACATCTCACGACACGAGCTGACGACAGCCATGCAGCACCTGTGTCAGAGTTCCCGAAGGCACCTATCCATCTCTGGAAAGTTCTCTGCATGTCAAGGCCTGGTAAGGTTCTTCGCGTTGCTTCGAATTAAACCACATGCTCCACCGCTTGTGCGGGCCCCCGTCAATTCATTTGAGTTTTAACCTTGCGGCCGTACTCCCCAGGCGGTCAACTTAATGCGTTAGCTGCGCCACTAAAATCTCAAGGATTCCAACGGCTAGTTGACATCGTTTACGGCGTGGACTACCAGGGTATCTAATCCTGTTTGCTCCCCACGCTTTCGCACCTCAGTGTCAGTATCAGTCCAGGTGGTCGCCTTCGCCACTGGTGTTCCTTCCTATATCTACGCATTTCACCGCTACACAGGAAATTCCACCACCCTCTACCATACTCTAGCTTGCCAGTTTTGGATGCAGTTCCCAGGTTGAGCCCGGGGCTTTCACATCCAACTTAACAAACCACCTACGCGCGCTTTACGCCCAGTAATTCCGATTAACGCTTGCACCCTCTGTATTACCGCGGCTGCTGGCACAGAGTTAGCCGGTGCTTATTCTGTCGGTAACGTCAAAACAACCAGGTATTCGCTGATTGCCCTTCCTCCCAACTTAAAGTGCTTTACAATCCGAAGACCTTCTTCACACACGCGGCATGGCTGGATCAGGCTTTCGCCCATTGTCCAATATTCCCCACTGCTGCCTCCCGTAGGAGTCTGGACCGTGTCTCAGTTCCAGTGTGACTGATCATCCTCTCAGACCAGTTACGGATCGTCGCCTTGGTGAGCCATTACCTCACCAACAAGCTAATCCGACCTAGGCTCATCTGATAGCGCAAGGCCCGAAGGTCCCCTGCTTTCTCCCGTAGGACGTATGCGGTATTAGCGTCCCTTTCGAGACGTTGTCCCCCACTACCAGGCAGATTCCTAGGCATTACTCACCCGTCCGCCGCTGAATCGAAGAGCAAGCTCTTCTCATCCGCTCGACTTGCATGTGTTAGGCCTGCCGCCAGCGTTCAATCTGAGCCATGATCAAACTCTTCAGTTCAATACTGCTTGGGTTTTTAAGAAACCCTAAACTTGGCTCAGCAATCTCAAATGACTATGTGATTTCTCGCATGGCCACTTGTGATGCTGATAATCTATGCGACGATCAGTCCGTACTCACAAGCACCCACACGAATTGCTTGATTCAATTTGTTAAAGAGCGTTTGGTTAAGAGCGTTTCGTCTCAACCGAGGCGCGCATTCTACGCTTTCCTCTAAGCCTGTCAAGCGTTTATTTCGAAGTATTTTGCGAGAATCTCGTTCAACTTCAAACACTTGGCTCGCTGCGATCACTCGTAGCGGGAGGCGAATCATACAGCGTTAAACACCGCTGTCAACCACCTTTTTCACCGCTGCCGATCAGCAGATCGAAGCACCTCCAGCACTGCCAGAACATCTAACTCATTGAAACTCAAGGAGTTTTCCGTTCCGTTTGCCCCGGAAGTGGTGCGCAGTATAAAGAGATTCAGAGAAGGGTCAAGCACTTATTTCAAAAAGTTCATCCAGCCCTATATAAGAAGAGGGAGGCCCCAGGCCTCCCTCTTCTTATATAGGTAGAACGCTTAGCCCTGCTGCAGATTTACTCGGGCAAACGCCTTCTTGCCTGCCTGACAGACGTGCGTGGCACCCAGCGCGAAGACAAAGCTTCGATCGACCACCTCGCCATCGACCTTGACGCTGCCCGCCGCGAGCAGATCCCGAGCTGCCGCAGAGTTCTTGACCAGGCCCGTCTGATTCAATACGGCAGCGATCGGCATGTCCTCGCCCGCCGTCAGGGTCACTTCAGGCAAATCTTCAGGCAGCTCGCCATCCTTCATGCGATTACCAGCGGCACGATGCGCATTGGCTGCCGCCTCCTCGCCATGGAAACGGGCAACGATTTCTTCTGCCAGCTTGATTTTCACATCACGCGGATTGGCACCTGCTTCGACGTCGGCGCGCAGTTGCTCGATCTCTTCCATGCTGCGGAAGCTCAGCAGCTCGAAGTAGCGCCACATCATTGCGTCAGGAAGCGACACCAACTTGCTGTACATCACCCCGGGCGCTTCCTGGATACCGACATAATTGCCCAGCGACTTGGACATCTTCTTCACGCCATCCAGACCTTCGAGCAACGGCATGGTGATGACGGTCTGAGCCTCCTGGCCGTAGGCACGCTGCAACTCGCGCCCCATCAGCAGGTTGAATTTCTGATCGGTGCCACCGAGCTCGACGTCGGCCTTCAGCGCTACCGAGTCGTAGCCCTGCACCAACGGATAGAGGAACTCATGAATGGCGATCGGCTGACTGCTGGTGTAGCGCTTGTCGAAGTCATCACGCTCGAGCATGCGCGCCACGGTGTACTGGGACGCCAGACGAATGAAATCAGCTGGAGTGAGGTGGTCCATCCACGACGAGTTGAACGCGACTTCGGTCTTGGCCGGATCGAGAATCTTGAAGACCTGCTGTTTATACGTCTCGGCGTTGTCCAGAACCTGCTCACGGGTCAGCGGTGGACGGGTGGCGCTCTTGCCGCTCGGGTCGCCGATCATGCCGGTGAAGTCACCGATCAGGAACACTACGGTATGCCCCAGTTCCTGGAACTGACGCAGCTTGTTGATCAGTACGGTGTGCCCGAGATGGAGGTCAGGTGCCGTGGGATCGAAGCCTGCCTTGATACGCAGCGGCTCGCCACGCTTGAGCTTTTCGACCAGTTCCGACTCGACCAGTACCTCTTCTGCACCGCGCTTGATGAGCGCGAGCTGCTCTTCCACCGACTTCATACACAGTTCCGCAAGGCCATTTTCAAGGGATGCCAACCATACAATATCGGCGGTCAAATACAAGTTTTGAAAAACCTTGTGACCTAGGTGCAGGTCAGTGGCGTCTACGCGCGCTTGCGCTAAGGTAGATTTGGTTATATTTTATACAGTTATTTCATCTTCATCATGTCATTCATCTTTTCCATTTCACCTTTTCAAAGTCACCCCTATGACCAAAGACACTCCAAAGGCGCCTCCGCTATACCCGAAAATCCACCTGCTCGCTGCCAGCGGCCTTGCCGCACTGCTGAGCCTTGCCCTGCTGGTATTCCCTTCCAGCGACGTGGAAGCGAAGAAAACCACGCTTAGCCTCGAGCTCGAGACGCCCGGCGACCAACTGAAAGAAGAATCAGCCGCCGCCCCGCTGGTACAAACCCAGCAGTCCAGCGGCTCGCCATTCGCGCAGATCGAAAATGCGGCGCCCGCCACCACCGAGCAGGCAAACCAGACCCCTGAGGCGGAGCAGAAAGCCGCGCTGCCCGGACACCGTGAAGTGACCGTTGCCCGGGGCGATACGCTCTCGACGCTGTTCGCCAAGGTCGGCCTCCCTTCCAACGCCGTGCACGATCTGCTGGCCAGCAGCAAGCAGGCCAAGCAGTTCAGCCAGCTCAAACATGGCCAGGTACTGCAATTCGAGCTGGACAAAGACGGCCAACTGACGAGTTTGCACAGCAAGGTCAGCAATCTTGAAAGCATTCGCCTGACGCGTTCGGACAAGGGCTACAGCTTCAGCCGCGAAGTCAGCAAGCCGGTGGTACGCACTGCCTACGCACATGGGGTCATCAAGAGCTCGCTGTCCGCCTCGGCACAGCGCGCCGGGTTGTCCCACAGCCTGACCATGGACATGGCTCGCGTGCTCGGCTACGACATCGACTTCGCCCAGGATATTCGCCAGGGAGACGAGTTCGACGTGGTCTACGAACAGAAGGTCATGGACGGCAAGGTGGTTGGCACCGGCAACATCCTGTCCGCCCGCTTCACCAACCGCGGCAAGACCTACACCGCCGTGCGTTACACCAACAAGCAAGGCAATACCAACTACTACACCGCCGATGGCAACAGCCTGCGCAAGGCGTTCATTCGTACGCCGGTCGACTTCGCACGCATCAGCTCGCGATTCTCGGCCGGTCGCAAGCACCCGATCCTGAACAAGATTCGTGCGCACAAGGGTGTCGACTACGCCGCCCCCCGCGGCACACCCATCAAGGCTGCGGGCGACGGCAAGGTGGTACTGGCAGGCCGTCGCGGCGGTTATGGCAATACCGTCATCCTCGCCCACGGCAACAAGTACCAGACCCTCTACGGGCACATGCAGGGCTTCGCCAAGGGCGTGAAAACCGGCGGCAGCGTCAAGCAAGGCCAAGTGATCGGCTACATCGGTACTACCGGCCTGTCTACCGGGCCTCACCTGCACTACGAGTTCCAGGTCAATGGCGTGCACGTCGATCCATTGAGCCAGAAAGTGCCGATGGCTGACCCGATCGCCAAGGCCGAGCGCCAGCGCTTCATGCAACAGAGCCAACCCCTGATCGCCCGCATGGATCAGGAAAAAGCCACCATGCTTGCCTCCAACAAGCGCTGAGTCATGGCTTACTACATTGGCGTGATGTCCGGCACCAGCCTCGACGGGCTGGACATCGCCCTCATCGAACAAGGCGAGCAACCGGCGTTGCTCGCGACCCACTACCTGCCGATGCCAACGCAGCTGAAGGACGAGCTGCTGAGCCTTTGTACCAGTGGTGCCGATGAGATTGCTCGGGCCGCCATGGCCGAGAATCGTTGGGCACAACTGGCTGCCGAAGGTATTGGTCAACTGCTGGTCGAGCGCAAGCTTGGCCCGGAACACATCCGCGCCATCGGCAGCCATGGGCAAACCATCCGTCATGAGCCTGCCAAGGGGTTCACCGTACAGATCGGCAATCCGGCGCTGCTCGCCGAGCTGACCGGCATCAGCGTGGTGGCCGACTTCCGTCGCCGTGATGTCGCCGCCGGAGGCCAGGGTGCGCCGTTGGTCCCGGCGTTCCACGAAACCTTGTTCGGCCACCTTGGGCAGCGGTTGGCCGTGCTCAATGTAGGCGGGTTCAGCAACCTCAGTTTGATCGAACAGGATCAACCGGTCAGGGGCTTCGATTGCGGTCCGGGCAATGTGTTGCTCGATGCCTGGATCAACCAGCAACGTCAGCAGCCGTACGACGCCGACGGCGCGTGGGCCGCAGGAGGTGCAGTCGATGAAACACTGCTCAGCGCGCTGCTGTCGGATCCGTTCTTCGCCGGTAACGGTCCGAAGAGCACCGGACGCGAGGTGTTTAATCTACCTTGGCTGATCAGCCACCTGTCCGCCTACCCACCCCTACCCGAGCAGAATGTGCAGGCCACATTGCTGGAGCTGACCGCGCGGAGCATTTGCGACGCCCTGCGCTCAGCGCAGCCTGCAACCGACACGCTGCTGGTGTGCGGTGGTGGTGCTCGTAACGGCGCCTTGATGCGGCGTTTGGCGGCACTGCTGCCTGCGACCCGCGTCGACAGCACTCAAGCCCACGGCGTGCACCCCGACTGGGTAGAGGCCATGGCCTTCGCCTGGCTGGCGCACTGCTGCCTGGAAGGCGTGCCTGCCAATCGTCCAAGCGTCACTGCCGCCAAAGGACTGCGAGTGCTGGGCGCGATCTACCCTGCCTGACACTCAGATACGCAAACGCCGCGCAAGTGCGCGGCGTTCATGTCAGCCGATGCCATTCAGATCGAGAACGAAGATCCGCAACCGCAGGTGGTGGTTGCGTTCGGGTTCTTGATGACGAACCGCGAGCCCTCAAGCCCTTCCTGATAATCGACCTCGGCGCCCGCCAGGTACTGAAAGCTCATGGGATCGACCACCAGCGAGACGCCTTCGCGCTCGACGATGGTGTCGTCTTCGGCGACATCTTCATCGAAGGTGAAGCCATATTGAAAGCCCGAGCAACCGCCGCCAGTCACGAACACACGCAACTTGAGGCGATCATTACCCTCTTCGCTGACCAGAGTCTTCACCTTGTGCGCGGCACCTTGGGTGAATTCCAGACCCGTAGGGGTGAAGGTTTCGACGCTCATGTAGATTCTCCCGGCTTGACGCCGTAATAACACTCGATGGGGCGCATTATCCGCTTCTCCGAGAAAATTGGTCAACAATTGCGCGACACCGGGCGTTCCTTCCTGTCAGGAGGATACAAAAAGGCCCGCACGAGGCGGGCCCTGAACCACCGGGCCGCTCAGGGTAGCAAGCCCGCGTGGTTCAGCCCCATACGCTCGTCCAGACCGAAGACGATGTTGAGGTTCTGCACCGCCTGACCCGAGGCGCCTTTGACCAGGTTGTCGATCACCGACAACACCACGACCAGATCGCCACCCTGCGGCCGATGCACAGCGATGCGACAGACGTTGGCGCCACGTACGCTACGAGTTTCCGGGTGGCTGCCAGCCGGCATCACATCGACGAACGGCTCATCGGCGTAGCGCTTTTCGAACAGCGCCTGCAGGTCAACCGAGGTGTCCACGACGTTGGCATACAGGGTCGAATGGATGCCGCGGATCATCGGCGTCAGGTGCGGCACGAAGGTCAGGCCGATCTCTCCACCGGCAGCCAGGCGCAGGCCTTGGCTGATTTCTGGCAGATGACGGTGGCCTTTGACCCCGTAAGCTTTCATGTTTTCGCCAGCTTCGCTGAACAGCGAGCCCACCGCTGCACCGCGACCAGCACCACTGACCCCGGACTTGCAATCGGCGATCAGGCGCAATGGATCAGCGATACCGGCTTCGAGCAGCGGCAGGAAGCCCAACTGCGTGGCCGTTGGGTAGCAGCCCGGCACGGCGATTAGACGCGCCTGGCGAATTTTTTCCCGGTTGACCTCAGGCAAGCCGTATACCGCGTCCTGCAGCAGATCGGGGGCGCCGTGTGGCTGGCCGTACCACTTGCTCCACTCGGCGGCATCCTGCAAGCGGAAATCCGCAGACAGGTCGATGACCTTGGTACCTGCAGCCAGCAGCTCGCCGGCCAGGGCGTGTGCAACACCGTGAGGGGTGGCGAAAAACACCACGTCGCAGGCGCCGAGGGTCTTGCTGTCCGGCACGCTGAACTTCAGGCCATCGTAATGGCCGCGCAGGTTCGGGTACATGTCGGCCACCGCTACGCCCGACTCGGAGCGCGAGGTGATGACAGCCACCTCAGCCTGCGGGTGCTGCGCCAGCAGGCGCAACAGTTCGACCCCAGTGTAACCCGTGCCGCCGACGATACCGACCTTGATCATAACGCTTGCCCCTCATCAACGAAGCCACTGGAAAGTGGTCGATGATAGGGGCCGAAGGCGCCTGTCACAACACTCGATTGGCCCTGGGGGCTACCGGGCCACTACTATCTGCCCACCGTGAAAACCTGAAGGAAGTCATCAATGCTGTATCTCTGGATCAAAGCGCTGCACATCGTCAGCGTGGTCTGCTGGTTCGCCGGTCTGTTCTACCTGCCGCGACTGTTCGTCTACCACGCGCAAAGCACCGACCCGGTCAGCCAGGAGCGCTTCATCACCATGGAGCGCAAGCTGTATCGCGGCATCATGAATCCGGCGATGATCGCGACCTTCGTCTTCGGTATCTGGATGCTATACCTCACCCCGGGCTGGCTGAGCCAAGGCTGGATGCACGCCAAACTGACCTTGGTGCTGCTGCTGACCGGCTATCACCATGTGTGCGGCGCGCAGCGCAAGCGCTTTGCCGCTGGCAACAACACGCGCAGCCACGTGTTCTACCGCTGGTTCAACGAAGTACCGGTGCTTATTCTGCTGGCTGTGGTGATTCTGGTGGTGGTCAAACCGTTCTGACCCTGGGCGTGCGAAACAGCCGTCACAGGGGTTGAGGCAGGCTGTACACTAGCGCCCTCTTTCGCCGCCCCAGGAGCGCTGCATGACCCGTTACGCCATGATCACCGGAGCGTCCAGCGGCCTTGGCCTGGCTCTGGCGGAAGCTCTGGCGCGGCGTGGACGCAATCTCATTCTGGTCGCTCGTCAGCGCGAGACGCTGGAGCCGGTGGCCATCGAGCTGACACAGCGCTTCGGCGTCGAAGTGCTGTTTCGCGCCTGTGATCTGAGCCAGCCTCTACGGCTTTCCGGTTTCGTTCTGGAACTCGAGGAAGGCGAGCGGCGCATCGACCTGCTGATCAATTGCGCCGGTCTGCGCACATACGGCCCATTCCTGGCCCATGAGTGGGCCGACGAACAGGACCTGCTCGAAGTCAACGTCCTGGCGCTGAGCCGGCTCTGCCACGCCCTGGGTAATCTGATGGCGCTGCACGGTGGCGGGCAGATCCTCAATGTCGCCGGTCTTGCCGGCGTGGCGCCGGGCCCCTGGATGGCAGCCTACTCGGCGAGCAAGGCCTATGTGCTGAGCTTCAGCGAGGCGCTGCGCGAAGAGCTCAAGCGCGCCGGAATCAAGGTTTCGGTGCTGTGTCCTGGCCCGGTGCGTTCGCCGCGGCGGCGCATCGAACGCCTTGCCGGCAGCAGCCGTTGCCTGTCCCCCGAAGAAGTGGCCCTGTATACCGTACGCGCGCTGGACAAGGACCACGCGATCATTGTGCCCGGGCGCCGCAATCGCTGGCTGGCGTTCGCTCCGAGGCTGCTGCCACGCTGGCTGACCCGCAAGCTCGCCGGATTCATCCACCGTCGCTACTGCCCATCGGGAATGTAATGGAGGATGGGCGAGCAGCGCCGGGCTGAGTACACTCGACGCGCAACCTCACCATGGAGTAGCGCTGTGGATACGCTTTTCACCAAGATCATCAACCGAGAGATTCCGGCGAAGATCATCTACGAGGACGACCAGGTTCTGGCCTTCCACGATATCGCCCCGCAGGCACCGGTGCATTTTCTGGTCATCCCGAAAAAACCCATCCGCACCCTCAACGACCTGACCGAAGACGATAAAGGACTGGCAGGCCACATCCTGTTCACCGCACAGCGGTTGGCCAAGGAACTGGGCTGCGAGGATGGCTTCCGGGTCGTCATGAACTGCAACGAAAAAGGTGGCCAGACCGTCTACCACATTCACATGCACGTGCTTGGCCAGCGGCAGATGAACTGGCCTCCGGGCTGATCGACCAGCGCTGGGGAGGGTTCGAGCAAAACTGACTCGGCGCAATCGTCTCGTTCGTGTTTCAGGTAGACTGTCGGGCACACTCTTGCGGAGGTGCCCGATGGCTACCGAACGTCACTACTCGCCGCTTGACCGCATGCTGCTGCAGGCCGACACGGCCATGCGCACGCTGCTGCCCTTCAGCGGCCAACCCTCTCGTCCGTCACCGGCCATCGTCCAGCCGAACGTCGATCTCGATGCCAAGCAAACCCGCCATGTCGCCGGGCTGATGCGCATCAACCATACCGGTGAAGTCTGCGCCCAGGCGCTCTACCAGGGTCAGGCGCTGACGGCCAAGCTGCCGCAGGTGCGCAAGGCCATGGAGCACGCCGCCGAAGAGGAAATCGACCACCTGGCCTGGTGTGAACAACGTATCCGCCAACTGAACAGCCACCCCAGCGTGCTCAACCCGCTGTTCTATGGCATGTCGTTCGGAATAGGCGCGGTTGCCGGCCTGGTTAGCGACAAGGTCAGCCTCGGTTTCGTCGCGGCCACCGAGCGTCAGGTATGCAAACACCTGGACGAACACCTTGAGCAGATTCCGGCGCAAGATGGCAAGTCACGCGCCATCCTCGAACAAATGCGCGTCGACGAAGAGCACCACGCCGACGCCGCGCTGGATGCCGGCGGCTATCGCTTCCCTGCTCCGGTGCGCTTTGGCATGAGTTTGCTGGCCAAGGTCATGACCAAGAGCACTTACCGCGTCTGACCGACCTGAAGCAATGACCTGCACGCTGCTGTGCAGGTCTCTTGCAACCGCGTTATCAGCCGAGTTCGACGATTTCATAGCCGTGGCTGATTTCCACCCCGGCGCGGTCGAGCATGATGGACGCCGAGCAGTATTTCTCGGCAGACAATTCCACTGCGCGCTTGACCTGCGCTTCCTTCAAGCCGCGCCCCTTGACCACGAAGCGCAGGTGAATCTTGGTGAACACTTTCGGGTCTTCATCGGCGCGTTCGGCTTCAAGGAACGCCTCGCAGCTTTCCACCGCCTGGCGCGACTTCTTCAGAATGCTGACTACGTCGAAGCTGCTGCAGCCGCCCAGCCCGAGCAGGAGCATTTCCATGGGACGCACCCCCAGGTTACGGCCACCGGCTTCGGGTGGGCCATCCATCACCACCACATGGCCGCTGCCCGACTCGCCGAGGAACATGGCGTCACCCGCCCATTGGATGCGTGCTTTCATCTCTGACAACTCCAGGAAGCGTAAAAAGGCTGTCAGCTTAGTGCACGCTCGCAGCGGGGCAAAGCGCGGATGTTGAGGAATTCTGGTATTGCCGTAGGAAGTGTCTGATAATCTGGCGTCAAATGACTGGCACATAGCCAGTAATTCCCGTTCTCTCCTTTCTGCCTCGCCTCGAACAGGATTTCGTGATGGTTGCGCCAGCCCTTTCCGCCAAGATCAAGAATATCGACAAGTTGTTGGCCCATTGTCAGCGCCGTCGCTATGCGGCCAAAAGCAACATCATCTGTGCAGGTGACACCGCAGAGACGCTCTCGTACATCATCAAAGGCTCAGTCACCATCCTCATCGAGGATAAAGAAGGCCGCGAGATGATCATTGCCTACCTCAACAGCGGTGATTTCTTCGGTGAACTGGGACTGTTCGAGAATGCCGGTCAGCTACAGGGGCGCAGCGCCTGGGTGCGAGCGAAAACTGAGTGTGAAGTTGCAGAGATCAGCTACGAGCGCTTTCGCGAGCTGGTTCGTCATGATCCAGACATCCTCTACGCACTGGGCGGGCAAATGGCTCAGCGGCTGCGCAATACCACGCGCAAAGTGGGCGACCTGGCGTTCTTCGATGTCACTGGCCGGGTAGCACGCTGCCTGCTCGACCTGTGTAAGCAACCGGATGCGATGACCCACCCCGACGGCATGCAAATCAAGATCACCCGTCAGGAGATCGGTCGGATCGTCGGCTGCTCGCGAGAAATGGTCGGGCGCGTCCTCAAGGACCTCGAAGAACGCAATCTGGTGAGCGTGAAGGGCAAGACCATGGTGGTCTACGGGACCCGCTAGTCTTGGGGAATCGTGGAAAGTACCTGGCGGTATGCCGAGGCAAGGTGTTCGAGCACAGACGCCTGGGGTAACCATTCGTGCAAGGCGATATGGCTGTCGGCTCGGCAGCGCTGCGGCAACTGGCAACGCTCATTGAACAGGTTGACCGCAGCGACCATCGATTCGCGCTGGTTTTCCACCAGCATCGCACCGTGCACCAGCACCACCGGGCGTTTGCCCTGCAAGCCCTGGCGCCAGCGCTGGGCGGTGCCGACCAGCTTGCGACCGTTGAGGTTGACGTTGTAGCGCCCATCGCAGAACGCGCCTTCGATTTCCCCGGTCGAGGCTGCCCCGCCCCATTGCTGCAGGATATCGCATAACGGCTGGCACAAACGCTGATACGCCTGCTCGATGCGACCCTGATCGCCCTCCGAACGTGGTGCCACATACACCAGCGCCAGATTCACCGTGGCCGGCGACTGCGGCACCGGCTCGCCGCCGGTTTCACGCAACAGCACCGGCCAACCCGCCGCGGCGACGGCCGCGCTGGCCGGCTGGAAGCCGTCAAGACGACTCATGCGCCGCGGCATCACCAAGGCTTGATCGACAGGCCGCCAGAACAGCAGCGCAGCCTGCTGCTCACCACGGCACACGGCGCCGAGCAGGTCCTGCTCGGCTTGCAGTCCCTGCTCGACGCTCAGTGACCGCACCACGTGCGTCTTGCCAGACATGGCTCGATCAGTCCAGCGCCTGCGCGCTCTTCACCGGACGTTCCGGGAAGAACAGCCGCTGCAGTTCCAGGCCGGGCTGCTCGGCACGCATGAACGCTTCGCCGACCAGGAAGCTGTAGACGTCGTTGATTTCCATCAACTCGACATCGGCGCGGTTGAGGATGCCACTTTCGGTAATCGCCAGACGGTCGCGGGGAATGCGCGGTAGCAAATCGAGGGTGGTTTCCAGGCTGACGTCGAAGGTATGCAGGTTGCGGTTGTTGACCCCGACCAGCGGCGTATCGAGCGTGTTCAAGGCTCGTTCCAGCTCGTCGCCGTCGTGCACCTCGACCAGCACATCGAGGCCAACCTCTTGGGCGGTTGCGGCCAGCTCGACCATGCACGCGTCGTTCAGTGCCGCGACGATCAGCAACACGCAATCGGCACCCAGCGCACGGGCCTCGACGATCTGGTAGGGGTCGATCATGAAGTCCTTGCGGATCACCGGCAGTGCGCAGGCGGCGCGAGCTTGCTGCAAGTAGGCGTCGGCACCCTGGAAGTAATCGATGTCAGTGAGCACCGACAGGCAAGTTGCCCCGCCCTGTGCATAGCTGGCAGCGATCTCGGCAGGCACGAAGTGCTCACGAATCACGCCCTTGCTCGGTGAGGCCTTCTTGATCTCGGCAATCACCGCCGGGCGTTTCTGCCGGGCCTGCTCGATCAGGGCGTTGGCAAAGCCACGCGGCGCGTCGGCAACCTTGGCCAGCTGGTACAGCTCGGACAAGCCGACCCGCGCCTTGCGCTCGGCGACCTCCTCGGCCTTACGGGCGAGGATATTCTCGAGTACGGTTGGGATGCTCATGCTTCGTTCTCCACCTTGAACACCGCAGTAAAGGCGCCCAGTTCCTGCAGTTTTTCCCAGGCAAGGCCTGTATGCAGGACGTCGTGAGCCAGTTCCACCCCGGACTTGAGGGTCATGGCATGGCCTGCCGCGTACAACGCAGCGCCCGCGTTGAGGGCAATCATTTCCGCAGCCTTCTGCGCGTTCTCGCTCTTGCGCCGGCCGAGGGCATCGCGGATCAGCGCCAGCGACTCCGCCGAGTCGCCAACCGCCAGGCCGTGCAGGCTCTGGCTGCTGATGCCGAGGTCTTCGGGCTCGACCCAATATTCGCTGATTTCGCCGTTCTTCAATTCGGCGACGAATGTCGGTGCAGCCAGGCTGAATTCATCCAAGCCATCTTTGGAGTGCACCACCAGTACGTGCTTGCTGCCCAGCCGCTGCAGAACTTCCGCCAGCGGCCGGCACAGCGCCTGGGTGAACACGCCAACTACCTGGTGCTTGACCCCGGCCGGATTCGTAAGCGGGCCGAGCATGTTGAACAAGGTGCGCAGACCCAAATCGCGGCGCGGCCCAGCGGCGTACTTCATGGCCGAGTGATGGCTCTGGGCGAACATGAAACCGATGCCGAGGCTGTCGATGCAGCGCGCGACCTGTACCGGCGTCAGGTCGAGGTAAACGCCCGCCGCTTCCAGCAGATCGGCGCTGCCGGATTTACCCGACACCGCCCGATTGCCATGCTTGGCGACCGTACAGCCGGCAGCGGCAAGGACGAACGCCGAGGCGGTGGACACGTTGAAGATGTTCGCGCCGTCACCACCGGTGCCGACAATGTCGACCACGCCATCGAGATCTTGCAGTTCAACCTTGTGGGCCAACTCGCGCATCACCGAGACGGCGCCGACGATCTCGTCGATGCTCTCGCTCTTCATGCGCATGCCCATCATGAAGGCGCCGATCTGGGCCTCGGTGCACTGGCCGGTCATGATCTGACGCATCACGTCGCTCATTTCCGCCGTACTCAGGTCGAGGTGGCTGACGATGCGGCTCAATGCGGTCTTGATATCCATACTCACTGCGTGTCCTTAACGGCGTCCGCCGGTCTGCTTGAGGAAGTTGGCGAACAGCTCGTGACCTTGTTCGGTAAGAATCGATTCGGGGTGGAACTGTACCCCTTCGATGTTCAGCGTCTTGTGACGCAGGCCCATGATTTCGTCGACCGAGCCGTCTTCCCGTACGGTCCAGGCGGTCACTTCCAGGCATTCAGGCAGGGTGTCGCGCTTGACCACCAGCGAGTGGTAACGGGTCACCGTGAGCGGATTGTTCAGACCTGCGAACACGCCCAGGTCAAGGTGATGCACCGGGCTGGTCTTGCCGTGCATCACCTGGCGGGCGCGCACTACATCGCCGCCGAAAGCCTGGCCAATGGACTGGTGGCCGAGGCACACGCCCAGAATCGGCAGCTTGCCGGCAAAGTGCAAGATGGCCTCGATGGACACACCCGCTTCGCTTGGGGTGCACGGGCCAGGGGAAACGACGATGCGTTCGGGTTGCAGCGCTTCGATTTCAGCGATGGTCATTTCGTCGTTGCGAATGACCTTGACCTCGGCACCCAGCTCGCCCAGGTACTGGACGACGTTGTAGGTGAAGGAGTCGTAGTTGTCGATCATCAGTAACATCGGGTTGAAACCTCTTCAATCCACCGACTTTGTATACGCGTTTTCGATGCCCAGCACGGCAGCCGGCGGTGTATCGCGGGCGTGCTCGGCGCATCAGGAAAAGCAATCAGGAACGGGCCGGGTCAACCGGCAGGAGATAGAGTCAGGCGCGCCAACGCCAACGGGCGTGGGCCTTGATTACGCGCATCAAGAGTTTGCTGACGATCAACACAGGGTAGGTCTCGCTCATACGTGACCGCACAGTAGCCTACCGGCGCGGCGGGCGCAACACGGCCTGTGCGCCTGACAAACGAAGTGTTGAATTACCCCGTCAGGACGATTTGCTATGTTCCAGCGGCTCGATCCCATAACAACAACGAAAGGCACTCACACATGGCTAAACCTCCGTTTCTGCGCACACTTCTGGGGACGCTCATTCTGGCCAGCGGCTCGGTCCTGGCCGCGCCCAACCCTTACTCGACGATGATCGTGTTCGGCGACAGCCTCAGCGATGCCGGGCAGTTTCCCGATCTGACCGGCAACGACACCGGCACGCGCTTCACCAACCGTGATGCGGATGGCAAGTACGCGCCTGTATCGCCAATGATCCTGGGTGGCAAGCTGGGCTTTTCGGCTGAAGAGCTGGGCCCGTCTACTTCAACGTACAACCCGACACACCAGTTGCCCGACGGCAACAACTGGGCCGTCGGCGGATATACCACGCAGCAGATCCTCGACTCGATCACCGACACCTCCAAGCTGGTTATTCCTCCGGGCCAACCATTCGCCGGCCTGGTCATCCGCGACCGCCCCGGCTACCTGCCAGGCAACGGCCTGCGCGCCGACCCCAACGCGCTCTACTACCTCACCGGCGGCGGCAACGATTTCCTTCAGGGCCAAGTCAACAGCCCCGCCGACGCCGCGGCCGCAGGCGCGCGCCTGGCTGCCAGCGCCCAGGCCCTGCAGCAGGCCGGCGCCCGCTACATGATCGTCTGGCTGCTGCCCGATCTGGGGCAGACGCCCAACTTCAGCGGCTCGCCGTTGCAAGGCGCGCTGTCGCAATTGTCGGGCGTGTTCAACCAGTCGCTGGTCAGCCAGTTGCAGCAGATCGATGCCCAGATCATCCCGCTCAACGTGCCGGCGCTGCTCAAGGAAGCCCTGGCCGACCCCGGCAGCTTCGGTCTGGCAACCAACCAGAACCTGGTCGGCACCTGCTACAGCGGCAACAGCTGCGTGCAGAACCCGCTGTACGGCATCGGCGGCACCACGCCCGACCCCACCAAGCTGCTGTTCAACGACGCCGTCCACCCCACCATCGCCGGCCAGCAGTTGATCGCCGACTACGCCTACTCGGTGGTTTCCGCACCTTGGGAGCTGACACTGCTGCCGGAAATGGCCCACGCCAGCCTGCGCGCCCATCAGGATGAACTGCGCAACCAATGGCAAACGCCATGGCAAGGCGTCAGCCAGTGGCAGGCGATTGTCGCCACCGGCGCGCAAGACCTCGATTTCGATGAACAGAGCAGCGCCGCCAAAGGCGATGGCCGCGGCTACAACCTGACGCTGGGCGGTAGTTATCGTCTCGATGATGCCTGGCGCGTCGGCCTGGCCGCGGGTGTGTATCGGCAGAAGCTGGAGCTGGGCGAGCACGACTCGGACTACCGCCTCAGCAGTTATCTGGCCAGCGCCTTCGCCGAATTTCGCCATGATCGCTGGTGGGCTGACGCTGCGCTGACTGTCGGGCATCTCGACTACGGCGACCTCAAGCGCACCTTTGCCCTGGGCGTGAATCAGCGCAGTGAAAAAGCCGACACCGATGGCGAGGCCTGGGCGCTGACCACGCGCGCAGGCTTCAACCTGGCAGCACCCGGCAGCGCGTGGCAACTGGCGCCGTTCATCAGCGCCGACTATGCACGGGTCAAGGTGGATGGCTATGAAGAACGCAGCGGCCGCGCTACCGCCCTTGGGGTCGATGATCAGGAGCGCACCTCACGGCGCCTGGGTGCAGGCCTGCTTGGCAGCGTGCAACTGGCGCCGGCCACCAGGCTGTTCGCCGAGGTCGCCCGTGAACACGAGTTCGAAGATGAGCAACAGGATGTGACCCTGCACCTAAGCAGCCTGCCGGACAATCACTTCACCCTCGCCGGCTACACCCCGCACAGCAACCTCACCCGCGCCAGCCTGGGCCTGACCCAGCAGCTGGCGCCGGGCCTGAACCTGCGCGGCAATTACACCTGGCGCAAGAGCGACGCGCTCACCCAGCAAGGGCTGAACCTGGCGTTGAGCCTGGACTTCTAGCCCTGCGACAGCCCCGGGCGAAACGAAAACGGTGCTCCGAAGAGCACCGTTTTTTCATCCTCAGGCCTTGGCCGTCTGCTCGGCCAGGGCCACCGCGCGGAACATCGCCCGGCGCTTGTTGAGGGTTTCTTCCCACTCCAGCGCCGGCACCGAGTCGGCGACGATGCCGCCCCCGGCCTGCACATGCAGTTCACCGTTCTTGATCACCGCGGTACGGATGGCAATCGCCGTGTCCATGTTGCCATTCCACCCGAAGTAGCCGACCGCGCCACCGTACACGCCGCGCTTGACCGGCTCGAGTTCGTCGATGATTTCCATGGCGCGGATCTTCGGTGCACCGGACAGCGTGCCGGCCGGCAGGATGGCGCGCAGGGCATCCATGGCGGTCAGCCCCTGGCGCAGGTGCCCGGTGACGTTGGAGACGATGTGCATGACGTTGGAGTAGCGCTCGATGACCATTTTCTCGGTCAGGCGTACGCTACCGGTGGACGACACCCGACCCACATCGTTGCGACCAAGGTCGATCAGCATCAGGTGCTCGGCGATTTCCTTGTCGTCGGACAGCAGATCGTCTTCAAGCGCCTGGTCTGCCTCTTCGTTGGCGCCGCGTGGGCGGGTGCCGGCGATGGGGCGCACGGTGACCAGATTGTCTTCGACCCGCACCAGCACTTCCGGCGAGCTGCCCACCACGTGGAAATCGCCGAAGTTGAAGAAGTACATGTAGGGCGTCGGGTTGAAGCAACGCAAGGCGCGGTACAGGTCGATCGGCGCGGCGTTGAAGTCGATGGACATACGCTGCGACGGCACCACCTGCATGCAGTCGCCGGCCAGGATGTACTGCTTGACGGTGTCCACCGCGCGCTCGTAATCGGCTTGGGTAAAGCTTGAGCGGAACGCAGGTTCCTGGCCCTGGGACACCGACAGGTCGAGGCCCGGGCGCGGGGTGATCGGCTCACGCAAGGTGGCCAGCAGCGTCTGCAGGCGTTGCTGGCCCTGCTCGAAGGCCTGCTCGTCGGCGGGGTCGACCAGCACGATGGCGTGCATCTTGCCCGCCAGGTTGTCGAACACCACCACCGCGTCAGAGACCATCAGCAGGATGTCCGGCACGCCCAACGGGTCAGGGTTGGGGCAGGCGCCCAAGCGTTTTTCCACATAGCGCACGCAGTCGTAGCCAAAGTAGCCGACCAGTCCGCCATTGAAGCGCGGCAGCCCGGCGATATCGGCGACCTTGTAGCGCTGCTTGAATGCCTCGACGAAGGCCAGCGGGTCTTCGACGTCGTGCTGTTCGACCTCGATGCCATCCTCGACGATGCTGACCCGATAGCCATGCACGCGCAGCACGGTGCGCGACGGCAGGCCGATCATCGAATAGCGCCCCCATTTCTCGCCACCCTGCACCGATTCGAGCAGGTACGAGTTGGGCTGATCGGCAAGTTTCAGGTAGATCGACAGCGGCGTGTCGAAGTCGGCCAGGGTTTCGAAGGCCAGAGGGATGCGGTTGTAGCCGGCAGCGGCCAGGCGCAGGAATTCTTCGCGGGTCATGGGTAGCCTCGTGGGGCAAGCAGCATTGGACAGGGCAAACGGATGGGTCGGCCAGGTGCCGACAGGCGAGCGTCAGGCGCGCCAGCGCCAGCGGGCCAGGGCCTTGATAACTTTCATCCAGTATTTGCCGGTGACCACCACGGGAGGCTCTCTGTGTGTCGAATCCTTGAAGTCGGGCAACGTTATCCCAGCGGCTGTGACTACGCAACCGGGGATCAAGGCGCGCAGGTCATCGAGCACCAGGCTCGGTGATTCCTCGCTGATCGGCCGCCCATGGTTGTAGCCGTAGCTGAGCGCCGCGCACTGCACGCCAGCGGCACGCGCGGCCAACACATCGCTGCGCGAATCACCCACGAACAGCGACTGCTGCGGGGTGACGCCGGCCATCTGCATGACGAACAGCAACGCCGCCGGGTCGGGCTTTTTCTGCGGGAGGGTGTCGCCGCCGATGATCCAGCGGAAGTATTCGCCGATCTTCATCTGATCGAGCAAGGGCGCGACGAAGCGCTCTGGCTTGTTGGTGATCAGCGCCATCTCGATACCGCGCTTGCGCAGCCAGCGCAGGGTGTCGCGCACGCCAGGGTAGATCACCGTGTGTTCATGGCTGCGCGCATACGCCTCCATGAACAGCGCCAGCCCCTGCTCGGCCAAGGCATCGTCGACCGCAGCGTGATCGATGCCGCCCGCCAGTGCACGGCGTACCAGCACCTGGGCGCCGTTGCCGACCCATTGCCGGACCGCCTCGGTGCCCGCAGGCGGACGGCCCATTTCGAGCAGCATGTGATCGACTGCAACGGCCAGGTCGGGTACCGAGTCGACCAGCGTGCCATCGAGGTCGAACATCACCAGCCTGGGCAGCGCGTCCGCAAACAGCTGCTCGAAGCCACTCATGGGCGGGCCAGAGCCAGTTCAGCGCGCATCTTGCCGATCACTTCGCGGTAGTCCGGCGCGTTGAAGATGGCCGAGCCGGCGACGAAGGTATCGGCGCCGGCAGCGGCGATCTCACGGATGTTGTTGACGTTCACCCCGCCGTCGATTTCCAGGCGAATGTCGCGGCCGCTGGCATCGATCAGGGCACGCGCTTCACGCAGTTTGTCGAGGGTGCCGGGGATGAACTTCTGCCCGCCGAAACCTGGGTTGACGCTCATCAGCAGGACCATGTCGACCTTGTCCATGACGTACTTGAGCGCATCCAGGCTGGTGGCCGGGTTGAACACCAGGCCGGCCTTGCAGCCGCCGTCGCGGATCAGTTGCAGCGAACGGTCGATGTGCTGGCTTGCTTCGGGGTGGAAGGTGATGTAAGTGGCGCCGGCTTCGATAAAGTCGCCGATGATGCGGTCGACCGGACTGACCATCAGGTGCACGTCGATGGGCGCGGTGACGCCGTGCTTGCGCAACGCGGCGCAGACCATCGGGCCGATGGTGAGGTTGGGGACGTAGTGGTTGTCCATCACGTCGAAATGAACGATATCGGCGCCACTGGCCAGCACGTTGTCGACTTCCTCGCCCAGACGGGCGAAATCGGCGGAAAGGATGGACGGGGCAATAGCGAAGGGCTGCATGGCGCACCTGTAGGCAGAATCACGGTGGCGCGCATTGTAACTCAGCGAGAATGATCAGCGCTGATCGGTATCACTCAAGGGGCCGCTCGTGAAAGCGGCCCTTCCTGCATGGACCGCTCAGGCAGGCTGCTGCGTGCGCAGCTTCTCACTGCGCCCGCGCAACCATTCCAAGGTCAGCAACAGCACCACCGAGAAGCCGATCAACAGGGTCGCGGCGGCGGCGATGGTGGGGCTGAGGTTTTCGCGGATGCCGCTGAACATCTGCCGCGGCAGGGTGGCTTGCTCGGGGCCTGCGAGGAACAGCGTCACCACCACTTCATCGAACGAGGTGGCGAAGGCGAACAGCGCGCCGGAAATTACCCCTGGGGCAATCAGCGGCAAGGTCACGCGGCGGAAGGTGGTCAGCGGCGAGGCGCCAAGGCTGGCCGCAGCGCGCACCAGGTTGTAGTTGAAGCCCTGCAGGGTGGCCGACACCGTGATGATCACGAACGGCACGCCCAGCACCGCATGCACCAGAATCAGCGACAGGAAGCTGTTACCCAGCCCCAGTGGCGCGAAGAACAAGTAGCTGGCCACACCGATGATTACCACCGGCACCACCATGGGCGAAATCACCAGGGCCATCACCAACGACTTGCCCGGGAAATCGCCGCGGGTCAGGCCGATCGCCGCCAGGGTGCCGAAGACCATCGCCAGCACCGTGGCCGCCGGGGCGACGATGATGCTGTTCTTCAGCGCGCGCATCCATTCGGCCGAGCCGAAGAAGTCCTGGTACCACTGCAGCGAGAAGCCCTGCAGCGGATACACCAGGAAACTGCCACTGTTGAACGACAGCGGCACGATCACCAGCACCGGCAACACCAGGAACAACAACACCAGGCCGCAGAGAATGCGCAGGCCGTAGTACCACACCCGCTCCACGGGCGACATGTAAGGGCTCAGCATGACGAACGCTCCTCAGCTCAGGCGCAGACGGCTGGCGCCGACCAGCCAGCTATAGATCAGGTACAGCAACACGGTGGCCAGCAGCAGCAACCCGCCCAATGCGGTGGCCATGCCCCAGTTGATGCTGGTGTTGGTATAGAAAGCCACGAAGTAGCTGACCATCTGGTCGTTGGGGCTGCCAAGCAGCGCCGGGGTGATGTAGTAGCCGATGGCGAGGATGAACACCAACAGGCATCCGGCGCCGACGCCGGCGTAGGTCTGCGGGAAGTACACCCGCCAGAAGCTGGCGAACGGGTGGCAGCCCAGGGAGATGGCCGCTCGCATGTAGCTTGGCGAGATGCCTTTCATCACGCTGTACAGCGGCAGGATCATGAACGGCAGCAGAATGTGCACCATCGAGATGTACACACCGGTGCGGTTGAACACCAGCTCCAGCGGCTGATCGATGATGCCCAGGGCCATCAGCGCGCTGTTGATCAGCCCGCCTGATTGCAGCAGCACGATCCACGCCGCCACCCGCACCAGAATCGAGGTCCAGAACGGCAACAGCACCAGAATCATCAGCAGGTTACTTTGCCGGGTCGGCAGGTTGGCCAGCAGGTAGGCCAGCGGATACGCCAGCAGCAGGCAGATGACGGTGATCACCACACCCATCCACAGGGTGCGGGCGAAGATGTCCAGGTAGATAGCCTGGTCGGGTGAGGTCTTGGCCAGCTCACCGAGATCGTCGATGCGGTGGTCGACCGAGGCCAGCAGGTAGAACGAGGTCACGCTGCTGGTGTTGCGGCGGATGGCCTGCCAGTAGGCCGGGTCGCCCCAGCGTTCGTCGAGGCTCTGCAAGGCTTCTTTGTACGAAGCCGGTTCGCTCTTGAACGGCAGCGCCCGAGCGGTTTTCGCCAGCAAGCTGCGGTAGCCGGCCAGTTCCATGTTCAGACGTTTCGACACATCGCCCAGGGTCTGATTCTTGCGCGACTCGACCAGGTCCTGGCTGAGCGCCTGGTACACCGCATCGCCCGGCAGGCTCTTGCCGTCCCACTGCTCGATGGCCTGCACCGTGCGCGGCAGACCGCCCACCACTTCCGGGTTGCCGACGCTCTTGTACAGCAGCGCGGCAATAGGCACGAGAAATACCAGCAAGAGGAACAGCGCCAGCGGCGCGATCAACGCTTGGGCTTTCCAGCGGTTGACCCGCTCGGCACGCTTGAGACGCTGTTTGAGGTTAGGACCCGCGCCTTCATTCAGGGGCACTGCAATGGCCATGACAGACTCCGCAAAACAGGAAAACGGGGAGCGCCAGCCAGGCCGGCGCTCCGACGACGCGAGTTACTTCTTCGCGGCCCAGGCGTTGAAACGTTGCTCCAGCTGCTCGCTGTTGTCGGCCCAGAACGCCACATCGATCTGCACCTGGTTGGCGATGTTCTCAGGCGTGGTCGGCATGTTCTGCTTGACCTCATCGGCCAGCAGGTCGACCGCCTTGGAATTGGCCGGGCCGTAGGCGATGTTTTCCGAGTAGGTCTTCTGCTGCTCAGGCTGAACGCTGTAGGCGATGAACTTCTTCGCTTCCTCGGCATTCTTCGCGCCCTTGGGGATAGCCCAGGCATCGAAGTCGTAGATGCCGCCGTTCCACACCACTTTGAGGTTGCTCTCTTTCTGCACCGCGGCGATCCGGCCGTTATAGGCCGAGCTCATCACCACGTCGCCCGAGGCCAGGTACTGCGGCGGTTGAGCGCCGGCTTCCCACCACTGAATGCTTGGCTTGAGCTCATCGAGCTTCTTGAAGGCGCGGTCGACGCCCTCTTTGGTGCCGAGCACCTTGTACACATCCTTGGGCGCGACGCCGTCGGCCATCAGGGCGAATTCCAGGGTGTACTTGGCGCCTTTGCGCAGGCCACGCTTGCCGGGGAACTGCTTGGTGTCCCAGAAATCGGCCCAACTGGTGGGTGCGGTCTTGAGCTTGTCGGCGTTGTAGGCCAGCACCGTCGACCACACGAAGAAGCCGACACCGCACGGCTGAATGGCGCCCTGCACGTAGTCGGATTCGTTACCGAACTGCGCAGGGTCAAGCTCTTCGAACAGGCCCTCGTCACAGCCTCGGGCAAGCTCCGGCGACTCCACCTCGACCAGGTTCCACGACACACTCTTGGTATCGACCATGGCCTTGATTTTGGCCATTTCGCCGTTGTACTCACCGGCGACGATCTTGCCCTTGCCGGCCTTTTCCCATGGCTCGTAGAAGGCTTTGACCTGTGCGGCCTTGTTGGCGCCGCCGAACGACACCACGGTCAGGTCCGCGGCCAGGGCCTGGCCTGCGACCGCCAGCCCCAGCGCCAGGGCGGTCAGTTTCAACTGCTTGTGCATTATTGTTCTCTCCACAGTACGAGGTTGGTGACGGACACCTTCAATGGGCCTGGTCGATCGGGTCGAGCGCGCGGGCGTGCTGCACCTCCCAGCCAAGCGGAACCACATCGCCCACTGCCAGCGCCGGGTCGAGCTCGGCAATCGGCTGTTTGACGAAGAAATCAGTCTTGCCGCAGACCTCGAGGCGGACCCGCACATGGTCGCCGAGGTAGATGAATTCGGCCACGCGGCCCGAGAAGCGATTCACGCAATTCTCGCTATGGCCGTTGAGGCGCACGCGCTCGGGGCGGATCGACAAGGTCACCGCTTCGCCAGCCTGGCCGACGTTCACCGCCAGCGCCTCGACCCGCTCACCACGGCCCAACTGCACCTGGCAGCGCTCGCCATCGCGGCTGAGCAGGGTGCCGCTCAGGCGGTTGTTTTCACCGATGAAGTTGGCGACGAAGGTGTTGCGCGGCTCTTCGTAAAGGGTGCGTGGGTCGGCGATCTGCTGGATCTCGCCCTGGTGGAACACCGCCACGCGGTCGGACATGGTCAGCGCCTCGCCCTGATCATGGGTGACGTACACCACGGTCACGCCGAGGCGCTGGTGGATGTGCTTGATCTCCATCTGCATGTGTTCACGCAGCTGCTTGTCGAGGGCGCCAAGCGGCTCGTCCATCAGTACCAGCTGCGGCTCGAACACCAGCGCCCGGGCCAGCGCCACGCGTTGCTGCTGGCCGCCGGAAAGCTGGCCGGGGTAGCGTTTGGCGAAGCTGTCGAGCTGGACCATGTTGAGCACGCGTTTGACCCGCTCGCTGATGTCGGTCTTGCTCAGGTTGCGCACGCTCAGCGGGAACGCCAGGTTTTCCGCGACGGTCATGTGCGGGAACAGCGCGTAGTTCTGGAACACCATGCCGATGTCGCGCTTGTGCGGCGGCACGTTGTTGATCGAGCGCCCGGCCAACTGGATTTCCCCGGCGGTGGGGGTTTCGAAACCGGCGAGCATCATCAGGCTGGTGGTCTTGCCCGAGCCGGACGGGCCAAGCAAGGTGAGGAATTCGCCCTTGCGGATGTCCAGGTTGAGGTCTTTGACGATCAGCGATTCGCCGTCGTAACTCTTCTGCACTCCGCGGAAGCTGACCAGCGTCTCGCCGGTCGCGCCGTTCCGGTTCACCTCACTCATACCTGTACCTTCTTGTTGGATGACTGCCGTGGACACAGCCTAAAGAAGGCGCAAACCCCGTGAAATCGGGCCTGCTGAGAGATTGCCATCATCCAAATGGACGACTGCGTGTAGGGATCGCCCTACAACGATGGCGCGATTGGAACAGTTGCCGGAACGGTCCGCCCACGCTCACCGCCACCGCTGTCGCGAACAGAACAGTCAGAGCAAGCGATGCTCCATCGCATACTTCACCAGCTCAGCCAGCGAATGCACCTTGAGCTTCTGCATCAGGCGCGCCTTGTGGGTGCTGATGGTCTTGCTCGACAGCGCCAACTGCTGGGCGATGTCGTTGACGTTGGCACCGTGCGCCAGGCGCTCGAACACCGAGAATTCGCGCTCCGACAGCAAGGTGTGCAGGGGCCGCGATTCCGTCAGGCCGACCTCGAAGACCATGCGGTCGGCCAGCGCCGGGTCGATGTAGCGACCGCCCCCAGCGACCCGGCGGATGGCGGTGAGCAACAGCGCAGGATCGCTGTCCTTGGTGGCATAGCCGGCGGCGCCCGCCTTCAGCGCACGGGCGGCCATCTGCGCTTCGTCGTGCATCGACAGCATGAGAATCGCCGGCGGCGTGCTCAGCGCACGTATCCGCGGGATCGCTTCCAGGCCGCTGACACCGTGCATGGAAATATCCAGCAGCACCACTTCGCATGCGGTATGGCGCAAGGTCTCGAGCAGTTGCTCGCCATTGCCCGCCTCGCCCACCACCTGCATGTCACGGGCAAGGCCAATCAGTTGCTTGATGCCCTCGCGGACGATGGTGTGGTCTTCTGCCACGAACACTCGAATCACTCGCCTTCCTCCTGTTCCAGGGCAATGGCCACGCTCAGGCTGGTGCCCTCGCCCGGTTCGCTATCCAGGCTCATGCTGCCGCCCAGCATCAGCACCCGCTCGCGCATACCGACCAGGCCGAACGAGGTGGGCCGCGCCTGCTCGGGAGCGAAACCGACGCCATCATCGATGACGGTCATGCGCAATTGCCCTGGCGTGTGCACCAGCTCGATCTGCACGGTGTGCGCCTGGGCGTGGCGAATGACATTGGTCAGCGCCTCCTGCAAGACCCGGAACAAGCCCGTGGCCTTGGCATCGCTGAGTGCCGGCAGGGTATCAGGCACCTGCACCAGGCAGGGAATTTGCGTGCGTGCTTCGAAGCGCCGGGCCTGCCATTCGATGGCCGACGCGATGCCGGCATCGAGAATCGGCGGACGCAACGCGGTGGCGACGTCGCGCACCAGCTGGAACAACTGGGCGATCAGGCGCTTCATACTCGCCAGCCGCTCGTGCAGGCCTGGGTCGAGTTCGGCGTAGGCCAGTTCGCACATCGACACTTCCAGCTTGAGCACGGTGAGCATCTGACCAAGCTCGTCGTGCACTTCCCGGGCAATGCGCGCCTTTTCCTCTTCGCGCACGCTCTCGAGGTGCGCCGACAGCTCACGCAACTGTTCCTGCGAGCGGGCCAGTTCCAGCTCGGCGCGCTTGCTCTGGGTGATGTCCCAGACCACACCGTCCCACACCACCCGGCCATTGCCCAGGCGACGACTACTGGCCTTGATGTCGGCCCAGCGCTGCTCGCCTTCGCGGGTGACGATACGCCCTTGCCACGACCAGTCCAGGTCGTGGGCCAGGGCCAGGTCTTGCACCCGGTGATAATCGGCACGGTCATCGGCATGCACCAAGTTGCGCAAGCCCATCTGCGGATGCTGGATCGCCGCCGGCGTGTAGCCGACCAACGCTTCGCTGCCCTCACTGATGTAGGGAAATTCCAGGCCACCCTCTGCCGGATCACGCTCCAGGCGAAACACCAGCCCCGGCACGTTGCCGGCGATGCCCTTGAGCTGCGCCTCGCTTTCGCGCAGGGCCGCCAGTGCCCGGCGCCGCTCGGTGACGTCGGTGAGGAACACCACCAGGTATTCGGCATCGCGAAAGCGCAGGAACGACAGCGACAGATCGACCGGTAGAAGCGAGCCGTCGGCGCGCCGGCAGTGGCTCTCGAAGTGCTCGTCGGCACCCGCCGTGCTGCGCACCCGCTTCCAGAGCTCCAGCCAGCGGTCCATGTGCAGCGTCGGTTCGAAATCGATCAAGGGTCGTTCCAGCAACTCGCCCTCGGCATAGCCGAGCATGCGTTCGGCGGCATGGTTGGCGTAGCGCACATGACTGTCCCAGTTCACCCAAAGAATGCCGATGGTGCTTTGGTCGAGGGAGAACTGACTCAGGCGCAGCGACTCTTCCCGGGAGCGGCGCTCGTTGAGTTGTTCGCGGGTGGCCAGCAGGCTGCGCTCCAGATAACGCTGCTGCCGACGCTGCCAGGCCAACGTGGCGAGGGAGCACAGCAACAGCAGGGCGCAGAGCAGCGCAAGGTTTTGCCAGAACCCGGCCGACTCGGCGAAGCGCGGGTATTTGGGTTGCAGCCAGCGCTGGTGGATTTGCTCCAGGGTCTTGGCTGGCATGGCCTGCAAGCCCGCTTCGAGCACCTCGGCGAGCTGCGGCCAGTCGAGCCGCGAGCCGATGCGCAGCAGTTGCGGCAGGCCGATGTCGCCAACCACCGCAAGGTCGGCGAACTCGCCTTCGCGGGACAGCCGGCTGAGCTGCGCCTCATCCACTACGGCATACGCCGCCTGCCCACCGATGACCCACTGCAAGGCCGTGCGCTCGTTCGGCACACCTTGCAGGTTGAGGCTGGCGTAGTTGCTGCGCAGGTAGTCGGCCAGTGTGCTGAGCATGCGCACGGCCAGGCGTTCACTGGCGCCGAGCTTTTCCAGCTCGACCGCCACCGCGCCGCTGCGCGGGCCGACCAGTAACTGCGGCACGCGCATGTAAGGGTCGCTGAACAGCCATAGACGCAGGCTGGCCTGGGTCTGCGTGAGGCCGGGGGCGAAGTCGATCTCGCCCATGCGCAGGGCTTGCTCCAGCGCTGCCTGATCAGGAAAGTTGCGCCAGGTCAGATCGAGCCGCAGCGCCTGACCCAGCCAGGTCACCACTTCGACGTTGGCGCCGTACAACTGCTGCAGCCGGCGATCGAACTGCGCATACGGCGCTTGCAGCACCAGCCCGACCCGCAAACTGCGGTGCTCGTCGAGCCACTGCTGCTGGGCCGGTTGCAAGCTCACCACAGGCGACTGCGCATGGGCGCGTAGCAATAGCCCCGGCAACAGGCCAAGGCACAAGATCAGCAACAGGCAACGTGTGGACTTCATTCGACGCTCATCCCGACAAGTACCGGCCAGCGCGTGGCTGTCTGGGGCAAATGGCATTAGGCTGGAGGCAGTATTCTGATGACAGGTGAAACGGATGGTCTCACTTTATCGCAACTCGCTGGTGGCGATTTGCCTGGCCAGTGCCCTGCCGCTTGCCGCCCAGGCGACCGACGCCCCAGCCCCGGCCGCAGACCCTGCCGCCGCCAGCGCACCGACACCACGCCCGCCGCTGGCAGATCGCAGCGCCGACGAAGCGCTGGCGCTGCAACGCCGCGTGCCGAAAGAGCAGCAGCGCAGCCTCGAAGCCAACGGTGAAAGCTTTCTCGCGCTGTGGAAGCCAGCCAACGACACCGCCCCCCACGGCGCAGTGATCATCGTGCCGGGTGCTGGGGAAAATGCCGACTGGCCGATCGGTGTCGGCCCGCTGCGACAGAAGCTGCCCGATGCCGGCTGGCACAGCCTGAGCGTCACCCTGCCAGACCTGGTGGCCGACATGCCCCAGGCCCGCGCCGCTACGGAGCCCACCCCAGCGGCCGCCCCCGCCGGGCAAACGGCACCGGCCAAGGACACCCCGGACGACGCCAATGCCAATGTCGCCCAGGCGACCTCGCCCGATGCCGACACCGCTGAGGCCACCGATGCCGAAGACGCCACCGAGCACAACGATCAGGCCGATGCCGAACGCATCTTCGCCCGCCTGCAAGCGGCCATCAGCTATGCCCAGCAACAGAATGCACGCAGCGTGGTGTTATTGGGCCAAGGCAGTGGCGCCTACTGGGCGGCCCGCTTCGTCAGCGAAAAACAGCCCCCAGAAGTGCAAAAACTGGTGCTGGTAGCGGCGCAGACGCCGGCGCGGGTCGAAGATGGCCTGCCCAGCCTGGTGCCGACCCTCAAGGTGCCGACTGCCGACATCTATTACGCCCTGCGCAGCCCCGACAAGACCGCTGCCGAGCAGCGCCTGCAAGCCAGCAAACGGGTCAAGGACAGCCAGTACCGCCAGCTGTCGCTGATCGCCACGCCCGGCGACAGCGCCGCGCAGCAGGAGCAGTTGTTCCGCCGGGTCAAAGGCTGGCTGGTGCCGCAGCAGTGACTCTTCGCTACAGCCCGCGGCGCTTACGCACCACGGCATAGGCCTGGTGCAGCTCGCGCGTGCGCGCAGTAGCTTGGCGCACCTGCGCTTCGCTGGCGCCACTGCCTTGCAGTTTGTCGGGGTGATGACGGCTGAGCAGTCGCCGATACGCCTGCTTGACCTGCCCCGCCTCGGTATCGGCCGCCACGCCCAGCAGTTGCAGGGCGGCTGCATAGCTCAGCGCCGGCTCGGCGGTCTGCGCGGCACGCGGTTCGTACTCACGGGCCAGGGCCTGCACCTGTTGCCGACCCAGGCCAAGCTTGCCGCCCCAGTCGGCGAGCAGCGCGCGCTCGTGCCGGCCGGCCTTGCCATCGGCCCAGACCATCCGCCAGCAGGCGCGCAAAGTACCTTCGCTGGCATGGGGCTGGGCCTTGATCCGCCGCAAGTGATGGTCGAGACGGTCCTTGCCGGCCTTGCCACGGTTGAACGCATCGATTGCCCGCAAGCGTGAGGCTTCGGACAGGTTCAAGCGCAGCATTTCCTGACGCGCCTGGTGGATATGCAGCGGCTCGACCCGGCCGTCGCTCTTGGCCAGACGCCCGAGCAGCACGAACAGCAGTTCTTCATCACGCAGCGGCGAGCGACCTTGCAGGCGCTCGCGCAGGTCCGACCAGCCCTGCACGCGCAAGCGCCGGTCCATGGCCTGGCCGAGCAAGGCGCCCAACAGCGCGCCGGGAATGCTCGCCACCGCGAAACCGGCGCCGAGCCCCACCACCGTACTTGGCCACCACATCTCAGCAGCGCTCGGCGAGCAGTTGCTCGACTTCGGCAAGACGCTCCTGGGTGCCGACGTCGACCCAACGCCCCGCATAATGCTCGCCACTGACCTTTCCGACCGCCATGGCCTGGCGCAGCAGCGGCGCCAGTTTGAACGCCCCGGCCTGGCAGCCTTCGAACAGCGCCGGGTCGAGGACCGAAATGCCGCTGAAGGTCAGGGTGTCGCCCTGCTGGTCGCCATCGCACACCTGGCCATGGTCCAGGCGGAAGTCGCCGGCACAGTGATGGCCCGGGTTGTCGACCAGCACCAGATGCGCCAGTCCGTCGAGTGCCGACGGCAGCGCCGTGAAGTCGTAGTCGGTCCAGATATCACCATTGACCAGCACGAAGGGCGCCGACCCCAGCAGCGGCAGGGCCTGAAATATACCCCCGCCGGTTTCCAGCGGCTCGCCTTCAGGCGAATAGGCAATGCGCAGGCCGAAGCGGCTGCCATCGCCCAGGTGATCCTCGACCTGCTGGCCGAGCCAGGCGTGGTTGATCACCACTTCGGTGATGCCAGCAGCGGCCAGCGCGCGCAGGTGGTACTCGATCAATGGCTGACCCGCCACCGGCAGCAGTGGTTTGGGCGTGTGCAGGGTCAGCGGGCGCATGCGCTCGCCCTTGCCGGCGGCGAGGATCATCGCCTTCATGGGCGGGCCTGCGCGCGCAGTTCGGCAAGCAACCGGCCCAGCTCGGCCAGTTCCGGGCGACGTTCGATCACTTCATCTATATAGGCGAAGAAGCGCGGCGTATCGGCCAGGTAGCGCGGCTTGCCATCGCGGTGGCAGATGCGCGCGAAAATGCCGATGACCTTGAGGTGGCGCTGCACGCCCATCAGGTCGCTGGCGCGCTGGAAGTCGGCAAAGTCGGGCTGTACGGCGATGCCTGCGGCCAGGGCCTTGCGCCAGTAGTCGTGCAGCCAGCCTTCGACCTGCGCCTGAGGCCAGCTGATGAAAGCATCCTTGAACAGGCAGGTGATGTCGTAGGTCACCGGGCCGTAGACCGCGTCCTGGAAATCCAGCACGCCTGGGTTCGGTGTGCTGAGCATGAGGTTGCGTGGCATGTAGTCGCGGTGTACCAGCACTGTGGGCTGGGCCAGCGCGCTGTCGATCAGCTGCTGGCTGACCCGCTGCCAACGCGCCTGCTGCTCGGCGGTCATCACCACGTTCAGTTCATGGCCGACGTACCACTGCGAGAACAGTTCGACTTCGCGGCGCAGCAGCGCATCATCGTAGTGCGGCAGCGATGCATCGAGGGGAAGCCGCTGCAGCGAAACCAGCGCATCGATGGCGTCGGCGAACAGCTCATCGGCGTTGTCTGCGCTGAGCACGTCCAGGTAGGTCTGCCGACCCAGGTCGCTCAACAGCAGAAAGCCGCGCGGGATGTCCTGGGCGTGGATGACCGGGACATTGAGCCCGGCCTCGGCCATCAGGTGGTCGATGTCGACGAACGGTTGGCAGTTCTCGTGGGGCGGCGGCGCATCCATCACTACCAGAGTGCGCTCACCGCCCTGCCAGCGGAAGTAGCGGCGAAAGCTCGCGTCACTGCTGGCGGGGGTCAGCGTGACGGCGGGAACGCTGCCCCAGCCATTGTTCATGAAGAGGGTGGGCAACTGCTCATCCAGCCACTGGCCGAGGTGTTCCAGGCGTACATCGTGATCGGGCATTACTTGGGTCTCCGACGGCCCTAGCCGTCAAGCGGGTCATGCTTTATTATCCAGCATCTTTTTCAGACCATCGAGAGGCGTGCGGCCCCCACACGCGGGCAGATGGCACGCAGGAAGCCCGGACTAATAAGATGGCATTGAAATCCCCCGCGTTTCGTAGAAAGTTTCCGCTGCTGGTGACAGGCGGCCTATTGGCCCTGCAACCCCTGGCCGCGCCGCAGGTGATGGCTGCCGAGCAGTTCGACTGCCAAGTGTCCGCCTCTGGTGGCTGGGACTGCAAGCCCAAGGCCACTGACAGCCTGCCACCGCGCCCCGTGCACAAGGGCGCCGCACAAGCGTCGTCCGGCACCGAGGCCGAGGTCGCCCAGAGCGCCGAGGACAAACCCGTCCAGGTCACCGAAAGCAAAGGCCGTGGCCTGAAGTCGCGCAGCGCCGACTACAGCCACCTCGACTGGGTCCCGCGTGACAAGCTCACCCCTGCGCAACTGGCCGAAACCGGCCCGTACTGCAGCGGCGCCTACATCGAGCCCACCCGTCCCGGCATGAACGACAAGACCCCCAAGGACGAGTCCCCGACCTACCTCAACGCCAAGGTGTCCCGCTACCAGCAGGAACAGCAGGTCGCCACCCTCGCCGGTGACGTGGTCATGCGCCAGGGCAGCATGCAGCTGCAGGCCGACGAGGCCAACCTGTACCAGGCCGAGAACCGCGGCGAGCTCAAGGGCAACGTCAAACTGCGCGACAACGGCTCGCTGGTCGTCGGCGACCAGGCTGAAATCCAGCTCGACACCGGCGAAGCCCAGGTCGACAACGCCGAGTACGTCATTCACAAGTCGCGCATTCGCGGCAGCGCGTTGTACGCCAAGCGTGCCGAGAACGCCATCATCCGCCTCAAGGATGGTACCTACACCACCTGTGAACCGGGCAGCAACGCCTGGCAGATCAAGGGCAACAACATCACCCTGAACCCTGCCACCGGTTTCGGTACCGCGACCAACGTCACCCTGCGGGTCAAAGATATTCCGGTGTTCTACACGCCGTATCTTTACTTCCCGATCGACGACCGTCGCCAGTCCGGCTTCCTGCCGCCGTCGTTCAGCAGCAGCAGCGATACCGGCTTCACCCTGGTGACCCCGTACTACTTCAACCTGGCACCGAACTACGATGCCACGTTGTACCCGCGCTACATGACCAAGCGCGGCTTGCTGATGGAAGGTGAATTCCGCTACCTCACCGAGTCCAGCGAAGGTCAGCTCGGCGGCGCTTATCTGAACGATCGCGACGACGAGCGCAAGCGCCAGACCGACTACAAAGACAAGCGCTGGATGGTCAACTGGCAGCACAAGGGCGGCCTCGACGAGCGTCTGATGACCGAGGTGAACTACACCGACATCAGCGACCCGTTCTACTTCCAGGACCTCGACTCCGACCAGATCGGCGTCGAAAGCCGCGACTTCATCGACCAGCAAGGTGCCCTCACCTACCGTGGCGACAGCTACACCGCACGCCTCAACGTGCATGCCTACGAGCTGGCGACCATTTCGCAGATCACCCCGTACGATCGCCTGCCGCAGGTCACCTTCAACGGCAAGCTGCCGTTCCAGCCAGGTGGCGTGAACTTCGATTACGAGACCGAAGTGGTGCGTTTCGAGCGTGATCTGAAGAACGACCTGGTTTTCGACAAACGTGGCGCGCCTGATGGCTCCATCGGCTATGTGCGCGACGAAGTGGGCAACATCCTCGGCGGCAAGCGCCTTGACGAGAACGTCACCGGCATCGCCCGTGCCAATGGCACCCGTCTGAACCTTGCGCCGTCCATCAGCCTGCCGATGGAAGCGAGCTACGGCTACATCACGCCCAAGCTCAAATACGCCTACACCCAGTACGATCTCGACCTGGACAGCCAGGGCAAGGCTCAGGCCATCGCCCAAGCCAACCAGCCTGGCTACAGCAGCTACAGCAGCTCGATCAACCGCTCGATTCCGATCCTCAGCGTCGACAGCGGCCTGTACTTCGACCGCAACACCTCGCTGTTCGGCACCAACTACAAGCAGACCCTCGAGCCGCGTGCGTACTACCTGTACGTGCCGAACAAGGATCAGTCGGACATTCCGCTGTTCGATACCACCGAAACGCTGTTCAGCTACGACTCGCTGTTCCGTGACAACCGCTTCTCCGGCACCGACCGCATCGGCGACGAGAACAAACTGTCGCTGGGCGTGACCACCCGCTGGATCGAAGACAACGGCTTCGAGCGTCAGACCTTCAGCATTGGTCAGGCGGTGTACTTCAAGGACCGTGAAGTGCAGTTGCCGGGTATCGACTACCGCACCCGCGACGACAGCAAGGCCAATGTTTCGCCTTATGCCCTGGTCTATGGCTATCGCTTCAACCGCGACTGGCGCTTCAACTCCGACTTCAACTGGGATCCGGACAGCCACAGCACCCGTTCGGGCAGCGCGATGTTCCACTACCAGCCTGAAGACGAGCCGAACAAGGTGGTCAACCTCGGTTATCGCTATCGCAACGACCTGGTCACCTACGACTCCTCTACCGGTACCTGGAAAGTGGGCGGTGGCGACTACGGTCAGCCAGGCGATCCGAACTACATCAAGGACTACTACAAGATCCAGCAGCACGACTTCTCGGTCATCTGGCCGATCGTCCCGCAATGGAGCGTCATTGCCCGCTGGCAGCACGACTACAACCGCAATCGCACCCTGGAAGCCATGGGCGGTTTCGAGTACGACAACTGCTGCTGGAAGCTGCGTCTGATCAACCGCTACTGGCTTGATATCGACGACTTCAGCCAGGCCACCCCACAGAACGAGAAGGGCGACCACGGCATCTTCCTGCAGATCGTCCTCAAGGGCCTCGGCGGCGTAGTTGGCAACAAGGTCGAATCCTTCCTCGACCAAGGCATTCAAGGTTACCGCGAACGTGAAAAGCAAGCTTATTGATCGACTGCGCCCACTGATGGTGGGTGCGGCATTGCTGAGTGGGGCGGTACACGCCGCCGTACAACCGTTGGACCGTGTGGCGGCCATCGTCGACAACGATGTGGTCATGCAGAGCCAGCTCGACCAGCGCACCCGGGAAGTGCAGCAGACCATCGCCAAGCGCGGCGGTGGTGTGCCGCCTGCCGGCGCACTGGAGCAGCAGGTACTGGAGCGGCTGATCGTCGAGAACCTGCAGTTGCAGATCGGCGAGCGCACCGGCATTCGCATCACCGATGAAGAACTGAATCAGGCCATCGGCACCATTGCCCAGCGCAATGGCATGTCGCTGGATCAGTTCCGCGCGGCGTTGTCCCGTGACGGTCTGTCGTTCGAAGACGCTCGCGAGCAGGTCAAGCGCGAGATGATCATCAGCCGCGTGCGCCAGCGCCGTGTGGCCGAGCGCATTCAGGTGTCCGAGCAGGAAGTGAAGAACTTCCTCGCCTCGGACATGGGCAAGATGCAGCTTTCCGAAGAGTACCGCCTGGCCAACATCCTCATCCCGACCCCGGAAAGCGCCAGCTCTGACGCAATCCAGACGGCGGCACGCAAGGCCGGTGATGTCTACCAGAAATTGCGCCAGGGTGCGGACTTCGGGCAGATGGCCATTTCCCAGTCGGCCAGCGAAAACGCCCTGGAAGGCGGCGAAATGGGCTGGCGCAAGGCCGGGCAATTGCCACCGGATTTCGCCAAGCTGCTGGGCAGCATGAGTCAGGGCGATATCACTCAGCCGATCCGTATCCCCAATGGCTTCATCATCCTCAAGCTGGAAGAGAAGCGCGGCGGCAGTGCCAACGTGCTGCGTGATGAAGTGCACGTGCGCCACATCCTGATCAAGCCCAACGAGATCCGCAGCGATGCGGCCACCGAACAGCTGGCCGAGCGTCTGTACGAGCGCATCCAGAACGGTGAAGACTTCGCCACCCTGGCCAAGAGCTTCTCGGAAGATCCAGGCTCGGCGCTCAATGGCGGCGACCTCAACTGGGTCGACCCAAACAGCCTGGTGCCCGAGTTCCGCGAGCAGATGGCCAACGCCCAGCAAGGGGTCGTGACCCGTCCGTTCCGCACTCAGTACGGCTGGCATGTGCTGGAAGTGCTGGGCCGCCGCGCCACCGACAGCACCGAACAGGCACGCGAGCAACAGGCGATGACCGTTCTGCGCAACCGCAAGTACGACGAAGAGCTGCAGACCTGGCTGCGCCAGATCCGCGACGAAGCCTACGTTGAAATCAAGCTGCCTGGCGCCGACCAGGCTGCACAGTGAAGCCACTGCGCTTCGCACTGACTCCGGGCGAACCGGCCGGCATAGGTCCTGACCTGTGCCTGCTGCTCGCCGCAGAGGTCCAGCCCTATCCCCTGATCGCTATCACCAGCCGTGACCTGCTCGCCGAGCGGGCCACGCAGCTGGGTGTGGCCGTCACGCTGCTCGACGTAGCGCCAGGCCATTGGCCCGATGCGCCTGCCGCCGCCGGCAGCCTGTATGTCTGGGACACGCCGCTGGCCGCGCCAGTGGTTGCCGGACAGCTCGACAGCGCCAATGCGGCGTTCGTTTTGCAGACCCTGACGCGGGCCGGCGACGGCTGCGTCAACGGTGACTTCGCCGGCATGATCACCGCACCCGTGCACAAGGGCGTGATCAACGAAAGCGGCATCGCCTTTTCCGGCCACACTGAATTTCTCGCCGAGCTGACCCACACCGAACAAGTGGTGATGATGCTCGCGACCCATGGGCTGCGCGTGGCGCTGGTGACCACTCACCTGCCCTTGCGCGAGGTTGCCGATGCCATCAGCGCAGAGCGTGTGGAGCGCGTCACGCGCATTCTTCACGCCGACCTGCAAGACAAATTCGGCATCGCCCAGCCACGTATCCTGGTGTGCGGACTCAATCCCCATGCCGGCGAAGGCGGTCATCTGGGCCGCGAAGAAATCGACATCATCGAGCCGACGCTGGAGCGCCTGCGCAGCGAAGGCATGAACCTGCGTGGCCCCCTGCCCGCCGATACCCTGTTTACCCCCAAATATCTGGAGCACTGCGATGCAGTGCTGGCGATGTACCACGACCAGGGCCTGCCGGTCCTCAAGTACCAAGGCTTTGGCGCTGCCGTCAATGTCACCCTGGGCCTGCCGATCATCCGCACCTCAGTCGATCATGGCACCGCCCTGGACCTGGCCGGCAGCGGCAAGGTCGACACCGGCAGCCTGCGCGTAGCGCTGCACACCGCCTACCAGATGGCCGAGAACCGAGCATGAACGAGCACTACCAACACCGGGCGCGCAAGCGCTTCGGGCAGAACTTCCTGCACGACGCAGGCGTCATCGACCGCATCCTGCGTGCCATCCATGCCAAGCCTGGCGAGCACCTGCTGGAGATTGGTCCAGGCCAGGGCGCCCTCACCGAAGGCCTGCTCAACAGCGGCGCGCATCTGGACGTGGTCGAGCTCGACAAAGACCTCGTCCCGGTCCTGCAACATAAATTCCGCGACTTCGACAACTTCACCCTGCACCAGGGTGATGCGCTGAAGTTCGACTTCAATCAGTTGCAGGCACCGCCGCGCAGCCTGAAAGTGGTCGGCAACCTGCCTTACAACATCTCCACGCCGCTGATCTTCCACCTGCTCGCCCACGCGCACCTGATTCGCGACATGCATTTCATGCTGCAAAAGGAAGTGGTCGAGCGCATGGCGGCAGGTCCTGGCGGTGGCGACTGGGGGCGACTCTCGATCATGGTGCAGTACCACTGCCGGGTCGAGCACCTGTTCAACGTCGGTCCAGGCGCCTTCAATCCAGCGCCCAAGGTCGATTCGGCCATCGTTCGCCTGGTGCCCCACGAGACCCCGCCTCACCCGGCCAAAGACCCGGCATTGCTCGAGCGCGTGGTCCGTGAAGCCTTCAACCAGCGGCGCAAGACCCTGCGCAATACGCTCAAGGGTCTGCTCGACGGCGCCGCCATCGAAGCGGCCGGCGTCGATGGCAGCCTGCGCCCGGAACAGCTCGACCTCGCTGCCTTCGTTCGCCTGGCCGATCAGCTCGCCGCGCAACCTGCCCACAGCTGATGCCGTATGGGGTTCGCCCCGCTTGGGTCGGCAGGCAACTGGCCGACCCACCCGGCAATGGCCTAGACTCCTGGCATTGCCGTCGTTGCCTCATTCCCTCCAAGGCCCTCGCATGTCCGACCCTCGTTACCAGATCGACGTCAGCGTCGTGACCCGATACCTGAAAGAGCAATCCGACCCAGACTCCCAGCGCTTCGCCTTCGCCTACACCATCACGGTGCAGAACAACGGCAGCGTCGCCGCTCGATTGATCTCCCGTCACTGGCTGATCACCAATGGCGACGGCGAGGTCGAAGAGGTGCGCGGTGCAGGCGTGGTCGGGCAGCAGCCGCTGCTCGCCCCGGGCCAGTCGCACACTTACAGCAGCGGCTCGGTGATTGCGACTCGCGTCGGCACCATGCAGGGCAGCTATCAGATGCTGGCCGAGGATGGCAGCCAGTTCGATGCGCCCATCGCGCCGTTCCGTTTGGCCGTGCCTGGGGCGCTGCACTGATGGCGGTGTACGCCGTCGGTGACCTGCAGGGCTGCCTGCAGCCGCTCAAGTGCCTGCTCGAACGCGCCAGCTTCGACCCGGCAGTCGACCGCCTGTGGCTGGTCGGTGACCTGGTCAATCGTGGTCCCGACTCGCTGGAAACCCTGCGCTTTCTCTACGGCATGCGCGACGCCGTGGTCTGCGTGCTCGGCAACCACGACCTGCATCTGTTGGCCGCCTGGCACAACGTCGAGCGCCTGAAGAAAAGCGATACGCTGCTGGACATCATCAACGCGCCCGACGCCGACCAGCTGTTCGGCTGGCTGCGCCAGCAGAAGCTCCTGCACTACGACGAGGCCCGCGGGGTGGCGATGGCCCACGCCGGCATACCGCCGCAATGGACCCTGGGTACTGCGCTGGAACTGGCCGCCGAGGTCGAACAGGTGCTGCGTGATGACACTCGCCTGCAGCTGTACCTGGAAGGCATGTACGGCAACGAGCCGAACAAGTGGAGCAAGCGCCTTGCAGGCGTGGAGCGCCTGCGGGTCATCACCAACTACTTCACGCGCATGCGCTTCTGCACCGCCGAGGGCAAGCTCGACCTCAAGAGCAAGGAAGGTCTGGACAGCGCGCCCAAAGGCTTCAAGCCGTGGTTCGCGCACAAAGGGCGCCGCGCACGGCATGTCGAGATCATTTTCGGTCATTGGGCCGCGCTCGAGGGCAAGGTTGACGAGCCTGGCGTCATCGCCCTGGACACCGGTTGCGTCTGGGGTGGCGCCATGACGCTGTACAACGTCGATACCCGCGAATATCACCGCTGCGACTGCGCTGAAGGTGGGGCCTTACGTTCGCCAGCCGCCCCTGCCACACTCAACGACCAGCCCTGAAGGACACACTCATGAGCGATTTCAAGCGTATTTCACCCGAGCAGGCGCAGCCGCTGCGCGAACAAGGCGCCGTGGTGGTCGACATCCGCGACCAACAGGCGTTTGCCGCCGGGCATATCGTCGGTGCCCGCCACCTGGACAACGAATCGGTCGCCGACTTCATTCGCCAAGCCGACCTCGACGCCCCCACCCTGGTGGTGTGCTACCACGGCAACTCCAGCCAGAGCGCTGCTGCCTACCTGATCAACCAGGGTTTTTCCGACGTCTACAGCCTCGATGGCGGCTTCGAGCTGTGGCGCGCCACCTACCCTGCCGAGACCGCCCAAGGCAGCCTCGAATAATTTTTTCATCCTGCCCCCAGCCCGCGCTCTGCGCGGGCTGCCGCCCTTGCTGACGAACGGTCAAGAGGCACTTCTTCCTCTCCCGACCTTGACCTTGCGCAGAACCAACTATCCTTAAGCCCAGGCCATCCAAACAGGGGAGAGCCGGTACACCGGCGTGCGGGTCATCGGTTGCGTTCCAAGGGTGTTCTGGGGGGTTAACTGCAAGGGGTAGTTGCCACTTGCATGCCAGCATCAGCTGATAGATCCGGCGTCGGCTCCACGTATCGAGCGAGGTGACGTCATGAGTATTTTTAGCCACTTCCAACAGCGTTTCGAATCCACCCGACAAGAAGAACTCTCGTTACAGGAGTATCTCGAGCTGTGCAAAGCGGATCGAAGCGCCTATGCCTCGGCTGCCGAGCGCCTATTGATGGCGATCGGCGAGCCAGAGCTGGTAGACACCTCGACCAACTCCAGAATGTCGCGGATCTTCTCCAACAAGGTCATCCGCCGCTACCCTGCTTTTGCCGACTTCCATGGCATGGAGGAATGCATCGAGCAGATCGTGTCCTACTTCCGCCACGCCGCTCAGGGCCTGGAAGAGAAGAAACAGATCCTCTATCTGCTCGGCCCGGTGGGCGGCGGTAAATCGTCGCTGGCAGAAAAGCTCAAGCAGTTGATGGAAAAGGTGCCCTTCTACGCCATCAAGGGCTCACCGGTATTCGAATCCCCCTTGGGGCTGTTCAACGCCACTGAAGACGGTGCCATCCTCGAAGAGGAATACGGCATCAACCGGCGCTACCTGAGCACCATCATGTCGCCGTGGGCCACCAAGCGCCTGCAGGAATTCGGCGGCGATATTTCCAAGTTCAAAGTGGTCAAGCTGTACCCCTCGATCCTCAATCAGATCGCCATCGCCAAGACCGAACCAGGTGATGAGAACAACCAGGATATTTCTGCCCTGGTGGGCAAGGTGGATATCCGCAAGCTCGAAGAATTCCCGCAAAACGATGCCGACGCCTACAGCTACTCCGGCGCGCTGTGCCGCGCCAACCAGGGTTTGATGGAATTCGTCGAGATGTTCAAGGCACCGATCAAGGTGTTGCACCCCTTGCTGACCGCCACTCAAGAAGGCAACTACAACAGTACCGAGGGCCTTGGCGCCATTCCCTATACCGGTATTCTGCTGGCCCACTCCAACGAATCGGAATGGCACACCTTCCGCAACAACAAGAACAACGAAGCGTTCATCGACCGTATCTACATCGTCAAAGTGCCCTACTGCCTGCGTGTCAGCGACGAGATCAAGATTTACGACAAGTTGCTGGTCAACAGTTCGCTGGCCAATGCGCACTGCGCGCCCGACACCCTGAAGATGCTCGCCCAGTTCACCTCGCTGTCGCGCCTCAAAGAACCTGAGAACTCGAACATCTATTCGAAGATGCGCGTCTACGACGGTGAAAACCTTAAGGACACCGATCCCAAGGCCAAGTCGATTCAGGAATACCGCGATTCAGCCGGCGTCGATGAAGGCATGAATGGCCTGTCGACCCGCTTCGCGTTCAAGATTCTCTCCAAGGTCTTCAACTTCGACCCGCACGAAGTCGCCGCCAACCCGGTGCACTTGCTGTACGTGCTGGAACAGCAGATCGAGCAAGAGCAATTCCCCGCCGAAACCCGCGAGCGCTATCTGCGCTATCTCAAGGAATACCTGGCACCGCGCTACATCGAGTTCATCGGCAAGGAAATCCAGACCGCCTACCTCGAGTCATACAGCGAATATGGCCAGAACATCTTCGACCGTTATGTGCTGTACGCCGACTTCTGGATTCAGGATCAGGAATACCGCGATCCGGAAACCGGGGAAATCCTCAACCGCATCGCGTTGAACGAAGAACTGGAAAAGATCGAGAAGCCTGCCGGCATCAGCAATCCCAAGGACTTCCGTAACGAGATCGTCAACTTCGTGTTGCGCGCCCGGGCCAACAACAATGGCAAGAACCCCAGCTGGCTCAGCTATGAAAAGCTGCGCGTGGTGATCGAGAAGAAGATGTTCTCCAACACCGAAGACCTGTTGCCGGTCATCAGTTTCAACGCCAAGGCGAGCAAGGAGGACCAGCAAAAGCACAACGACTTCGTCACGCGCATGGTAGAACGTGGCTATACCGATAAACAGGTGCGCCTGCTTTCGGAATGGTACCTGCGGGTCAGGAAATCGCAATAAAGCGGCAAGCGACGAGCCGCAAGCTGCAAGCTGCCTGGCGTTGGCATTGCTGCCCGCGCCGGGTCTTGCGGCCGCGGTGGCTGCTCTTTCGTGCAGCTTGAAGCTTGTGGCTTGCAGCTGCTCCAGCTACCGGAGGAACCATGAGCTACGTTATCGACCGACGCCTGAACGGCAAGAACAAGAGCACGGTCAACCGCCAGCGCTTCCTGCGGCGTTACCGTGACCACATCAAGAAGGCGGTTGAAGAGGCCGTCAGCCGTCGCTCCATCACCGACATGGAACACGGCGAGCAGATCAGCATTCCCGGACGCGATATCGACGAACCCGTGCTGCACCACGGCCGTGGCGGCAAGCAGACCATCGTCCATCCGGGCAACAAGGAATTCACCGCAGGGGAACAGATCGCCAGGCCACAAGGGGGCGGTGGTGGAGGCGGCGGCCGTGGCAAAGCCGGTAACTCCGGCGAAGGCATGGACGAGTTCGTCTTCCAGATCACCCAGGAAGAATTTCTCGAGTTCATGTTCGAGGACCTCGAGCTGCCCAACCTGGTGAAACGTCACCTCAACGGCACCGATACCTTCAAGACCGTGCGCGCCGGCATCAGCAGCGAGGGCAACCCGTCGCGTATCAATATCGTACGCACCCTGCGCTCGGCCCATGCCCGACGGATCGCCCTCACCGGCAGCAGTCGTGCACTGTTGCGCGAGGCTCAGGCCGAGCTGGAGCGCCTGAAAGTCGAAGAGCCCGACAACTTTGGTGATATCCAGGCCGTCGAGGCCGAAATTGTACGCCTGAAGGCGCGTATCAATCGCCTGCCGTTCCTCGACACCTTCGACCTCAAGTACAACCTGCTGGTCAAGCAGCCGAACCCCAGTTCGAAAGCGGTGATGTTCTGCCTGATGGACGTCTCCGGCTCCATGACCCAGGCGACCAAGGACATTGCCAAACGCTTCTTCATCCTGCTGTACCTGTTCCTCAAACGGAACTACGACCGCATCGATGTGGTGTTCATCCGCCACCACACCAGCGCCCGCGAAGTGGACGAAGAGGAATTCTTCTATTCCCGTGAAACCGGTGGCACCATCGTTTCCAGCGCGCTCAAGCTGATGCAGGAAATCATGGCCGAGCGTTACCCCACCAACGACTGGAACATCTACGCTGCCCAGGCCTCCGACGGTGACAACTGGAACGATGACTCGCCGGTGTGCCGCGACATTCTCGCCAAGCAGATCATGCCCCATGTGCAGTACTACACTTACGTCGAGATCACCCCGCGCGAGCATCAGGCGCTGTGGTACGAGTACGAGCGCATCGGCGAGGCTTTCCCTGACACCTTCGCGCAACAGCAACTGGTCTCGGCCGGCGATATCTACCCGGTCTTCCGTGAACTCTTCCAGCGCAGGTTAGCCACATGACTGCCAGAGCCCAGAGACGCCAGCCCATTTCCACCGGATCGGAGTGGACGTTCGAGCTGATTCAGACCTACGACCGCGAAATCAGTCGTCTGGCGGCCCGCTACGCACTCGATACCTACCCCAACCAGATCGAAGTCATCACCGCCGAACAGATGATGGATGCCTATGCCTCGGTTGGCATGCCCCTGGGTTATCACCACTGGTCGTACGGCAAACAGTTTCTCAGCACCGAGAAGTCCTATACCCGCGGGCAGATGGGCCTGGCCTACGAGATCGTCATCAACTCCGATCCGTGCATCGCTTATCTCATGGAAGAAAACACCATGTGCATGCAGGCACTGGTGATCGCCCATGCCTGTTATGGGCACAACAGTTTCTTCAAAGGCAATTACCTGTTCCGCACCTGGACCGATGCCACGTCGATCATCGATTACCTGGTGTTCGCCAAGCAGTACATCAGCCAATGCGAAGAGCGCCATGGCATCGATGCGGTCGAGGACCTGATCGATTCCTGCCATGCGCTGATGAACTACGGTGTCGACCGCTACAAGCGGCCCTACCCGATTTCGGCCGAAGAGGAGCGGCGTCGGCAGAAAGACCGCGAGGAGCACCTGCAACGGCAGATCAACGACCTGTGGCGGACCATTCCCAAGGGTGCGGAAAAGGGCAACGAGAAAGACTTCGCCCGCTTCCCGGCCGAGCCGCAGGAAAACATTCTGTATTTCATCGAGAAACACGCACCGCTGTTGGAGCCTTGGCAGCGTGAAGTGGTGCGTATCGTGCGCAAGATCGCCCAGTACTTCTACCCACAGCGCCAGACCCAGGTGATGAACGAAGGCTGGGCAACGTTCTGGCACTACACGCTGATGAATGACTTGTATGACGAAGGCCTGGTGACCGAAGGCTTCATGATGGAGTTTTTGCAGTCGCACACCAGCGTGGTGTTCCAACCGGGTTACGACAGCCCCTATTACAACGGCATCAATCCCTATGCCTTGGGCTTTGCCATGTACACCGACATTCGACGGATGTGCGAGCACCCTACCGAAGAAGATCGCCGCTGGTTCCCTGAGATTGCCGGCAGTGACTGGCTCTCTACCCTCAAGTTCGCCATGACCAGCTTCAAGGATGAAAGCTTCATCCTGCAGTACCTGTCGCCCAAGGTCATACGCGATCTGAAGCTGTTCAGCATTCTCGACGACGACCAGCGCGATGACTTGCTGGTGCCGGCGATTCACGATGAGTCGGGCTATCGGACGATTCGTGAGCAACTGGCTGCGCAATACAACCTCGGCAACCGCGAACCCAACGTGCAGATCTGGAGCATCGATCGGCGTGGCGACCGTTCGCTGACCCTGCGCCATCAGCAACACAACCGCAAACCCTTGGGCGAGTCCACCGAGGAGGTGCTGCGCCACCTGCACCGGTTGTGGGGTTTCGACATTCATCTGGAAAGCGTCCAAGGCGAGCACGTCGTCAAATCCCACCACATGCCGCCGCGCAGCGAGCACGGCGATGGGCTGGAGTACGGACGCGGCGACCTGGCCATGGCCCATCGTTCCTGAATGACCCTTCGATCTGGCGCGCACGTTATGCTGTGCGCCAGATTGGAGGTAAGTGCCCATGCAAATCTACAAAGTTGGCGGTGCCGTGCGCGACCGCCTGCTCGGTCGCAGCGTCAGTGATATCGACTGGGTGGTGGTCGGTGCCAGCGTCGAACAGATGCACGAACTGGGCTATCGCCCGGTCGGCGCGGATTTTCCGGTGTTTCTGCACCCCGAAAGCGGTGAGGAATACGCCTTGGCGCGCACTGAGCGCAAGAGCGGTCGCGGCTATGGCGGCTTTACCTTCCACGCCAGCCCGGACGTGACCCTCGGGCAGGACTTGATCCGCCGCGACTTGACCATCAATGCCATGGCCGAGGACGAATATGGCCAGTTGTATGACCCTTACCATGGCCAGGCCGACCTCGAGGCCCGGGTACTGCGCCACGTCTCCCCTGCCTTTGCCGAAGACCCTTTACGCGTGCTGCGCGTCGCACGCTTCGCCGCGCGCTATGCACCGTTGGGCTTTCGGGTGGCCGAGGAAACGCTTGAGCTGATGCGCCAGATCGGCGAATCAGGCGAGCTTCAAGCGTTGACTGCCGAGCGCAGCTGGAAGGAAATCGAACGCGCCTTGATGGAAGACCAGCCCCAGGTGTTCATTCAGGTGCTGCGTGACTGCGGCGCACTGCAACACTTGTTGCCGGAGGTCGACGCGCTGTTCGGCGTGCCGCAACCTGAAGCGCACCATCCGGAAATCGACAGCGGCGTGCATACCTTGGCAGTACTCCAGCAAGCGGCGCTGCACCAGCAACCCCTGAGCGTACGCTGGGCCTGCCTGTTGCACGACCTCGGCAAAGGCACTACCCCGCCCGCGCAGTGGCCTCGGCACATCGCCCACGAGCACCGTGGGCTGAAGCTGATCAAAGCAGTGAATGAACGCTTCAAGGCACCACGGGAATGTCAGGAGCTGGCCTTGCTGGTGGGCGAATACCACACCCATGGCCATCGCGCCGTGGAGCTGCGCGCCGACACGCTACTGACCCTGTTGCAGAAATTCGACATCTACCGGCGCCCACAGCGCTTCGAAGACTTCATCGCGGCCTGCGAAATGGACGCCCGTGGCCGCCTGGGCCTGGAACGACGAGCCTACCCACAGGCCGACTACCTGCGCTCGGCAGCACAGGTGGCACGCGCCGTCACAGCACAATCGCTGATCGATCAGGGTTTGAGCGGCAAGGCGCTCGGGGATGCCATCCAGCACGCCCGCCTGCAGGCGTTGAAAGCCTTCAAGGCAGAGCGCGCGCAGGCTTGAGTGCGGCCACGGCCTGAGCGGGCAGGACGCTGGCTCAGGTCAAGGGATTCAGGCTTCGGTCAGTTGCCGCCCACGCCACTCGAAGGGCACTGGCGCCAGCACTTGCTGAATATCGGCTTCCTGCCACAGCTGCGCCATGCTCTTGCCCGCCACGGGGTGCACCAGGTGCGGCGCCAGCAGCGACAGCGGCCACAGCACGAAGGCGTTCTTGAGGATTTCTGCTCGCGGCAGCACCAGGCCGTCGAAGGTACCTTGCCAGTCTTGGTACATCAGCACGTCGATATCCAGCGGCAGCCCCTTGCGATCAGGGGCGTAGCGGCCGTTGTCAGCCTCGATGAACTTGAGCCGACGGTCGAGTTCGAGCAACGGCAGGTGGGTCTGGCCAGTGACCACGAAGTTGATGAACGGGCCGCTCTTGATGCCGACTGGCTCGCTTTCGAAGGCCGGCGAGCAGCGCAGATCGACCAGCACTTCGGCCAGCGCATCGAGACCGGCGCACAAGTGCCGCTCGCGCTCGATATTGCTGCCCAGCCCCAGGTATACCGTGCTCAGAGACATCCGCGCTCGATCTCCACGCCCACTCCACCCCGCGCAGCCGCAATGGCGCCGGGCTTGGTGACTTTCAGGCGCATCCAACGGATGCCGAACTCGCTCATCAGCGCGGCGGCCAGACGCTCGGCGAAGGTTTCCACCAGTTCGAAACGCGCCTGCTCGGCGAATGCCTGAATGCGCGCGGTGACCGTGGCGTAATCCAGCGTCAGGCTGAGATCATCGTCCGCTGCCGCCGGACGGTTATCCCAGGCGAACCGCAGGTCCAGGCGCAGGCACTGGCGGATGTCACGCTCCCAGTCATAGGCACCGATGACGGTATCGACCTCCAGGCCTTCGATGAACACTCTGTCCAAGCACTTCTCTCCACAGCACGACAAGGGCGACGGGCGCCGTTAGAATCTGGGGCGTCCTCGCCCGGAATAGTTAGCATGTTTTGGTTTCTGGCACTGCTCGCCTACCTGCTTGGCTCGCTGTCCTTCGCCATCGTCCTGAGCCGCCTTTCGGGCAGCCCGGACCCACGTTGCAGCGGTTCAGGCAATGCCGGCGCCACCAACATGCTGCGCCTGGCAGGGCGCCGAATGGCGATCCTGACCCTGTTGGGCGACCTGTGCAAGGGCGTCGTACCGGTACTGCTGGCACGAGGCGCGGGTCTGGACCTGCACGAGCAAGCCTGGATCGGCCTGTGTGCGGTGGTCGGCCATGTGTTTCCGCTGTATTTCCGCTTCCGCGGCGGCAAGGGCGTCGCCACGGCGGCAGGCATGCTCAGTGCGGTGTACCTGCCAGCCGCGCTGCTGGCCATCAGTGTGTGGCTGCTGACGCTCTATCTCAGCCGCACCAGCTCGCTGGCCGCCCTCATCGCGACCCCTCTGACCCTGCCGCTTCTGGCTTGGCGCCAGCCCGAAGCATTGCTGCCGATGGCGGTGCTGACCGTGCTGATCGTCTGGAGCCACCGCAGCAACCTGCGCGATCTGCGTGCGGGGCGCGAGCGGCATTTCTAGACGCTGAAAAGCCTGGCGCGATCCCGCCCATTCACAGCGGCGGCAGTTGCTCCATCGGCCAGCGCGCCTGCACGCTGATCGCCAGGTCCTGCTGCTGACCGGCCAGCAGACGCTGGCAACCGGCATAGGCGATCATCGCGCCGTTGTCGGTGCAGAACTGCGGACGCGCGTAATAAACGTTGCCCTTGAGCCCGGCCAGCATCTCTTCAAGTGACGCGCGCAAGGCTTTGTTGGCACTCACCCCCCCGGCGATCACCAGTCGCTTGAGGCCGGTCTGCTTGAGGGCCCGCTTGCATTTGATGGTCAAGGTCTCGACCACCGCCTGCTGGAACGCCAGGGACACATCGCAACGGGTCTGTTCGGTGTCATCGCCAGCCGCACAGCACTGCTGCCAGGTGTTGAGGGCGAAGGTCTTCAAGCCGCTGAAGCTGAATTCCAGGCCAGGGCGATCGGTCATTGGCCGTGGGAACTTGAAGCGCCCCGGCACGCCGTGCTCGGCCAGACGGGCGATTTCCGGGCCGCCCGGATAATTCAGGCCAATGAGCTTGGCAGTCTTGTCGAAGGCCTCACCTGCGGCATCGTCCAGGCTCTCACCCAGCAGCTGGTATTGGCCAATGCCATCGACGCGCACCAACTGCGTGTGACCACCCGACACCAACAAAGCGACGAACGGAAACTGTGGCGGCTGGGCTTCGAGCATGGGCGCCAGCAGATGCCCTTCCATATGGTGGACGCCGATCGCCGGGACGTCCCAGGCGAACGCCAGCGCCTGGGCGCACGACGCGCCGACCAGCAGCGCACCGACCAATCCGGGCCCTGCGGTGTAGGCGATGGCGTCGATGTCGCTGGCCACGCAGCCGGCGCTGGCCAACACTTCGCGGATCAACGGCAGCATGCGCTTGACGTGGTCACGCGAGGCAAGCTCGGGCACTACGCCGCCGTAGACGCGGTGCAGATCGATCTGGCTGAACAGCGCATCGGCTAGCAAACCGCGCTCACTGTCATATAATGCGACGCCTGTTTCATCGCAGGATGTTTCCAATCCCAGTACTAGCATGGGCCTTTGCCTTGTAGAGGCTGAATTCGAAGCCGCGCATGATAGTCGCCGTGCCAGGTGCCGACCAGCGGTTTTCGATCAGAGGCTTTGCATTCCGGCTGGCTACGGGGTAACATCCGCAACCCTTGAAAACCGACGTTCTCCAGCACACCATTGTTTTGCCAGGAGTACGTCTACCCCGGTAATGAATTAAGGTAGCCCTGGATGCCAGCCGTCAAAGTTAAAGAGAACGAACCCTTCGACGTCGCTCTGCGTCGTTTCAAGCGCTCCTGCGAAAAAGCCGGTGTATTGGCTGAAGTTCGTAGCCGCGAGTTTTACGAAAAGCCCACCGCAGAGCGTAAGCGTAAGGCTGCTGCCGCTGTTAAGCGTCACGCCAAGAAAGTTCAGCGCGAACAGCGCCGCGCCGTTCGTCTGTACTAATACAGACGTCGTCGCAAAGCTTCTGCCAAGCCCGGCCCTGCGCCGGGCTAATGGCAGTTGTAGTTTCAAGCTCTAGGCCATGCGCCTATTGCGCCCCGGCACAAGCTACGGGCAACCTGCTACATGACGTCAGATCTGGTCCTGGACCAGCGGTGCACGTGCTACTGACGAGCCTTTCGAGGCTGGCGACGCGCACACCCTTCCCGCTTTTCCCACTTTCATCACTGGCCGCGAAGCTGCGCGCAAGCGTTTAGACTTGCCAGTAGCCAGATGACGAGACGACCATGGCCGGGCTGATTCCACAGAGCTTCATCGACGATCTTCTCAACCGCACCGACATCGTCGACGTGGTGAGTTCGCGCGTCCAGCTGAAAAAAACCGGCAAGAACCTGTCCGCCTGCTGCCCTTTCCACAAGGAAAAGAGCCCGTCGTTCACGGTCAGCCCAGACAAGCAGTTCTACTACTGCTTCGGCTGCGGCGCAGGCGGCAACGCGCTGGGCTTCATCATGGACCACGACAACCTGGACTTCCCCCAGGCCGTCGAGGAGCTGGCTCGGGCAGCCGGCATGGAAGTGCCACGCGAAGACAGCCGGCGCGGGCAAAAGCCGCGCCAGCCAACCGATTCACCGCTTTATCCGTTGTTGGCCGCCGCCAGTGAGTTCTATCGCCAGGCGCTGCGCAGTCATCCGACCCGCAAGACGGCGGTCGAATACCTCAAGGGCCGCGGCCTGTCGGGCGAGATCGCCCGCGACTTCGCCCTGGGCTTCGCCCCCCCTGGCTGGGACAACCTGCTCAAGCACCTGGGCGCCGATCCACTGCAGCACAAGGTGATGATCGACGCCGGCCTGCTGATCGAGAACGCCGAATCCGGCAAGCGCTACGATCGCTTCCGCGACCGGGTGATCTTCCCTATCCGCGACAGCCGTGGCCGGGTGATCGCCTTCGGCGGTCGGGTATTGGGCGACGACAAGCCCAAGTACCTCAACTCGCCGGAAACCCCTGTATTCCACAAGGGCCAGGAGCTGTATGGCCTGTTCGAGGCACGCAAGCACAACCGCAACCTCGACGAAATCATCGTCGTCGAGGGCTATATGGACGTCATTGCCCTGGCCCAACAAGGCTTGCGCAATGCCGTGGCCACCCTGGGCACGGCCACCAGCGAAGAGCACCTCAAGCGCTTGTTCCGCGTGGTGCCCAGCGTGCTGTTCTGTTTCGACGGCGACCAGGCCGGCCGCAAGGCGGCCTGGCGTGCGCTGGAGTCCGCCTTGCCCAGCCTGCAGGATGGTCGACGCGCGCGATTTCTGTTCCTGCCAGAAGGCGAAGACCCGGACAGCCTGGTTCGCGCAGAGGGCACCGATGCTTTCCATGCGCGGATCAACCAGCATGCTCAGCCGCTCGCCGATTACTTCTTCGAGCAGTTGAGCAACGAGGCCGACCCGCGCTCGCTGGAAGGCAAGGCGCACATGGCCACGCTGGCTGCGCCGCTGATCGAACAGGTGCCAGGCGCCAACCTGCGTCAGCTGATGCGCAATCGCTTGCGTGAAATCACTGGCCTCGATCCCCAGCAGGTCGAGCAACTGGCGCAAAAAGCGCCGCCGGCCAGCACGCCGGACTACGACCCTGGCTACGATTACGACGCCATGGCCAGCTTTACCCCGAACTACGACGACTATACGCAGTTCGAGCACGCGCAGCCCCAGCTGGAACAGCAGCCGTGGACTGCGCAGAAAAGTGGCAAGAAGCAGTGGCAGGACAAACCGTGGAGCAAGAAGGGTGGCAAACCCTGGCAGCGCGACGGTCAACGCGACGCGCCGCCACGGGTGCCGGCACCCGTGGAACCGCCCACCCTGTCTGCGCTGCGTACGCTGCTGCATCATCCGCTGCTGGCGGGAAAGGTGGAAAATGCCAGCCATTTCGCCGACGAAGACCACGTCTACAGTCAGTTGCTGGTGGCCTTGATCGAAGCCGCACAGAAAAATCCTGGTCTAAGCTCGATGCAACTGATCGCCCGCTGGCACGGCACCGACCAGGGTCGTCTGCTTCGGGCCCTTGCCGAGAAGGAGTGGCTGATCGATGGGGAAAACCTTGAACAGCAGTTTATCGACACCATAACCAGGTTATCCGCTCGTCAGCGCGAGCGAAGGCTTGAACATCTGATGAAGCAGGCGCGTCTAAGCGATAGTGGCCATGGCCCTGCGCTGACCAGCGAAGAAAAAACCGAACTGGTTGCCTTGCTCATTCGACATGTTCCAGCACAAACCCCGACCTCAACTGGCGCGTGAGGTCCATGCTCGGGTATAATCCTCGGCTTGTTTTTTGCCCGCCAAGACCTTCAGTGGATAGGGTGTTATGTCCGGAAAAGCGCAACAGCAGTCTCGTATCAAAGAGTTGATCACCCGCGGTCGTGAGCAGGGCTACCTGACTTACGCGGAGGTCAACGACCACCTGCCGGAGGATATTTCAGATCCGGAACAGGTGGAAGACATCATCCGCATGATCAACGACATGGGGATCAACGTATTCGAGAGTGCTCCGGATGCGGATGCCCTTCTGTTGGCGGAAGCCGACACCGACGAAGCCGCCGCTGAAGAAGCTGCCGCTGCGTTGGCGGCCGTTGAAACCGATATTGGCCGTACGACCGACCCGGTGCGCATGTACATGCGTGAAATGGGCACCGTCGAACTGCTGACCCGCGAAGGCGAAATCGAAATCGCCAAGCGCATCGAGGAAGGCATCCGTGAAGTCATGGGCGCCATCGCTCACTTCCCGGGCACCGTCGATCACATTCTCAGCGAGTACGAGCGCGTCACCACCGAGAGTGGCCGCCTGTCCGATGTCTTCAGCGGTTACATCGATCCTGACGACAACATCGCCGCCCCCAACGACGACCTGCCGGTTCCAGGCGCCAAGCCTGCGGCCAAGACGGACGACGATGAGGAAGAAGAAAGCGACGACAGCGACAGCGAAGAAGAAGAAACCGAAAGCGGCCCGGACCCGGTCTTGGCTGCACAGCGTTTCGGCGCTGTCGCCGAGCAACGTGACGCCACCCTGAAAGTGCTGAAGAAGCACGGCCGTGGGCACAAGGACAGCATCGCTGCCATGCTCGCCCTGGCTGAGCTGTTCATGCCGATCAAGCTGGTGCCCAAGCAGTTCGAGGCACTGGTAGAGCGCGTTCGCGGTGCTCTGGACCGCCTGCGTGCCCAGGAGCGGGCCATCATGCAACTGTGCGTCCGTGACGCGCGTATGCCGCGTGCCGATTTCCTGCGCCTGTTCCCCGGCAACGAAACCGACCAGACCTGGAGCGGCGATCTCTCCAAGCGCAGCACCAAGTGGGCTGCCGCGCTGGGCGAAAAAGACGCCGCCATCGTCGCCTGCCAGCAGAAGCTGATCGACCTGGAAACCGAGACCGGCCTGACCGTGCTCGAAATCAAGGACATCAACCGTCGCATGTCCATCGGCGAGGCCAAGGCCCGTCGCGCCAAGAAGGAAATGGTCGAGGCGAACCTGCGTCTGGTCATCTCCATCGCCAAGAAGTACACCAACCGCGGTCTGCAGTTCCTCGATCTGATCCAGGAAGGCAACATCGGTCTGATGAAGGCGGTGGACAAGTTCGAATACCGTCGTGGTTACAAGTTCTCGACCTACGCCACCTGGTGGATTCGTCAGGCCATTACCCGCTCGATCGCCGACCAGGCACGCACCATCCGTATTCCGGTGCACATGATCGAGACGATCAACAAGCTCAACCGTATTTCCCGGCAGATGCTGCAGGAAATGGGCCGTGAACCGACCCCGGAAGAGCTGGGCGAGCGTATGGAAATGCCTGAGGACAAGATCCGCAAGGTGCTGAAGATCGCCAAAGAGCCGATCTCCATGGAGACGCCAATCGGTGATGACGAAGACTCGCACCTGGGCGACTTCATCGAAGACTCCACCATGCAGTCGCCGATCGACGTGGCTACCGTCGAAAGCCTCAAGGAAGCGACCCGCGATGTACTGTCGGGGCTGACTGCACGGGAAGCCAAGGTACTGCGCATGCGCTTCGGTATCGACATGAACACCGACCACACCCTCGAGGAAGTGGGCAAGCAGTTCGATGTCACCCGCGAGCGGATTCGTCAGATAGAGGCCAAAGCGCTGCGCAAGCTGCGCCACCCGACGCGAAGCGAGCACCTGCGCTCGTTCCTCGACGAGTGATCAAAGAACCCCGGCCCAGGCCGGGGTTTTTCTTTTCAGCGCGCACCGTCTCAGTGCACACGCCCGAGCATAAAGGGCTTTGGCGACAGCCACTTGGCGTCATTTTTCCCACCTCAAAGACAAAATCTTCACGCGTCCAGCGCGGGCTAAATGCCCGTCTACACTCGACTCAACGCCCTTGATCGAGACGCTGTTATGCGGTTGCTGCCGGCCTGCCTGTTGCTGTTGATGTCCCTCTGGACGACGGCTGCCAGCGCCCTGAACCTTACGCAAGAAGAGCAGAACTGGCTCAGTAAACATCCAGATATCCGACTGGGCGTCGACTCGGCCTGGCCGCCGTTCGAATTTCGTGACCCCAGCGGCCGCTACCAGGGCCTGTCCGCTGACTACATCGGGTTGATCGAGAAAAGGCTGGGCATCACCGCCACCGCTCTGCCGCCCAGCAGTTGGACGCAGTTGCTCGATCAGGCCCGAAACAATCGGCTCGACCTGCTGGCCGGGGTCATGTCCACGCCCGAGCGCCAGCAATACCTGTCATTCACCCGCCCCTACCTGGACTTTCCAATCGTCATCCTGGCGCACAATGGCGGCCCGCAACCGCGCTCGTTGCAGGATCTCTACGGCCTGAAAATCGCTGTGGTGGACAACTATGCCCCCCACGAGTTATTGCGCACCCACCATCCCGACCTCAACCTGGTGGCCATGGCCAACGTCAGCTCGACCTTGCAGGCGCTGGCCACCGGCCAGGTCGATGCCGTGGTCGGCGATCTCGCCTCGAGCATCTGGAGCCTGCGCGAACTCAAGCTCGATGGCTTGCACGTCAGTGGCCAGACCCCGTATCGCTACCAACTGGCGATGGCCGCGCCAAGGGAAAGCAGCCTGCTGGTGTCGATTCTCGACAAGGTCATGGCCGACCTGTCGCCCAGTGAAATCGACGCAATCCATGAGCGCTGGGTGGCCGACGCACTCGATCAGCGCACATTGTGGACCGACCTGCTGCTTTACGGTCTGCCCGCCCTGCTGCTGCTGATCGTGGTGCTGGCGATCGTGATCCGCATCAACCGCCGGCTCAGCTCGGAAATCTCCAGGCGCATCGCTCTCGAACAGGAACTGCGCAGCAGTGAGTACCATTACCGCAGCCTGATCGAGAGCCTGTCGGCCATTGCCTGGGAAGCCGACGCCAACGAGTTCACCTACAGCTATGTTTCGCCCCACGCCGAGGGCCTGCTCGGTTATGCCCTCAAGGAATGGCTCAAACCGGGGTTCTGGCGCAGCATCCTGCATCCCGACGACGCGTTGTGGGCGCAGACTTACTGCGAAAGCGAGACCGCCGCCGGGCGCGACCATAGCCTCGATTACCGAGTGATCCGCGCCGATGGGCGTGCGCTGTGGGTGCGCAACATCGTCAGCATGATCGAACAGGGCCATAAACCGCTGATGCGCGGGCTGATGATCGACATCAGCGAAACCAAGCGCGCCGAACATGCGCTACGCCTGTCCGAGCAGAAATTCGCCTCGGTGTTCGAGCAGTGTCCGGACATTCTGGTGATCGCCCGCCACAGCGATGGCTGCCTGCTGGATGTCAACGAAGCCTTCGAAGAACAGATCGGCCTGCAGCATGCCCAGGTCATCGGTCATACCGCCACCGAACTGGGCCTGTGGGAAGCCGAGCAAGCCGGTCCCAGCCTGCTGGAACGCTTGCACCGTGGCGGCATCCGCAACCTGGAGATGACCTTCCGGCGCAGCAACGGCCAGCGTTTCACCGGCCTCACCTCGGCGCAGACCTTCGACCTCGACGGCACCGCGGCGATGGTGGTCGCGGTGCGCGACATCAGCCAGCTCAAGCAAACCCAGGAACAACTGCAGACCTCAGAAGAGAAGTTCGCCAAGGCCTTCCACGCCTCGCCCGATGGTCTGCTGCTGTCGCGCCAGAGCGATGGCCTGCTGATCGAAGTCAACGAGGGTTTCTGTCGCCTGACCGGTTACGACCTCAACCCCCTGATCAATAACCAGACCGCTCTCGAGCTGGGCATCTGGGTTGACCTCGACGAACGCCGGCGCCTGGTCGAGCGCCTGCGTCAGGACGGTTTCGTGCGTGACTTCAGCTGCCTGATCCGGCGCAGCGACGGGCAGATTCGCCTGTGCGAGCTGTCTGCTCGACCACTGCCCATCGCCGGTGTCGACTGCATGCTGACCATCGCCCGCGACATCACCGAACGCCACCTGATGCAGGAAAAACTGCAACTGGCCGCTACCGTGTTCGAGAACACCGCCGAAGCCGTGCTGATCACCGACACTGAGCAGCACATCAGCGCGGTCAACCGTGCCTTCAGCGAAATCACCGGGTACAGCGAGATCGAAGCTCTGGGCCAGACACCCCGGCTGATGGCGTCAGGGCAACATGACAGCGCCTTCTATGCGGCGATGTGGCACCAACTGACTGCCGAGGGCCACTGGCAAGGCGAGATCTGCAACAAGCGCAAGAACGGCGAACTGTACCCTGGCTGGGTGACCATCAGCGTGGTGCGCAACCACGAGCGCGAGATTACTCACTTCGTGTCGGTGTTCGCCGACATCTCCAGCCTCAAGCACGCCCAGGCCAAGCTCGACTACCAAGCCCACCACGACCCGCTGACCGGGCTGCCAAACCGCGCGCTGTTCGAGAACCGCCTGCAAGCCGCCCTGACCTGCTCGCAAGGCTCCAGCCACCAGGGCGCTGTGCTGTTCCTCGACCTGGACCGCTTCAAGCACATCAACGACAGCCTCGGCCACCCGGTGGGCGACCTGCTGCTCAAAGGCATTGCCCAGCGCCTGAAAGAGCAGGTACGCGACGTCGATACCGTGGCGCGTCTGGGCGGCGACGAGTTCATCATCCTGCTGCCAGGCCTGCACCGCCCGAGTGACGCCAGTGCCATCGCCAACAAGTTGCTGGCCTGCTTCGTCGCGCCGTTCCAGGCAGGCGAGCACGAGTTCTTCACCAGCGCCAGCATCGGCATCAGCCTTTATCCACAGGACGGCACCGACGTCGCCAGCCTGATCCGCAACGCCGACGCCGCCATGTACCGCTCCAAGGCCAAGGGCCGCAACCGCGTCGAAGCCTACACCCGCGATCTCACCGCCCAGGCCAGCGAGCGTATCGCCCTGGAGCACGAACTGCGCCGGGCCATCGAGCGCAACGAACTGAGCCTGTGCTACCAGCCCAAGTTCAGCCTCAAGACGCAGAGCCTGGTCGGCGCCGAAGCCTTGATTCGCTGGAGCCACCCCACCTTCGGCGAGGTGCCGCCCGAGCATTTCATTCACCTGGCCGAAGACAACGGCAGCATTCTCCAGCTCGGCGACTGGGTGCTGGAGCAAGCGTGCCGGCAAATGCAGGCGTGGAAAGCCGAGTACCTGCCCTTCGGCCCCCTGTCGATCAACCTCGCCGGCGCCCAACTGCGCCAACCCAACCTCGCCGGACGCATCGAGCAACTGCTTGGGGCCTACCGCCTGGAAGCCGGTGACTTGCAGTTGGAGATCACCGAAAACTTCATCATGAGCCAGGCCGAAGAGGCCCTGATCGTGCTCGATCAGCTCAAACAGCTCGGCGTACAGCTGGCCATCGACGATTTCGGCACCGGCTACTCCTCGCTCAGCTACCTCAAGCGCCTGCCACTGGACATCCTCAAGATCGACCAATCCTTCATCCGCGGCCTACCCGAAGACGCCCACGACGCCGCCATCGCCCGCGCCATCATCGCCCTGGGCCGCAGCATGCAACTGACCATCATCGCCGAAGGCGTCGAAACCCAAGCCCAACAGCAATTCCTCGCCGCTGAAGGCTGCGAACAGATCCAGGGCTACTACGTCAGCCTCCCCCTCCCCCCCGCCGAATTCGCGGCGCAGTTTCTTCGTATAGCACCAACAGATCTTTCAGATGGCACCTCTCCCATTCCCCCGTTATAATCCGGCCTCCTTCTGGGGGCCTATAGCTCAGTTGGTTAGAGCAGAGGACTCATAATCCTTTGGTCCACGGTTCGAGTCCGTGTGGGCCCACCATACTCAAAGCCGCGCAAATGCGCGGCTTTTGTGTTTCTGGCGTGTAGTGGTCAACTCATTCCGGACACAGTTTTGAGTTTTTCTTCCACTTTCGCCGGGGCCAGTCCACCGTTGAAATGGTGGGGCTGTATCCAGTTGTAATGGTTCATCAGGTACTGGCTGATGTCTCGTTGAGCTTGCTGCCCAGTCAGGTATCCCGTGGTCGGTATCCACTCTGATTTCAAACTGCGAAAGACTCGCTCCATCGGCGCGTTATCCCAGCAGTTGCCTCGGCGGTTCATGCTCTGTTGCATGCGGTAGCGCCAGAGTCTCTGGCGGAACTGACGACTGCTATATTGCGATCCCTGGTCGGAGTGGAACAGTCCCCCTTGAGGCTTGTCGCGTTGTTGGTACGCCACGTCCAGCGCTTTGACCACAAGGTCTGCGTCCGGCTTTTCTGATAGTGCCCAGCCCACCACTCTGCGTGCATAGAGATCGAGGACAACTGCCAGATAGTGCCATTTGCCCTGCGCCCAAACGTAGGTGATGTCGCCACACCACACATGATTTGGCGCTTGGACATCAAACGCTCGGTTCAAGATATTCGGAATTTCTGGCCGCTCCACCGTGGCCTTTTTGTACGCATGCGACCCAGGCTGCTTGCTAACCAACGCCAGTTCACGCATCAGGCTGCGCACCTTGAACCGCCCACTTTGCTCACCTTCTTCTTGCATCATTGCCTTGATGCTACGGCTGCCGGGCGCACTTCGCCCTCGCGTGAACAACTCATTCACTCGGCTGCGCAATCGCAGTCGCTCAACGTCCGGAGTTCGTTTTCTAAGACGATGTGTGTAGTAACTTGAGCGAGTGACTTCGGACACCTCGCACAACCAATCAACCGGCTCATGGGCGCTGAGTTGAAGGATCAGCGAGTACGCTCGAGATCTTCCGACATCAAGAGCGCGGTAGCCTTTTCAGTATCGATTTCTCGCGTTCAAGGCGCGTTATCCAAGCTTCGAGCTCTTGGATTTTCTGCGGCTCTGAGGTCAACGCTTTGCGGGCGGGCGTGATGCCGCCACGCTCCTGCTGAAGCTGGTTAACCCAACGGCGTAGCGCCGACTCCACCAAGCCGAGCGAGCGGGCTGCTTCGGCATGACTGTAGTCTTGGTCGAGCACCAGGCAGGCAGCTTCGCGTTTGAATTCAGGGGTAAAGGTACGACGTTGCTTGGTCATCAGACACCTCTCTGTGCGAGCATTCTCGCCTAAATGGGTGTCCGGTTTTATTAGACCACTACACCTGTAGGAAAGAGTGAGTAAGTCTGAGAGTTTCCCATGCGGCAATGGATTACTATTGCCATTCGCAACAGGCTCATCCATGGGCCACAATTTGAAATGGTTCAAAGTTTGTCGATTATCGACTGCCCGCCTTGCGTGGGCACCTAACGGGTGAGCACCTGAAGCAACTCACCCCTTGATGCCCGGAAGCTGCCCCCCCCCCATTAGGGAGTGCTCTACCAGCTGTATCTTTTAGTCGCTGATACGATGTATAGGGTTAAGCCGATCGGCCGCTGCCTGCTATCAAGTCCCGTTCGTCATGACGAAGATACGTCAATTGAGTGGGCTATTGCAGGATAGGCGAAGCGACGGTGCTTCGTCATACAGCGCACGGTTAGCCCTATATGCCCATCAATAGCCCTACCGTCCGGATTGGACTGCTGGCTAGCGGCCATCGTGGTGACACCTTGCGCTGGCTCTTGCAGGGCTTATTTCAGGATCACAAAGCTGGCGCCTAGGAATCGGTGCTACCTCCTGCCTGTCAGCTAGCGACCGCTTGCCCACTCCCACGGCGCATTCGTCGCAAAGGCATGGCAAAAGTACGACGAAACCATAGTGGACTTACGCTAGATTTCGTTATGATCTGGACGACACAGGCTCCCCGAAAGGTTGAGAAATGGACTTCCCCCCTGTTATAACCCCATCTCTGCAAACGCTGAGCCGGTCCACTCCGGCTGTATCTTTTATCACCTCATTCGACTCGCCACAGGCGATAGATTACAAAAATGTGTCAATATTGCGTACTGCTCTTCACGAACAGTTCAGCAAGAAGATTTGCCATCGACATTGCAGCTCATCGCAACCAATTAAACTATCAGCAGCAAGACAGACTGTCTTTAGGGCTCGGGCCTCTGAGGTATCCGTATGTCTGTAAGTTATGGGAGGGTGATCCCCGATTTATCTTGGGGATGCGAGTTCACTGAGATTCTTAACTCGACAGAAATGCAGTTTGTTAAGATCTGCCATGTCCATGTTACGCAGATATCACAGATATCAAAAATGCTTACTTCTTCTATTGTTGATACCTCTTGGATGGTGGATCTAGATATCGGAGCCAGAGAGGCATACGAATTTACCGTTCAAGAAACGTCCGAATTACTCATCAAAATCTTCAAAGCAGCAGAGTCAGCCGGTAGTATTGTAGAAGATTTTGGCGAACTTATGGTATCCATGGGTGCGGCTAAATCCTTAGAACTATTACTTAGTCACACACTTATCCCGATAGCGGAGTTATGGAAGCCACAAGCAAAGCAAAACGAGGGATTTGACTTCCATAGCGTTTGCACCGCTGATCATATAAATTTCGGCGAAGCTAAATACTCCTCAAATAGCACTACCTATGGTATTGCCCTGGACCAAGCTAGCGAATTTCTTGTCGCGAAGAAACACAAGCGAGATTGGGTACACCTAACAAGCCTAGCCTCTCCAGCAAGCATTAAAAATTTAAATGATAACTTACATGGAATTATTGCAGCGTTTTCCGTAAATGCAAAAGAGCCTCTAACAATATACAAAAATGCGTTACAGAGGGCTATTGAGTTTGCGTCCGAGAAAAAGGTCAGCTTTGTGTATATGGTAGGTGTAACTCATGAAAGCTAGAAAAATAAAAGAAACTCTTGACCCCCTCTCAGACCTCGCTAACGTTTTTGAGCACCTTCATTTACAGGGTCCTATTAGCTCGGACATCCTTGAAACATTATCTTACTTTCGAATTTTTCACCCAGAAATCTTTGCCAGTCTAGAGGAGAAAATCATCTCTGCACTTGGATTGTTCTATAAAATATCCAATCCAGACAACCTTTATTCGTTACTTTTAAGCTCTATCGGAGAAGCTCATAATAAAGCCTATGGAAGATATCTGACTCCGGTCCAGGCGAGTGTAAGACGTGCAGTTGATAAAAAACAATTTATTTCTATTTCTGCTCCGACAAGCGCAGGCAAGTCTTATTCTATACGTGACTTCATTGCGGAACAGAGTGGAGACGCGGTTGTTGTTGTGCCGTCTCGGGCTTTGATCGCCGAATACATAAATACAATGAAAGACAGGTTTCAGGGTATAAAAGGAGTGATGATCACTCCTTTCATTGACGTCGTCTTCACAAGTAGAAATCTAAGGCGGATATTCGTCCTTACACCAGAGAGAGCAAGGGACCTTTTCGTATCATCAGCAAAACTTGAGATTAGAACATTTTTCTTTGACGAAGCGCATGTCTCAGAAGACAAATCTCGCGGGATTATCTTTGACGTAGTAGTTCGACGTATTCAAAAAGCTTTTCCGAGTGCAAAACTAATCTTTGCACACCCGTTCGTAGACAATCCAGACGCTCAGTTTAAAAAACATGGAATTTCTAGCGACAGTGGTTATGCCAGATCTTATACACATGGCACAGTGGGTAAGGTCTGCGTTTTTCAACATAATAATGGGCGCGACTATATATTCTCGCCGTTTGAAGAGAAAGGTTATCGAATTCGAGAATGCGTTGAACTCAAAGATGGATTTAACAAATTCGCCTTCAATGGCAAGCATTCTATATTAATATATATCTCTAAAGCATCTATTTACAACGGCAAGTTTCTAGACGGACACGAAAAATACATAGAAAATTTTCCTATTATTTCCGAACCTCTAGCTAAAGAAATAATTGAGTCTGTACAAGTCCTTCTTGGCGCAAACCAAGACGATCATCGCTCAAGAATGGTTGAGCTTCTAAAGAAGGGAGTTGTGATTCACCACGGCTCTGTTCCATTGGAGGTGAGATTTATGGTTGAGAACTTCATTCGCTCTGGGTACGCAAAAATTTGCTTTGCTACTAGCACATTGGCACAAGGGGTCAACATGCCCTTTGATATCGTATGGCTTGACAATATGCGATTCCAAGGTGATGGAGATGAGGAAAAATCCTTATCATTTAAGAATCTCATAGGTAGAGCAGGTCGGCTCTCCGATAAGGCAAAATTTGACTTTGGATATGTATTTACCAAGAATCCTAAGCTTTTTACTGAACGAATAAATCAGAACTTTAGACTAAACGAGAAATCCGTTATTGACTTGCCATATGATGAAAATGGCGACTCCGCCGAGCTTTTGAAAGCGATTAAGGACGAAACATTTGACGACGAACTGCATCTGCCGAGATCTAAAATTGAACGCCTTTCGTCTGTAGAAGTTCTTGAGGCGGCGGCGAATATACTAGACATACTTTACAGTGGGAGCGAACACCTTAAAGATGTACTGCGCGGCGATGTCAATCGCGACACTCGAATAAAACTTATAGAATATTTTAGGGCGATATACGAAGGAGCATTAGGGCGCTCGCTACATGAAGGAGAACTAGCTGTATTTAAGACAGCAATTGGAATAATGCTTCAAACCTTCCAAGGCATATCTTTCAAAGAAATCGTCGGCAATCGCTACAGCCGCATTTCTCGCCGTGCATATAAAGGAGCAGGAGATGCAGAATTTTCGCAACCGGCAAACAAACTGCCTGACAGCAATTTAAAAAGATCATACTCAATTTACGAAAAAGGCACTCCAGCAAAGCAAGTAAGTTACGACGCCATCGTTTTCGATACTTACGACTACTTGGATCAAGTAATTTCTTTCTCGCTTTCTGACACTTTTGTCGGATCATTTAAAATTTATAAGAACATAAGCAACGACAATCGATCAGACAAAATGATTGAACTATTACGATTTGGTACAAATGATGCGATGCACATGTTATTGATGCGATATGGATTTCCACCTGAAGAAGTCGCAGAACTTACACCATACATATGCTCCATTTCCGAATCAGACATCTCTTTCAAAAGCACCATAGCTCAAGCTCCAACATACATTAGGAACATGGTAGAATGGTACCTACCCTAGTTATTTATAAAGCAAGTGAAATATTGGATTCGAGTCAGAGGTAGACCACCCAATTTAATCCTGCAGCTTCTGTGAAGCTATATAAGCCCTGTCCTTGCTAGCGCTAGTATTCCTAATCGTCAATTTTCTCTAGGAATGCTAGCTTGCCCGACCCATAGAGGGCCGATTTTTCAAGAAGCTCGCTCGGTGAAGAAGTCTTACAAAAGCTGCCAGCGGTTAAGATCACGGTACAGTAGCGGTACAGCAATAAGTTTTTCGTACCTTCTCCAGATTACGCTGAAACCCTGAACCTATACATCACGCTAGGATGTTAAGCTACGCTTACGTTCCAATGATTATTCTAGGCTTCACAGCTTACCCAGCAACTCATAATCCTTTGGTCCACGGTTCGAGTCCGTGTGGGCCCACCAACGTCAAAGCCGCGCATAAGCGCGGCTTTTGTGTTTCTGGGACAAACACGCCAGATACTGTCCTCAGGCCAGCAACCGGTCGATCAACGCCTGCTCGTAATCGTTCAGAGGCTGATCCTCGTAGAGCTTGTCGGAGGCCGCGACCAGCGCCTGGCCCTCGACCTCACGCCCACTGTCGCCATACACGTGCCCAAGGTTCTCCAGCGACTGCAGGTTGCCGTGCTGAGAGAAGGAGATCAGGTACCAGCGCTCGGCCTGCTCGAGTTCGCCCAGGCGGTGATAGGCCACAGCCAGGTTGTGCTGGGCATAGACGTGGTCGGATTGCAGGGCCTGCAACAGCGCCTGCTTGGCCTGCTCATAGTCTTCGAGCTGCAAGTACAGAAGGCCAAGATTGTTGTAGCCGTCGACATGGCCCAACTCGGCCGCGCGCCGGTAGGCCTGCTCGGCCGGGCGATAGCGCTCGGCATGCAGATGGACGTCGCCGAGCAGGTTCAGCGCCTCCGGATGATCGTGGCGCACGGCGTTGTTGAGGTGCTCGACGGCGGCATCGTGATCGCCATTCTGGTAGGCCATGCTGCCAAGGTAGAAGTGGCTGCGGGGACAGTCATACTCGGCGGCTTGCTGGAAATATTGGCGGGCGGTGTCGTGATCACCCTCCTGGAAGGCCATGGTCGCGAGGTTGTAGTGGCTGCCTGGATAATCGTGCTCGGCAGCCCTAAGAAAGTGTCGGCGGGCGACGTCGTGATTACCGTCCTGGTAGGCCATGACGCCGAGGTTGTAGTGGCTGCCGGGATAATCAAGATCGGCGGCCTTCTGGAAGTGTCGGCGGGCATCGGCGCGATCGTCACGTGCCAGGCTCACCGCGCCAACGCCATTCATCCAGCGTGCGTCGGCGGGACACGCCTTGGCAAGGGTCTGGAAGCACTCCTGCGCGGTGTCCAGATCCTGCTCGCGAAACGCTGCCCAGGCCTGCTCATGGAGCGCCGTCGCCTGCTCGGCACTGAGCGTTTTTTTATTCATGAACCACATGGTGTTTCCTGCCTTGCGAGGGCCGGCCATTCTAAAGGCGCGCTATTGAAGCCAACAAGGCAATGGCTCTACTGGGCAGGCTCGAACCGTATTGAGGCAGGTCGAGCGCCAGAAGCCGTCAGGCGCCGCCCCTACAAATCCCGATGCAACACCGTCTTGCCAATATTCCTGAACGCCTCGGTGTATTGCCGCCGCCAGTTGCCTTTCCAGAAGTCGGCGTCGGGGCTTGTGCCGTCGGTGGAGCGGGCGGCGAGGACGTCGCTGGGGGCGATTTCTTCGGGTTGTTGTTGGCTGAGCATGGGGAACGACATGTAGCCCTTGAAATGTTTGCAGTAGATCCTGTCGATGGCCATGCCGCTGTATGGAGCGTGGCTGAGCAGGCGCTGGCAGCCGGCGGTGGAGAGGATGTAGGCGTGGGTGCCTTTGGCGCGTACGCGGGCGATGCCCAGGTTCCAGGTCAGCCAGACTCTGCCGAGGTTGGCGCCGAGGTAGAGTTGTTCGGGGTCGCGGCGGCGCAGGAAGGCGTTGATCTGCTGCACCTGCACGGACTGGAACTGCATCAGCGTGGCGTCGTCTTCGAGAATCAGCACGTGGCGGTAGCCGCGTTCGAGGGCGAGTTCGGCGCACCTGACGTGGGAGGTGAAGCAGCCGCGCTCGGGGCTGTGGGCGTCGCGGTCGACGATGAGGAATTCGATGTTCAGGCCGCTGCCGAGAAATTCGGCCTCGAGCAGCGCGCGGCGGTCGGTGCGTTCGCGCAGGCTGATGCAGAACACCCCGTCGATTTCCAGCTGGCTCAGATCCTTGCTTTTATTCATGTCGTGCATTCCTTGGTGACGGTACCTGACCGTGCGTGGTCAGGCCGGCGTTGCCGCCGGTTTTCGCACTGTGTAGGAAATGCTACGTGTCGCCTAGCGCCGGCTTGGAAAACTGACCGGCGGCGAGCGGGATCGTTCGGTTTACCGTCAGCGCAATCTGCGCGGCTTCAGAAGCCCAGGCGCAGCGCGGTACGCCAGAGGTTCTTCAACGGCGACAGCCAGTGTTTGCGCCAGTTGCGTGCCCACCATGCGTCCTCGTTGCGCACCACGGTTTCCAGGTCGCTGCCGGCCACCTCGGCGGGCAGCTGGCGATACATCATCGGGAACACGCAGTGCTGGCGAATGCGCTTCTTGAACAGCACGTCGACCGGCATGCCCTCATAGGGGGTGTCGGCCAGAATCTGGCAGCCCTCGCGCGACAGCACATAGGCATGCAGCGCCACCACGCGACCGCGGGCGATGAACGGGAACCAGGTCAGCCAGGTCTTGCCCATGCTGTAGCCCAAGTGCAGGGCCTGGAATGGCTGGCGGCGCATGAAGCGGTTGATCCAGTCGACCTGGCCGGGCTTGAGCGGGTAGGCCTGGGCGTCGTCTTCGAACACCAGAATGCGCGCGAAGCCTTTGTCCAAGGCCAGTCGAGCGAGCTGCTGATGGGATTCGTAGCAGCCTTGACGGGGGTCGCTGGCGCGCTCGACGACGTGGAAGAGCACCGGGTTGCTCATCTGGCTGGCAATGCCCTGGCGGAACAGTTCGCGGCGGTCGCCACGGGTGTCCAGCGAGATGCAATAGACGGCGTCGACATCGAAATGGATCTTGCTCAACCCTGTGTACCTGTTACTGGCGCCCCGCAGGCGGATAGCCGCGGATGATACCGAACCTGTGCCTGAGACTACAAAAACCGCCCGCAGCAGATGACGGCCGGCTTGCTCTGTACGGCCCGGGCTGGCTAGTCTGGCCGCCCACGCTTATCGAGCCCAACCATGCCGCCCCTGCGCCCCGTGACCCTGGATGACACCGACCGTCGTCTGATCGAGCTGTTGCAGATCAATGCCCGCGAGAGCGTTGCCAATCTCGCCCGCCATCTGGGCGTTGCCCGCACCACGGTCAACTCGCGGCTGGCGCGCCTGGAGCAGGCCCAGGTCATCACCGGCTATGGCGTGCGCCTGAGCCAACGTCTGATCGATGGCGGGCTGCAAGCCTACGTGGGCATCAAGGTGCAGTCGCGCGCCGGCAAGGAAGTGGTCAAACGCCTCAGCGCCATGGGCCAAGTGCAGCAGCTGTGCACGGTCAGTGGCGAATTCGACTATGTCGCCTGGTTGCGCAGCGACTCGCCGGAGCAACTCGATCAGTTGCTCGATCAGATCGGCAGCGTGCCGGGCGTTGAAAAAACCACCACGTCGATCATCCTCAGCCATAAGGTCCACCGGGGCTGATTCGGCGAAGTCATAGGGCTTGGAAAGTCGGTGCTCTGTCAGATGCAGGCGATTGATGCTCATGGCGTGACCGACGTCTCGAGCGCCGAGCAGTCTGCTTTCGCCCGTGCTCGCCCTTCTCCACCTTCACTGAGCAACGCGCCGGGCAATCACGCAGGGCTTCGGAATCGCGGGATTCACAACGGCTGGCGCATGTCCCGCCCTGGCGCCGCATGAGTATTGAGACTGACGACCGGTGGATTGACGCTCCGCCCGGGCGGGCCTATATTCATCCGCACATTGATATATATGACTGGATAACTACAACAATGTCCGCATTCCAACGTGATGACCGCCTGCCGCGCTACCAGCGTCTGCGTGATGAACTGGCCGAACAGATCGCCCAGAATCGCTGGCGGCCAGGTGAAGCCATCCCCACTGAAGCAGCGCTGGCCAGCGAGTATGCGATTTCCGTCGGCACCGTTCGCAAAGCCATCGACGTTCTGGTCAGTGAGGGGGTCCTCGAGCGCCAGCAAGGGCGCGGCACCTTCATTCGTCGTCCGCAGTTCCAGTCCTCTCTGTTCCGTTTCTTCCGCTTTCAAGGCCTTAATGGCGAACGGCTAGTCCCCGAGAGCCGAATTCTGGCCATGGAAACCCTTCAGGCGCCGCTTGCAGTGAGCCAGGTGCTCAGCCTGCCGGCCGGTACGGAGGTGATCCGTCTGGTGCGTTTGCGCTTGTTGAACGCGCAACCAGTGCTAGCCGAAGAGATATGGCTGCCCAAGAGCCGCTTCCTACCGTTGCTTACGGTCAATCTGCAGCGCCAGGGACCACTGCTTTATCCCGTCTACGAGTCGCTGTGTGGCCAGGTGGTGGCGCGGGCCTCGGAAACCCTGACGGCAGAGGCCGTGACGGCCGTTCATGCGCGCCTGCTGCAAATCGACGTAGGCAGCCCTGTGGTGGTCATCGAGCGGTTGGCGTGCGACTACGCCGGCGCGCCTCTGGAATGGCGCCGATCGCGCGGGCATGCCAGCCACTTCCGTTACAACGTCGAAATCCGCTGAGCCTGCGGCATTCAAACTCCATTCATAAGGATAAAAATAATGTTCAGTTGGTACCGTCACATCACTACCAAAGAGCGCAAGACGTTCTGGGCCTGCTTCGGCGGCTGGTCGCTCGACGCCCTCGAAGTGCAAATGTTCGGCTTGGCGATTCCTGCGCTCATCGCAGCGTTCGCCTTGAGCAAAGGCGATGCCGGGCTCATCAGCGGGGTGACCTTGGTAACGTCGGCGATCGGTGGCTGGCTGGGCGGCACGTTGTCCGACCGTTACGGTCGGGTCAGGACACTGCAGTGGATGATCCTGTGGTTTTCGTTCTTCACCTTCCTGTCCGCGTTCGTCACAGGCTTTCATCAGTTGCTGGTGGTCAAGGCACTGCAAGGCTTCGGCATCGGTGGTGAATGGGCCGCCGGCGCGGTGCTGATGGCCGAGACCATCCAGAGCAAGTATCGCGGCAAGGTAATGGGTGCCGTGCAAAGCGCCTGGGCTTTTGGCTGGGGTGGAGCGGTGGCGTTGTTCACCCTGATCTACACCTTCGTCCCGGAAGAGCTGGCATGGCGGGTGATGTTCCTGGTGGGTCTGGCGCCGGCGGTGCTGGTGATCTATGTACGTCGCAATGTCGAAGAGCCAGAGGGTTCGGCACGCAACCGCACGCAGGCCGCCGCGAGGCCATTTCTCGCCAGTCTGGCCGGCATCTTCCGCCCGGAGCTGCTGCGGGTCACCTTGTTTGGGGGCATCCTCGGCCTCGGTGCACACGGCGGCTACTATGCCGTGATGACATGGCTGCCGACCTTCCTCAAGACCGAGCGCAATTTGTCGGTGCTCAGTTCCGGCGGATACCTGGCGGTGATCATCTTCGCGTTCTGGCTGGGCTGCATCGTCAGCGGGCTGCTGATCGACCGCATCGGTCGACGCAAGAACATCGTCCTCTATGCGCTGTGCTGCGTGGTGACCGTGCAGTGCTACCTGTTCATCCCGCTGAGCAACACGCAGATGCTGTTCCTCGGCTTCCCTCTGGGCTTCTTTGCCGCCGGCATTCCGGCGAGTCTGGGTTCGTACTTCAATGAGCTGTACCCAGCCGATGTGCGCGGTGCAGGTGTGGGCTTCTGTTACAACTTTGGACGCGTGCTGTCTGCGGTCTTCCCGTTCCTGGTCGGTCACATGAGTGGGTATATGTCACTGGGTAGCGCCATCGGCATCGACGCAGGGATTGCCTATGGCGTTGCAGTGCTGGCCGCACTCGCGCTGCCCGAAACCAATGGCCGCAAGCTCACCGACAACGCTGCGCCAGACGCGCCCAACGGCGATGCCACCGCGCAGAACGCCTGATACCCGCTGCAACCGGCGCCTAGGCTGGCGCCGTCATCTCAAGAGACGCTTCATGCCCCAGATTCTTCCCGCTAACTTCCACGGCATCGATGGCCACGCGCACGTATTCGAGCGCGATCTGCAGCTGGCCGAGGGCCGCCGCTATGCCCCGACCTACGACGCTACCTTGACCGATTACCTGGCCCAGCTGGACAGTTGCGGCCTGAGCCATGGCGTGCTGGTGCAGCCCAGTTTCCTAGGCACCGACAACCGCTATCTGCTGGCAGCCCTGACAGCCGCGCCTGAGCGTCTGCGGGGTGTGGTGGTGGTCGACCGCGAGGTGGCGACCTCGACGCTCGAGCACATGGCGGCAGCGGGCGTAAAAGGTGTGCGCTTGAACCTGATGGGACAAGCCATGGACGATTTCGCCAGCCGCGAGTGGCAAGCCTTTTTCAGCAGGCTTGCCGAGTTGGGCCTGCATGTCGAGTTGCATCGCCAGGTGGAGGATTTGCCAGGCGTGCTGCAATCGCTGCTGCGCACTGGCTGTCAAGTTGTCATCGATCACTTTGGACGCGCCGACGCCCGCCTCGGCCTCGAGCAGCCAGGTTTCGCGCGCATGCTCGAGCTGGGCCGCGAGGGCGATGTCTGGGTCAAGGTATCAGCGCTGTACCGCCTCGGCGGCAGCGCCGCAGAGCAGCATCAGTTTGCACAGCAGGCCCTGCCTGCCCTGTGTGAAACACTCGGCGCAGAGCGGCTGTTGTGGGGCAGCGACTGGCCACATACCCAGCACGAGCAGCAGACCTCGTTCGGCGAACAATGGCAGACGATACGTGGCCTGATCAGCGATACCCGACTACAGACACAACTGCTGCGCGACAGCGCTGCGACCCTGTTCGGGATCAACCTGTCCTGAGGAAATTCGCATGCCGCCCGGCATTCATCCCGTTATCCAGGTTGAATCAAAGACCGGGTATCGAACGAGGGGAGTTGCTGTCGGCGGTGTCTACTTGCTGGCCACTTCGACAAAAGCTCTAACCGATTCGCCACTATGACGATACTTCTACCAAAACGCCGACACTCTGCGTCTTAATTACGACAAGACCGCTCTCTAAACTGACCCTCAGCCATTTCCTATACTCAGGCTCGACATCACGAGCCTCACCAGGGTCAGCGCATGAACAAGCACAATCGCCATCCCGATGACGGCAAAGCGCCTATCACCATCTTCGGCCCGGACTTCCCCTTCGCTTTCGATGACTGGCTGGAACATCCAGCGGGGCTGGGCAGTATTCCACCTGAGCGTCACGGCGAAGAAGTGGCTATCGTCGGAGCCGGGATAGCCGGATTGGTGGCAGCCTACGAGCTGATGAAGCTAGGCTTGAAACCTGTGGTGTACGAGGCCTCCAAGCTCGGCGGGCGGCTGCGCTCGCAGCCGTTCAACGGCACCGATGGCATCGTCGCCGAGCTGGGCGGCATGCGCTTTCCGGTGTCGTCGACGGCGTTCTACCACTATGTCGACAAACTCGGCCTGGAAACCAAGCCGTTCCCCAACCCGCTGACACCAGCCTCGGGCAGTACGGTCATCGACCTCGAAGGTCAGACCTACTACGCGCAGAACGCTACCGACCTGCCGGCGCTGTTCAATGAAGTCGCCGAGGCCTGGGCCGATGCGCTGGAAGACGGTGCGCGCTTCGGCGAGATTCAACAGGCCATCCGCGACCGCGACGTAGCCAAGCTCAAGGCGCTGTGGAACGACCTGGTGCCGCTGTGGGACGACCGCACCTTCTATGACTTCGTCGCCAGCTCGAAAGCCTTCGCCAAGCTGAGTTTCCTGCACCGTGAAGTGTTCGGCCAGGTGGGCTTCGGTACCGGTGGCTGGGACTCGGACTTCCCCAATTCCATGCTGGAAATCTTCCGCGTGGTGATGACCAATTGCGACGATCATCAGCACTTGGTGGTCGGCGGCGTCGAGCAAGTGCCGCAGCGCCTGTGGCGGCACGTGCCGGAGCGCTGCGCGCATTGGCCGGCGGGCACCAGCCTCAGTTCCCTGCACGGCGGCGCCCCGCGCAGCGGGGTCAAGCGTATTGCCCGCGCGGCCGATGGCCTGCTGGCCGTCACCGACATGTGGGGCACTGCCCGGCATTACGCGGCGGTCCTGGTGACCTGCCAGAGCTGGCTGCTGACCACGCAGATCGACTGCGAAGAAAGCCTGTTTTCGCAGAAGATGTGGATGGCGCTGGACCGCACCCGCTACATGCAGGCGTCGAAGACCTTCATCATGGTCGACCGCCCCTTCTGGAAAGACAAAGACCCGGATACCGGTCGCGACCTGTTGAGCATGACCCTTACCGATCGCCTCACCCGTGGCACCTACCTGTTCGACAACGGCGACGACAAGCCGGGGGTGATCTGCCTGTCGTATGCATGGATGAGCGATGCCCTGAAGATGCTTCCACACCCGACCGAGAAGCGCGTGCAACTGGCCCTGGAGGCACTGAAGAAGATCTACCCGAAGACCGACATCGCCGGGCACATCATCGGTGACCCGATCAGCATTTCCTGGGAGTCCGACCCGTACTTCCTCGGCGCCTTCAAGGGCGCGCTGCCCGGCCACTACCGCTACAACCAGCGCATGTACGCGCATTTCATGCAGGACCGGCTGCCGGCGGAGCAGCGCGGGCTGTTCCTCGCTGGCGACGACGTGTCGTGGACGCCGGCATGGGTCGAAGGCGCAGTGCAGACGTCGCTGAATGCGGTGTGGGGTATTCTCCATCACTTCGGTGGCCGTACTGCGGCCGACAACCCTGGCCCGGGCGATGTGTTCGACGAGATCGGCCCCATCGCCCTGCCCGACTGACAGGTGCAAGCGCATGCGCATCGCCGTGTATCAAGGAGCGCCACAACCGCTGGACGTTGCAGGTAACCTGCAGCGCCTGGATCAGCAGGCCGCGCTGGCGGCGCAACGCGGCGCCGAGTTGCTGGTGTGCCCGGAGATGTTTCTCAGCGGCTACAACATCGGACAGGCCGCCGTGCAGCGTCTGGCCCAAGCCGCGGACGGCGCGGCGGCCGAGGCGATCGCGCAGCTGTGCCGGAGGCATGCCGTGGCGGTGGTCTATGGCTACCCCGAGCGCGGCGAAGAGGGCGCGCTGTACAACAGCGTGCAGTTGATCGACGCCCACGGCCAGCGGCTGGCCAAATACCGCAAGACCCACCTGTTCGGCGAGCTGGACCGTGCCCAGTTCAGCGCCGGCAGCCAGCACTGCCCGGTGGTCGAGCTGAACGGCTTCATGCTTGGGTTGCTGATCTGCTACGACATCGAATTCCCCGAGAACGCCCGCCAGTTGGCCCTGGCCGGCGCCGAGCTGATCGTGGTGCCGACGGCGAACATGACGCCCTACGACTTCATATGCCAAGTCACCGTGCGCGCCCGCGCCCAGGAGAACCAGTGCTACCTGGTCTACGCCAACTACTGCGGCGCCGAGGGCGACATTCATTACTGTGGGCAGAGCAGCATCGTCGACCCGGACGGCAGCCTGCTGGCGATGGCCGGGCAGGCGCCCTGCCAGTTGCTGGCCGATGTGCAGCGTGAGCGGGTGCTGGAGGGGCGCAAGGGGTTTCCCTACCTCAGCGATCTGCGCCGCGACCTACAGCGGCACCGCTGAGGCGCGGTGCACCGATCCTGTGCCGGCTGCACCGCACAGAGGCAGAACAGCCGGCCTGCTGGGCGCTGAACTACCTGGTAACCCGCGGAAACAGGGGATTGGAGAAGTTGGCACGGCACCTGCAATCACTCCTGTACAGGTGATCGAAACCGCTCACCCACCCCTTTTGGGGACCTCGGTACAGGCAGGCCGGGATATCCCCTCTTTTATTCGTGCAGCCTCACCTGCACCCGCCAGCGTCCAGCCTCCTCCTCTGCAGCGGTCCAGCTACCGCGCAGGGGGCGGGCCGCCACCAGGGTCAGCAACAAGCCTTTGTCGGCCTGCTGCACCCGCCACGCCACCGGCTTACCCGCCATCTGCAATTGACCTCGCGCAGCCTTGCCGTGTGCATCGAACAGCAGCGCCAGCGTGCCTTGCACGTGCTCGCCGTGCAGTTTCGGCGCGTGGTCGAACCACAGGTCCAGACCGGCTTCGACCACTTCGATCTGCTCGAGCTGGCTGGGCTGTGTGGTGGTCAACCGACCGATCATCAGCCCCACCAGTACGCCGAACAGCACCAGCGACAACAGCATGCGTCGGCGCGCCTTCGGACGGGGGTCGGGTTCGAGGGTAGAATGCTCATCCTCTTCTTGCCTGGGGCCGTGCATGTTCCACGTCATCCTGTTTCAACCTGAGATTCCACCGAACACCGGCAACATCATTCGGCTGTGCGCCAATAGCGGCTGCCATTTGCACCTGATCGAGCCGCTGGGCTTCGAACTGGACGACAAACGCCTGCGCCGCGCCGGCCTGGACTACCACGAATACGCCACCTTGCAGCGCCATGCCAGCCTCGAGGCGTGTCTGCACAGCCTCGGTCGGCCGCGCCTGTTCGCCTTCACCACCAAAGCGTCTCACCCATTTCACGAGGTGGCGTATCAGCCGGGCGATGCCTTCGTGTTCGGGCCGGAGAGCCGCGGGCTGCCGGCCGAGGTGCTCGACAGCCTGCCTGCCGAGCAGCGCCTGCGCCTGCCGATGCGTCCGGGCTGCCGCAGCCTGAACCTGTCCAACACGGTGGCGGTGACGGTGTACGAGGCGTGGCGTCAGCAGGGGTTCGCCTGAGCGGCGGGCATGAAAAAGCGCCCTTGGGGGATGCTGTCGAGGCACTTGAGGCTGTTCGCGGATAAATCCACTCCTACACGGGGAGGGGATTGGTTGGAGAACGAGCCGGCCTGACATCATCACCCCGCAGGGCGCTTCACGACCGCAACGGGCTTATTGCAGGGCAGGCGCTTCGCCAGCTTCCTGCATGCGCTGCATTTCCTGGGCGTACAGGGCGTCGAAGTTGACCGGCGAGAGCATCAGCGCCGGGAACGAGCCACGGGTCACCAGGCTGTCGAGGGTTTCACGGGCGTACGGGAACAGGATGTTCGGGCAGAACGCGCCGAGGGTGTGGCTCATCGAAGCGGCGTCGAGGTTCTTGATCAGGAAGATACCGGCCTGCTGCACTTCAGCGATGAAGGCGACTTCATCGCCGTTCTTGACGGTCACCGAGAGGGTCAGCACCACTTCGTGGAAGTCGCCGTCCAGGGCCTTCTGCTTGGTGTTGAGGTCAAGGGCGACGCTCGGCTCCCACTGCTGACGGAAGATCGCCGGGCTTTTCGGCGCTTCGAACGACAGGTCGCGCACGTAGATGCGCTGCATGGAGAACTGAGGAGAGGTGTCGTCGGCGGCGGCAGCGCCGCTGTTCTGTTGCTCGGTCATGACAAATCCTATGGCTTAACGAGTGGATACGGCGTGGATCAGGACTGCAGCAGCGGGTCGAGTTTGCCCGCCCGCTCCAGGGCGAAGAGCTCATCGCAGCCGCCGACGTGGGTACTGCCGATCCAGATCTGCGGCACCGAGGTGCGGCCCGCCTTCTGGCTCATTTGCGCGCGCACTTGCGGCTTGCCGTCGACCTTGATTTCCTCGAAGTCAACACCTTTGCTGTTGAGCAGTTGCTTGGCGCGGATGCAGTAGGGGCAATAGTCGCTGGAGTAGACGATGACGCTCTTCATGATTACTTCACCAGTGGCAGGTTATCGGCTTTCCAGCTGGAAACGCCACCGCTGAGCCGGGCGGCGTCGAAGCCGGATTTGAGCAGTTCGCGGCACAGGGCGCCGGCCTGCTGGCCCATGGTGTCGGCCAGAATCAGGGTCTTGCCCTTGTATTTTTCCAGTTCGCCAACGCGGCCCAGCAGTTTGTCGTGGGGGATGTTCAGGGCGCCGACGATATGCCCGGCGGCGTATTCCTTGCTCGGGCGCACGTCGATGACCACGGCCTTGTCGGCATTGACCAGCGCGGTCAGTTGACCGTTGCTCAGGCTCTTGCCGCCGCGGCGCATTTCATTGAGCAACAGCAAGACCAGCAGAACCACGAAGATTGCCACCAGAAGAAGGTTATCCGTGGCGAATTGCAGCAATTTCTCAACCATCAGGGCTGTTCCAAGCGAGTGAAAATGCCGGTCAGTATACACACCGCCTCAGGCCCGCCACAGCCCGGCCGGCCAGCGGTGAGGCGCTTTCATCTCCAGGCTGTAGGCATGCCGCCCGGCGGCACTGAGGATTATTCGCAGTCGCGGAACGATTTGCCCTAAAATGCGGGTCTTTATCATTTTCAGCAACCGTGAGTGGGATTGATGACGAGCACGCCTAAACCCCTGGTCCTGATCATCCTCGATGGTTTCGGTCACAGCGAAAGCCCTGAGTACAACGCCATCTTCGCCGCCAACACGCCGGTCTACGACCGCCTCCTGGCGACCCAGCCCCATGGCCTGATTTCCGGTTCGGGCATGGATGTCGGCCTGCCCGACGGGCAGATGGGCAACTCCGAAGTCGGTCACATGAACCTCGGCGCCGGCCGGGTGGTGTATCAGGACTTCACCCGCGTCACCAAAGCCATTCGTGACGGCGAGTTCTTCACCAACCCGGTGCTCACCGGCGCCGTCGACGGCGCCGCCAAAGCGGGCAAGGCCGTGCACATTCTCGGCCTGCTCTCCGACGGTGGCGTACACAGCCACCAGGACCACCTGGTGGCCATGGCCGAGCTGGCCGCCCAGCGCGGCGCCGAAAAGATCTACCTGCACGCCTTCCTCGATGGCCGCGACACCCCGCCGCGCAGCGCGCAAGCGTCGCTGGAACTGCTCGACAGCACCTTCGCCAAGCTCGGCAAGGGCCGCATCGCCAGCCTCATCGGCCGCTATTTCGCCATGGACCGCGACAACCGCTGGGACCGCGTCAGCGCCGCCTACGACCTGATCGTCGACAGCGTTGCCGACTATAGCGCTGCCACCGCGGTCGCCGGCCTGGAAGCGGCCTACGCACGCGACGAGAGCGATGAATTCGTCAAGGCCACGCGCATCGGTGATGCGGTCAAGGTCGAGGACGGTGATGCGGTGGTGTTCATGAATTTCCGCGCCGACCGCGCCCGCGAGCTGTCGCGGGTGTTCGTCGAGCCGGATTTCAAGGAATTTCCCCGTGCGCGCCTGCCGAAGGTCGCCGCCTTCATTGGCCTGACCCAGTATTCGGCGAAGATTCCGGCCCCGGCAGCCTTCGCGCCGGCCAGCCTGAACAACGTGCTCGGCGAGTACCTGGCCAAGCACGGCAAGACCCAGCTGCGCATCGCCGAAACGGAAAAGTACGCCCACGTGACCTTCTTCTTCTCGGGCGGCCGTGAAGAGCCGTTCGAAGGCGAAGAGCGCATTCTGATTCCATCGCCGAAGGTCGCCACCTACGACCTGCAACCGGAGATGAACGCGCCGCAGGTCACCGACCGCATCGTCGAGGCCATCGAGCAGCAGCGCTTCGATGTCATCGTGGTCAACTACGCCAACGGTGACATGGTCGGCCACACCGGCGTGTTCGACGCCGCGGTCAAGGCTGTGGAAGCCCTGGACACCTGCGTCGGGCGCATCGTCGAGGCGCTCGATAAAGTGGGCGGCGAAGCGCTGCTGACCGCCGACCACGGCAACGTCGAGCAGATGGAAGATGAATGCACCGGCCAGGCGCACACCGCGCACACCACCGAGCCGGTGCCGTTCATCTATATCGGCAAGCGTGCGCTGAAGGTGCGCGAGGGTGGCGTGCTGGCCGATGTGGCGCCCACCATGCTGACCTTGCTGGGCCTGGAAATCCCTGCGGAAATGACCGGCACCTCGATCCTGCTCGACGCCTGATCGTCCGGCCCATTCCAGACCAACGCCCCGCCGTCGAGACGCCGGGGCGTTTTTTTTGCTGTCCTGGATGGGCATACTAGGCCGATTCTCATCCCTGGTACGTCCAACCTCATGCTTCGTGCTCTCCTACCCCTCGCCTTGTCGTGCCTGCTCAGCCCGGCCTTCGCCGACGAGCGTGCGCAAACCCAGCAGCAGCTGGACGCCACCCGCAAGGACATCGCCGAGCTGCAGAAGATGCTCGGCAAGATCCAGGCGGAAAAAGCCGGCGTGCAGAAAGACCTGCAAACCACCGAAACCGAAATCGGCACGCTGGAGAAGCAGGTGGAGGCCCTGCAGAAAGAACTAAAAAAGACCGAGGGCGAGCTGGAGCGCCTTGATTCCGAGAAAAAAAAACTCCAGAGCGCCCGCGTTGAACAACAACGACTGATTGCCATCCAGGCCCGTTCGGCCTACCAGAGTGGCCGCGAGGAATACCTCAAGCTGCTGCTCAACCAGCAGAACCCCGAGAAATTCGCCCGCACCCTCACCTACTACGACTACCTGAGCAAGGCGCGCCTCGAACAACTGCGCGCCTTCAACGAAACCCTGCGCCAGCTGGCCGCCGTGGAGCAGGACATCTCCCGCCAGCAGGCGCAGTTGCTGGCCCAGCGCGGCAACCTCGACAGCCGCCGGCAGGAACTGGAAACGGTGCGCAACGAGCGCCGTCAGGTGCTGGCCAAGATCAACGGCGACCTCAAGCAGCGCAACCAGGCGCTGCAAGCCCGCCAGCAGGATCAGGCCGACCTCGCCCAGGTGCTCAAGACCATCGAGGAAACCCTGGCGCGCCAGGCCCGCGAGGCTGAAGAAGCGCGGCAGAAGGCGCTGTTGGCGCAACAGGAAGCCGAGCGCCGCCGTCAGCAGGAAGCCTTGGCGCGCGCCGAGGCAGACAAAGCCCGCGGCGCCACCCCGACGCCCCCGGCGCCGGTCGAAGACGCCCCCGCCCCGCCGCGCAGGCCGCTCGGCCCGGTGGTGTCCAGTGATGGCGCGAACTATGGTGGCGCTTTTTCTGCGGCCCGCGGAAAACTTCCTTGGCCTGTCAATGGTCGATTGCTGGCACGCTTCGGCGATGCCCGCGGTGGCGACTCGCGTGCCAAGTGGGATGGGGTGATGATCAGCGCCTCGCCCGGCACCCAGGTACGCGCCGTGCATGGCGGGCGCGTGGTGTTCGCCGATTGGTTGCGCGGCGCCGGGCTTCTGGTCATTCTCGACCACGGCAACGGTTACCTGAGCCTGTACGGGCACAACCAGAGCCTGCTCACCCGCGCGGGCGATATCGTCAAGGCTGGCGACAGTATTTCCACCGTTGGCGACAGTGGCGGCCAGGAAAGCGCTGGGCTGTACTTCGCCATTCGCCAGCAAGGTCGGCCCGCCGATCCTGCGCAATGGTGTCGCGGTTAGGCTGTTCAACGTCTAGTTGGCGTAGCGCCGGCAAGGGCTGCACCGAGGCTCCCGTCTGGAGCGTCACAAGGATCAGGATCAGGAGTTCGTTCGACATGCTGCACTCGCCCCGCCTCACCCAGCTGGCCCTGACCATCGCGTTGGTGGTCAGCGCCCCCCTGGCCACTGCTGCGCAGCCCGCCAAGGGCGCCGCCGTGCCGGCCACGGAAGTGACGGCCAACGCACCTCTGCCGCTGGACGAACTGCGCACCTTCGCCGAGGTGATGGACCGCATCAAGGCCGCCTACGTCGAACCCGTGGACGACAAGACCCTGCTGGAAAATGCCATCAAGGGCATGCTCAGCAACCTCGACCCGCACTCGGCCTACCTCGGCCCGGAAGACTTCCAGGAGCTGCAGGAAAGCACCAGCGGCGAGTTTGGCGGCCTGGGCATCGAAGTCGGCATGGACGATGGTTTCGTCAAGGTGGTTTCGCCCATCGACGACACCCCCGCATCGCGTGCCGGCATCCAGGCCGGCGACCTGATCCTCAAGATCAACGGCGCCCCCACCCGCGGCCAGAGCATGTCCGAGGCGGTGGATAAGATGCGCGGCAAGATCGGCCAGAAAATCACCCTGACCCTGGTGCGCGACGGCGGCAACCCGTTCGACGTGACCCTGGCCCGTGCGGTCATCCAGGTGAAAAGCGTGAAGAGCCAGTTGCTGGAGAGCGGCTACGGCTACATCCGCATCACCCAGTTCCAGGTCAAGACCGGCGAGGAAGTCGGCAAGGCCCTGGCGAAACTGCGCAAGGACAACGGCAAGAAGCTGCGCGGCCTGATTCTCGACCTGCGCAACAACCCCGGCGGCGTGCTGCAGTCGGCGGTGGAAGTGGCCGACCACTTCCTGACCAAAGGCCTGATCGTCTACACCAAGGGCCGCATCGCCAATTCCGAGCTGCGCTTCTCGGCCGACCCGGCCGATGCCAGCGAAGGCGTGCCGCTGGTGGTGCTGATCAACGGTGGCAGTGCCTCGGCCTCGGAAATCGTCGCCGGCGCCCTGCAGGATCAAAAGCGCGGTGTGCTGATGGGTACCGACAGCTTCGGCAAAGGCTCGGTGCAGACCGTGCTGCCGCTGAACAACGACCGTGCGCTGAAACTCACCACCGCGCTGTACTACACCCCCAACGGCCGTTCGATCCAGGCCCAGGGCATCGTGCCGGACATCGAGGTGCGCTCCGGTAAGCTGACCACCGACGACGACAGCGAGAACTTCAAGGAAGCCGACCTCAAGGGCCACCTGGGCAACGGTAACGGCGGCGCCGACCGTCCCACCAGCAGCACCGTCCGCAAGGAACGTCCGCAGGATGGCGACTTCCAGCTAAGCCAGGCCCTGAGCCTGCTCAAAGGCCTGAACGTCACCAAGGGCGACTGAGCCCCCCATGTCTGTACTGCGCTGTGCCCTGTTCTGCCTGCTGGCCGGTGTCGCGACTGCGGCATCGGCCCAGCCGCCCAAAGCCTACCTGAGCCTGATCATCGACGACCTCGGTCAGAACACCGAGCGCGACGCACGCACCCTCGCCCTGCCCGGCCCGGTGACCCTGGCGATCATGCCCGACACCCCGCATGCCAGCGACTTCGCCCGCCAGGCGCACAAGGCCGGCAAGACGGTGATCTTGCACATGCCCATGGACCCGGCCACCGGCCCCTATGCCTGGCATCCCGACGTACCGCTGCCGACCCTCGCCCAGCGCCTGGACGCCGCGCTGGTCAAGGTGCCGTTCGCCGCAGGCGTGAACAACCACATGGGCAGCCGCATGACCTCGCAGCCGGCGGCCATGGCCTGGTTGATGGGCGAGCTGCAACAGCGCGGCCTGTTCTTCGTCGACAGCCGCACCAGCGCCGCCACGGTGGCCGCCGCCAAGGCTCAGGACATCGGCCTGGCGCACGTTTCGCGGGATGTGTTCCTCGATGACGTGCGCACCAAAGAGGCGATCGCCGGGCAGTTGCAGGTGGCCATCGAACTGGCGCGCAAGCAGGGTTCGGCGGTGATGATCGGCCATCCGTATCCGCAAACCCTGGACGTGCTGGAAAAACAGCTGCCCCGGCTCAAGAGCCAGGGCATCGAATGGATTCCGATCAAACAGATGATCGCCGAGCGCAGCAACCGGGCCATGGCCGGCCACGGTCGCAACGGCGTCTACCGCAACCGCTGAGCGCCCCGCGAGCGGGGCGCCGCTGGGTTTAGCTGTAGACCCGGCCCAGCACCTGGCGATGGCTCTCGAACTGGTCGAGCACGTCGCGCACGATCTGCTCGGGGGCAAAGCCCATCAGGTCGTACTCCTGACTGCCATCGTGCAGGTACACCTCGGCGCGGTAGAAGCGCTGACGCACCTCCTCCTCACCCTCGGTCGGCGCTTCGCCGGGCGCTGCCAGGTAGCCGTCCAGGCTCACCTCATAGACGAACGGGTTGCCTTCCTCCATCAGCACCCGCAAGCCCATCATGTTGCGTGACTGACCGAGCCGGGCTTCCACCTCGAAGCCTTGCGCGCGCAGGCACTCGGCGGCTTCACGCAGCGCCGGGCTGACCTGTTTGTCCATGAAGCGCTGGACGATGGCCTGGGTCGGCTCCAGTTCCAGCTGGGTCAGACGCTCACTGAAACCGCGACGGCCACGGGCGGCCAGTTCGGCGCGCTCCTGCTCGATGGCCACATCCTGCTTCATGGCCTTGTGCAGGCCGAACATGAACAGCACCAGCACCACCGAGAACGGCAAGCCAGCCAGCACCACCATGGTCTGCATGGCTTCGAAGTTGCCGGCGAACAGCAGGCCGATGGTCACCAGGGTGATCACCACCGACCAGAACACCACCATCCAGTGCGGGGCGTCTTCGTCGACCTTGCCGCCTTTGCACGAGAGGTTGGCCATCATCACCGCACCCGAATCGGCAGGGGTGAGGAACAGCACGAAGCCGACGAAGATCGCCACACCGATGACGATCTTCGCCGCCGGGAAGTATTCCAGCAGCTGATAGATCGACATCGAGGGCTGCTCGACGGCGGTACGCCCCAGCTCCACGGCGCCCTGGTTCATCACCAGGTCCAGCGCGGTGTTACCGAAGATCGACAGCCAGGCCAGGGTGAAGCCCAGCGGAATCAGCAGCACGCCACAGACCAGCTGGCGCACCGTGCGGCCTTTGGAAATACGTGCGATGAACATACCCACGAACGGGCCCCAGGAAATCCACCAGGCCCAGTAGAACACCGTCCACAGCCCCAGCCAGCGCTCCGACTTGGCGCCATCGCCTTCGTACACGTAGAGGTCGAAGGTCTTGAGCACGAAGCCGTTGAGGTAATCACCGACGTTCTGCACGAAGCCGTTGAGCAGGTGCAGGGTCTCACCGCCCAGCAGCACGAAGATCAGCAACCCGCTGAACAGCGCGATATTGAGGTTCGACAGGCGGCGGATGCCGTTTTCCACACCCGACACCGCAGCAATAGTCGCCACCGACGCCATGGTCAGGATCACCGCCAGCAGGTTGGTCTTGCTGTGGTCCATGCCGAACAGATATTCCAGACCCGAGGCCACCTGCATCGAGCCGATGCCGAGGTTGGTCACCAGGCCCAGCAGGGTGACGAACATGCCGAAGATGTCCACGGCATTGCCCGCCGCGCCCTTGACCCAGCGCTCACCGACCAGCGGATACAGCGCCGAGCGCAGTGCCAGCGGCTGGTTGTGACGGTAGGCGAAGTAACCCACCGCCAGGCCGACCAGGGCATAGATCGCCCAGCCATGCAGGCCCCAATGCAGGAAGGTCAGTTGCAGGCCTTCACGGGCAGCGTCGAGGCTGGCCGGGGTGCCTTCAGGCGGATTGAAATAGTGGTCCAGCGGCTCGGAGGCGCCGAAGTACAGCAGCGAAATACCGATGCCCGAGGAGAACAGCATGCCGGCCCAGGCGCCGTAGCTGAAGTCAGGGGTGTCGTCCTTGCCGCCCAGCTTGAGCTTGCCGAAGTCGGAAAACGCCAGGTAGATGACGAACACCAGGTAGCCGCAGATCACCAGCATGTAGTACCAGCCGAAGCTGCGGGTAAGCCAGGACTGGGCGAGGCCGAGCACGCGGCCGGCGGTTTCAGGTACAGCGATCAGCAAGGCAGTCAGAACGAGGATCAACAGTGCCGAGGTGTAGAACACCACGCGGTTGACCCGGACCCTCTCGGCGGGGGGTTTGGTAAGTGAGGCAGAACTCATTGCACGAATGCTCCGGCGGAGTGCGGCGGTGGAGGCTAATCAGTCTTGTCCCGAGCAATTGGTGCAATAGCCCTACTGCTTCAGGTGTTATAAAAGCACCTAAGGAAATCGTGCTCCCGAATCGAATCGTTGCAAAAAAATCAGGCTCGACCTCACTCCGAAGGCTTGCCGGGCAGTCGCTTGACCACTCGGCGGAATCTGACTCGCGCATCGCTCATACCCGTCAACGCCTTGTATTCCGGGGGCTTCACGACTTCCTGGGGTTTCAATTCGTGCCCGCTTGAGAGGCTGAAAAGCTGTCAATGGCACAAATTGTCGCAGAGCTTATTCTTTATTGATTGAACGTTCAATCAAAACAAAATAGACTGGTCTTCGCCGAGTCAGACGCCCGTCGCCTGCTCGCCAGACCTATGAGGAGATGCACGATGCCCAAGGTCGGTATGCAACCCATTCGCCGCCAGCAGTTGATCGAAGCCACCCTGCAAGCGGTCGATCAAGTAGGCCTGGGAGACGCCAGCATTGCGCTGATCGCCCGCCTCGCTGGGGTGTCGAACGGCATCATCAGTCACTACTTTCGGGACAAGAACGGCCTGATCGCAGCGACGATGCGCTACATCATGAACATGCTCAACGAAGGCGTGATCGCCCGGCGCCAGGCACTGGCGGACACCAGTCCCCGTGCCCAGCTGCAAGTGATCATCGAAGGCAACTTCGACGCCAGCCAGGTCACCGGCCCGGCAATGAAAACCTGGCTGGCCTTCTGGGCCTCCAGCATGCACCAGCCGTCCTTGCACAGGTTGCAGCGGATCAACGACCACCGCCTGTATTCCAACCTGTGCTACCAGTTCCGTCAGGTGCTGCCGCTCGATGAGGCGCGCAGCGCCGCCCGCGGCCTGGCAGCGTTGATCGACGGCTTGTGGTTGCGCGGTGCGCTGTCGGGCGATGCCTTCGACACCGCGCAGGCAGTACGCATCGCTTACGAATACATGGATCTACAACTGGCTAAGCAGCAACGCCCGGGCAGCGATGCCCACGTGACTGAACAACCGCGCGCAGCCACTGCCCAATCGGCACAGGCGCGACGCGCATAGCCACATCACACATTGCACTTGCGAGGACACTATGGCCCGTTTCGGAACGCAAAAACTCTACATCGATGGCGGTTACGTCGACGCCGGCAGCGATGCCACCTTCGAAGCCATCAACCCAGCGACCGGTGAAGTCCTGGCTTACGTCCAGCGGGCTACCGAAGCCGACGTCGAGCGTGCCGTAGAAAGCGCCGAGCGCGGCCAGAAGGTCTGGGCAGCGATGACCGCCATGCAGCGTTCGCGCATCCTGCGCCGCGCCGTCGACATCCTGCGCGAGCGCAACGATGAGCTGGCCATGCTGGAAACCCTCGACACCGGCAAGTCGTACTCCGAAACCCGTTACGTCGACATCGTCACCGGCGCCGATGTGCTCGAATACTACGCAGGCCTGGTGCCGGCCATCGAAGGCGAGCAGATTCCGCTGCGCGACAGCTCCTTCGTCTATACCCGCCGCGAGCCACTGGGCGTGACCGCCGGCATCGGCGCGTGGAACTACCCGATCCAGATCGCCCTGTGGAAATCCGCCCCGGCCCTGGCTGCGGGCAACGCGATGATCTTCAAGCCTTCGGAAGTCACCTCGCTGACCACCCTGAAACTGGCCGAGATCTACACCGAAGCCGGCCTGCCCGATGGCGTGTTCAACGTCCTCACCGGCAGCGGCCGTGAAGTCGGCAACTGGCTGACCGAGCACCCGCGCATCGAGAAAATCTCGTTCACCGGCGGCGGCACCACCGGCAAGAAAGTCATGGCCAGCGCTTCGAGTTCCTCGCTCAAGGAAGTGACCATGGAACTGGGCGGCAAGTCGCCGTTGATCATCTGCGCCGACGCCGACCTCGATCGCGCCGCCGACATCGCCATGATGGCCAACTTCTACAGCTCCGGTCAGGTCTGCACCAACGGCACCCGCGTGTTCATCCCGGCGTCGCTGAAAGCCGAGTTCGAAGCCAAGATCGCCGAACGTGTCGCGCGCATCCGCATCGGCAACCCGGAAGACGACAACACCAACTTCGGCCCGCTGGTCAGCTTCGCCCACATGGAAAGCGTGCTCGGCTACATCGCCAAGGGCAAAGAGCAAGGCGCCCGTGTGCTGTGCGGCGGTGAGCGTCTGACCGAAGGCGAATTCGCCAAGGGCGCCTTCGTTGCACCGACCGTGTTCACCGACTGCCGCGATGACATGACCATCGTCCAGGAAGAAATCTTCGGCCCAGTGATGAGCATCCTCAGCTACGAGACCGAAGAAGAAGTCATCCGCCGCGCCAACGACACCGAGTACGGCCTGGCCGCTGGCGTGTGCACCAACGACCTGACCCGCGCGCACCGCATCATCCACCAGCTCGAAGCCGGCATCTGCTGGATCAATGCCTGGGGCGAGTCGCCAGCCGAAATGCCGGTCGGCGGCTACAAGCAATCGGGCGTGGGCCGCGAGAACGGCGTCAGCTCCCTGGCGCAGTACACCCGCATCAAGTCGGTACAGGTCGAGCTCGGCGACTACGCCTCGGTCTTTTGACCGAGAGCGGCTAGCTGCAAGCTGTTAGCTGCAAGAAAGAGCCGGTCGGCGTTGGCCACCGGCCCTTGCAGGGATCATCCACTTGCGAGCCACGCACGAGCGCATCTACTTGCCGCTTGGAGCTACACGCTCGCAGCTGCTTCCGGAGGAAGCCCCCCATGGATTACGACTACATCATCGTTGGTGCCGGCTCGGCCGGTAACACGCTCGCCACACGCCTGACCGAAGACGCCAACGTCAGCGTACTGCTGCTCGAAGCCGGTGGCCCGGACTACCGTTTCGACTTCCGCACCCAGATGCCTGCCGCGCTGGCCTTCCCGCTGCAGGGTCGTCGCTACAACTGGGCCTATGAAACCGATCCCGAGCCGCACATGGACGGTCGGCGCATGGAGTGTGGTCGCGGCAAGGGCCTGGGTGGCTCGTCGCTGATCAACGGCATGTGCTACATCCGCGGCAACGCTCTGGACTTCGATGGCTGGGCCAAACTGCCTGGCTTGGAAGACTGGGCCTACCTCGACTGCCTGCCCTACTTCCGCAAGGCCGAAACCCGTGACATCGGCCCCAACGACTACCACGGCGGCGAAGGCCCGGTCAGCGTGGCAACGCCCAAGGCGGGCAACAACCCGCTGTTCCACGCCATGGTCGAAGCCGGCGTGCAAGCCGGTTACCCGCGCACCGAAGACCTCAACGGCTACCAGCAGGAAGGCTTCGGCCCGATGGACCGCTCGGTGACCAAGAACGGCCGTCGCTCCAGCACCGCTCGCGGTTACCTGGACCAGGCCAAGAAGCGCCCGAACCTGACCATCGTCACCCATGCCCTGAGCGACCGTATTCTGTTCGAAGGCAAGCGCGCAGTTGGCGTGACCTATCTGGTCGGCGACAGCGAAGAGCGTGTCGAAGCCCGTGCGCGCAAGGAAGTGATCGTCAGCTCCGGCGCCATCGCCTCGCCGCAACTGCTGCAACGCTCGGGCGTCGGCCCGCGTGCGCTGCTGGAAAGCCTGGATATTCCGGTGGTTCACGAACTGCCGGGCGTGGGTGAGAACCTGCAGGACCACCTCGAGCTGTACCTGCAATACGCTTGCACCCAGCCGGTCTCGCTGTACCCCTCGCTGCTGTGGTGGAACCAGCCGGCCATCGGTGCCGAGTGGCTGTTCAACGGCACCGGCATCGGCGCCAGCAACCAGTTCGAGGCCGGTGGATTCATCCGCACCCGTCCCGAGTTCGAGTGGCCGAACATCCAGTACCACTTCCTGCCGGTGGCGATCAATTACAACGGCTCCAACGGCGTCAAGGAACATGGCTTCCAGGCGCACATGGGCTCGATGCGCTCGCCGAGCCGTGGTCGCGTGCAGGCCAAGTCGAAAGACCCGCGTCAGCACCCGAGCATCCTCTTCAACTACATGGCCACCGAGCAAGACTGGCAGGAATTTCGCGACGGCATTCGCCTGACCCGGGAAATCATGGCCCAGCCGGCACTCGACCCGTACCGTGGACGCGAGATCAGCCCGGGCGAGCACGTGCAGACCGATGAAGAGCTGGACAAATTCATCCGCGAGCACGCCGAAACCGCCTTCCACCCGTCCTGCTCGTGCAAGATGGGCGAAGACGACATGGCCGTGGTCGACAACCAGGGCCGCGTGCACGGCATGCAGGGCCTGCGTGTGGTGGATGCGTCGATCATGCCGATCATCATCACCGGCAACCTCAATGCCACAACGATCATGATCGCCGAGAAAATCGCCGACAAGATCCGCAACCGCACCCCGCTGCCACGCAGCACCGCCCAGTACTACGTCGCCAACGGCGCACCGGTGAAGGGCAAGGCGATGCGTGAGGTGAAGCAGGGCTGATCCGCCTCAGAACCTGTGGGGGCGGTTTCAGGTGCATTGGACCGCCCCCAAGGACATCAATAGAAACGCTTTACAGCCAGCCAATTCATCAGGTTAGAATCGATTGGCACGCGACCTGCTAGCTGAATCCCCGGCAGGTCGGCTTCCCCCCGCAACACCTGGAGTACACGCTTTTGGATGCAAGCACCATCAACAGCCTGTTCTTGATCGGCGCTTTGCTGGTGGGCGCAAGCATTCTGGTCAGTTCTCTGTCTTCGCGTCTGGGCATCCCCATTCTGGTCATCATTCTCGCCGTCGGCATGGTCGCCGGGGTCGATGGTGGCGGCATCATCTTCAACAACTATCCCACCGCCTACCTGGTCGGCAACCTCGCGCTGGCAGTGATTCTGCTCGACGGCGGGCTGCGCACGCGGGTGGCGAGTTTTCGCGTGGCGCTGTGGCCGGCGCTGTCGCTGGCAACCGTCGGGGTATTGATCACCACAGCGCTGACCGGCATGGTCGCCGCCTGGCTGTTCGACCTGAGCCTGATCCAGGGCCTGCTGATCGGCGCCATCGTCGGCTCCACCGACGCCGCGGCGGTGTTCTCGCTGCTGGGCGGCAAGGGCCTCAACGAGCGGGTCACTGCCACCCTGGAGATCGAATCGGGCAGCAACGACCCGATGGCAGTGTTCCTCACCGTGACCCTGATCGACATGATCGCCAGTCACCAGACCGGCCTTCACTGGGGCCTGCTCGGCCACCTGCTGCGTGAATTCGGTATCGGCGGCCTGCTCGGCCTGGGCGGCGGCTGGCTGATGCTGCAGATGGTCAATCGCATCAACCTGGCCAGCGGGCTGTACCCCATTCTGGTGGTCGCCGGCGGCCTGGTGGTGTTCTCGCTGACCAACGCCCTGCACGGCAGCGGCTTCCTCGCCGTGTACCTGTGTGGCCTGGTGCTGGGCAACCGGCCGATCCGCAGCCGCCACGGCATTCTGCACATGCTCGACGGCATGGCTTGGCTGGCGCAGATCGGCATGTTCCTGGTGCTCGGCCTGCTGGTCACCCCCCACGACCTGCTGCCGATTGCCGTGCCGGCGCTGGCCTTGGCGCTGTGGATGATCGTGGTCGCACGGCCACTGTCGGTGTTCGCCGCGCTGCTGCCGTTCAAGGCATTCCACACCCGCGAAAAAGGCTTCATCGCCTGGGTCGGGCTGCGTGGCGCGGTACCGATCATTCTGGCGGTGTTCCCGCTGATGGCCGGGCTGCCGCAAGCGCAGCTGTTCTTCAACCTGGCGTTCTTCATCGTGCTGATTTCGCTGCTGGTGCAAGGCACCAGCCTGCCGTGGATGGCCAAGTTGCTGAAGGTCACCGTACCGCCTGATCCGTCGCCGATTTCCCGCTCGGCGCTGGAGGTCAACATCACCAGCGAGTGGGAGCTGTTCGTCTACCGCCTGGGCGCAGAAAAGTGGTGCATCGGCGCGGCCCTGCGTGAGCTGAAAATGCCGGAAGGCACGCGTATCGCAGCGCTGTTCCGGGGCGAGCAACTGCTCCACCCCTCGGGCAGCACCGTGCTGCAGGTCGATGACATGCTCTGCGTGATCGGCCACGAACACGATCTACCGGCACTCGGCAAGCTGTTCAGCCAGGCGCCGCATCGCGGCCTCGACCTGCGCTTCTTCGGCGACTTCGTACTCGAGGGCGACGCCGAGCTGGGCGCCGTGTCGGCGCTGTACGGCCTCAAGCTCGATGGTTTGGACAGCAAGATGCCGCTGGCGCAGTTCATTCGACAGAAGGTCGGCGGCGCGCCGGTAGTGGGCGACCAGATCGAATGGCACGGTACGCTGTGGACCATCGCGCTGATGGAGGGGAACAAGATCATGAAAGTGGGCGTCAGATTCCCCGAAGGGGCTCGACCAGGACCTGGGTTGTTCCTCTAAACTCGTTCATCGCCACCGGTCCCCTCAAGAAGTCTGCCTATGTTTCTCCGTGCATTGCGCACAGCCCTGCTTGGGCTGTGCCTGTCCCTCTCGATGGTGGTGGTGGCAGCCGAAGCTCCCAGCACCACCAGCGTGCAAGAAAGCCTCGACAAGATCGCCGACCGCAAGCTGCCCGAGGCTGATCAGAAGACCTTGCAGCAACTGCTGGAAAAAACCTTGTCCTGGCTCGACAGCCGAGATGACAACCAGCAAAAGCTCGAAGCGTTGAAACAGCAGCTCAGCGATGCGCCCAAGGAAATCCGCGACAGCCAGCAGGAACTGGCCAAGCTCAAGGACAGCAAAGCAGCTCCGGTGGCCGAGCGCTACGCCAGCCTCAGCGTGGCCCAGCTCGAACAGATGCTCAGCGAACGCAGCACCCAGCAGGGCGACCTGCAAAAGGCGCTGTCGGAAGCCAACAGCCTGATCATCAATTCCCAGACCCGCCCGGAACGGGCCCAGGCCGAAATCAGCAATAGCCAGAACCGCACCCAGCAGATCAATAGCACCCTCAAGCAGGGCAAGGACAACGGCAAGACCCTCAGCGCCGATCAACGCAACCAGCTCAATGCCGAGCTGGCCTCGCTCGCCGCACTGACCCAACTGCGCCGCCAGGAGCTGGCCGGCAATGGCCTGCTGCAAGACCTCGGCAATGCCCGCCACGACCTGCTGATCGAAAAGGCCACCCGCCAGGAGCAGGAAATCCAGGACCTGCAAACCCTGATCAACAGCAAGCGCCTGGCGCAGTCGCAGCAGACCGTCACCCAGCAATCGCTGGAGGCACAAAAGGCCGGCGGCAGCACGCTGCTGGCCAGCGAGAGCGCGGCCAACCTCGAGCTGTCCGACTACCTGCTCAAGAGTACCGACCGCCTCAACGAGTTGACCCAGCAGAACCTGCGCGCACGTCAGCAGCTCGACAGCGTGACACAGGCCGACCAGGCCCTCGACGAGCAGATCAACGTGCTCAAGGGCAGCCTGCTGCTGTCGAAGATTCTCTATCAGCAGAAACAGGCACTGCCGCACCTGAAACTCGACCGCGACCTGGCCGACCAGATCGCCGACATTCGCCTGTACCAGTTCGAGGTCAGCCAGCAGCGCGAACAGATGAGCACGCCCAGCGCCTACGTCGACAAGCTGCTGGCCGAGCGACCCGAACAGGACGTCACCCCGGCCCTGCGCAAAGCCCTGCTGGAAGTGGCGATCACCCGCAGCGACCTGCTCGAGCGGCTCAACCGCGAGCTGTCGTCACTGCTCAATGAATCGATCACCCTGCAGCTCAACCAGAAGCAACTGCTCAGCACCGCGCAGAACCTGCGCACCACCCTCGAAGAACAGATGTTCTGGATTCCCAGCAACAAGGCCATTGACCTGGAGTGGCTGCGCTACGCGCCAGAGCGCTTCGTCGAACAGATCGCCGGCTTGCCTTGGGTTTCGGGCATCACCGAGCTGGCCGATGGCCTGGCCCAGCACCCGCTGCTGTTCCTGCCGCTGCTGCTGGTGATCGGCGGCCTGCTGTGGCGCCGCACCTACCTGTACGAGCGAATCAACGATATCCACCAGGACATTGGCCACTTCAAGCGCGACAGCCAGTGGCACACGCCCAACGCGATTCTGATCAACATTCTTCTGGCCATGCCGCTGAGCCTGGGCCTGGCGCTGTGCAGCTACGCCTTGCAGATCGATGCCCGCGGACAGAATGCCAACCTCGGCGCGGCGCTGTGGCAACTGGCCCAGGCCTGGCTGGTGTTCTACACCGCCTACCGGATTCTTTCCCCAGGCGGCGTCGCTGAGGTGCATTTCCGCTGGCACAAGCCGCAGGTGCAGTTCCTGCGCGGCTGGGTGCGCCGGCTGGGCACCGTGGTGCTGGCGCTGGTCGGCGTGGTGGCGGTGGCCGAGCACCAGCCTTCGGCGCTGGCCGACGATGTATTCGGCATCGCTGTGGTGCTCACCTGCTACGCGCTGATGGCGCTGCTGCTCAGCCGGCTACTGCTGAGCAGCCCGGCGCACCGCGACACCTCACTGTTCCGCAAGGCTGTTGGCGTGGCGTTCACCGCGCTGCCCATCGCCCTGTTCGTGGCGGTGTGCTTCGGCTACTACTACACCGCGCTCAAGCTCACCGACCGCCTGATCTACACCTTGTACCTGCTGCTGTTCTGGCTGGTGATCGAGGCCGCTTTCATGCGCGGACTGTCGGTGGCGGCGCGGCGCCTGGCCTATCAGCGGGCAATCAGCAAGCGCCAGGCGAACAAGGAAGGGCTCGACGGCGATGTGGTCATCGAAGAGCCGACCCTGGACATCGAGCAGGTCAACCAGCAGTCGCTGCGGCTGATCCGCCTGGCGCTGCTCGGCGGCTTCCTCGCCGGGCTGTACTGGGTCTGGTCAGACCTGCTCAGCGTGTTCTCCTACCTGAACAACTTCACCCTCTACGAGTACAGCAGCGGCACCGGTGCGGCGGCGAGCATGGTGCCGATCAGCCTGGGCGACCTGCTCGGGGCGCTGGTGATCGCCGGCATCACCATTGCCCTTGCCAGCAACTTGCCGGGCTTGTTGGAAGTGCTGGTGCTGTCGCGGCTGAACCTGGCCCAGGGCAGTGCCTATGCCATTACCACGCTGCTGTCGTACGTCATCGTCGGGGTCGGCATCGTCAGCACCCTGGCGACCCTTGGGGTCAGTTGGGACAAGTTGCAATGGCTGGTAGCCGCGCTGTCGCTGGGTCTGGGTTTCGGCATGCAGGAAATCTTCGCCAACTTCATTTCCGGCATCATGATCCTGTTCGAGCGCCCGGTACGGATCGGCGACACCATCACCATCGGCAACCTGTCGGGCACGGTGAGCAAGATCCGCATCCGCGCCACCACCATCACCGACTTCGACCGCAAGGACATCATCGTCCCCAACAAGACCTTCATCACCGGCCAGTTGATCAACTGGTCGCTGACCGACACCATCACCCGCGTCACCCTCAAGCTCGGCATCGACTACGGCTCGGACCTCGACCTGGTGCGCGACCTGCTGCTCAAGGGCGCCGAAGAAAACCCGCGGGTGCTGAAAGACCCGGAGCCGCTGGTGTACTTCCTCAATTTCGGCGAAACCCTGGAACACGAACTGCGCATGCACGTACGCGATCTGGGCGACCGCAACCCGACGCTCGATGAGGTCAACCGCTACATCGACCGCGCCTTCAAGGAGCACGGCATCAAGATTTCCGTGCGCCAGGTGGAGGTGTTCCTGATGGATGCCAAAGGTGGGCGGCAGCAGATGATTGGGATGGAGTCGCCGCAATCCCCACTCCCGTAGGAGCGGACGGTCCGCCGCTGCGGCGAGTCGCGACCGCCTGGATTGGGCGTGCTTTGCACGCCATCGCGAGTAAACTCGCTCCTACAGTCCATCGCGAGTTGATCCCATGCCTGTGAAAGCCCTCGACCAACTGCACTTCGACACCCGCTTCGCTCGTCTGGGCGATACCTTTTCCGTCGAGGTGCTGCCTGATCCCATCGACGAGCCGCGCCTGGTGGTCGCCAGCCCTTCGGCCATGGCCCTGCTCGACCTCGACCTGAGCGAAGCCGAACAACCGCTGTTCGCCGAGCTGTTCAGCGGTCACAAGCTCTGGGAAGGCGCCGAGCCGCGGGCCATGGTGTATTCGGGGCATCAGTTCGGCGGCTACACGCCGCGCCTGGGGGATGGTCGCGGCCTGCTGCTGGGCGAGGTGATCAACGAAGCCGGCGAGCATTGGGACTTGCACCTCAAAGGCGCCGGGCAGACGCCGTTCTCGCGCATGGGCGATGGCCGCGCGGTGCTGCGCTCGTCGATTCGCGAGTTTCTCGGCTCCGAGGCGTTGCATGCGCTGGGCATTCCCAGCAGTCGTGCGCTGTGCGTGATCGGCTCAAGCACCGTCGTGTGGCGCGAGCGTCAGGAGCGCGCCGCCATGCTCGTGCGCCTGGCGCAGAGCCATGTGCGCTTCGGCCATTTCGAATATTTCTACTACATCAAGCAGCCCGAGCAGGCGCAGCAACTGCTCGATTACGTGCTTGAGCACCACTACCCCGACTGCCGCGAAGCCGAAGCGCCTTACCTGGCGATGTTCCGCAGTATCGTCGAGCGCAATGCCGAACTCATCGCCCGCTGGCAGGCCTATGGCTTCTGTCATGGGGTGATGAACACCGACAACATGTCGATTCTGGGCATCACCTTCGATTTCGGCCCCTATGCGTTTCTCGATGACTTCGACGCCAATTTCATCTGCAACCATTCCGACGACCGTGGCCGCTACAGCTATAGCAACCAAGTGCCGGTGGCGCACTGGAACCTCAGCGCGCTGGCCCAGGCACTGACGCCGTTCATCGCAGTCGATGACCTCAAAGCCGCACTGGAGCTGTTCCTGCCGCTGTACCAGGCGCACTACCTTGACCTGATGCGCCGCCGCCTGGGTGTGACCACGGCCGAAGACGACGACCTGGCGCTGGTCGAGCAACTGCTGCAGTGCATGCAGCGCGGCGCGGTGGACTACACGCTGTTCTTCCGTCACCTGGGTGAGCAGCCGCTGGACGCAGCCTTGCAGGTGGTGCGCGACGACTTCATCGACCTCGCCGCCTTCGACCAGTGGAGCGAACGCTACCGCGCCCGCTGCGCCCGCGAGCCGAACAATGCTCAAGGCCGGCGCGAGCGCATGCATGCGGTGAACCCGCTGTACATCCTGCGCAACTACCTGGCGCAACAGGCCATCGAAGCGGCAGAAGCCGGCGACTACAGCAAGGTCCGCGAACTGCACCAGGTGCTCAGCCGCCCCTTCGAAGAACAACCCGGCATGCAGGCCTACGCCGAACGCCCACCGGAGTGGGGCAAGCATCTGGAGATCAGCTGTTCTTCGTGAGGTTCAACGGCGCGCCGGGCAGGCGCGCCCTGTTTGCAAAAGTGGATGCAGCGACGGGTTAGCACACGGCCAGCCCAGCGCAGCCGTCACGCCCGCTCCAGCACATCATGCAACTCCACGAACTGCTGACTCAGCTTGTGCTTCGGATCGAGGTGGATCAGCGGCAGGTTGGCGTGGTGGGATTCGCGCATCTTCACCGAGCTGGCGAGGTACACCGGCAAGACCGGCAGGCCTTCGGCGATCAGTTCGTCGAGCATCTGCTGCGGCAGGCTGGCGCGGGACTGGAACTGGTTGACCACGATCCCTTCCACCTCGAGCGCCGGGTTGTGGTCTTCCTTGAGCTCTTCGATTTCCGCCAGCAGGCCGTACAGGGCCTGGCGCGAGAAGCTGTCGCAGTCGAACGGAATCAGCACCCGGTCGGCACCGATCAAGGCTGACACGGCGTAGAAGTTCAGTGCCGGCGGGGTGTCGATGTAGATGCGTTCGTAGTCTTCGTCGAGGCTGTCGAGCAGTTTGCGCAGCTTGTTGATCTTGTGTTTCGCCTCGAGCTTGGGCTGCAGGTCGGCCAGCTCGGCACTGGCGGTGATCACGTGCAGGTTGTCGAATGGCGTCTCGAAGATATCGATCTTGTTCTTCTTCGCCACCGGGCCGCCGGCCAGGCTCTGCTTGAAGAAATCGGCGATGCCCACGGGAATGTCGTCGCCCGTAAGGCCGGTGAGGTACTGGGTGGAGTTGGCCTGGGCATCGAGGTCGATCAGCAGCGTTCGATAGCCTTCATTGGCGCTGACCGCCGCCAGGTTGCAGGCGATGCTGGACTTGCCGACGCCGCCTTTCTGATTGAACACCACGCGCCGCATGTGAGACCTCCGTCTGTGATCGAACAGCGAGTATGTGGTGGCCTCTGTTGCATTACCAGTGTCGGTGAATGAGAAAAGATCCCAGACGCAAGTGAATTCCATGCGCCACCCGTCGGAAAATACCTACAAAAACTTCAACTTTTGGCACTAGCCACCGGGTCTACAGTCTGATGGCGATTATGTAACCAGTATTTGCTAGACACCCTCGTCACCGGGATAATGCGCGCCACTCATCAATGCGCCAACCCTGTCAGGTCGTTGTTCCGAGTCATCCCCACGGCAAGGAAGTCCCTGAGGCGGGAAGTATATAAATCGTGATCAGCTTCGATATCAGCCAATGGCGTGCCTGGGCCCCCGGCCTGCAGACGCCTGACCAATGGCAGCGTTGGGCGGTGGGCGAAACAGTCAGTGCCGACGCCGATGCGGCGCCCGATGTTTCTTTTCTGCCGGCCTTGCAGCGCCGCCGCCTCAGCCACCTGGCGCGCATGGCCTTCGCCGTGGGCTGGCCGCTGGCCGAAGGGTTGCAGGCGCTGCCGCTGGTGTTCGTCTCACGCCATGGGGAAACGCCGCGCACGTTCTCGATCCTCTGCGAACTGGCAGAAGGTCAGCCGTTGTCGCCGACCCAGTTCAGCCTCTCGGTGCACAACGCGGTGATTGGCCTGTGGTCGATCATGCGCGGCGAAACCAGCGAGATGACTGCCCTGGCCGCTGCCGGCGATGGTTTCGAACAAGGCCTGCTGGAAGCGGCCGGGCTGCTGCACGATGGCGCTGCGGCGGTGTTGTTGATCGTTGCCGAAGAGCAGCCACCCGAGGCCTACCGCCCGCGCATCGACGACGTGCCCTTCGCTTATGCCCTGGGCCTGTTGATCACCCCCGGCGAGCAATGGCAACTGCGCCCAAGCGCAGCCCCTGCCAACGTCGTTGCCGGCCAGGCAACGCCCCACGCCCTGAGCTGGCTGCGCGCATCGCTCACCCACCAGGCCACCCTCACCCACACCTGGAAGCAGCGCACATGGACCTGGCAGCGACAGCCGTGAAGCGCTCGCGAAACGCCTACTACTGGCGGCTGCTGGCCACCGCCCTGAGCTTTTGCCTGTTCGGCCTGGGCGGGCTGGGCCTGCGCCTGGTGGTCTTCCCCCTGCTGGCGTGCCTGCCGGGCGATGCCGAGCGCCACCGCCAGCGTGCGCGACAGACCATCGGCTGGCTGTTCTGGTGCTTCGTGCGCTTCATGCGCGGCTGTGGCGTGCTCACCTATCAGATCGATGGCGCCGAGCGTCTCGGTCGGCCCGGTCAGGTGATCATCGCCAACCACCCGTCGCTGATCGATGTGGTGTTTCTGCTCGGCCTGGTGCGCCATGCCAACTGCGTGGTCAAGCACAGCCTGTTCAGCAACCCATTCACCCGCGCGCCGCTGCGCGAGGCGCAGTACATCCGCAACGATGGCAGCCTGGAAATGCTCGACGCCGCCGTGGCCGCGCTGCAACAGGGCCAGGCGCTGATCATCTTCCCCGAAGGCACGCGCACGCCGCCTGGGCAGACGCCCACCTTCCACCGTGGTGCGGCGGCCATCGCCCTGCGCGGCGCGCGCGTCATCACCCCGGTGACCATCACCGTCAGCCCCACCACGCTGACCAAGAACGAACCCTGGTACCGCATTCCGCCGCGCCGCGTGCAGTTTCGCCTGCGCGTGGGCGAGGACATCGACCCACAGGCCTTCGCGGCCCTCGGCCCGGCGCCGCAGGCGTCGCGCAAACTCAACGATTTTCTGCACCAGCACTACATGAAGGAGCTCGCCGACCATGAGCGAAGCACAGCAAGACCTCAACCGTGACCTCAAGCAACTGATCATCGACGCACTGGGCCTGGAAGACATCAGCGTGCACGACATCGATGACCAGCAGACCCTGTTCGGCGAGGGCCTGGGCCTGGACTCGGTGGATGCGCTGGAGCTGGGTCTGGCGATCCAGAAACGCTACGGCATCAAGATCGACGCCGATGCCAAGGATACCCGTAGCCATTTCGCCAACGTCGCCAGCCTGGCGGCGTTCGTCACTGCCCGTCAGGCCGCCTGAGACCGCACCATGCAAACCCGTGAAGACATCTTCAACATCCTGCGCGACGCCCTGGTCGAGCTGTTCGAACTGGACCCGGCGCGTATCAGCCTGGACTCGAACCTGTACCAGGACCTGGAAATCGACAGCATCGACGCCGTCGACCTGATCGACCACATCAAGCGCCAGACCGGCAAGAAAATCGCCGCTGATGAGTTCAAGTCGGTGCGTACCGTCAACGACGTGGTCGAGGCGGTGTACCGCCTGGTCAACTCGCCGGCATGAAACGCCTGATTGGCCTGGGCCTGGTGCTGGCCGGGGTGCTGTACCCGTTCGCCGTGCACTTCGGCATGGCGCACTTCGCCCCCTGGCAATTCGCCGTGCTGCTCGGCGGGCTGTGGCTGGCGCGGCTGCTGACCTTGCGCCAGCGTACCGGCACGGCGCGCACCGCAGCGGTGGCGCTGGGCTTCTGCGCAGTGCTGGGGCTGTCCGACAGCGCCCAGATGCTTCGCTGGTACCCGGTGCTGATCAGCGCCTTCATGCTCGCCCTGTTCGGTGCCAGCCTGCTGCACGGCATGCCGGTGGCCGAGCGCCTGGCGCGCCTGCGTGACCCCGACCTGCCGCCGCGAGCGGTGCGCTATACCCGCCAGGTGACCCAGGTGTGGAGCGGTTTTTTCCTGCTCAACGGGCTGATCGCCGCTGCCCTCACGCTGTGGGCGCCGCTGACCTGGTGGACCCTGTACAACGGCCTGATCGCCTACGCCGCGATGGGCCTGCTGTTCGCTGGTGAATGGCTGATCAGACAACGTGTGCGAGGACGCCCATGAGCTGGACCCCGCTTCATCACCTGCTGCGCCCGCTGGATGCGCCGCGCCAGGTCACCGAACACCCATCGCTGGACCACGCCGCGCTGTGCCAACAGGCTCTGCGCCTGGCTGGCGGCCTGCAACAGCGCGGTATTCGCCGTCTGGCGCTGCACCTGGAAGACGCCGCCGAGCTGGCCATCGCCCTGCTCGGCGCCTGGCGCGCCGGGGTCGAGGTGCTGCTGCCGGCTGACCTGCAACCGCACACCCGCAGCCGCTGGGCCGACCAGGTCGACCTGTGGCTCACCGACCTGCCGGGCGATGCCAACCTCGCCAGCCTCAGCGCTACGCCCCTGTCGCCTGCCGACCTTGACCTGGAGCGCTGCCGCATCAGCCTGTGCACCTCCGGTTCCAGCGGCGAAGCCAAGCGCATCGACAAACAGTTGCGCCAGTTGCACAACGAAGTCGAAGCGCTGGAACAACTGTGGGGCGAGCGTTTGGGCGATGCCTGGATCATCGGCAGCGTCGCTACCCAGCACATTTATGGCCTGTTGTTCCGCGTGCTCTGGCCGCTGTGCGCCGGACGCGGTTTCGAACGCCGCCAGTGGCCGTTCCCCGAGGACTTGCAACGCGCCAGCCGCGCGCATTCGGCCTTCGCCTGGGTCACCAGCCCGGCGCTGCTCAAACGCATGGGCGAGAACCTCGACTGGCCGGCACTGCGCTCGGTGCGCGCGGTGTTTTCCTCCGGTGGCGAGCTGCCGCTGGCCGCCGCCGAGCAGTTGCACCAGCGCCTGGGGCAATGGCCGCTGGAAATCCTCGGCAGCTCGGAAACCGGCGGCATTGCCTGGCGCGAGGACGACGCGCTGTGGCAACCCTTCGCCGATGTGCAGCTGAGTCTGGGCCAGGACGGCGCGTTGCAGATTGCCTCGGCGTATCTGCCAGCCGGGCACCTCGAACACAGCGCCGATGCCGCCGAAATCGCCAGCGATGGCCGGTTCCGCCTGCTTGGCCGGCTCGACCGCATCGTCAAACTGGAAGAAAAACGCATCTCGCTGCCGCTGCTGGAGCAGGCCCTCGACAGCCACCCGTGGGTCAGCGAAGCGCGCCTGCTGATGCTCGCCGGCGCCCGCGCCAGCCTCGCGGCGCTGCTGGTGCTGAGCCCGGCGGGCTTGCACGCCCTGCGCAATGGCGGACGCCGCGCACTGCTGGCGACCCTGCGCGAGCACCTGAGCGGGCACTGCGAAGCCATCGCTTTGCCAAGACGCTGGCGCCTGCTGCGTCAATTACCCTACAGCGCCCAAGGCAAGCTGCCGCAGGCGGCCTTGCAGGCCATCGTGCAGGCACCGCGCGGCATGGCCCCGGAGGTGCTCGAACAGCAGCGCGACGCCGACCAGCTCACCCTGCGCCTGGCGGTTTCGGCCGATCTCGCCTGCTTCACCGGGCACTTCCCACAAAGCCCGGTGCTGCCGGGGGTGGTGCAGATCGACTGGGCCATCGCCCTGGCCGCGCCGTTACTGCCAGAAGCGCAGCGCTTCGCCGGCATGGAAGTGCTGAAGTTCCAGCAACTGGTGCGTCCCGGCGATGAACTGGACCTGGCGCTGCGCTTCGACGCCCAGCGCGGCAAGCTGTACTTCACCTACACCTGCGACGGGCGCGCCTGCTCGAGCGGGCGCATCGTGCTGGAGGCCACCTGTGCATAAGCCCTGTGCGGTGATTCCGGTGTACAACCACGAACATGCGGTGGGCGCGGTGGTCGATGACCTGCTGCGCGCCGGCCTGCCCTGCGTGCTGGTGGACGACGCCAGTGGTCCGGCCTGCGCCCGCGTGCTGCGCGAGCTGGAGCAGCGGCATGACGTCTATCGCGTCGAGCTGACCGCCAACCAGGGCAAGGGCGGCGCGGTGATGGCCGGGTTGCGCGAAGCGGCGCGGCTGGGCTTCAGCCATGCCTTGCAGGTCGATGCCGACGGCCAGCACGACCTGGGCGATGTCAGCCGCTTCCTCGATGCCTCGCGCGCTGCACCACAGGCGCTGATCTGTGGTTACCCGCAGTACGACGCCAGCGTGCCCAAGGGCCGCCTGTACGCGCGCTACCTGACCCATGTGTGGGTGTGGATCAACTGCCTGTCGTTGCAGATTCCCGATTCGATGTGCGGCTTCCGGGTCTATCCGCTGCCGCCGACCCTGGCCCTGATCGACCAGGTGCGGCTCGGCAAGCGCATGGACTTCGACCCGGAAATTCTGGTGCGCCTGGCCTGGCGCGAGCAGCCGATGCGTTGGCTGCCGACCCGCGTGCATTACCCGCAGGATGGCCTGTCGCATTTTCGGCTGGTACACGACAACGCGCTGATCTCGGCCATGCACGCCAAGCTGTTCTGCGGCATGTTGCTGCGCGCCCCAGGCATCCTCTGGCGGCGGTGGCGAAGATGAGCGAGCCCCAGCACTGGGCCGAGCACCAGGAACGCGGCAGCTTCTGGCTGATGAAGCTCACCGCGACCCTGGTGCGCCTGCTTGGGCGGCGGGTGCTGAGCCCGGTGATCCACGTCATCGTCGGCTACTTCTTCCTGTTCGGCAGCCGCGCCCGGCGCAGCGCCTGGCAATACCAGCAACGCCTGCACCAGCACAGCGCCGGTCGCACCCCGGCGCCGAACCTGCGCCGGGTATTCGGCCAGTTCATGGCTTTTGCCGACGCTCTGCTGGACAAGCTCGACGTGTGGAACGGCAAGCTGCGCCTGCAAGACATCGACATCCACGACCCGGCCAACCTGCGCACGCAACTGCGCGGCGCCCGTGGGCAGATGCTGGTCGGCGCACACCTGGGCAACCTCGAGGTGTGCCGCGCCCTGGCCGAGCTGGGCGAGCAGGTAACCATGAACGTGCTGGTGCACACCCGCCACGCCGAGCGTTTCAACCGCTTGCTCGGCGAAGCCGGGGCCACCAACCTGCGGCTGATTCAGGTCAGCGAGTTGGACCCGGCGGTGATGCTGCAACTGTCCGAACGCCTCGAGCGCGGCGAGTGGCTGGCGATTGCCGGCGACCGCGTGCCGCTGCATGGCGGGCGCACGGTGCAGGTGGATTTTCTCGGCCAGCCCGCGGCCTTCCCGCAGGGGCCGTGGCTGCTCGCCGGGCTGCTGGGCTGCCCGCTCAACCTGTTGTTCTGTACCAAACACCATGGCCGCTACCGGGTCACCCTGGAGGCATTCGCCGAGCGCGTGCAGTGGCGCCGCAGCCAGCGCGATCAGGTGATCGCCGAGTGGGCGGCGCGCTATGCCCAACGCCTGGGCCATTACTGCGAGCAGGCACCCCTGCAGTGGTTCAACTTCTACCCCTTCTGGAACTCCGATGACGACGCACGCCCCTGAAGCCGTAGTGTTCGGCGAATCGCCGCTGGCAATCGAAGACGTAGTGGCCGTAGCCCAGCGCCAGGCCAGCACGCAGGTGCAGGCCGACCCTGCCTACCGCGAGCGCATTGCCCGCGGCGCGCGCTTTCTCGACACCCTGCTGGACAAGGAAGGGGTGATCTACGGCGTCACCACCGGTTACGGCGATTCCTGCGTGGTGGCGGTGCCGCTGGAGCAGGTCGAGGCCTTGCCGCAGCATCTGTACACCTTCCACGGCTGCGGCCTGGGCCGCCTGCTCGATGCGCCAGCTACCCGCGCCGTACTGGCCGCGCGCTTGCGCTCGCTGAGCCACGGCGTCTCCGGTGTGCGCCTGGAGTTGCTGGAACGCCTGCAGGCGTTTCTCGCCCACGACATCCTGCCGCTGATTCCGCAAGAAGGCTCGGTGGGCGCCAGTGGCGACCTGACCCCGCTGTCGTACGTGGCCGCGACGCTGTCGGGCGAGCGCGAGGTGCTGTACCAGGGCGAACGGCGCAGCGCCGCCGAGGTTCACCAGCAACTGGGCTGGCAGCCGCTCCGGTTGCGGCCCAAGGAAGCCCTGGCGTTGATGAACGGCACTGCGGTGATGACCGGCCTGGCCTGCCTGGCCTTTGCCCGCGCCGACTACCTGCTGCAACTGGCCACGCGCATCACCGCGCTCAACGTCATCGCCTTGCAGGGCAACCCGGAACACTTCGACGAGCGCCTGTTTGCCGCCAAGCCGCATCCCGGCCAGACCCAGGTCGCCGCCTGGCTGCGCCAGGACCTGGCAATCGACGCGCCGCTGCCGCCGCTGCACCGCCTGCAGGACCGCTATTCGCTGCGCTGCGCGCCGCACGTGCTGGGGGTGCTGGCCGATAGTCTGGGCTGGCTGCGCGGTTTCATCGAAACCGAACTCAACAGCGCCAACGACAACCCGATCATCGACGGCGATGCCGAACGGGTGTTGCATGGCGGGCATTTCTACGGTGGGCACATCGCCTTCGCCATGGACAGCCTCAAGACCTTGGTCGCCAACGTTGCCGACCTGCTCGACCGACAGCTGGCGCTGCTGGTCGACACCCGCTACAACCACGGCCTGCCGAGCAATCTGTCGGGCGCACCGGCGGCCACGGCGATGATCAACCATGGCTTCAAGGCCGTGCAGATCGGCGCCAGTGCCTGGACCGCCGAGGCACTCAAACTGACCATGCCGGCCAGCGTGTTCTCGCGCTCCACCGAGTGCCACAACCAGGACAAGGTCAGCATGGGCACCATCGCCGCGCGCGACGCCCTGCGCGTGCTGGAACTGACCGAACAGGTGGCCGCCGCCACGCTGCTGGCGGCCAACCAGGGCGTATGGCTGCGCAGCCGCAGTGCCGACGCCCCACCGCTACCGCCGGCCCTGGCGCAGATGCACGACACCCTGCTGGGCGACTTCGCCCCGCTGATCGAAGACCGCGCCCTGGAGGGCGAACTGCGCCTGTGCCTGCAACGCATCGGCGCGCGCCACTGGAGGCTGCATGCGTAACGCCGGGGTGTTTCACATCGACTGCGAGATGGTCGTGCCGTTCTTCGATGTCGACAGCATGCACATCGTCTGGCACGGGCATTACGTCAAGTACCTGGAGGTCGCGCGCTGCGCCCTGCTCGACCGCCTCGAACACAACTACACGGCCATGCGCGACAGCGGTTATGGCTGGCCGGTGATCGACCTGCAACTGCGCTACATCCGTGGCGCCACCTTTGGCCAGCGCCTCAACGTGCGCGCCAGCCTGGTGGAATGGGAGAACCGCCTGAAGATTCACTACCTGATCAGCGATGCCGACACCGGTGAGCGCATGACCCGCGCCAGCACCGTGCAAGTGGCGGTGCACATCGACAGCGGCGAAATGCAGCTGGCCTCGCCGCAGGTGCTGCTCGACGCCGTCGCCAAGGTGCTGCCATGAGCCGCCTGCTGCGCAGCCTCGCTGCCGTCGCGCTGCTGCTGGGCAGTCCCTGGGCGCTGGCCTTCGACCTCGCTGACTTGCAACGGCAATTAAGCGCCCCGGCCGTGGTGAAGGGCCCGTTCATTCAGGAAAAACACCTGCGCGCCCTGCCTCAGCCGCTGCTGAGCAAGGGCCGCTTCGTGCTGGCCCGTGACCATGGCCTGCTGTGGCTGTTGCAGACACCCCTGCGCCAGGACTACCGCATCGACGCCCAGGGCATCGCCCGACGGGACGCCAGCGGTTGGCAAGTCCTGCCCAGCCGCAGCGCCGGTGCCGAGCAGAACCGTCTGTTCTTCGCCGTTCTGCAGGGCGACAGCAGCGGCCTGCAACGCGACTTCGAGCTGCGCCTGAATGGCGATGCCGAGCGCTGGCACCTGCACCTGACCCCGCGTTCGCTGCTGCTCAAGCAGGTGTTCAGCGCCATCGACATCGACGGGGGCGCGTACGTGCAGCGCATCGAGCTGCACGAAACCCAAGGCGACAGCACTGTGCTGCGCCTGCCGGAAAGCCACGGCGAAGCCGTTCTGAGCGATGCGGAGCGCAGCGACTTTGCCCAGTGAACGCCTGCTGCCGCGCCTGTTCCTCATCGTGCTGCTGGCGGTGCTGAGCGCGGCTGCCTGGCAGTGGCACGCAGGCCCACCGGTATCGGCCGACCTCATGACCCTGGTGCCCGGCGACAGCCAAGACCCGCTGGTGCAGCGCGCCGAACAGCGCATGCAGGAGCCGCTCAACCGTGAGCTGCTGGTGCTGGTCGGCCACACCGAGCGCAGCCAGGCCCTGGCCCTGAGCGAGCGACTGGCCCAACAATGGCAGTCCAGCGGCCTGTTCGAGAAGGTGCAGTGGAGCCTGCAGACCGACCTTGCAGCCTTGCGCACGCAGTTGCTGCAAGGCCGCGTGGCGCTGCTCTCGGCGGCCGACCGGCAACAGCTGCTCGCGCAACCCCAGGCGTTCATCGAGCAGCGCGTGGAACGGCTGTACGACCCCTTCGCCGGATTCAGCCTGGTGCCCAACCAGGACGACTGGCTAGGCCTGACCGGGCTGATCCAGAACAGCCAGCCACGCCCGGCCAACGTGCAACTGGACACCGCCAGCGGCGCACTGGTGGCCGAGGCCGACGGCAAGCAATGGGTGCTACTGCGTGCCCGTACCCAGGGCAATGCGTTCGACATGCAGTTGCCATTGCAGGTCGCCGATCTACTCGCCGCCAGCCGGGTCGAGGCCGGGCAGGCGGGGGCGCAGCTGTATGCCGCCAGCGGCCTGCTGCACGCCGCCCACGGCCAGCGCCAGGCGACCCGGGAAATCACCTGGGTCGGCGGTGGCGCGACGTTGGGCATTCTGTTGATGCTGCTGTTGGCGTTCCGTCGCTGGCAGGCGCTGCTGGCCTTCGTGCCAGTGCTGGTGGGCATGCTCTTCGGTGCGGTGGCCTGCGTGGCGCTGTTCGGCAAGATGCACGTGATGACCCTGGTGCTCGGCTCCAGCCTGATCGGCGTCGCGGTGGATTACCCGCTGCACTACCTGTCGAAAAGCTGGAGCCTGCGCCCATGGCACAGCTGGAGCGCGGTGCGCCTGACCCTGCCTGGCCTGAGCCTGAGCCTGGCGACCAGCTGCATCGGCTACCTCGCGCTGGCCTTCACCCCATTCCCGGCGCTAACGCAGATCGCCGCCTTCTCCGCTGCCGGGCTGGTCGGCGCCTACCTGAGCGCGGTGTGCCTGCTGCCGGCGCTGCTCGGACGCGTCGAGCTGCAACCGGCAGCCTGGCCGCTGCGCCTGGCCGAACGCCTCACCGGGTTGCGCGAACGCCTGCTGCGGGTGGTGCCCAGTGCCGTGCTGCTGGCGCTGCTGCTGGCCTTCACCGCAGCCGGGCTGTGGCAACTGCACAGCCGCAACGACATCCGCCAGTGGGTCGGCAGCCCGCCGCAGTTGCTCGAAGAGGCCCAGGCCGTGGCGCGCATCACCGGTTATCAGCCGACCAGCCAGTTCTACCTGGTGCGCGGCGCCGATCAGGCGCAACTGCTGGAGCGCTTGCAGGCGCTGTCGAGCAAGCTCGACGAACTGGTGGCCATGGACAAGCTCAGGGGGTACATGAGCCTCAGCCAACTGCTCGCCAGCGTGCCGGCGCAGCAGCAGGTGCAGGCCGGGGTGGCAAGGCTGGCGCAGCATTGGCAGCCGTTGCTCGAGCTGGGCGTGCCGCAAGCGGCCCTGACTGCCGAGGTGCAACGGTTGCAACAGTTGCCGCTGCTGGATATCGACCACGTGCTGGCAGGCCCGCTCGGTGAAGCCTGGCGTCCGCTGTGGCTGGGCCAGGACGGCAATGGCGTGGCGGCGGTGATCAGCCTGCAAGGGCTGGGCGATGTCGCCTTGCTCGGCCTGCTTGCCGAAGACCAGCCTGGGGTGCAACTGGTCGATCGCCTGGGTGACCTCAACCGGCTGTTCGCCGCCACGCAGCTCAGCGCCGCCGAGCTCAAGCTGCTGTCATGCGCGCTGATTCTGTTGCTGCTGATCGTGCCGTTCGGTTTCGGCGGCGCGGTGCGGCTGGTGGCACTGCCGCTGCTCGCCGCGCTGTGCAGCCTGGCCTGCCTGGGCTGGCTGGGCCAACCGCTGACCTTGTTCAGCCTGTTCGGCCTGCTGCTGGTGACGGCCATCAGCGTCGACTACGCCATCCTCATGCGCGAGCGCATCGGCGGCGCCGCGGTGAGCCTGCTCGGCACGCTGCTGGCGGCGCTGACCACCTGGCTGTCGTTCGGCCTGCTGGCGCTGTCGAGTACGCCTGCGGTGAGCAACTTCGGCCTGGCGGTCAGCCTTGGCCTGGTGTTCAGCTTCCTGCTCGCGCCGTGGGCGGCCTCGCCGAACGATGACGCGTCGGCCTCATCTGAAGGGAAGGCATCGGCATGAGCATCCTTGGCGCCTGGGTGCTGATCCTGCTGGCCTACGCTGCGGCCGCCGCGCTGGGCAAACGCCTGGGGCTGATCGCCATCGTCAGCCAGTTGCTGCTGGCCGCACTGCTGCCGCTGGCGATGCACGGCCTCGGTGAGTGGTCGGCGCATGTCGAAGGCGCCGCGCTGACCGCGCCCACCTGGGTCAAGACCGTGTACGGCGCAGCCTTCGCCCTGCTGCTGGCGGCTATTCTCAGCGACGTGCTGGAGCTGCGCCCGGAGCGCGCCGCATTCAAGCTGGCGCTGCCCAGCTTCCTGCTGCCCTTCGCCTGCGGCCTAGCCTGTGCCGTATGGCTGCTGGGGTTGAGCGGGCTGAGTGCTCTGGCCTTGGGGCTGGTGTTCGCCATCACCGCGATTCCGGTGCTGTACCTCTACCTGCGCGCCATCGACTACCCGCCTGCGGCCAGTCGCCGTCTGTTGCAGGCGGCGATCGTCATCGACCTGCTGTGCTGGCTGCTGCTCGGCCTGGGCCAGGGCAGCCTGCACCCGACCAGCCTGCTCCTGCCGTTGCTCGGCGCGCTGGCACCGCTGCCGCTGTATGCCCTTGGCGTGCGCGCGGCGAAAGTCTACGGCGCGCTGTTCATCGCCTTGCTGTTCGGCGCCGAGCACTACCACCTCAACGCACTGTTGCTGGCCATGGCGTATCTGGGCTGCCTGGCCTGGCTGAAACTGGGCGTGCAAGTGCCGCTGTCAGCGCGCTGGAGCCAGGCTGCGCAGCAGTATTTCGCGGTGCCGCTGATCCTCAGCTACGGCGTGTTGCAGGTCGAACTGCAAGATGCGCTGCCCGGCCTGAACGCCTGGCACTGGGGCGCGCTGCTGGCCTTGCCGATCATCAGCAAGCTGCTCGGCAACTGGCTTGGCCTGCGCTGGGCCGGGGCGTCGTTCCCCGGCGCCAGCCGCTGGCGAGAAAGCCTGCTGCTGAACATTCGTGGCCTGAGCGAAATCGTTTTCCTCAACTTGCTGCTCACCGAGCGGTTGATCAGCCCGTCGCTGTACCTGGCGCTGTTGCTGATGAGCCTGGTCGCGACGCTGATGCCCGCACTGGCGGGCCTGCACCGACTTCCCTTGAACACTGCTGCGACGGCCAGGAGGCCGCATGTCGACTACTGAACTGCAACAACGCCAGGTGCTGGTGATCGGCGCCGGCCCGTCCGGGGCCATCGCCGCCGCCCTGCTCAAGCGCAAAGGTCATGATGTGCTGGTGATCGAGCGCCAGCGCTTTCCGCGCTTTTCCATCGGTGAAAGCCTGCTGACCCACTGCCTGGACTTCGTCGAGGAAGCCGGCATGCTCGAAGCGGTACAAAGCGCCGGTTTTCAGTTCAAGAACGGCGCGGCGTTCGCCTGGGGCGAGGAATACTCGGCGTTCGATTTCGGCGACCAGTTCACCGCCGGCAAACCCAGCACCTTCCAGGTGCAGCGCGCGCGCTTCGACAAGCTGCTGGCCGATCAAGCCCAGGCGCAGGGGGTGGAGATCCGCTATGAAGAGGAAATCATCCAGGCCGACATGAGCGGCGCCCAGCCCAAGGTGCAGGTACGCCGGCCCGACGGCAGCGAATACACCGTACAGGCCGGTTTCGTGCTCGACGCCAGTGGCTATGGCCGCGTGCTGCCGCGCCTGCTTGACCTGGAAGCGCCGTCGAATTTCCCGGTACGCCAGGCGGTGTTCACCCACATCGAAGACCGCATCGAGCACCCCGGTTTCGACCGCAACAAGATTCTCATCACCACCCACCCGCAGCACCGCGATGTGTGGTTCTGGACCATTCCCTTCAGTAATGGCCGCACCTCGCTGGGTGTGGTCGCGGCGGCGGAACGCTTTGCCGATGCGCCGAGCGACTTGGACGAATGCCTCAAGCGCTTCGTGGCGCAAACGCCGAGCCTGAGCAAGGTGCTGGCCAATGCCGTGTGGGACACCCCGGCGCGCAGCATCGGTGGCTATTCGGCCAACGTGAAATCCCTGCACGGCCCAGGCTTCGCCCTGCTGGGCAACGCCGCCGAATTCCTCGACCCGGTGTTTTCCTCAGGGGTGACCATCGCCATGCGCTCGGCGAGCATGGCCGCCAACCTGCTTCACCGTCAGCTGCAAGGCGAGGCGGTGGACTGGCAGAGCGAGTTCGCCGAACCGCTCAAGCGCGGCGTCGACACCTTCCGCGTGTATGTCGAGGGCTGGTATGACGGCAGCTTCCAGGACGTCATCTACCACCCCGGCAGCTCGCCGGAAATCCGCGCCATGATCAGCTCGATCCTCGCCGGCTATGCCTGGGATGCGCGCAACCCCTTCGTCGCTGAGCCACGCCGGCGCCTGCGCACCCTGGCGGAGCTGTGTGCACGGGAGGTGTCATGAGTCGGCCGCCGTTTCTCAGCGACAGCTACGTCGAGGAAACCCGCTTCGGCTTCTGGTTCCTGCGCAGCCACACCTGGCAGCATCATGTGCTGCGCGTCGCCATCGACGACCTGCGCAGCCTGTTCGACGGCGAACCACCGGCCGCGCCGGTGCTGCTCGATGCCGGCTGCGGCCAGGGCAAATCGTTCAAGCACCTGCACCGGGTATTCGCCCCGTCGAAGCTGCTGGGCACCGATGCCGACCCGCACAGCCTGGCCCTGAGCGCCGCCGAAGCGCAGCGTCTGGGCCTTGAGGTGGAGCTGCGCGGCAGTGATTGCGCCCACCTGCAATTGGCCGACGCCAGCGTCGATATCCTCTTCTGCCACCAGACCTTCCACCACCTGGTTGAACAGGAACGCGCACTGGCCGAGTTCTACCGCGTGCTCAAGCCGGGTGGCTACCTGCTGTTCGCCGAATCCACCGAAGCCTACATCGACACCTGGGTGATCCGCTGGCTGTTCCGCCATCCGATGCATGTGCAGAAAAGCGCCGAGGGTTATTTGCAGATGCTGCGTGGCCAGGGCTTCACCTTCACCACGCGCAATGTCTCGTACCCCTACCTGTGGTGGAGCCGGGCCAAGGACTTCGGCCTGCTCGAACGCCTGGGCCTGCGCCGCCCGCCGCCGGTGGGTCAGCGTGAGGAAACCTTGGTCAACGTGGTGGCGCGCAAGCCGCTGGAGCAGGCATGAGGATTATCCTGAGCCTGGCCCTGTGCCTGCTGCTGAGCGCTTGCGCCAGCGCCCCGCCGCTGCCGAGCGCGTTGCCACGGTTGCAGTTGCCGCAGCAGTTGCACGTCGAGCGCGAGCAGAACGGCCAGCGCCAGGACTGGCTGCTGGTGATTCAGGGCGAGCAGCAGCGCCTGCGCTGGTCGCTGCTCGACCTGCTGGGCATTCCCCAGGCCCGGCAAGTGCTCGACGGCCAGCAGTGGCAGGCCGATGGCCTGTTGCCGCCCAACCCGGCGGCGCGGGAATTGTTCGCCGCCGTGCTGTTCGCCCTGACCCCGGCGAGTGAGTTGCAGCAACGTTATCCACAGGCGCAGCAGCACGGCCAGCAGCGCCAGTTGCAGCAGCGCTGGCAGGTGCGCTACGAGGGCGAGGATGGTTTCCGCCTGACGCTTGTCGACGGCCTGCACTATCGCGTCAGCCCGCTGCCCGCCGAGGACACGCCATGAGCGCCTACCTCAACGCCCTGGGGCTGGTCTGCGCCCTGGGCCGTGGCCAGCAGGAGGTCGCCCGGCGCCTGTTCGCCGGCGATGCCTCAGGTATGCAGCCCAGCGCCGGCTGGGTCGCTGAGCGTGTGCTGCCGGTGGGCGCGGTAAGCGGCGAGCTGCCGGCCGTGCCACTGCCGGAGCAACACAGCCGCAACAACCAACTGCTGTATTGCGCGGCGCTGCAGATCGAACCGGCCATCCGCGATGCCATCGCCCGCTTCGGCGCGGCGCGGGTCGCGGTGGTGCTCGGCACCAGCACCTCGGGCATCGCCGAGGCCAGTGCCGGCATCGCCCACTACCTGCACACCCAGCAGTTCCCGGACGACTACCACTACGCCCAGCAGGAACTCAGCGCGCCGGCCAGCTTCGTCGCTGACTGGCTGCAACTGAGCGGCCCGGCCTATGTGATTTCCACTGCTTGCACCTCCAGCGCGCGGGCCTTGCTCAGCGCCCGTCGGCTGCTCGACCTAGGGTTGTGCGATGCGGTGCTGTGCGGCGGCGTCGACAGCCTGTGCGGCCTGACCCTGAACGGCTTCAGCGCGCTGGAAGCGGTCAGCGCCGAGCGCTGCAAACCGTTTTCCGCCAACCGCGATGGCATCAACATCGGCGAAGGCGCCGCGCTGTTCCTGATGACCCGCGAGGCCAACCGTGACGGCCCGGGCATCGCTTTGCTCGGCGCCGGCGCCAGCTCCGATGCCCATCACATTTCCGCCCCCGACCCGCAAGGCACCGGCGCGCGCCTGGCGATGGACAAAGCGCTGCGCAGTGCCGGCCTGCGCCCACACGACATCGATTACCTGAACCTGCACGGCACCGCCACGTTGCACAACGACGCCATGGAAAGCCTGGCGGTGCACGGCCTGTTCGGCGCCGAGCTGGCCTGTTCATCGAGCAAACCCATGACCGGCCACACCCTCGGCGCTGCCGGGGCGCTGGAGGCGGCGTTCTGCTGGCTGGCGCTCAGCCCGCACAACGCCGAGCGCCTGCTGCCGCCGCACCTGTGGGACGGCCAGGGCGACCCGGCGCTGCCGCCGCTGGCGCTGGTCGATGGCACCCAGCGCCTGCCGGCCAGTGGCCCGCGCTACCTGATGAGCAACTCGTTCGCCTTCGGTGGCAACAACGTCAGCCTGATTCTCGGAGACACCCCATGATTGCCTGGCCTATGGCCGAACTGCTGCCCCACGCGGGCGACATGATCCTCATCGATCAGGTCGAGCGCTTCGATGAGGAGCAGATCCACACCCGTACCACGGTCCGTCCCGGTGGCCTGTTCAACCGCGCCGACGGCAGCCTGCCGGCCTGGCTCGGCATCGAGCTGATGGCGCAGAGCGTCGCCGCCTACGCCGGTTGTCATGCCCGCGCCAACGGCCAGCCGGTGGAGCTGGGTTTTCTCATCGGCACGCGCAAGTTCGAGTGCGATGTCGAGCACTTCCCCGCCGGCGCCGAACTGCACATCCACGCCCAGCGCTCGTTGCAGGATGACAACGGCATGGGCGTGTTCGAATGCCATCTGCGCGGCGCCGGCATCCATGCCAGCGCGCGCCTGAACGTCTACCGTCCGCCGCAAGCGGCCAGCTACCTGGCTGAAGCCGGGCCTGAGGAGTCCTCCCATGACTGACACCATTCTGGTCACCGGTTCCAGCCGTGGCATTGGCCGGGCCATCGCCCTGCGTCTGGCCCAGGCCGGTTTCGACCTGGTGCTGCATTGCCGCAACGGGCGCGCCGAGGCCGACGCGGTCGCCGCTGAAATTCACGCCCTTGGCCGCCAGGCGCGAGTGCTGCAATTTGACGTGGCCGATCGCGCCGCCTGCGCCGCCGTGCTGAACGATGATGTCGAAACCCACGGCGCCTACTACGGCGTGGTGTGCAATGCCGGCCTGACCCGCGACGGCGCCTTCCCGGCGCTGACCGACGACGACTGGGACCAGGTGATGCGCACCAACCTCGATGGTTTCTACAACGTCCTGCACCCGGTGATGATGCCGATGATCCGCCGCCGTGCACCGGGGCGGATCGTCTGCATCACCTCCGTTTCGGGGCTGATCGGCAACCGTGGCCAGGTCAACTACAGCGCCTCCAAGGCCGGTGTGATCGGCGCGGCCAAGGCCCTGGCCATCGAGCTGGGCAAGCGCCGCATCACCGTCAACTGCGTCGCCCCCGGGCTGATCGACACCGCCATGCTCGACGAGCACGTTCCGGTGGATGATCTGCTGAAGATGATCCCCGCGCAGCGCCTGGGCACCGCCGAGGAAGTGGCCGGGGCGGTGAATTTTCTGATGTCGGCGGAAGCGGCCTACATCACCCGCCAGGTGCTGGCGGTCAACGGGGGGCTGTGCTGATGCGCCGCGTGGTAGTCACCGGCATGGCCGGGCTGACATCGTTGGGCAGCGATTGGGCGACCATCGTCGGCAACTTCGCCAGCAACCGCAGCGGCATCCGCCGCATGGATGAGTGGAACCGCTTCGAAGAACTCAATACGCGCCTGGCCGGGCCCATCGACGACTTCCAGGTGCCGGGCCATTGGACCCGTAAACAACTGCGCAGCATGGGCCGGGTGTCGCGCCTGGCGGTGGCGGCGGCCGAGCGCGCGCTGGACGATGCCGGCCTGCTGGGCGATGCCAGCATCCGTGACGGGCGCATGGGCGTGGCCTGCGGCTCGTCCACCGGCAGCACCGACGAGATCAAGGCCTTCGGCAACATGCTGCTGAACTCGGTGGCCGATGGTCTGAACGCCAATTCCTATGTGCGGATGATGCCGCACACCACGGCGGCCAACATCAGCATCTTCTTCGGCCTCACCGGACGCCTGATCCCCACGTCCAGCGCCTGCACCAGCGGCAGCCAGGGCATCGGCTACGCCTATGAGGCGATCAAGTACGGTCGTCTGCCGATGATGCTCGCCGGCGGCGCCGAGGAGCTGTGCCCGACCGAGGCCATGGTGTTCGACGCGCTGTACGCCACCAGCCTGAAGAACGACACCCCGCACCTCAGCCCGCGCCCCTACGACAGCGGCCGCGATGGCCTGGTGATCGGTGAAGGCGGCGGCATGCTGGTGCTCGAAGCCCTCGACCACGCCCTGGCCCGCGGCGCGCACATCCATGCCGAGATCGTCGGCTTCGGCAGCAACGCCGACGGCCAGCACACCACCCGCCCCGAGCAGACCACCATGCGCCGGGCCATGGAACTGGCTCTGGAGGACGCCGAGCTGGCGCCCGAGGCGATCGGCTACGTCAACGGCCACGGCACCGCCACCGAGCAGGGCGACATCGCCGAAACCCTGGCCACCCACAGCCTGTTCGGCGCGCGCATGCCGATCAGCTCGCAGAAAAGTTTCCTCGGCCACACCCTCGGCGCCTGTGGCGCGCTGGAGTCGTGGTTCAGCATCGAAATGCTCAACAGCGACCGCTACGTACACACCCTCAACCTCGACCACATCGACCCGCGCTGCGGCGAGCTGGACTACCTGAGCGGTGAGCTACGCACCATGAGCCACGAATTCGTGATGAACAACAACTTTGCCTTTGGCGGGGTCAACACGTCGTTGATCTTCCGTCGCTGGCAGTAACCGCAAGTCCAACCCACTCAAGGATCGATTCCATGCGACTGAAAACACTCACCGCCTCCGCCGCCCTGCTGCTCTGCGCCCTGCCGGGTATCAGCCAGGCCCGTGATACCGCACTGTTCCTGCCGTTCGACAAAGTGGTCCAGCAAATGCTGGCGGAAAAGAAACTCGACGGCTCGGTGAAGTTCTACCTGGCCGGCGTACAGCCACGCGGCAAGACCACGCTGGTGCGGGCAGGCTCGGTCACCAACAAGAAGACCAATGCCTTCAACAAGACCGACGAAGCCGCCTGTGAATGGGCCCTGCAATCGGCACTGCTGACCCTGCAGGACGCCGCCCGCCAGGCCAACGCCAACGCCGTGACCAACATCGTCAGCTTCTACAAGAAGAATGAGCGCAAGGATGCCAAGACCTACGAATGCCACGCTGGCGCGGTGATTGCCGGGGTTGCGTTGAAGGGGGATTTGTCGCGGGTGGATTGATGGGTTGGGTCGGCTGGGCTGGGGTATATCCTGTGAATGCTGGGTTTACTTCACGGCCCGGTTTCGCCTGGCGGCGACATCCTTTTGTCGCGGCAAAAGGATGCAAAACCGCCGTGCTCCACTATCCGGCCCTGCACTGCGCTTCGCTCCGTTCCGGGTCCCCTGCGCTCCGGTGCTCTACGGGGCGCCGCGGGCAAGGGTTGCTACGCAACCCTCACACCTCGCGTCCTCGGCTACGCCTCGGGTGCGCTGCGCGCACGCCCCTTCGAACACCTGCGCTCCGGCCGGCTACAGTCGCGATCGGTGGCGCCTGGACGGTCGGTGTACAAGAGCCTGGCGATCGTTGCGGCCAGCGAATGGGATCTACCTCAGAAGCTGTTCATTGAGATTCCAGTGCTGCCAACCCTCACGCTCAGCGTTTCTCCCACACCTCGAAGTGATACGCCGGTCCATCGCCCTCCGGGGCTTGCGGGGCGCTGGAGGTGAGGTGCCACTGGCGTTCATCAAAGGCGGGGAACCAGGCATCGCCCGCGGGCGACAGCCCGACGCGGGTCAGGTACATGCGACTGATCAGGCCTTGCTCCAGGGCCTGGGTATAGAGCTGCGCGCCGCCGATCAGCATCACCTCTGCCACGCCATGCTCATGCGCCCATTGCTCGGCGCGGATTTGCGCCTGGGCCAGCGAGGCGAACACCTCGGCGCCGGGCAGTTGCAAGCCCGGCTGGCGGCTGACTACCAGATTGAGCCGGCCCGGCAGCGGCCGGCCGAGCGAATCCCAGGTCTTGCGACCCATGATGATCGGCTTGCCCAGGGTGCTGGCCTTGAAGTACTTGAAGTCCCCCGGCAGGTGCCAGGGCATGGAATTGTCGATGCCGATCACGCGGTTCTCGGCGAGCGCCGCGATCAGGCTGAGGGGGAGTGAGGTCGTCATGCCGGCGAGGATAGCAAAGCCTGCCTAGGGGCTGTTCCCGTTTCAGCGCAAACCGCGTTACCGCGCCAAATCGTGCCAGCCGAGGCGAAGGACGCAGGAAAGGGTCATTCCCTTTTCAAGTCCTTCAACGCTGGATGGCGCGATTTGGCGCGTAACCCGAAGGGCCGTGCCTGTTTTTTCGTATGGAGCGTTCGAGTCTTGAGCTCGAAAGGGCGAAAAAACAGGCCTCGGCGCGGTTGCGATGAAACGGGAACAGCCCCTAGGTTATGCTCCCAGCCTCGAACGAGCCGTGGAACGCCCTGTGACTGAACTGACCCGATTCGACGTGCGCTGGCTCACCGAGGCGGTGCGTTTGCGTGAAGAGCATGCCGGCCTGCTGGACGACCAGGAGGCCAACCGCCTGGCCCGTCAGCACGGCGGCGACCTGGCCCAGCGCATCGAACGCCGCGCCTTGTGGCTGGCCGAGCGCGACGGCATGCGCGCAGCCCTTGGCCACTGGAAACAGGGCGCGCGCCTGGCGCTGCTGGGCCTGGCGCTGCTCGCCGTGCTCAGCGGCGCGGGCCTGGCCTTCGCCGCGCTGGGCGACGGTTCGCGCCCGGTCAATGTGTTCTGGGCCCTGGGCAGCCTGCTTGGCCTGAACCTGCTGATGCTCTGCGGCTGGGCCTTGAGCGGCTGGCTCAGCGGCGAACATGGCGCGTTGCTCGGGCGCCTGTGGCTGTGGCTCAGTGCGCGGCTGGCGCGCGATGCCCAGGCCGCGCAACTGGCCCCGGCGCTGCTGGTGCTGTTGCAGCGCCAGCGCCTGACCCGCTGGTTGCTGGGCCTGCTGGTCAACAGCCTGTGGCTGCTGGCGATGCTCGCTGCGCTGGGCATGTTGCTGACCCTGCTCGCCGGCCGGCGCTATGGCTTCGTCTGGGAGACCACGCTGCTCGCCGCAGAACCCTTCATCGCCCTGACTCACGCCCTCGGCGCCCTGCCCGCGCTGCTGGGTTTCAGCATGCCCAGCGAGGCGATGATTCGCGCCAGCGGCGCCACCCAGCCGCTGTTCGACGGCGCCCGCCAGGCCTGGGCCAGCTGGCTGCTGGGGGTGGTGCTGGTGTACGGCGTGCTGCCACGACTGCTGCTGGCGGCGCTGTGCCTGTGGCGCTGGCGGCGCGGGCGTCAGCAGCTCGGCGCTGACCTGGAGCAGCCGGCCTATCAACAGTTGCGCCAAGTGCTGATGCCCACTAGCGAGCGCCTGGGCGTGCATGACCCAGCGCCAGCGATGGCCGAGCAAGCCGCGACTCAGGCGCCGCAATCGGTCAGCGGCGGCGCGTTGCTGGTGGGCCTGGAACTGGATGAGCAACGCCCCTGGCCGCCCACACTGCCTGAAGCGGTGACCGACGCCGGCGTGCTCGACAGCCGCGCCTCACGTCAGCGCCTGCTGGAGCAGCTCAGCCGCTTTCCGCCAGCGCGCCTGCTGATCGCCTGTGACCCACAACGCTCGCCTGATCGCGGCAGCCTGGCGCTGCTCGGCGAACTGGCGCGCAACGCCGGGGCCACGCGCATCTGGCTGCTGCCGGCAGCGCCGGGTGAGCAGCTCGACGCCGCGCGCCTGGGCGACTGGCACGAAGCCCTCACTCGCCTCGGCCTGGCCTACAGCGCCGAGCTGCCGCATACCTGGCTGGAGCACGGTGATGACTGATCCGCTGAAGCTGGCCCTGGTTGGCCACACCAATGTCGGCAAGACCTCGCTGCTGCGTACCCTGACCCGCGATGTGGCGTTCGGCGAGGTCTCGCACCGGCCCAGCACCACCCGGCATGTGGAAGGTGCGCGGCTGTCGGTCGACGGCGAGCCGCTGCTGGAGCTGTACGACACGCCGGGGCTGGAAGATGCCATCGCGCTGCTCGAGCATCTGGAACGCCTGGAGCGCCCCGGCGAACGCCTCGACGGCCCGGCGCGGCTCGAACGCTTTCTGCAAGGCAGCGAGGCACGCCAGCGCTTCGAGCAGGAAGCCAAGGTGCTGCGCCAGCTGATGAGCAGCGATGCCGGCCTGTACGTGATCGACGCCCGTGAACCGGTGTTGGCCAAATACCGCGATGAACTGGAAGTGCTGGCCGGCTGCGGCAAGCCGCTGTTGCCGGTGCTCAACTTCGTCACCAGCGACGGCCACCGCGAGGCGCAATGGCGTGAGGCGCTGGCACGTCTGGGCCTGCACGCGCTGGTGCGCTTCGACAGCGTGGCGCCGCCGGAAGATGGCGAGCAGCGCCTGTACGACAGCCTGGCGCTGTTGCTCGAAGACGCGCGCCCAGCCTTGCAACGACTACTCGCCGATCAACAGGCGCAACGCCTGGCCCGGCGTGACAGCGCCCGGCAGCTGATCGCCGATCTGCTGATCGACTGCGCGGCCTGCCGGCGCAGTGTCGACAGCCAAGCCAGTGTCGCGACCAGCGCCATGCAGACCCTGCGCCACGAGGTGCGCCAACGTGAGCAACGCTGCGTCGAAGCGCTGCTCACGCTGTACGGCTTTCGCCGCAACGATGCCCCCGGCGACGACTTGCCACTGCTCGATGGCCGCTGGGGCGATGACCTGTTCAACCCGGAAACGCTGCGCCAGCTCGGCGTGCGCGTCGGCGGCGGGGTTGCCGCAGGTGCGGCAGCTGGCGCCGGGGTCGACTTGCTGGTCGGCGGCCTGACCTTGGGTGCCGCAGCGCTGGCCGGAGCGATTGCCGGCGGTGCGTTGCAGACCGCGCGCAGCTACGGCGCGCGGCTGCTGGGCAAGTTCAAGGGCCAGCGCGAGCTGACCGTCGACGATGCCGTGCTGCGCCTGCTGGCGCTGCGTCAACAGCAGTTGCTACTGGCCCTGGAGCGTCGCGGTCACGCGGCCATGGGCAGCATCCAGCTGGCGCCGCCGGAGGAACGCACCTGGCGCGAAGGCAAGCTGCCGCACGCCTTGCACAAGGCCCGTGCGCATCCGCAATGGTCGAGCCTCAACCCCAGCGCTCGGCTCAACCAGAGCGAGCGGGTAGAGCAGCTTCAGGCGTTGAGCAAGCTGCTCTAGGTGCGACTGATCGACGCGGTCTATCGGCATATCAAATCAAGCGATTAGACGCGCCCCAGGCACAGGCCTAGGCTTGTAGGCGTATAAAGCCGCCCGGTATTCCGCCTGATGAACAGCAAACCTCCGGTCTGCGCGGCATCCTCGACCCTGACCCTGCCTGCCGCCAGCAACACCTACGATTACGTCCAGCTCGACGACGGCGAACGCGCTTGCACGCCGTTGGCCGAAGAAGTGGCCCTGGCGATCGCCTACAACGGCCTGAACCAGGCAGTGATGCTGGTCAGCCCCACCGACCTGGAAGACTTCGTGGTCGGCTTCAGCATCGGCAGCGGCCTGGTCAGCAGCACCGACGACGTCTACGACATCAGGCTCTCGGGCAGCGGCTCGGCGCTGTACGCCGATGTGGAGATTTCCAGCCGCGCCTTCTGGAACATGAAGGATCAGCGCCGGCAACTGGCCGGCACCAGCGGCTGCGGCCTGTGTGGGGTCGAAGCCCTGGAACAGGCCCTGCCGGACCTCAAAGTACTGCCCGGCGCGCCGCTGCCGCCGGTGCATTGGCTGCACGACCTGCGCCGGCGCATCGATGCCTTCCAGCCGCTCGGCCAGCACTGCGGTGCAGTGCACGCCGCGCTGTTCATGGACAACCAGGGTCAATTGCGCCTGGGCCGCGAAGACATCGGCCGGCACAACGCCCTCGACAAGCTGATCGGCGCCCTGCTGCGCGAGCGCATCGACACCCACGGCGGACTGGCAATCGTCACCAGCCGCTGCAGCCTGGAGCTGATCCAGAAGGTGCTGCGCGCCGGTATCCAGACCCTGGTCAGCCTGTCGGCGCCCACTGGCCTTGCCTTGCAATGGGCGCGCAAGCATCAGCTCAACCTCATTCATTTGCCCAAACACAGTGCACCGCGGGTCTACAGCCCCGCGATGGAGTAATCAAGCCGTGAGCTCGCATCAGAAGATCCCCGACAACGCGCCAGCCTCCAGCCCGCGCTACAAGCCCTACCCTGGCCCGGCCGGTGGCTGGGGCGCGCTGATCAGCGTGGCCAAGGCCTGGGTCGGCAGCGACAACGCGCTGAAGAACCTGCGTGCCATGCTCAAGACCAATCAGAACGGCGGCTTCGACTGCCCGGGCTGCGCCTGGGGCGACTCGCCGGAAAGCGGCATGGTCAAGTTCTGCGAGAACGGCGCCAAGGCGGTCAACTGGGAAGCCACCAAGCGCCGCGTCGACCCGGCCTTCTTCGCCCGCTACAGCGTCAGCGCGCTGCTCGAGCAAAGCGACTACTGGCTGGAGTACCAGGGCCGGCTGACCGAGCCGGTGGTCTATGACCCGGCCAGCGACCGCTACAAGCCCATCGACTGGGACAGCGCCTTCGCCCTCATCGCCCAGCACCTCAATGGCCTGAGCAGCCCTGACCAGGCCGAGTTCTACACCTCCGGTCGGGCCAGCAACGAAGCGGCGTACCTGTACCAGCTGTTCGTGCGCGCCTACGGCACCAACAACTTCCCCGACTGTTCGAACATGTGCCACGAAGCCAGCGGCGTGGCCCTCGGGCAGAGCGTTGGGGTCGGCAAGGGCACCGTCACCTATGACGACTTCGAGCATGCCGATGCGATCTTCGTCTGGGGCCAGAACCCCGGCACCAACCACCCACGCATGCTCGACCCGCTGCGCGATGCGGTGAAGCGCGGCGCCCAGGTGGTGTGCATCAACCCACTCAAGGAGCGTGGCCTGGAACGCTTCCAGCATCCGCAGCACATGCTCGAGATGCTCACCAACAGCGACAAGCCGACGAACACCGCGTTCTTCCGCCCGGCCCTGGGCGGCGACATGGCGTTGCTGCGCGGCATGGCCAAGTTCACCCTGCAGTGGGAACGCGAAGCCCAGGCCAAGGGCGAACCGGCGGTGTTCGACCACGCCTTCATCGCAGAACACGGCCATGGCGTCGACGATTACCTGGCGGTGGTCGAGGCCACCCCCTGGGAGCAAATCCAGGCGCAGTCCGGCCTGAGCCTGGAAGACATCGAGCTGGCCGCGCGCATGTACTGCCGTGGCAAGCGGGTGATCATGTGCTGGGCCATGGGTATCACCCAGCACCGTCACTCGGTGCAGACCATCCAGGAAATCGCCAACCTGCAGATGCTGCGCGGCAACCTGGGCGTACCCGGCGCCGGCCTGTGCCCGGTGCGTGGCCACAGTAACGTGCAGGGCGACCGCACCATGGGCATCAACGAGCGCCCACCGGTGGCCTTGCTCGATGCCATCGAGCGCCGGTTCGGCTTCCCGGTGCCTCGCCACAGCGGCCACAACGTGGTCGAGGCGATCCATGCCATGCTCGAAGGCCGCTCGAAGGTGTTCATCGCCCTGGGCGGCAACTTCGCCCAGGCCACTCCGGACACCGAGCGCACCGCCCAGGCCCTGCGCAACTGCGACCTGACCGTGCAGATCAGCACCAAGCTCAACCGCAGCCACCTGATTCACGGCAAGCAGGCGCTGATTCTGCCGTGCCTGGGTCGCACCGACATCGACTTGCAGGTCGAAGGGCCGCAGGCGGTGACCGTGGAAGACTCGTTCAGCATGGTCCACGCCTCTAACGGCCAGCTCAAGGCGCTGTCCAAGCAGATGCGCTCGGAGCCGGCGGTCATCGCCGGTATCGCCGCCGCCACCCTGGGCAAGGCGCCGATCGACTGGCACTGGACAGTGGCCGACTACGGCCGCATCCGCGAGTTGATCGCCGACACCATCCCCGGCTTCACCGACTTCAACGAGCGGCTGCAAAATCCAGGCGGCTTCTACCTGGGCAACAGCGCCGCACAACGGCAATGGGCCACGCCCAGCAAGCGCGCCAACTTCAAGGCCAACCTGCTGCCCGACAGCCTGATCGATCCACGGGTGCTGGCCAGCGGCCAGACGCCTGACCTGGTCATGCAGTCGATGCGCTCGCACGACCAGTACAACACCACCATCTATGGCATGGACGACCGCTACCGCGGCGTGCGCGGCCAGCGTGACGTACTGTTCGTCAACGAAGCCGACATCATGCGTCTGGGCTTCCAGCCGGGGCAGAAGGTCGACATCGTTTCGCTGTGGGGCGATGACCACGTGCGCCGCGTACACGGCTTCACCTTGCTGGCCTTCGACATGCCAGCCGGGCAAGCCGCAGCCTACTACCCGGAAGTCAACCCACTGGTACCTCTGGAAAGCGTCGGCGATGGCAGCCACACGCCGACGTCGAAGTTCGTGGCGATCAAGCTGGAGCGAGCGCGGGACAATGGCCGGATTGTTTGATCCAGCCATATGACAGACCTATATCACACCCCCCTCTGGGCATTCAGAGTGGCCTGCGGATACTTCTACTCAGGAAAGCGCCGCGTGTTATCCAGTTACATGCTGAATCGTTAAGACTTCGGTTGAGCCGTGGGGGCACGTTGACATAAGTGTCAGCCGGCGTATGATCGACCTCAACGCATGAGAGCTCGCTTTCGTGCCTACCTTCCGAGACCCGCCTGCGAAAGCAGCGGGTTTTCGTGTTTCTGGGGCAAGGAATCCGGTAGCAATGACACACTACGTCGCATACCTGGACGAATTCGGGCATGTCGGCCAGTACGTCTCTCGCAACCATCCAAACTACAAAACGCATCCGGCGTTCGGATTTGCAGGCCTGGTTTTGCCCGCATCTGAAATCCGAGAGTTTGCGATCTATTTTTACAAGGCCAAGTGTCAGCTGTTGGCGCATGACCTGGCCAACGACAATCCAAAAAACCTTCCGGCTTAACAGCGGGAGAAGAAAGGCTCTCAGTTGTACGCACTGCGAAACGTCACCAAGTACGAGCAGCTGCGTCGCACCACCTTTCGACTTCTCAACCACATCGAAAAAATCGGCGGATACGTGTTTTACACCGGTGAGCACAAGACGACCGATCCGAAGGCGCACAACTCAACCGAGACATTCAAGCGACAGCTTTTGCAATCTGTGCGCAAGATAGATAGGTTCTGCGCGCAGAACGAATCAACGTTCATGCTGATGCTCGATGAGCAACGCGCCGGTAATCAGTGGCGGGAGACCGATGTCGAAGTTTGCACCCTGGCCATGTTCGAGGACGCGTCGGAGAAGTGCAGAACTCTCATTGAACCGCCCATTCAGGCCGAGAGCCACTTGTTCCAAACCATTCAATGCGCTGACTGGATTTGCGGCCTGATCGGGCGACTCACGGCCCTGTCGCTTGCACCCGATGAATATTCGGAGTTGGAGCCGTTCGACAAATACTTCTCGGCCCGCATCATCAAGGTCACCCTGCCAGGCAGTGGGATGGACCATCAGAAGTCTGCGCAGATCCCCGCCAAACGGCTCGAGGAGACGCTGCTTGATGTCGCCGGGACGCTAGCTGGAGAGATACAAGTCGAGTCATCAAAGTGAGCGCACACCTTGCACCCCGCAACAACGAAAAAGCCCCGACCGCAATGGCCGGGGCTTTTTCTCAAGTAACCTATGACCTCACTTTTCGAACAAAGTTTCATAGCTAAAACAACAGCTTAGATAAATCGTTAGCTTGCGTGCTATTCGTCGGATTTGCGTTGCCAGCCCGGCCTGCGGGCGGCACATTCGCCCTCGTCATCCCTATGAGGCGTTATCGATGAAGAAGTATTCCTCCATTCTGTTGTTGTCCCTGGGTCTGCTCAGCGGCGCTGCAATGGCAGGTGGCAACACCGAAGCCGGCATTGGCGGCGCGCTCGGTGGGGTACTCGGCTCCGTGGTCGGTCAGTCCATGGGCGGCAGCACCGGCTCGGCCATCGGCGCAGGCCTGGGCGGCGCAGCCGGTAGCGCAGTCGGCGCCGACAAGCGCCAGCGCGGCGAAGCGGCCATTGGTGGCGGCTTGGGTGCTGCCGGCGGTAACGTCATCGGTCGCCAGGTCGGCGGCAACACCGGCAGCCTGATCGGCGCAGCCGCAGGTGGTGGTGCAGGTGGTGCGCTGGGCAACTACATGGGCAACGAAGCCGACCGCGACGACCATCGCGCCCGCCGCGGCTACGATGATCGCCGGCATTACGACCGTGGCCGTCACTACGGCCACCGCAAGCACCCCGGCCCGCGTCATCATCGTCACCACCGTTGAGGCGGTTGGCCGGCCTTCGCTAGCCTGAGTCTCTGTTGCCTGAACGTTTTTCGCGGCTCAAGCCGCTCCTACAGGGGAAATCCACGACCTGGAAGGAGCGGCACAGTGCCACCGGCCTTGCTACCCCTCCCCAACCGCCTCACCCAGCTGCAACCCTGCCAACACCTTCTGCAACGCGTCGGGCACCGCCACTGGGCGGCCGCTGGCGCGTTCGACGAACACCTGCACCACCCGCCCCAAGGCACACGCCTCGGCCTCGCCTGGACGGAACAGCCCCAACCGGTATTCCACCGTGCTACCGGCAAGGCGGGTAACGGCCACCGTCACTTCCAAGGCATCGGGGAAACTGGGCAAGGCGAAGAAGTCCGCCGCGGAACTGACCACGAACCCGGTGACCTCGCCGTCGCGCAGGTCGAGCCCGGCTTCCTGCAGCAGCAACGCCTGCAGCGCCGCTTCGAAATAGCCGTGCACGGTCGCGCCCGAGACATGCCCGTGCAGGTCGTTGTCGTGGGGGCGGGTGAGGATCGGGTAGGAATGGTTGAACTGGCTGCGTTGCACAGAGATGCTCATCGAGGCGGTCGTCCTTGCCGAGGTTGCCTGCCAGTGAAGCAGATTGCAGCGGCGGCGGGAAATCCTTGTTCGGCAATGAACACGTGCCGCCGGGGCCGGCACGCGGCCCCGGGGCGCTAGCGTAGCTCAGGCGTCGCCGGCGTTCTGCCAGACCTTGGGGCGGAAGAACAGCGTCTCGCCGCGAGTCAGGCCGGTCAGGCTGTCGTGGTCCTTGACCACTTCGACTTCGATCAGATCGCTCTGCCCTTCCACCTTGAGAGTGACCCGGGTGGTTGCGCCCAGTGGCCGGATGTCACGAACCTCAGCGGCATGATGCCCCTCGGTTTCATGGCGCGACAGCGACACTTCATGGGGACGGAACAGCACATGCTGGCCTTCGCTGATGGCGAAGCGGTTGGAGTCGCCGAGGAAGTGGTAGACGAAATCGTTGGCCGGTTTTTCGTACACCTCGCCCGGCGAGCCGATCTGCTCGATCACGCCCTTGTTCATCACCACGATGCGATCAGCCACTTCCATCGCTTCTTCCTGGTCGTGGGTGACGAATACCGAAGTCAGGTTGATGTCTTCGTGCAGGCGCGCCAGCCAGCGGCGCAGCTCCTTGCGCACCTTGGCATCCAGCGCCCCGAACGGTTCATCGAGCAGCAGCACCTTGGGCTCCACCGCCAGGGCACGGGCCAGGGCGATACGCTGGCGCTGGCCGCCGGACAACTGCTCGGGGTAGCGGTCGGCGAGCCAGTCGAGCTGGACCATGTTGAGCAGCTCATGGACTTTTTCGGCGATCTTGCTCTCGCTCGGGCGCTCGCCCTTGGGCTTCATGCGCAGGCCGAAGGCGACGTTGTCGAACACGCTCATGTGGCGGAACAGCGCGTAGTGCTGGAACACGAAGCCGACGTTGCGATCACGCACGTCGTGGCCGGAGACATCTTCGCCATGGAAGACGATGCTGCCCTGATCCGGGGTTTCCAGGCCGGCGATGATACGTAGCAGGGTGGTCTTGCCGCAGCCAGACGGACCGAGCAGCGCCACCAGCTCGCCGCTATGGATATCCAGGTTGATGGCGTCGAGGGCCTGGAAGGTATTGAAGCGCTTGCTGACGTTACGAACTTCGATCGACATGAATTAGTCCTCCGCTGCGTTGTGGCGCAGGCGGTTAATGCGGGATTCGCTCCACTGCTTGAGCAGCAGGATGAACAGCGCCAGGATCAGCAGCAAGCTGGCCACGCTGAAGGCCGCGACATGGTTGTACTCGTTGTAGAGAATCTCGACGTGCAGCGGCAAGGTGTTGGTCACGCCACGGATGTGCCCGGACACCACCGACACTGCACCGAACTCGCCCATCGCCCGCGCGGTACACAGCACCACGCCGTAGATCAGGCCCCACTTGATGTTCGGCAGGGTCACGTGCCAGAACATCTGCCAACCGTTGGCGCCGAGCAGGCGCGCGGCCTCCTCTTCCTGGGTGCCCTGCTCCTGCATCAGCGGGATCAGCTCACGGGCAACGAACGGTACGGTGACGAAGATGGTCGCCAGCACGATGCCGGGCAGGGCGAAGACGATCTGGATGTCGTGGTCCTGCAACCAGGGGCCGAACAGGCCCTGGGCGCCGAACATCAGCACATAGACCAGACCGGCGATCACCGGCGAGACCGAAAACGGCAGGTCGATCAGCGTTACCAGAATGCTCTTGCCGGGAAAGTCGTATTTGCTCACGCACCACGCCGCGCTGACGCCAAACACCAGGTTCAGCGGCACCGAGATGGCCACGGCGAGCAAAGTCAGTTGCAGCGCAGCCAGTGCGTCAGGTTCGAAGATCGCTTCGAAGAAGGTGCCGAAGCCGTTCTTCAATGCCTGGGACACGACGATGAACAGCGGCAGCAGCAGAAACAGCGCGAACACCAGCCACGCCGAGACGATCAGCACTCGTCGCGCGGTAGCACTGCCACGGCGTGCGGCGTTGGCAGTGGCGGTGGCGCCAAGGGTTGAACTAGACATGAGCCTGGGCCTCCTTCAAGGGGTTTCGATACGCCGCTGCAACAGGTTGATCAGCAGCAGCAGGATGAAGGAAACCACCAGCATCAGCACGCCGATGGCGGTAGCGCCGGTGTAGTCGTACTGGTCGAGCTTGACCATGATCAGCAGCGGCAGGATTTCGGTCTTCATCGGCATGTTGCCGGCAATGAAGATCACCGAGCCGTACTCGCCCACACCACGGGCGAAGGCCAGGGCGAAGCCGGTCAGCCAGGCTGGCAGCAAGGCCGGCGCCAGCACATGGCGGAACACCTGCAAGGGCCTGGCGCCCAGGCAGGCGGCGGCTTCTTCGACTTCCCGCGGGATGTCGGCCAGTACCGGCTGCACCGTGCGCACCACGAACGGCAGGGTGACGAAGGTCAACGCCAGGGTGATGCCAAGCGGGGTGTAGGCAATCTTGAAGCCCAGGTCGGTGGCGAACTGTCCCACCCAGCCTCCCGGTGCGTACAGCGCCGTCAGGGCGATACCGGCGACGGCCGTGGGCAGGGCGAACGGCAAGTCGATCATCGCGTCGATGACTTTGCGCCCGGGGAAGGTGTAGCGCACCAGCACCCAGGCCAGCAGGGTGCCAATCAGGCCGTTGATGATGGCGGCGAACAGCGCGGTGCCAAAGCTCAGCTTCAACGCGGCGATGACCCGCGGGGCGCTGATGATGGTCCAGAACTGTTCCCAGGTAAGCTGTGAGGCATGAATGAACATGGCCGCCAGCGGTATCAGCACGATCAGGCTGAGGTACACCAGGGTGTAGCCCAGCGTCAGCCCGAAGCCGGGTATGACGGGGGAGATACGTCGTGACATAAAAGTCCCTGTTGAATGCACGAAGCCCGGGGGCGATCCCGGGCCGGTGCTGATGGTTTGGCCTTCGACCTCTTCAGGTTGTTCGCGCCGGCCGCCGGACCGGCAGCTCGATTACTGCGCCTGATAGATCTGGTCGAACACGCCACCGTCGTTGAAGAATTTCGGTTGTGCAGTCTTCCAGCCGCCGAAGTCCTTGTCGATGGTCACCAGGTCCAGTTTGGGGAACTGCTTGGCATACTCGGCAGCGACTTTTTCGTCACGTGGGCGATAGAAGTTTTCTGCGGCGATCTTCTGCCCTTCGGGGCTGTACAGGTGCTTGAGGTACTCGGTGGCGATCTCGGTGTTGCCCTTGCGCTCGGTGTTCTTGTCCACCACCGCCACCGGCGGCTCGGCGAGGATCGACAGCGACGGCACGACGATGTCGAACTTGTCGGCGCCACCGTCTTCCTTGAGCGCCAGGAAGGCTTCGTTCTCCCAGGCCAGCAACACATCGCCCTGACCGTTGTTGACGAAGGTGATGGTCGAGCCACGGGCGCCGGTGTCGAGCACCGGTACGTGCTTGAACAGCTCCTGCACGTAGGCCTTGGCCTTGTCTTCGCTGCCGCCGGTCTTCAGACCATAGGCCCAGGCGGCGAGGAAGTTCCAGCGCGCACCGCCGGAGGTTTTCGGGTTCGGGGTAATCACCGAGACATCATTCTTGACCAAGTCGCCCCAGTCCTTGATGTTCTTCGGGTTGCCCTTGCGCACCAGGAACACGATGGTCGAGGTGTACGGGGTGCTGGCATCGGGCAGGCGGGTCTGCCAGTTCTCCGGCAGGGTCTTGCCGAGCTTGGCGATTTCGTCGATGTCACCGGCCAGGGCGAGGGTCACCACGTCGGCGCGCAGGCCATCGATCACCGCCCGGCCCTGTTTGCCCGAACCGCCATGGGATTGCTGGATCTTCACCTTGTCGCCGGGGTGCTGCTGCTGCCAATGCTTGATGAATTCGGCGTTGTACTGCTGGTACAGCTCGCGGGTCGGATCGTAGGAAACGTTGAGCAGCTCGTAATCCTTGGCGATGGCAGAACCGGCAAACACGGCGCTGGCGAGCGCAGCCAGCGCGTAACGGCGGATGGACATGGTGAAGCTCCCGTTTGGCAGTTGTTCTACTAGGAGTAGGTGTTGATCAGCTGGACTTGCTGGAAGGCTGTTGCAGGCGGAATTTCTCCTTGCGCTCGATCTGCACCACTTGCGCGTTGTGTACGGTGATCTCCACCGCGCCGAAGCGCAGGTCGCGCAGGGCACTCTGGATTTCCCGCAGGATGGTGGCTTCGTCCTGACCGTCGATGCTACGCAGGGATGCACTCATGCTCGTTCTCCTGTGAGTGAAGTGCCGGGCAGAGTGAGAAAGGATTGCGCCTGGCGTGAGGGCAATCATAGTGAGGCGCAGATATTCTTAAAAATACTGTTTAAGAATTTTTATATAACCATTTTCATGGTAATGACCGACTGTAGGAGCGACCGGCCGGCGCTCCGGGCCAGTCGCGATGGCCGGCAAAGCCGGTCCAACCCAGGTATCAGTCAGATTGTATGGTGGCCCATCGCAGCTTGCGCCCCTCCTACACATCCGGCTCACGAATCTTGTACCAGGCCACATACAGCGCCGGCAGGAACAACAGCGTCAGTAGCGTGGCGCTGATGATGCCGCCGATCATGGCGTAGGCCATCGGCCCCCAGAACACTTCGCGGGCAATCGGGATCATGCCCAGGCTGGCCGCCGCCGCCGTCAGCAGGATCGGCCGGCGGCGGTGGTTGGTGGCTTCAACCACCGCATCCCACGGCGCATAGCCCTCGGCCTCGAAGGCGTCGATCTGGGTCACCAGAATCACCGAGTTGCGGATGATGATGCCGATCAGCGCCAGCACCCCAAGAATGGCCACAAAACCCATCGGCGTGCCGGTCGGCACCAGCGCCAGCACCACGCCGATCAACCCCAGCGGCGCCACACTCACCACCAGCAGCAGTTTCTGCACACTGTGCAGCTGGATCATCAGGAAGGTCGCCATGAGGAACAGCATCAGCGGAATGACCTTGGCGATCGGCCCCTGAGCCTTGCCGCTCTCCTCCACTGTACCGCCCACCGCCACCTCGTAACCGCTCGGCAGCTTGCTGGCGAACTCGTCGATCTTCGGTTTCAGCTGGGCCACCAGGTCGGTGGGCTGCATGTCGCCATTGACCGAAGCCTTGAGGGTAATGGTCGGCTTGCGATCACGCCGCCACACCAGCGGCTGCTCGAGCTCATAGCGCACGGTGGCGAACGCCAGCAGCGGAATCGAGGTGCCGTTGGGGGTGACGATCTGCAGGTTCTGCAAGGTATCGGGCGAGCCGCGTTCGCTGTCCTCGGCGCGGGCGATGACATCGATCAGGTAGATTTCATCGTTCACCTGAGTCACTGGCGCGCCGCTGACAATGCTGTTCATCACGTTGGCGACGTCTTCCGACGACAGCCCAAGCTGCCGCGCCTTGTCCTGGGCGATGTCGATGCGCAGCACTTTGCCCGGCTCGTTCCAGTCGTAGATCATCTCGCCGATGTTGGGGTTGGCGTCGAGCACGGTGGCCAGTTCGATGGCGTGATGGCGCACCTGGTCGATGTCCTTGCCGCTGACGCGGTACTGGATCGGCCGCCCCACCGGTGGACCCATCTCCAGCGACTGCACGTTGCTGCCAATGCCGACGAAGTCTTCGCGCAGGCGTTTCTGCAAGCGGGCGATCAACTCGCCGCGCTCTTCCAGGCCTTTGCTGACGATCACCAACTGCGCGTAATAGGGGTTCTGCAGTTGCTGGTCGAGCGGCAGGTAGAAGCGGATCGCGCCCTGGCCGATGTAGGTGCTCCAGTGGTCGATGTCCTTGTCGTCTTTGAGCGTGGCTTCCAGGCGGTCGACGGTGCGCCGGGTCTCTTCGATGGAAGCGTTCTGCGGCAGGTTGAGGTCGACGAGGATTTCCGGCCGGTCGGATGAGGGGAAGAACTGGTTCTGCACGAAGCGCATGCAGAACACCGCCAGCACGAACAGCACCACGGTGCCGATCACGGTCAGCCAGCGATGGCGCATGCACCACAGCAGACCATGCTCGAAGCCACGGGCCACGCGGCCCGGCTTTTCATCGTGGGCCTTGAGCTTGCGGTTGCTGAGAATATGCACACCCAACACTGGCGAGAAGAACACCGCCACCACCCACGACACCAACAGCGCCACGGCAATCACCGCGAACAGGGTGAAGGTGTACTCCCCCGCCGAGCTGGCGTTGAGGCCGATGGGCACGAAGCCGGCCACCGTCACCAGGGTGCCGGTGAGCATCGGGAAGGCGGTGGATTTGTAGGCGAAGGTCGCCGCATCCTCCTTGCTTTCGCCCATCTCCAGCCGGGTGACCATCACCTCGACGGTAATCATCGCGTCATCCACCAGCAGGCCCAGGGCGATGATCAGCGCGCCCAGGGAAATCCGCTGCATGGTGATGCCGCTGTACTCCATGAACACGAAGACCATCGCCAGCACCAACGGAATCGAGCACGCCACCACCAGCCCGGCGCGCACGCCCAGGCTGATGAAGCTCACCACCAGCACGATGATCACCGCCTCGAACAGCGCACTGGTGAAGCCGCCCACCGCTTCCTTGACCACCTCGGCCTGCTCGGAAACGCTGTGCACACCGACCCCGACCGGCAGCTCGCCGGTGATCTGGGTCATTTTCTCCTTGAGCTGCTCACCGAACACCTGGATGTTGCCGCCCTTCTGCATGCCGATGGCAAGGCCAATGGCCGGCTGGCCGTTGTAGCGGAACATCGGTGCCGGAGGATCGGCGTAGCCGCGCTCGATGGTGGCGATGTCGGCCAAGCGGAAGAAGCGGTCGTTAATGCGCAGGTTGACGCTTTCCAGATCCTTTTCCGAGGCGAACTGGCCAGTGGTACGCACTGAAATGCGCTCTGGCCCGGCCTCGATCACCCCGGCCGGGGTCACCGTGTTCTGCGCTTGCAGGGCCTGCATGACCTGACGCTGGTCGATGCCCAGCGCCGCCAGCTTGCGTACCGAGAAATTCAGGTAGAGCACTTCGTTCTGCGTGCCGACCACCTCGACCTTGCCGATGTTCTCGACCTCGCGAATCTCCGCGCGTACTTGCTCCACGTAGTCGCGTAGCTGGCGCATGTTCAGGCCATCGGCGGTGAAGGCGTAGATCGAGCCGTACACGTCACCGAACTCGTCGTTGAACGCCGGCCCCTGGATGCCCTGCGGGAACTGCCCGCGGATGTCCTGGATCTTCTTGCGCACCTGGTACCAGATCTGCGGAATATCGCCGGCCTTGGTGGTGTCGCGCAGGAACACCATGATGGTCGACTCGCCCGGGCGGGTGTAGCTCTTCACATAATCGAGCGAGTCGAGCTCTTCGAGCTTCTTCTCGATGCGGTCGGTGACCTGGTACAGGGTTTCGTCCTGGGTCGCACCGGGCCAGCGGGTCTGGATGACCATGGTCTTGATGGTGAACGATGGGTCTTCTTCACGGCCCAAGTTGAAGTAGGAAAACACCCCCATCAGCAGGCCGACGAACATCAGGTACCAGACGAAAGACTGGTGGCGCAGCGCCCATTCGGACAGGTTGAAGCCGCCTTTCATCGTGATTCCTCGTCGAACGTGACCTTCTGGCCTGGCTTGAGACTGTTGACCCCGGCAGTGACCACCCGCTCACCGGGCTGCACTCCACCGGTCAATACCACGCTGCGCTCGGTACGTGCACTGACCACCACATCGCGCAGATTGACCACGTGCTGCTTGGGGTCGACCACCCACACCTGGGTCTTGCCGTCGCGCTCCAGCAGCGCGGTCAGCGGCAGTTCACTGCGGGCAGCGATCGGCGAGGTCAGGCTGACGCTGACCGAGGTGCCGAGGTTGAAGCCGGTCGGGGTCGAAGCCAGGCTCAGGCGAGCGCGGCGGGTACGCGTGGTGGCGTCGGCCTGGGGTTCGAGTTCGCGCAGGCTGGCGGTGGTGTTGAGGTCCGGGTTGAGCTGCGAGGCCACGGTGAGGGTCATGCTCGGGTTGAGCTGTTCGGCCAGCGAGATGGGCAGGTCGATGACCGCTTCCTTGACGTCGGGGCGGGCCAGCGTCACCACTTCCTGACCGACGCTGACGGTCTGCCCGGCTTCGGCGTGCCAGGCGGTGACCACCGCCGAATGATCGGCCTTGAGTTCGCTGTAACCGAGTTGATCGCGCGCCTGGCTGACCGACGAGCGCGCCTGGGTCAGGCTGGCATCGGCGGTTTTCAGGTCTGTCTGGGCAATGTCCAGTTGCGCCTGGGCGCCGACCCCGCGGTCGTATAACTGCTGCTGACGGCGGGCGTTGGCCTGGGCGTTGATCCACTGCGCCTGGACCCGCGCCAGGTCGCCTTCAGCGGCGCGCAGCTGGTTTTGCTGGTCGGTGGGGTCGAGGGTGGCCAGGGTATCGCCGGCTTTCACCGAAGTACCGACATCGACCCAGCGCCGGGCGATGCGCCCGGACACGCGAAAGCCCAAGGTGCTTTCATAGCGCGCCTGGATGGTGCCGGCAAAGCGGCCCAGCTGCGCCTCTGACGATTGCTCGACCACAGCGGACAGCACCGGTCGCACCGGCTCGGGCTTCTCTTCATCCTTCCCACAGCCGGCCAACAGCAGCGCAGCGAGGGTTATCCACAACAGGCGAATCATGGCAACGCCCCTCCGTCCTTGGCGGCGACCTGCTCGACCTGCATGCCCGGGTGCAGCAGCTGCGCGCCGTTGATCACCACGGTTTCACCACCGTTGATACCCGCACCGATGATGACCTTGCCGGTCAGGTAGCGGGCAATACGCACGGGGCGCAGCTCGACCTTGTCGCCGTCGCCGACGACCCAGACAGCCGGATCACGCAGGCCCTTGCTCAGCGCCGACCAAGGCAACTCGACACTTTGCTGGCCCTGGGTTTTCGCCAGGGTGGTGACCGGCGCGCCGAGGGCCATGGCCGGCGGAACATCACGCAGCGCGACCTTGACCTGCAAGGTGCCGCTTTGCGCAGACACGGTCGGGGTGATTTCGCGCACTCGGCCCTGGGCCTGCACCTTGGGGTCTTCGAGCAACTGCACGATGACGGTTTCATCGCTGGCCGGGGCGCTGAGCAGCGATTCATAGACATTGAACACCGCATCTCGCTCGCCATCGGCGGCCAGGCGGAAGATCGGCATGGTCGCCTGCACCACCTGGCCGACCTCGGCCTGACGTGCGGTGATGACGCCATCGGTATCGGACACCAGGGCGGTGTAGCCCAATTGCTCGTTGGCGTTGGCCAACTGCGCTTGGGCCGCCTTCAGGCCACTCTGGTTACCGCGCAACGCGGCCTGCGCGGCGTCGTATTCGCTGCGGCTGGTGTAACCCTTGGGCAGCAGTTTTTCCTGGCGCACGAAGGCCGCGGCGCTCTGGTTGACCCGTGCTTGCGCGGCGAACACCTCGGCCTTGGCCGAGTCGACGTTGTTCTTCAGGTCTTTCGGATCGAGCCGGGCCAGGACCTGGCCGGCCTTGACGTGGTCACCGACATCGACACTACGGGAAATGATCTTGCCGCCGACGCGGAACGACAGGTCGGTCTGCACCCGCGCCTGCACATCGCCAGTCAGTGCCACCGACGCGGCAAAATCCACCGGCTCGACGCGCACGACCCCGACCCTGGGCAGCTGTGGGCTGTGTTTTTCCTGCTCGCACCCGGCCAGGGTGAACAGCAGCCCGAGGCACACGACCATCAACGGACGCACCACCGTCATGCTCGCTCCTTGTTTGCGCGCAAATGATTCGATGAGTCGACCTTGAGCGTAGATCAGGGTTCAGTTTGTGGGGCCGGTCAGGCTCGATGGTAAAGCAGCGAGCCTGCCGTTGAAGGAGATGATGCGGGTACTGGAGGCGAGCTGGCATTTATGCCAGTAGCCAGAAAATAGCGTTTCACTAGCATGGGCTTATCAAGTTGATGGTCTGGACACGACGCCAGTGCGGTGAATCTTTTCTGACTGACTTCAAACTGAGGCATACCCATGAGTACTCCCCGGACGGTGCGTCGATTCTACCAAAACGGTCATGTTTGCACGGAACTCGACGGCGCGGGATCGCGCTCAGTGCTCCGCCGCAACGGACTACCCTTGGCAGAATACAGATCAGCGAATCAGCCCTCGCGCTCGCTGCTGTCCGTGGATAGCGCCAGCACGGTGATCCACGCGCTTGAAGGCGCGCGAGGGGCCACGTTCGCTTATACGCCTTACGGCCACTGCGGTGCTCATGACTCAGCAAAACAGCCATTGGCGTTCACTGGGCAATTACTGGACGCGGCAACACGCGGCTATTTGCCAGGAAACGGTTATCGCTTGTTAAGCCCTAGCTTGGGCAGGTTTGGCAGCGCCGATGATCTGAGCCCGTTCGGCCAGGGTGGGCTGAATGGGTATGGCTACTGCGCAGGCGACCCGGTCAATCGTCATGATCCCTCGGGGCATATGCCTGTTCCGTTCAAATACGCGGCCCTCGGCTTGGGTTTATCGAGTATCGGCGTACTCATTGCAGCGATATCGACGCAATCAAAGCCCATCAAAAACATCCTCTATTGTGTCTCAGGCGCTCTGGCGCTGGGGGCTGTCATCGGGTTCGGCAGCGGCCAAGCGATACAATGGGCGCTTCGCCCCCCAGTTGGGCAAGTCCCCTCGCGACGAAACTCATTGACGCCGGTCGGTCCCCCTCCATCACCAACGCAATGGGCAAGACAGCCACCTCGACGATCGCTGCAGCTTGAAGATCTGGACGCACCGCCTGATTACAACCAAGTTGTCCAACCGAATGCCCGACCAATCTCGGGCTATTCTGAGGCATCCCAGTCCCCGCCTCCCGCTTACAAAGACCTCTTCGGGGCTCAAGAGGCCGTAAGGACGCTCAGTACCAGCGTGCAGTCCCCAACGGGGCAGGCCGTGGAACTCTCAACGTTGAACCGCAATGTGCGCAATCCAGGCTCAAGTCTTGTTGAGAACAGGTCGACCCGCACCTGAGTGTCGCCGGCTTGCAGCGTCGAGCGAGTTGTTCGCGTCGCACCGCAATGCCAGCAACGCAACAAGGTTCAGGGGGCCGCTGAAGGTGAGTTTTACAGTTTTCCTGTAGCGGCCGACCCTATTCACCAGCACGAAAATTCTCCAAATAGCCCGAGACCATTACTACCCTACACATTCAAAACCGAGTTTGATCATGAGCTACCTCACAGAACGCTATTTTTATAGCAGCGACAAACTCACCACGGTTGGCACATCCCAGCATGACGAGCGGCTTATGCGAATCAGGCAGTGGTGCCTGGCAGAGCACGTATCCCGAGGAGGCTGGAAACTGCTGATCAGTGACAGTAGTGGGTCTTGCCTGGCCTCGGCCATTGCGCGAGCCCACGATCCGGTTTGCTATGACCCCTACGGCCACTCAGGGATGGGCGTCTCGGCCACGAGCAGAGTGAGTTTTTGCGCAGAATTCCTCGACCCGATTAGCCAGCTCTATCTGCTAGGCCAGGGGCATCGGGGCTACTCGAGCACACTGAGAAGATTTGTGTCTCAGGATCACTTGTCTCCCTTCGACCATGGAGGGATGAATGCTTACGCCTACTGCGCAAACGACCCGGTCAACTTTCATGATCCGTCTGGGCAGTTCAAAGTCATACAGCTGGACGCTAACTGGACCCTGAAAAGCAGGCTTCACTATCTACAATCATCTGTTCTGACGCGTTCCGCTTCAACGATGACTACGCCACTCGCTAGCGCCGGAAACAAAAGGGTGCATTGGGGGGTCGCGCATATCAAAAGGTTTGAACAGTCAGAATCTTCATCCGGCTTCACCGGTAGGGAAAGTCTTTCTCACCTCGTTGATGATCAAAACACGCGTATGGGCGCTCGAAAAGCTGCACGTACACCTTTGAATATCGAGATCAAGCATCTCAAGTTTCTTCCTGACGCCATAAAGCCTCGGACAGCAGCCTACCTACGGGCAGCGAATGCTCGAACCGCTATGATCAACTCCGATGTGAAGAAAACGTCCATGGACTCTCGACGGAGTAAAGACTTCGTCACCGCGCATAACGAGTTTCGAACACATCGCACCGCGCTTAAAAGCATGATTGGCCACACAGACCCCTTTACCGCGGAGTTCTTGACCGGTTTGTTGCGGGCTGGACGTTGAGGTGGGATGACCGGAGAGGGACATTTAGAACTACAAGCCTCATCCGCCAACCTGGAGCCTTTTTGCGCAGGCTCCAGGCCGGACTGGACGATGGGCTCAACGTACTTGTTGAGGACGGACTCCTTCATGCGGTGAACTGCCGGCGGCTGCCTCTTCGATCGCCTGCTGCACGGCCTTGCGCCGACGCTCTTCGGCCTGGCGGGTGAAGTACCAGACCAGGAAGGTCACCAGCGATACCGACAGCAGAATCAGGCTGGCCACGGCGTTGATCTCTGGTTTCACGCCCAGACGCACCGCCGAGAACACTTCCATCGGCAATGTGGTCGAGCCCGGGCCGGAGACGAAGCTGGCGAGTACCAAGTCATCGAGCGACAGCGCGAACGACATCATGCCGCCCGCCGCCAGCGAGGGCGCGATCATCGGGATGGTGATCAGGAAGAACACCTTCCACGGCCGGGCCCCGAGGTCCATGGCTGCTTCTTCGATCGACAGGTCCAGCTCACGCAGCCGCGCCGACACCACCACCGCCACATAGGCGGCGCAGAAGGTGGTGTGGGCGATCCAGATGGTGGCGACGCCACGCTCTTGGGGCCAGCCGACCAACTGCGCCATGGCCACGAACAGCAGCAACAGCGACAGACCGGTAATCACCTCGGGCATCACCAGCGGCGCGGTGACCAGGCCGCCGAACAGCGTGCGGCCCTTGAAGCGGGTGATGCGGGTGAGTACGAACGCCGCCATGGTGCCCAGCGCCACGGCCGCCACAGCGGTGTACGTGGCGATTTCCAGCGAACGCATGACTGCGCCCATCAGTTGCGTGTTGTCGAGCAGGCCAACGTACCACTTCACCGACCAGCCACCCCATACCGTCACCAGCTTGGAGGCGTTGAACGAGTAGATGACCAGAATCACCATCGGCAGGTAGATGAACAGCAGGCCGAGCACCAGCATCAGCTTGGAGAATCCGAAACGCTTCATGCCCGACCCTCCATTTCCTTGGCCTGACTGCGGTTGAACAACAGAATCGGCACGATCAGGATCGCCAGCATTACCACCGCCAGCGCCGAAGCCACTGGCCAGTCACGGTTGTTGAAGAACTCCTGCCACAGCACCTTGCCGATCATCAGCGTCTCCGGGCCGCCCAGCAGTTCAGGGATGACGAACTCGCCCACCACCGGAATGAACACCAGCATGCAGCCGGCGATGATGCCGTTCTTCGACAGCGGCACGGTGATTTTCCAGAAGCTGTTGAAGGTGCTCGAACCAAGATCCGAGGCCGCTTCGAGCAAGCTCTGGTCGTGCTTCACCAGGTTGGCGTAGAGCGGCAGGATCATGAACGGCAGGTAGGAATAGACCACACCGATGTACACCGCGATGTTGGTGTTGAGAATCTGCAAAGGCTGGTCGATCAGGCCCAGCCACATCAGGAAGCTGTTGAGCAGGCCGTTGTTGCTGAGAATGCCCATCCAGGCATAGACGCGAATCAGGATCGCAGTCCAGGTCGGCATCATGATCAGCAGCAGCAGGACGGTCTGGATGTCCTTGCGCGCGTTGGCGATGGCGTAGGCCATCGGGTAGCCGATCAGCAGGCACAGCAAGGTACTGAAGAAGGCCACCTTGAGCGAGCCAAGGTAGGCCGCCAGGTACAGGTCGTCCTCACCGAGCAGGCCGTAGTTGGCCAGGTTCAGCACGATCTGGATCTTGTCTTCGACGAAGCTGTAGATCTGCGTGTACGGCGGAATGGCGACATCCGCTTCGGCGAAGCTGATCTTCAACACGATGAAGAACGGCAGCATGAAGAACAGGAACAGCCAGATGAACGGCACGCCGATCACCAGGTGCCGGCCCTCGGGCATCAGACGCTGGAACGCTCGCTTGAGCTTGCGGATTTTCATGAACGCAGTACCACGCCGCTGTCGTCTTCCCACCATACGAACACTTCGTCATCCCAGGTCGGCCGTGCGCCCTGGCGCTCGGCGTTGGCGACGAACGATTGCACCAGCTTGCCGCTGGGCAGCTTGACGTAGAACACCGAGTGCCCGCCCAGGTAGGCGATGTCGTGGATCTTGCCGCGCGACCAGTTGTGCTCGAATTCCGGCTGGGTGGTGGTGATCAGTAGCTTTTCCGGGCGCAGCGCGTAGGTGATGTGCTTGTCTTCCACCGAGGTGCTGACGCCGTGGCCGACGTAGATCGAGCGCTCGAGCTCCGGCGAGGCGATCAGCGCGTGACCTTCGGCGTCGTCGATAACCTCACCGTCGAACAGGTTGACGTTGCCGATGAACTCGCACACCAGGCGGCTGGTAGGGGTTTCATAGATGTCCACCGGCGAGCCGATCTGGGCGATCCAGCCCAGGTGCATGATGGCGATGCGCTGGGCCATGGTCATGGCCTCTTCCTGGTCGTGGGTGACCATCACGCAGGTCACCCCGACCCGCTCGATGATCTCGACCAGTTCCAGTTGCATCTGCGAACGCAGTTTCTTGTCCAGTGCACCCATCGGCTCATCGAGCAGCAGCAGCTTGGGCCGCTTGGCCAGGGAACGGGCCAGCGCCACGCGTTGACGCTGACCGCCAGAAAGCTGGTGCGGCTTGCGCTTGGCGTACTGAGTCATGTGCACCAGCTTGAGCATTTCAGCCACGCGCGCGTCGATCTCGGCCTTGGGCATCTTGTCCTGTTGCAGGCCGAAGGCGATGTTCTGCGCCACGGTCATGTGCGGGAACAGCGCATAGGACTGGAACATCATGTTGATCGGCCGCTCGTACGGCGGCATGTCGGTGATGTCGACACCATCGAGGAAGATACGCCCTTCGGTAGGCCGCTCGAAGCCGGCGAGCATGCGCAGCAGGGTCGATTTGCCGGAACCGGAGCCACCCAGCAAGGCGAAGATTTCGCCTTTGCGGATTTCCAGTGAGACGTCATCGACTGCAACCGTCTCATCGAATTTTTTCGTCACCCGATCGATCTTGACCAGCACCTGCTTGGGTTGCTGATCGCCTTCGAGGGCTTTCTTATGGGCGCCGGAGGCAAGTGCCATGAATGAAACTCCCAACAAATGGTGTGTGCCCGCCCCTGCCGTGACGGGCCTGAATGATTACTTGCCTGACTTGACCTTGGTCCAGATGCGGGTCATCGAACGCTGCACCGTGGGCGGCAATTCGGCGTTGACGAACATCCTGTCCAGCACCTCCTGCGACGGATACACCGACGGATCGGCGCTGACCGACTCGTCCATCAGCGGCTTGGACTTGGCATTGGGGTTGGCATACCCGACGTAGTCACTGACCTTGGCGATCACCTCGGGTTTGAGGAGATAGTTGATCAGCGCGTGGGCTTGCGTGAGGTTGGGGGCATCTTTTGGAATGGCCAGCACATCGAACCAGAGATTGCCGCCTTCCTTGGGAATCGCATACGCCAGGTGGATGCCTTTCTTGGCCTCCTCAGCCCGCGATTTAGCCTGGAACACATCGCCGGAGAAGCCGGCAGCCACGCAGATATCGCCATTGGCCAGATCGGTGATGTATTTCGACGAGTTGAAATAGGTGACGTATGGGCGTACGGCAAGCAGCTTCTTCTCAGCGGCCTTGTAGTCGTCCACCTTCGTGCTGTTGGGGTCACGCCCCATGTAGTTGAGCACTGCCGGGAGCATTTCATCGGCCGAGTCGAGGAAGGCGACGCCGCACTTGGACAGCTTCTTCATGTTCTCGGGCTCGAACAGCACGGCCCACGTGTCGATCTTGTCGATGCCCAGCACTTCCTTGACCTTGTCGACGTTGTAGCCGATGCCGTTGGTGCCCCACAGGTAGGGGACGGCGTATTGGTTGCCCGGGTCGTTCTTCTCGAGCCGCTTCATCAGGGCCGGGTCGAGGTTGGCGTAGTTGGGCAGCAGGTTGCGGTCGAGCTTCTGGAAAGCGCCGGCCTTGATCTGCTTGCCGAGAAAGTGGTTGGACGGCACGACCACGTCGTAGCCAGTGCGCCCGGCGAGCAGCTTGCCTTCGAGGGTTTCGTTGGAGTCGAAGACGTCCTGCACGGGCTTGATCCCGGTTTCCTTCTCGAAGTCCGCCAGGGTGGTCGGGCCGATGTAGTCTGACCAGTTGTACAGATGCACCGTGCCTGCCGCCTGGACACTGCACGCCAGCGTCAGTCCCGCTGCAGCCATCATGGCGCTGCGCACTACAGAAATAGACAAGTGGATGCTCCTCACAAAGTGTCACAGGGTCACGGCGAACGTCAGCGCGCAGGCTAAACCGGCGCGCAACTTACCTTCGCAGGCTCGATGCCGCAATGTTCATTTGCCTTGCTTGACGCCTGAGCCGGAAAGTCCCGACCCAGACGCTGTCACGAGGGGCTTACTTGCCCGACTTGATCTTGGTCCAGCTGCGCGTGATGTCGCGCTGGACTTTGGCCTCAGGTGCGGCAATCGCGTACAACTGCTTCTTCACCTCGGCCGACGGATAGATGCTTGGATCATCGGCAATGTCTTTATCGACCAGCGCGGTCGCGGCCTTGTTGCCGTTGGGGAAGCGCACGGCATTGGTGATTTCGGCCATGATTTCCGGCTGCATCAGGAAGTCCATGAACTTGTAGGCGGCGTCCTGGTGCTCTGCGTCCTTGGGCATGGCGACCATGTCGTAGAAGGTACCGGCGCCTTCTTTCGGAATGACGTAGTCCAGCTTCACCTTGTCACCGGCTTCATGGGCACGCGACTTGGACTGTTCCAGGTCACCGGAGTAGCCCACCGCGACGCAGATATTGCCGTTGGCCAGGTCACCGATGTACTTGGAGGAGTGGAAGTAGGTAATGGACGGACGGATCTTCAGGAACAGGTTTTCTGCGGCCTTCAGGTCTTCCTTACTGGTGCTGTTGCTTGGCTTGCCCAGATAGTGCAGTGCGGCCGGCAGCATTTCGGTCGGTGCATCGAGGAAACTGACGCCACAGCTCTTGAGCTTCTCGATGTTCTCGGGCTTGAACACCACGTCCCAGGAATCGATCTTGTCGATGCCCAGCGCGGCCTTGACCTTCTCGGGGTTGTAGCCGATGCCGATGGAGCCCCACATGTAGGGGAAGGCGTACTTGTTGCCCGGGTCGCTGGCATCACCCACGGCCTTGAGCAGGTCTTCGTCGAGGTTCTTCCAGTTCGGCAACTTGGAGCGGTCCAGTTCCTGGTACACACCGGCCTTGATCTGCTTGGCCAGGAAGTTGTTGGACGGCACCACCACGTCGTAGCCGGACTTGCCGGCCAGCAACTTGGCTTCCAGGGTTTCGTTGCTGTCGAAGACGTCGTACTTGACCTTGATACCGGTCTGCTTCTCGAACTTGGCGATAGTGTCCGGGGCGATGTAGTCCGACCAGTTGTAGACGTTCAGCACCTTGTCATCGGCCATGGCGGAAGTGGCCATGGCCCCCATCAGCGAAGCGGCGAGCAGCGTCTTGCCCATTTTCTTCATGCGTAATGCTCCAGAATTTTTATCGTGTCCATCGGTTAGGCAGCAGGTCCACGGCGCGAGGCCCTGTAGAAACGCATCTGAGCGTGTTACCACGCGATTTTTCCTACAAAGCCTAGTCTGGCAAGTTCCCATGCGCTGTATCAACCAAAGCGGGGCCAGTTAACCGCTCAATAGCACGTGGCTGGCCCCGCACAGGGTCAGACCAGCGTCGCCAGCGTCAGGTCCAAGCATTTGCGGGCTTTTTCGATCAGCTCATCGATCTCGGCATGGCTGATCACCAACGGTGGCGCGATGATCATGGTATCGCCCACCGCACGCATGATCAGGCCGTTGTCGAAGCAGAAGTTGCGGCACACCATACCTACCCCCTGGCCCTCGTAACGGCTGCGGCTGGCCTTGTCTTTGACCAGCTCGATGGCGCCGAGCAGCCCCAGCCCACGCACCTCCCCTACCAGCGGGTGGTCCTGCAGTTCACGCAGACGTTTTTGCAAATACGGTGCCGTTTCGCTGCGCACGGTATCGATGATGTGTTCGTCACGCAGGATGCGCAGGTTTTCCAAGCCTACCGCCGCTGCCACCGGGTGCCCGGAATAGGTGAAGCCATGGTTGAAGTCGCCGCCCTCACTGAGCACCTGCGCCACGTGGTCGCGAACGATCACGCCACCCATGGGGATGTAGCCGGAAGTCAGGCCCTTGGCGATGGTCATCAGGTCGGGCTTGAGGTCGTAGTAGTCAGAGCCGAACCACTCACCGGTACGGCCGAAGCCGCAGATCACTTCATCGGCGACGAACAGGATGTCGTAGCGGGCAAGGATTTCCTTGATCTTCGGCCAGTAGGTTTCCGGCGGGATGATCACGCCACCGGCGCCTTGCACCGGCTCTGCGATGAACGCGGCGACGTTGTCTTCGCCGACTTCGAGAATCTTCTTCTCCAACTGCTCGGCCGCCCACACCCCGAAGTCTTCCGGGGTCATATCGCCGCCTTCACCGAACCAGTACGGTTGGGGGATGTGCACGATGCCAGGAATCGGCAGGCCGCCCTGCTCGTGCATGGCGCTCATGCCGCCCAGGCTGGCACCGGCCACGGTCGAACCGTGGTAGCCGTTGACCCGGCTGATCAGCGTCTGCTTGTGCGGCTTGCCCTTGAGCGCCCAGTAATGGCGGACCATGCGCAGCACGGTGTCGTTGCCTTCGGAGCCGGAGCTGGTGAAGAACACATGGCTCATGCCGGCCGGCGCCACGTCGGTGATGGCCTTGGCCAGCTCCAGCGCCGGTGGGTGGGCCGTCTGGAAGAACAGGTTGTAATACGGCAGCTCGCGCATCTGTTGCTGCGCCGCCTGCACCAGCTCTTCGCGGCCGTAGCCGACCGCCACGCACCACAGCCCGGCCATGCCGTCGAGAATCTGCCGACCTTCGCTGTCCCACAAATGCACGCCCTGGGCCTTGGTGATGATCCGCGGGCCCTTGCTTTTCAGCTGGTTGTAGTCGCTGAACGGGGCAAGGTGATGGCGCTCGCTCAGGGCCTGCCATTCGCGGGTTTGTGGGTTGACGACACTCATGTGCTTCTCCATTGGCCAACAGCCGCCGCAGCGGCTCCAGGGTTGATCAGACAGCGAACAGCAGGAACTCACGCTCCCACGAGCTGATGACGCGTTTGTAGTTTTCATGCTCGGCGCGCTTGGTGGCCACGTAGCCGGCAATGAATTTCTTGCCCAGGTACTGCTCGAGCGCGCGGCTGTTCTCCATGCGCTCCAGCGCATCCTCGATAGTCAGCGGCAGGCGCAGATTGCGGCGCTCGTAGCCACGCCCCACCACCGGCGCGCTGGCCTCGATGCCCTCGACCATGCCGATGTAGCCGCACAGCAGGCTGGCGGCGATCGCCAGGTACGGGTTGGCGTCGGCGCCCGGCAGACGGTTCTCGACGCGGCGGTTCTGCGGGCCGGCATCCGGCACACGCAGGCCGACCGTGCGGTTTTCTTCGCCCCACTCGACATTGACCGGCGCCGACGTGTCGGGCAGGAAGCGGCGGAACGAGTTGACGTTGGGGGCGAACAGCGGCAGCGCCTCGGGGATGAACTTCTGCAGGCCGCCGATGTGATTGAGGAACAGCGGGCTCATGCTGCCGTCGTCGTTGGCGAAGATGTTCTTGCCGGTCGCGACATCGATCACGCTCTGGTGCAGGTGCATGGCGCTGCCCGGCTCGCCGGTCATGGGCTTGGCCATGAAGGTGGCGGCGACATTGTGCTTGAGCGCGGCCTCACGCATGGTGCGCTTGAACACCAGAATCTGGTCGGCCAAATGCAGCGCGTCACCGTGACGGAAGTTGATTTCCATCTGCGCCGTGCCGTCTTCATGGATCAGCGTGTCGAGGTCGAGCTCTTGCAATTCGCACCAGTCGTAGACGTCTTCGAACAGCGGGTCGAATTCGTTGGCCGCCTCGATGGAGAACGATTGGCGTCCGGTTTCCGGACGTCCAGAGCGACCCACTGGTGGCTGGAGGGGGAAGTCCGGGTCTTCGGCGCGCTTAGTCAGGTAGAACTCCATCTCCGGCGCGACGATAGGCTGCCAGCCTTTGTCGGCATAGAGCTTGAGCACTTTCTTCAGCACGTTGCGCGGCGACAGTTCGATCGGCCGGCCTTTCTTGTCATAGGTGTCGTGGATCACCTGAGCGGTGGGCTCAATGGCCCAGGGCACGAGAAACACCGCGTTCTCGTCGGGACGGCAGATCATGTCGATGTCGGCAGGGTCGAGCAGCTGGTAATAGATGTCGTCGTCGACGTAGTCGCCGGTCACTGTCTGCAACAACACGCTTTCCGGCAGGCGCATGCCTTTTTCAGCGATGAACTTGTTGGTCGGCGAGATCTTGCCGCGGGTGATACCGGTGAGGTCGCTGATCAGACATTCGACTTCGGTGATCTTGTGCTCTTTCAACCAATCGGTGAGCTGGTCGAGGTTGGTACTCATAAATACCTCAGAAGGGGATATGGCCCGGCGACGTTATGACAGTTACGCCAGCCAGTCGGGCGCCGGTCGATACCGGCTCCTCGATTCTGGCTGCTGGACAGGTCTAAAGCAAAACGCGGCGCGAAACACGTGAATACGGCAGGCGCATGACAGTTTTGCAGGTTGGCGCGCGGTGAATGCTGCGCCAAGGTGGGTCGACTACGCTTGAAGAACAGAGAGGCTGGGCCGTCAACAATTGTGGTCATGACGGCTGTCGAGCGCTTGGCAACATCGACGTTGCGCAAGGCACCGAGAGCGAGAGGCCGTGCTGGATGAACAGCAGGTTGCGGTCGACGCAAGCAGACCATGAGACCCTCGTTTTATTGTGTTCTGGGTTGCAATCGAGCTTAGACCTGTCCATTTTTTTATACAACTGGGGCGCTGCAAATATCATTGAGCGAGGCTGCGCTATCTGCTCGAGGCGAAAATAGCGGATAATGCGGCGCCCCGATTTGCAGCAAATCTGCCGTAGACGAGCCATTTCAGGGCATCCTGGGGCTGGCTTGACTTGAATGGCGCTTTCCGATTGACTGGTTCGGCAAGCCCCCCTTGATTGATATTTTTAACAACAAAGGTGTTGCATCATGTCGGTACCCCCGCGTGCCGTTCAGCTTAACGAAGCGAACGCGTTCCTTAAGGAACATCCTGAGGTTCTCTACGTTGACCTTCTGATTGCAGATATGAATGGTGTGGTGCGTGGCAAGCGCATCGAGCGCACCAGCCTCCACAAGGTTTACGAGAAAGGCATCAACCTGCCGGCCTCGCTCTTCGCCCTGGATATCAACGGCTCTACCGTTGAAAGTACCGGGCTCGGTCTGGACATCGGCGATGCCGACCGTATCTGCTATCCGATTCCCGACACCCTCTCCAATGAGCCTTGGCAGAAGCGCCCCACCGCGCAGTTGCTGATGACCATGCATGAAATAGAAGGCGAGCCGTTCTTCGCCGACCCGCGTGAAGTACTGCGCCAGGTGGTGAGCAAGTTCACCGATATGGGCCTGACCATTTGCGCGGCGTTCGAACTCGAGTTCTACCTGATCGACCAGGAAAACGTGAACGGCCGTCCACAGCCGCCGCGCTCACCGATTTCCGGCAAGCGTCCGCAGTCGACCCAGGTCTACCTGATCGACGACCTCGACGAATACGCCGATTGCCTCCAGGACATCCTCGAGGGCGCGAAGGAACAAGGCATTCCAGCCGACGCCATCGTCAAGGAAAGTGCCCCGGCACAGTTCGAAGTCAACCTGCACCACGTGCCCGACCCGCTCAAGGCCTGCGACTACGCGGTATTGCTCAAGCGGCTGATCAAGAACATCGCCTACGACCATGAAATGGACACCACCTTCATGGCCAAGCCCTACCCGGGCCAGGCAGGCAATGGACTGCACGTGCACATTTCGATTCTGGACAAAGATGGCAACAACATCTTTACCAGCGAGGATCCCGAGCAGAACGCCGCATTGCGTCATGCAGTCGGCGGTGTGCTCGAGACCCTGCCCGCCTCGATGGCGTTCCTCTGCCCCAACGTCAACTCGTATCGCCGCTTCGGCGCCCAGTTCTACGTGCCCAATGCGCCAAGCTGGGGCCTGGACAACCGTACCGTCGCCCTGCGCGTGCCTACCGGCTCGCCGGATGCCGTGCGTATCGAACACCGCGTCGCCGGCGCCGATGCCAACCCGTACCTGATGATGGCCGCAGTGCTGGCCGGTGTTCACCATGGCCTGACCAACAAGATCGAGCCGGGCGAGCCGATCGAAGGTAACTCGTACGAGCAGTTGGAACAGAGCCTGCCGAACAACCTGCGCGATGCCCTGCGCGAGTTGGACGACAGCGAGATTCTCAACAAGTACATCGACCCGAAGTACATCGACATCTTCGTCGCCTGCAAGGAAAGTGAGCTGGAAGAGTTCGAGCACTCCATCTCCGACCTTGAGTACAACTGGTACCTGCACACGGTATAAACGAAAACGCCGCCCCTCGGGGCGGCGCTTTCATCTGTACTACGTCAATCGCCAGATCGGCTCAAGCAACTGCCCTATAACGACTTCTCGAAAATCTTCGAATTACGCTGGTAGTTGTACAGCGACGCGCGTGCTGCCGGCAGGCGCTCGACGCCGCTGGGCTCGAAGCCTCGCTCACGGAACCAGTGGGCGGTACGCGTAGTGAGCACGAACAGTGTATTCAGGCCCAGGGTGCGGGCACGGCTTTCGATGCGTTCGAGCAAGTCATCACCTCGCCCGCCGTGGCGATATTCCGGGTTCACCGCCAGACACGCCAGCTCGCCGGCCTGGGAGTCGGCGATCGGGTACAGCGCGGCGCAGGCGATGATGGTGCCATCGCGCTCGACCACGCTGAACTGCTCGATCTCACGCTCCAGCACTTCCCGCGAACGGCGCACCAGAATGCCCTGCTCTTCCAACGGACTGATCAGTTCCAGCAGGCCGCCGACATCCTCGATACTCGCTTCCCGGACAATCTCGAACTGCTCCTGAGCCACCAGCGTGCCGCCGCCGTCGCGGGTGAACAGCTCGGTCAGCAGCGCGCCGTTTTCGGCATAACTGACGATATGACTGCGCGCCACGCCGCCTTTGCAGGCCTGGGCAGCGGCGTCGAGCAGCTCGCCCTGGTAGTCACCGGCCAGGCGCGCCAGATGCGCCGCCACCTGCTGCGGACGTAGCTCGCGCACCAGCTTGCCGTGCTCGTCCAACAGGCCAGGTTCGGCGCCGAACAGCAGCAGCTTGTCGGCGCCCAGTTCGATGGCGGCGCGGGTAGCGACGTCTTCACAGGCCAGGTTGAAGATCTCGCCGGTGGGCGAATAACCCAGCGACGACAGCAGCACGATCGAGCGCTCGTCAAGCAGGCGACCGATGCCTTTGCGGTCGATGCGCCGCACTTCGCCGGTGTGGTGGTAATCGACGCCGTCCATCACACCGATTGGTCGCGCGGTGACCAGATTGCCGCCGGCCACCCGCAGCCGCGAGCCCTGCATCGGCGAGGAAGAAATGTCCATCGACAGGCGCGCTTCGATGGCCAGGCGCAAGGCCCCGACCGCATCGATCACGCACTCCAGGGTATCGGCGTCGGTGATGCGCAGACCATGGTGATAGCGTGGGGCGATGCCGCGTGCGGCGAGACGGCTTTCGATCTGCGGCCGCGAGCCATGCACCAGCACCAGACGTACCCCGAGGCTGTGCAACAGCACCAGGTCGTGGACGATGTTGCCGAAGTTGGGGTGATCGATGGCCTCGCCGGGCAGCATGACCACGAAGGTGCAGTCGCGGTGGGCGTTGATGTACGGGGAAGAATGACGCAGCCAGTTGACGTAATCGGGCATGACAGAGCCTGTGGTTGGGTGGACGGGGTCGGCGTGTGGAATGGCGCTCTGGATCATCGTCGGAACAGGCTTGCGGTCACGCGCATTCTCCTCTGGCAGGACGAAACATTGAGTCGGATGTTCAGTTGAGGCAGTAGTGCCGAATCAGATCACGCAATAGACGCACGGTAGGCTCCAGACGTGACATTTCAAGGTACTCGCCCGGCTGGTGGGCGCAGCGGATATCGCCAGGGCCGAGCACGATGGTTTCGCAACCCAGCTGTTGCAGGTACGGCGCTTCGGTGCCGAAGGCCACGGCCTCGGCGCGGTGTCCGGTCAGGCGCTCGGCCAGTTGCACCAGCTCGGCATCGGCCGCCTGCTCGAACGGCGGCACTTCGGGGAACAAGGGGGCGTAGTCGATCTGCACTTCGTGGCGTTGGGCCAAAGGTTGCAGTTTCGCCTGGATGGCCGCGCGCAGTTGCTCGACATCCATGCCCGGCAGTGGCCGCAGGTCGAACTCCAGGGCGCACTGGCCACAGATGCGGTTGGGGTTATCGCCGCCGTGAATGCAGCCAAAATTCATGGTCGGTGTAGGAATGGTGAACTGCGGATTGTTGTAGGTCTGTTGCCATTGCTGGCGCAGGCCCATCAGCTCACCCATCACCGCGTGCATGGCCTCCATGGCGCTGCGCCCCAGGCTGGGGTCGGAGGAGTGGCCACTGCGACCGAGAATGTCGATGCGGTCCATGAGAATGCCCTTGTGCATGCGGATCGGGCGCAGCCCGGTCGGCTCGCCAATCACTGCGGCACGGCCCAGGGGTCGACCGGCCTCGGCCAGAGCCCGGGCGCCGGACATCGAGCTTTCTTCGTCGCACGTCGCCAGAATCAGCAGCGGTTGCTTGAAATCGTGCTCGAGCAGCGGTTGCACCGCCTCGATCACCAACGCGAAGAAGCCCTTCATGTCGCAGCTGCCCAGGCCGATCCAGCGGCCATCCTGCTCGGTGAGCTTGAGCGGGTCGCTGTGCCACAGCTGCTCGTCGAACGGCACGGTGTCGCTGTGCCCGGCCAACACCAGGCCGCCGGGGCCGGTGCCGCGGCTGGCGAGCAGGTTGAACTTGCCGGCACTGACCTGCTGGATTTCGCAGTGGAACCCCAGGTCGCCCAGCCACCCGGCGAGCAGGTCGATGACCTGGCGATTGGACTGGTCCAGGGCGGGCTGCGTACAACTGACGGAAGGCGCGGCGATCAGCGCGGCGAACTGGTCTTTCAGCGTTGGCAACGGCATGCGCGCTCTCCTTTCAAACGGTCCCCATCATAGCAATGCATTCCGACCAGAGGGCAAGCCTGCCCGGCTTGACCTGCCGCCCGACGCAGCGGTGGACGGCCGACTGCTGTAGACTGCCGGGCATTCATGCCCGTCTTTACCGAGCCCGCGATGCACACAGAAACCGAACTCAAACTCCGCGCCAGCCGCGAGACCCTCGCCGCACTGCGCGAGCACCCGCTACTGAAAAAGCGCAACAAGGCCGGCTGGCAAACCCGCGAGCTGACCAATCAGTATTTCGACACCCCTGAGCGCGACCTTTCTGCCGCCCATGTGGCGTTGCGCCTGCGCCGCGATGGCGATGTGGTAATCCAGACCCTCAAGTGCCGCGGCAAGAGCGTGGCCGGGCTGTCCGAGCGTCAGGAGTTCGAGTGGCAGCTCGACAAACCCAAGCTCGACCTGAAAAAACTCGACGCCAGTTGCTGGCCCGAGCAACTGAACGCCCTCGACAAGAAGACCATCAAGCCGCTGTTCACCACCGATTTCACCCGCCAGTACGCCGAGATCGCCTGGGGCCGTGGCAAGGCCAAGGTGGTCATAGAAGTCGCCCTCGATCAAGGCAGCGTGGTTGCCGGCAAGCTCAAGGAAGAAATCTGCGAGGTCGAGCTGGAATTGCGTGAAGGCAGCGCCGACGCGCTGCTTGAACTGGCCGCAGAACTGGCCTCCGGTCACGCCCTGATGCCGTGCGACATCAGCAAGGCCGAGCGCGGCTATCGCCTGCTCGATCCCAACAGCTACAGCCTGAGCCTGCCGACCAGCGAGCTGGACGCCGGCATGGCGCTGGACGATGCCTTCGCCGCCCTGGCCTGGGAGCTGCTCGGCAGCAGCCAGCGCCTGGCCGAGCAATACCGCCACAACGGTCACTGGAGCCTGCTGCAGGACTGGGTCAAGTGCCTGGCCGAACTGCGCGCACTGGTCACCAGCCTGGGCCAGGCCGCACCACGCGCCACCACCCGCAGCTTGCGCGCCAGCCTCGATGCCCTGCTCGAAGACTGGCGCCCGCTGGTGCAGGCCGGCAACGATGACGAAGACATTCGCCGCGCCGCGCCCGAACAGTTCGCCGAAGAACTGCAAGACCCGCGCTGGGGCCAATTCTCGCTGGAGACCTCACGCTGGCTGTCGGCCCGCGCCTGGACCAGCGAACGCCCCAACCGCGGCGAGCGCCAGGGCAAGGCGCAATTGGCCAGCTGGCTGATGCACCTGCTGGGCGAGGAAGGCCGCGCCTTGCAACTGCCGCTGTACGCACAGCGTCCAGAAGATCTGGCCGAACAGTTGCCGCGCCTGGAACGCGTGCAGAGCTGGCTGCACCATGCCCGCCAGGTGCTGGAAGCCCCCCAGCTCGACCGTCTGTACGGTGATCTGAACCGCCTGCAACTGCTGGCCGAGCAGCCGCTCACCGACGAAGACGAGCAAGCCGACGCGCGTCAGCAACTGCTCGATGCGCGGGTCGATCAGGTGCGTGCCATCGACCAGAGCCGGGCCTGGAAACACCTGCTCAAATCGCCCTCAGCGCGTTAATGGCAGGCTGGTGGTGGACTTGATCTCCGACAACGCGACGATCGAGTTCACCTCCTGGATGCCGGGCACGTTCGACAGCTTTTCAAAGAAAAAGCGCTCGTAGGCCTCGATGTCCGCAGTCACGATACGCAATAGAAAATCCACCGAGCCCATCAGCACATAACATTCCAGCACTTCCGGAAAGCCGCGGATCGCCTCGGTGAACTCGGCGAAGTTGGAACGGCCGTGAGCGTTGAGTTTGACCTCGGCGAAAATCTGCGTGTCCAGGCCGACTTTCTTGCGATCGAGCAGGGTCACCTGTGCGCGAATCACCCCCTCCTCTTTCAGCCGCTGAATGCGCCGCCAGCATGGCGACTGCGACAGTCCGACCTGTTCGGCAATCTGGGCGCTGGACAGTGATGCGTCGTCCTGTAACAGCGCAATGATGCGTCGATCATAAGCATCCAGCTCAGTGCGCATACTCAATTCCCCATAGCTTGAAAAACGAATAGAACGATTGGCAGAAGCCGCCAAACAGCGTGATCTTAGCGAAAAAAACCCACGAACCTCCTGTCAGAATGCTCGCATCCCTGTGGAGGTACGCATGAACGCTCTGGTCAACTTCGATTCCTGTTCCCGCCCGGACGCCTGGGCAGCCCATACCGCGTTGGTGCAGGTGAACTACGAGATTCGCGTGGAAGCCGAGCCCGACAGTCTGTGCCGAATTCTCAACCTGTTTGCCCTGCAATCGCTGACGCCCCACCATGTGCAAGCCTCCCAGGAAGACGACCATTTCTTGGTACACATCGCTGTAGGCGGCCTCACCTGGCACCGTGCCGAACTCATCGGGCACAAGCTGCGCAACTTGGTCTGCGTGGCCGAGGTATCGCTGCAGGGCGCCGGCAAGATTCTGTAACCGCAGCGCAGCACCCGCATGCCCATGGCTGGCTACCCTGATTGCCGACACCCACGGCAAGGATGCCCGCCATGTACTGTGCCCACGACCGTTCACTCGACCTCAACCGCCTGCTCGACGCTCTGCTCAGCGAACAGCACCTGGCCGCCAGTGCCGTGGTGGCCGCGCTGGACAGCGCCAGGCTGAAGCCGGCCAATCACCCGCTGGAAACCATCGCCAGCCTGGCCCTGAGCGATCTGCACGCCCCCGGACAGCAGCTGGACATGGACTGGCTATGCCGGTGGCTGGCGAACAAGGTCGGTCAACCTTATGTGCACCTCGACCCGCTGCAACTGGACCTCAGCCACACCAGCCACCTGATTTCGCCGGCGTTCGCCGAGCGTCACGGCATCCTGCCGATCAGGATGCAGGCCAATGCCATCACCGTCGCCAGCGCGCAGCCCTATCAGCACGAGTGGGAGGCTGACCTGAACAGCCTGGGGTACTCGATCCACCGCGTGTTTTCCAGCCCAGTGCTGATCCGCCAGCTCAGCCAAGCCTCGTCGCAACTGGCCCAGCGTGTGGCCGGCGCCCGCCAGCAGCACGGCGCTGATATCGAGCACCTGCAGCACCTGCTGGAACCCAGCCGTCGTCAGCAGGAATCCAGCGCCGAGGATGCGCATATCATCAGCCTGGTCGACTGGATCCTGCAGTATGCCGTCGAGCAGAGGGCCAGCGATATCCACCTCGAACCCCAGCGTGAGCAAGGCCAGCTGCGCTACCGCATCGATGGGCTACTGCACCCGGTCTACCATTTCCCGAGCAGCGTCATGCTGGCACTGACCAGTCGCCTCAAGCACCTGGCGCGCATGAACGTCGCTGAACGGCGTCGCGCGCAGGATGGGCGAGTGCACCAGCGTCTGGCCGATGGCAGCGAGGTGGAACTGCGGGCATCGAGCCTGCCCACGCCGTTCGGGGAAAAGCTGGTACTGCGCCTGTTCGATGCGCAGCAACTGCAGCAAGGCTTCGCGCCACTTGGCTTGCAGGGCGCCTTGCTGGACGGCTGGCTCAACCTGCTGCAACGGCGCCAGGGCATCATCCTGGTGACCGGGCCGACCGGCTCGGGCAAGACCCAGACCCTTTACGCCAGCCTCGAGCAGTTGGCCTGCCCGCAGGTCAACCTGTGCACCATCGAAGACCCCATCGAACGTCTGCAACCGCATTTCAGTCAGCTCCAGGTCAACCCGATGCTGGACCTCGATTTTGCCGGCGGCGTTCGCGCGCTGCTGCGCCAGGATCCGGATGTGATCATGATCGGCGAGATCCGCGACCAGCAAACCGCCCAGGTCGCGATCCAGGCTGCCCTGACCGGCCACTTGGTGCTGTCGACGCTGCACACCAACGATGCCTGCAGCGCCATTACCCGCCTGCAGGAGCTGGGCGTGGCTGACTACCTGATCAAAGCCACGCTGGTCGGCGTCATGGCCCAGCGGCTGGTGCGTACGCTGTGCAAGCACTGTCGGCCCTCCCCTGGCGTCGAAACCAGCACTTGCCCGACCTGCCGCAATACCGGCTACCACGGTCGCACAGGGCTGTTCGAACTGCTGCTGTTGAGCGATGGCATCCGCCAACAGATCGATGCGGGCGCCGATGTGCAGCGGCTGCGGCAACAGGCGGTAGGTGAAGGACTGCGCGAGCTACGCCACTGTGGCGAAGAGAAGGTGGCACAAGGCCTGACGAGCTTGCAGGAAGTCATGCGCGTCTGCGGCTGAGCGCCGATGTCACCCCGAGAATCGGGAACTTGCCGCCTGAAGTTCGATCGATATGGCACGCTCAGCCAGGTCACCACCGAGGTTCGTCCATCATGCGCCTGCTACTCGTCATCGCTACTGCCGCCCTGCTCGCACTACCCGTCGGTTCCGCCATGGCCAGCGGGTTCTGGCGTGATGTCCTGTCATCCGGTGCCACCACCGGCTCGACCTACCTGACCTTCAAGGACCACAAGCTCGTCGCCGCCGCACAGGAAGATGCCGGCAGTTTCGTCGCCAGTGACGGCGCCATTCGCGGCCCGTTCCTGGAAGCCGCCATGCGGCAAGTGCGCCAGGACAACCCACAGGTCAAAGCCAGCGACATGGATCTGGCCAACGCCATCCTGGCGCAGAACGCACCCGGCCAGTAAGGAAAAAACACCCAGGATCAAGGCGATGGACGCGATGCAACGAGATGGGTATCATTGCGCCCCGTTGCACTCGTAGCTCAGCTGGATAGAGTATTGCCCTCCGAAGGCAGTGGTCGTGGGTTCGAATCCCGCCGAGTGCGCCATACATAGCTGGCACTCACCTCATGATTCCAGATGCTGCCCTGGCAGCGGTGATCCAAGGTAAGCGCAGCAGCGAAAGAAAAGGCCCCGTATAGATCGATCTATACGGGGCCTTTTTCGTTGCCTGGCGTCAGCCTCGACCTGCTCATGACGGTTCGACCCGAATACCTTCCCCGCAATGGGCTGTGAAACGTGCCAGGCGCTCACGATGCTGCTGGTCGTCGCGCTCATACTGTGTCGACAGGCTGTTGGCATGGCTCATGGCCGCGTTGAAGGCAGCTGCTTCGCTGGGTGACGCAGGTTCGAAGGCGCCCCAGGCTCTATGGTCTTCGTCGAATTGGGCATCCCAACTTCTGAAAACCAGGTTGTATTGAGGGTTCTCGTCGTCTTCATCGAATTGGGCCATCTCAACTTCCGAGGCCGGACGACCTCCGAAGTTGGGCACGGGCGAGCGCAGCGCTGTCCAGGCCATGCTGCCATACGGCGAGTGCTTCACCACGACCAACCCCGGTTCCCACTCCACGCACCAGTAGATGTCTTCGCCGCTGAGGATGTAGCTGTAGCGCGCACCGGTGTGCAGCACCGCTGCAGGCCCATCGAGATACTCCCTGTCGCTCATCGGTTGCAGATGCGCAAGAGCGCCTCGGGCGAAATACTCCGCGTCTTGCGGCGCCACTGGACCGGTGTAGAGACCGTCGGGGCAGGACTGCTCACTGATTAATACGATGTACCTCATGACACCTCAGCCTGTGTAATCGGGATGATCCTGCAACGCTGCGGGGCTTGGCCCCCACGCCACGAAACGGCAAGCATGATTGCCCTGGCCCCTGCCGGCAATTACTATGGCGCCCAGGGTGCGTCAGCCATGTGGCTTGAATCGCAGGTTAAAAATCAACGCTGGTCGGGCCGCTAGCGCGGAGTCGCCATGCCTGCGCCCAACACCCCTGCCGCACGAACCCTCCCACGCCCGCAGATTCTGACGACGCGCGCCATGGCCGCGTTCGAGCGTTTCAGTCATATCGAAGCGGTCAGCGGTATCGTTCTGATGCTCGCTGCAATCGCCGCGCTGGTCTGGGCGAACAGCCCGGCCAAGGCCACCTACGAAGCGTTCTGGCACACCGAAGTCGCCCTGAGCATCGGTTCGATCACCCTCGCCCAATCACTGCACTTTCTGGTCAACGATGGGCTAATGACCATCTTCTTCCTGGTCGTGGGCATGGAGATCAAACAGGAAATCCAGGATGGCTCGCTGTCGAACCTGCGCATGGCGACGCTGCCTGTCGGTGCGGCGCTGGGTGGCGTGCTGGTGCCTGCAGCCATCTATCTGGCCTTCAACACATCCGCGACCTCCCACGGCTGGGCGGTTCCTACGGCCACCGACATCGCCTTCGCCGTCGGTGTGCTGGCGTTGCTGGGCAAATCGATCCCGGCGAATCTGCGGATCTTCCTGCTGGCCTTGGCCATCATCGATGACATTGCCGCCATCGTGATCATCGCCGTGTTCTATACCTCGACCCTGGACTACACGGGCCTGCTGATCGCTGGTGCCGGCCTGGGCATGGTGTTCGCCTTGCAGCGCATGGGCATTGGTCTGGCCTGGGCCTACCTGGTGCCTGGGGTCATCGTCTGGAGCGGCCTGTTGAAGCTGGGCGTTCATCCGACCTTGGCGGGCGTGGTGCTTGGCCTCATCACACCCGTGAAATCGGTGCCGTCATACGAACGCCCCGTTGAAATCATGTCCAAGGCCTTCAACGAACTGCTGCACCGTCTGGACCGGGATGAAAAGGCAATTGCCAGCCCCCTCAAGCAGATCCGCGTGGCTGAACGCGAGGTCATGCCGCCGGTGCTGCGCGTGCAACAAAGCCTGCATCCCTGGGTGGCGTTCCTGATCATGCCGCTGTTCGCGCTGGCCAATGCAGGGGTCGATCTTGGTGGAACACAGTTCGACAACCCGCAGGTCGTGCATATCGTCTCAGGGGTGGTCATGGCGCTGGTGCTGGGCAAGCCGGTCGGTGTCATGCTGGCCACCTTCATCCTGGTTCGGCTGGGTCTGTGCAAACTGCCCGACCAGGTGACATGGGGCGGTGTGGCGCTGGTGGGTGCGCTGGCGGGCATCGGTTTCACCATGTCCATCTTCATTGCCGGGCTGGCCTTCAATGACGCGCAGCAGCTGGCTGCCGCGAAGTTGAGCGTGCTGGGTGCATCGACCCTGGCAGCGGTGCTCGGGTTGCTCTGGGGGGTGATCTATATCAGGCGTAAAGGCAGAGGTGCCTGAGCGGGCATCAACGCCGATACACATCGCTGGTAAACCAGAGCGCCGGCCGGCTGGTCATTGCGCAGATCGTCGCCCCAAAACCGCCCATGGCGTTTTTCAATCGGGTCGATGCCGTTTTCTGCGTTGCCGGCCGCCGCGCCGTGCACGATGCTTGAGGAACTGGCGCCCCCATGGGCTGACTCCACCCGCAGAGGTCTGTATGAAGAACGTCGAACAAATCCTCAAAAGCAAGGCCGAGCACCAGACCGTGTACGCCATTGGTCCTGATGACTCGGTGCTCGATGCCCTCAAGCTGCTGGCGGAGAAGAACATCGGTGCGCTGCCGGTGCTGGAAGACGGCCAGGTGGTGGGCATCGTCAGTGAACGTGACTACGCCCGCAAGCTGGTGCTCAAGGGCCGCTCCTCGGCCGCCACGCCGGTGCGCGAGATCATGAGCGCGCCGGTGGTCACGGTCGAGCCGAAGCACAACCTCGAGTACTGCATGAACCTGATGACCAATCGCCACCTGCGTCACCTGCCGGTGGTGCATAACGGCAAGCTGCTGGGGCTGCTGTCGATCGGCGACCTGGTCAAGGAAACCATCGCTGAGCAGGCCGGCTTGATTCTGCAGCTGGAACAGTACATCCGCGGCGAAACAGCCTGAATCAGTGGTACGCCTGCTCCAGCTCATCGAGTTGGTGATCGAAGCTGCGCAGGCGCGCCGACCAGGTATACACCAGCACTTCCAGCTCGCGGTTGAGCATTGCAGTGGCCCCGGTCTGACTGCTTGCTGATTCGCTCAAATCGAGCCGGTAGCGGTCACGGGCCATTGCCGTGGCGACGCTGCTCAGATCGCGAGCGTTGGCCGACCAATGCTGGTGGGGATCATGCACTTCCCGATCGAGCGCTCGGCACTGCTGCTTGAGCACGTCCAGGCTGTGTTCCAGCGGGGTGCCCTTGAGTTCACCCATGACCTCTTCGAACGTGCGCCCCGAATGCCAGTAGCTGCCCCAGAAATACCGGTCGAACACCGTTTCGACACGGCGCAGGGCGACTTTGGTGTTCCAGATGGTCAGCAAGGTATGGCCCTGCCGAACGACACGACGATTGATCTGAACAAAGCGCCACGCCACCCAGACCAACGCCGCCAACGCAGCTGAACCGGTTACGGCGGCAGCGGCGTAGAGGTATTGCACCGCCAAGTGCATGTGCTGAACGGAGCGAATGCCGTAGTAGTAACCGGCGCTGAGGGTGGCCAGAACAACTACCGTGCACCAGAAGGCAGGTGCGTAGGGGTCTTTCATGGCGCCCTCCCCTTGTTCTTCCCGAAAGCATAGCAATGCCTCGGGAAGCGGCCAGGCGCCGTTGGGCGCTTATTTCTTCGGTTCGTGCAGCGCTTTGTTGAGCTGGTCGATTATCAGGATCCAGTCCGAGTCGGCGAGGTAATTTTCCTTGAGAAACGCACGTTGGCTTGCAGACCAGAACGGTGCATCGACCAATTTGACGTCATTGTCGAGCGGGCTGTGGGTGGCGATGAACCTCTCGATTTCGAGGAGGTTATTATCCAACCCCAATTGCATGAAGAGTTCGGGGTAGGTACGAGTGGATGTGTCCATGTTGCCTCCTCGGTGTCAGTCGCAGCCTCGGCTCGCACTAACGAAGTGGGTAGAGAGGGTGAGCGATCACCCGCCTGGACATGTGACAGCGCAACTGCAGCCAGGGGTTCCACCGGATTCGAGGTCAAACGTGCAGCGGACTCACAGCGGCGCGCGCCGCAGAGTGGCGAGGAACGTAGCGGCGCCCAGGAACAGGCCGGCGAACGTGCGGTTCAGGCGCTTCTGCTGGCGAGGCGTGCGCAACAGGCGCAACACCCGCGATGCCAGGCCGGTGTAGCCGGCCATCACCAGCATGTCGACGGCGATCATGGTGGCAGTGATGTACAGGTACTGGCCGAGTAACGGTGCGTGTGGGTCGATGAACTGCGGCAGTACCGCCAGCATGAAGACCAGCGCCTTGGGGTTACTGACATTCACCAGAAAACCGCGCAGCACCAAGGTCGAGGGCTTGCCCACCGGGCGCAGGCTGGCGCCTTCGCTCATGTCCATGGGCAGCGCGCGCCATTGCCGGTAGGCCAAATAGATCAGGTAGCAGACACCAAACCATTTGATCACCTGGAACGCAGTGGCTGAGGCAGCCAGAATGGCGCCAACCCCTGCCGCGATGACGGCGATCTGTGCGATCAGCCCCAGTTGCAGGCCCAAGGCGTTCCAGTAGCCGCGCCAGAAACCGTATTGCAGCCCGCTGGACATCGAGGCAATGGCGCCAGCACCCGGCGAGAGGCTGATGACCCAGCACGCCGCGAAGAACGCCAACCAGGTTTCCAGGGACATCGCACACCTCACTCGACAGGTTTTTGCAAAACGTAACGCTAAGCGGCGAAAGGGAAAATCACCAGAAAAATTTGCGCAAGGTCGTGCAAATACGGCCGGATGGCGGTGAGCAGCGCATCCGGCAGCAGGGTCAGGACAGGGCTTCGAGCTCGGCCTGCATGCTTTCCAAGGTCTCCAGCGCTTCCATCCAGGCTTCTTCCAGCTCGCCTTCGCGCTGCTTGAGCGTGCTCTGCCGAGCCAGCAGTTCGCGTAGCTGCTCTTTGCGCGCAGCCTCATACAAACCGCTGTCACCCAGGGCCGTCTCTATTTCGGCCAGTTGAGTGTGTACCTGGCTCAGCTCGCTTTCCAGCTTGTCAGCCGCCCGCTTGTGCGGCGCCAGTTGCTGACGCAGAGCGGCCGCGGCCTGGCGCTGGGCCTTCTTGTCGGTCTTGTCGGGGTTGCCCGGCGCGGCGCTCGATGCTGCGCTGCGCTGACGGAATTCCAGCAACCAGCGGCTGTAGTCATCGAGGTCGCCATCGAAGGCTTCGACCTTGCCGTCGGCCACCAGCAGGAAGTCATCGGTGGTGCTCTTGAGCAGGTGACGGTCGTGGGACACCACCACCACAGCGCCGCTGAACTCTTGCAATGCCATGGTCAGGGCCAGGCGCATTTCCAGGTCCAGGTGGTTGGTCGGCTCGTCGAGCAGCAGCAGGTTGGGGCGCTCCCAGGCGATCAACGCCAGGGCCAGACGCGCCTTTTCACCGCCGGAGAAATTCACCACCGGTTCGTCGACCCGATCGCCGTGGAAATCGAAACCACCGAGGAAGTCGCGCAGGGTCTGCTCGCGCTCGCTCGGTGCTAGGCGTTGCAGGTGCAGCAACGGGCTGGCCTTGTCATCGAGCGAATCGAGCTGGTGCTGGGCGAAGTAGCCCACCGCCAGGTTCTCGCCGCGGACCAGGCGCCCACCCAGCGGTTGCAGCTCGCCGGCGAGGTTCTTGATCAGGGTCGACTTGCCCGCGCCGTTGGGGCCCAACAGACCGATTCGCGCGCCTGGCACCAGTTGCAGCTTGACCTTCTCCAGCACCGCCCGCTCGCCGTAGCCCAGACGCCCTTCGGACAGGTCGAGCAGCGGGTTGGACAGCTTGTGCGATTCGCGGAACACGAAGTCGAACGGCGAGTCGACATGCGCCGCCGACAATTCCTCCATGCGCTCCAGCGCCTTGATGCGGCTCTGGGCCTGACGTGCCTTGGTGGCCTGAGCCTTGAAGCGTGCGATGTACTTTTCCATGTGCGCACGCTGAGCCTGCTGCTTCTCGTAGGCCTGTTGCTGCTGCGCCAGACGCTCGGCACGGGTGCGCTCGAAGGCGCTGTAGCCGCCTTTGTAGAGGTTGAGCTTGCGCTGCTCGACATGCAGCACGTGATCGACCACCGCATCGAGGAAATCACGGTCGTGGGAAATAAGCAGCAAGGTGCCCGGATACCCCTTGAGCCAGTCTTCGAGCCAGAGAATGGCGTCGAGGTCCAAGTGGTTGGTCGGCTCATCGAGCAGCAGCAGGTCGGAGGGACACATCAGCGCCTGGGCAAGGTTCAGGCGCATGCGCCAGCCACCGGAGAAGTCGCCGACGCGGCGGTCCATCTGCTCGTTGGTGAAACCCAACCCGGCGAGCAACTTGCGCGCGCGAGCATCGGCGGTGTAGCCGTTGGCGCTGTCCAGCTCACTGTGCAGGCGCGCCTGGGCGGTACCATCGTGGGCCTGCTCGGCGGCTGCCAACTCGCGCTGCACCTGGCGCAGGCGCAGGTCACCGTCGAGCACGTACTCGACCGCAACCCGGTCGAGTGTGTCGACCTCCTGACGCATGTGCGCGATGCGCCAGTCAGCCGGCACCTGGCAGTCACCGGCATCGGGCGACAACTCGCCGCGCAGCAAGGCGAACAGGCTGGATTTACCGGCGCCGTTGGCACCGATCAGGCCGGCTTTGTGGCCGGTGTGCAGGGTCATTTCGGCGCCTTCTAGCAGGCGCTGAGGACCACGCTGTAAAGTGAGGTTGGATAGTCTGATCATGATGGTCGCGGAGTCTACCAGCTTCCTCGACCCAGTAGTGCGAGGCCAATGATGTCGACCGATCTGTGGAATTATGCGCTGGCGCTGTATCGCCGCGAAGGCGTCGAGCAGGCCTCTCTGACCTTGCAGAACGCGGGTGCGGACGTTTGCCTGCTGCTGTGCGGCTGCTGGTTGCAGAGCCGCCCCGTGAGTGCCGATGCCGAGCGCGCAGGCACGTTGCGCGAGCTTGCCAACGCATGGCAGGACGAGGTGATCAAGCCATTGCGGCGACTGCGCCAGCAGTGGAAACCTCAGGCGCAGACCGACCCGCAACTGGGCGTGCTGCGTGAGCGTTTGAAGGATGTGGAACTGGCGGCGGAACGCACGCTACTGGAGCGACTGGAGGAGGCTGCGGCGCACTGGTCGCCAGCGCCCGAACAACAACGGGAAGACTGGCTGCAGTGGCTGCTGCCCGCTTCTGCGCTACACCACGACGCGCTCCAGACGGTGCGCGTCGCGGCTGGCCGACTTCAGGAGGAAACCGGCTTCTGAGCGGAGTCGGCAGGTGCTGCGGGCGAGGCCGGGGCACTGGCAGCGGTGCCGGCGGCTGCCGCAGGTTTGCTGGCAGCGGGCTTGCGCGCGGCAGGTTTGGCCGGAGTCTTGCGCGGCGCAGACGCGGTGCCCGCAGGCCTGGCCGGTGCTTTGCGCGGGGCAGGCTTGGCGGCGGCGGGCTTTTCAGCAGGTTCGGCTGCCGCTTGGGCTGCAGCCGGGCGGCTGGCTGGGGCGCGTCGTGCAGCGGGTTTGCCCGCGGCTTTCGGCGCTTCACTGGCTGAAGCGGGCTTGGCCGGTGCCGGCTTGCGTGCAGCAGGCTTGGCTGGCGCCGGTTTGGCTACACGCTGGTCAAGGGCCTTGGCTGCGGCTTCGCGCACCTTGCCAACCCCTTGGGCCAGCTTCAGGCTTTCCTGAGCATCGCGCTTGAGTTGCTGAATGTACGTGCGCGTTTCGGTCTGGCGCGTCTTGAGCGAATCGAGCAGTTCTTCCAGTTCGCTTGCTGCCTTTTGCGCCTTGCCTTGGGCTTTGGCTTTTCCGGCCTTGGCCGAATCCTGCAACTTCAAGCGGGCGTCGTGCAGTTTGTCCTGCGCCTTGCCGCGCTGTTTCTCAAGCTTGGCGAGCAGTTTCTCGGCGTCGGTCAAGGCTTGGCTGCAGGCATCTTCCAGATGTTCGAGCAGGCTATTGGAAAGTTGTTGGAGCAGGTGCAACGGTGTACTGACTGGCTTCTTCTTTGCCGACATGATTTACATCCTGGCTGAGGAGAGAACGACTCATACTATGCTGCTGCCGCTGACACCGCTAGCGCCTGTCAGGGCCATGCAACGGTACTTTGACTTCACTCACGATCGAGTATTCATCCAACCTGCGAACATTACTTCGCCTGTCCGCGTTCAAGCAACGTCCACGCTGCAACACTGGCATACTTGCCATCCCGACTCAGGAGTTCAACGTGCGCCGCTTTCTCGTTCTTTGCCTGTGCCTATCGGCCCTGCCGACCTTCGCAGCAGTACCTGCAGACGAGCCAAATGACGTGGCCTACAGCGTCGGTGCAAGCCTGGGCGAGAGGCTGCGTAAAGAGGTGCCTGACTTACCTATCGAGGCATTGCTCGACGGTTTGAATGCAGCCTATCAACAGCAGCCTCTGAGGCTCGACGCACAGCGCATGCAAATGCTGCTGCAACAGCACGAGGAACAGGCCAGTGCTGCTGCCGAGCAGGCCCACACTGCCGAGTTGATGGCTGCAGAGGCACGCTTCCTCGCTCAGGAGCGGGCGCGCAGTGGCATCCGTGATCTGGAAAAAGGCGTGCTGTACAGCGAGCTGACCTCCGGAGCGGGAGCGCAGCCCATGGCCGCAGGCAAGGTTGAAGTGCGCTACACCGGCAGGCTGCCGGACGGTACGGTGTTCGACCAGAGTCAGACACCGCAGTGGTTCAGGCTGAATTCGGTAATCGAAGGCTGGCGGCTGGCGCTGCCACAGATGCACGTGGGCGCGAAATGGCACTTGGTGATACCGTCGGCATTGGCCTACGGCGCCGAGGGCGCAGGGGATCTGATTGCGCCCTATACACCACTGGTATTCGAGATCGAACTGGTGGCCGTGGCCGACTGAACGGGGCTCAGGCGCGCGCGGCGTCTTCGGTGTTGTGGGCGTTGTGCAGCACTTCGATCAGGCAGTCTTCGAGCTCGAAGCGTTCACGCAACAGGCTGCCCAGCTCGCCAAGCTTTTTGGAAAAGCGCTCGGCGTCGGTGCATTCGGCCTTTTCACAATGGTCATTGAAGGCCAGGGCGATCCGAGTGATTTCGTCGATGCGCGGATTGATCTCATTGGCCAGGCGCAAGGCACGATCGTCGCCGAATGCCTTGGCTTCGCTGATCAACTGTTCACAAATACCGAAGTGCCATCCAGAAACATAATCGACCAGAATCTCGCAGAATCCGGTGTTGTGCTGTTTGTCTGCGAAAGCAGGCTTGGCGTCGCGCATTTGACGAAAGGCCTTGACCAGCTCGTGGCGCTCTTCCAGCCAACGGTCGATCAGCTTGTGAACCCCGCCCCAGCGTTCCTGAGCATTCTGACAACTATCTAGCATGGCGATCTCATCCCTTCTGGGTTGATGCCCCTCTACCCGGCAATCGAAAATCACCCCGGGAGATATCAGCATGCGGGCATCGAGCAGGTGTATTTTTCGGTAAGCGCTGTGGGAGATTATTCCCGCAGGTGCTGCTCATCAAGGTACGCAGCACACTAACTTCATACAAGCGTTTAATCCTCGTCCCAACCACCGCTGGTCGAGCGAACAGCCTGCGCCCTGCGCCAGATCAATCCCTCATCAGCATGCGCAGGCGCTGCGCGAGCAGGAAGCTCAGCGGCAGACACGCCAGCACAAGAAATGCCAGCAGGCTCCACTCGGGCAAGGTCAGATCGAGAAAGCTCCAATTGATCGGCGCGCATTCCGGTGCGCCCAACAGCAGCCTGTACAGCGCCTGTCCCAATGGCAGCTCCGACAGCGTCGGCACCGGCGAAGGGCAACTGAGCGCCGACCAGCTTTCGCTCTGCAACCACACCTGGCGTCCTGCCAGCCACGCCCCCAGCCCTGCGCTGAGCAGCAGCGTGCGCGCGTAGTTGCGATCGCTGCGCAGGCTGGGGGAATAGATGACCGCGCAGATGCCGAGCAGAAGATACACACCCAGTAACGCGCGCTGGCTGTAGCACAGCGCGCAGGGCGTCAGACCGACCATCGACTCGAGCTTGATCGAGCCGACCAGCACGATCAGCGATGCCAGCGAGGCAGGAAAGAACAGTGTGCGCAAACGAGCCAGCGACATGGACGAGGACATTCCCGGAGGATAAGGGTGGCCTGAGACGGTAAGGAAAGATCTCCCCTGTTTCAAGGCGCTACAGACCAGATATGTCCCAGAATGCGCGGGAAAGGGTGGAAGAACGGGTGGGAGGTTTCTTAGGACGTGCGGGACTCGCCTAATCGCCCTACAAGCAACTACGACAAGTACCTCGGCTCCTTGGCTGGCCAAGGAGCCGAGCGTCATTCAGACGTTGACCGCTTTGGGCAGTGGCAGCGCCAGTAGCCGGCTGTCGAGCAGGTTCAGACCTTCCTGGAACAACTGGTTACTGCGTTCGGTATCACCCATTGCAGCGAGCAGCCGCGCCAGCTCCGCGCAGGTTTCCGGGTTGCGCTCAATGCGCAGGCTGCTTTCCAGATAATCACGCGCCTTGCCCCACAGGCGGTTCTGCAAGCTCAGACGACCCAAGGTAAGCAGCAAGCTCGGGTCTTGCGGATGCTCCTTGAGCCAGCCTTCAGCGGTGTTCAGCTGTTTGCCTGGATCTTCTCCCCGAACCAGGCCATACGAGCGCGCCAGATGGCTTTCGTATTGGCGCTTGATCGCCGCGCGCAGCACCTGCTCGGACTCGCCTTGCGCACCCAGCTGACGCATCTGCTCGGCATAGGCCAGGACCAGTTGGGGTTCCTGCCGCTGAGCATTGCTCAACTGCTGCCAGGCGCGCTCCAGTGCCTGCCGTGCAGTCTGCGTGTCCTCACCGGTAGTTGCCGCCAGACCCAGGTTCTGGCCCCAGGCACGCTGTTCCAGGATGGCCAGTTCCGACGCGGGCAACGCCTTGTGCTTACGCAGTTCTGGCAGCAGGCGCACCAGCGCCGACCAGTCACCGCGTTCCAGATACAGACGGTGCAGCAGGCGCAGCACCTGAGCGTTGTCCGGATAGCGCGCGTGCATGGCCTGGAGAGTATCCAACGCACCCTCGCTGTCGCCACGGTCCATCTGCAGCTGGGCGTGCGCCAGGGCGATGGCCAGTTCCGCTTCTGGCTGGCGCTCCAGAGCACGCTCGAGCAGGCCGTCGCTTTCTTCAGCGCGCCCCAGTTCATTGGCCGCGCGGGCGGCGCCGAGGTAGAACAGCAACGGCTGGCGCTCGGCCTCAGCCGCCCGACGCAGGTGTTTGTGCGCGCTGGCCCAACGTCCCTCGGCCAGGTCGAGCTGGCCTTGTTCGACGGAAATCCGCGTGCGCCGGCTGCGGTTGCGCCGTGACCAGGGATTGACCACGCCGGTGGAGGTCAGCACGAAGCCGATCAGGTGGCGCAGCAGCCAGAGCACCAGCACCAGCATCAGCAGACCGCCCAATGCCGCCCACAGGCTGGACTGATAGCGGAAGCCGCCATAGGCGATCAGCACGTAGCCGCTGTGCTTGGCGATGGCGATGCCCAGCGCGGCCGCGGCGGCAATGGCAATGACCGCCAGCAGGTACACGCGCTTCATGGCTTGGCCCCTTCAGCTTCGGCGGGAAGGTGGCGCCGCTGAATATAGGCCTGAACCGCTGCCAGGCTTTCGCTCAGATCCGGCACTTGCACCGAAACAGGCTGGTCGGCCAGTTGGTTGAGGCTTTCCAGCATCGCCTTGCTTTGCGGGTTGTCGGCGTTGAAGTTGGCCAGCAGCACGCTGCGGGCGTCATCCAGCGCCTGGCTGTAGACCTTGGCCTCGCCATTGAGCGCCGCCCACTGGGCCTGTTCGATGGTCAGGCTCAGGGCCAGCCGCAGTTGGTTCAACGACTGCCCGGCCAATAGCGGACGAACACTCTGGTCGGCGTCGAAATCGACCTGGAAGTACTTGGACATTTGCCCCCACCACTGCGACAGCCGGCTGGACAGATCGCCCTCGGCAGTCAACGCGCCCATGGCATCGGCGTTGGCGTCGAAATCAGGCGACTGGGCGCTGAGCTGTTGCACCAGATCACGCTGGGCAGCCAGTTTGAGGAACAATCCAGTACGGTCGGGTTGCTCGGTGCTGTCGAGAATGGCCTTGCTGCGCGCCAGTTGCTCGCGTGCGGCGAACGAGCCGGGGTCGCTATGCTCGCGCAGAATCTGATCGGCACCTTCGACCAGCGCCCTGGCGCTGGCGATGTCCTGCAGCGCGGAAAGGCGCAGGGTGGCCAGACGCAGCAAGTGTTCGGCCTCGGCCAGACGCCATTCCTTGCGGCTCTCGCCCAGCACGGTGTCCATCCGCTGACTGAGGCGCTGCTGATCGCCCTGCAACTGCGCCACCAGGCGGCGGCGGTCTTCCAGCTCACTCGCAGCTGGCAGGCTCGACAGCTGCGCGCTGATCTGTTGCTCGCGCTGCTGCAAGGCATTGGCGCGTTCGTTCAGCGCTTGCAGGCTTTGCCCCTGCCCCTGTTCATCGCCTTGCAGCTGATGTACCTGCCAGGCACCCCAGCCACCGACGGCGACACCGGCTGCGCCGAGCAGCAGGGCGAGTACCGCAATACCGTTGCCGGAGCGTTTGGCAGGCTTGCCCGCGGGGGCTTTCGGCGTCTGCGGCGGCGCCGGTTGATCGTTGTTGGACAAGACAGTTTCGCTCACGTATCCATCCTTTGCATTGAGGCGCAGCGCTCGGCTCAGCACCCTGACAAGGCAGGTACAGCCGTTCGCTGTACAGCTGCCAGCAAGGCCGCGGCGTTGGCGCCACGGCATTCCACAACCTGTTGCGCACCTAGCGCCCGCGCCTGTCCGGCGACTCGGGGGCTGGGCACGAATAACGGCATCGTCGCCAAGCGGGGCCATTGGGCCGCTGCCAGACGATGCAAATGTTCAAGACCTTGCCCACTGCTGACCACCAGCCCGTTGAGGCGTTCCCCGTCGATCAGGCCGAGCAAGGTGCCCGGCGCATGGTCGGGCAGGCACCTGCGGTACAGTTCCAGATAATCGACACTAGCACCTTGCTCTGCAAGACGCTCGGCCAGCAGTTCGCGACCCCCCACCCCACGCACGATCAGAATGCGTGGCTGGGCAGCCAGCACACGTTGCAGCGCCGGCAGTGCGAGCAACGCCTCGCTGTCATCGCCGCGCGCCGGCCAGTCGACCTGCATCGCCTGTACCTGCAGCACCCGGGCCGTCGCTTCGCCGACCGTGAACCAGCTCGCCGCAGGTGGCACTTGGTCGAGAGCAGCGAGGTGATCGAGCAGCAGACGGGCTGCCGGCTTGCTGACCACGATGAAGGCCTGATAACCCTCAAGCTCGCGCAGACGCTGCAGCATCAACGCATCGAGCGCCAGGGGCTGGATGTCGATCAGCGGCAGGCAACTGGCGGTGATGTCGGCGTGTGCCAGATACTGCGCCACAGCTGCGCAGTCTTCGCCCGAGCGTGTCAGCAGCAGGCGCCAACGGCTCACGGCTGGCCGGCCTCACCGTAGATGTCCTTGAGAATCGCCTCGGCGCCCTGGCTCAGCAGTGCCTGTGCCACTTCGACCCCCAGCGCTTCGGCGGCGCTGCGCGGTGCACGCCCTTGGGCGGTGAGCAAGGTCTGGCCGCTGGGCTGGCCGACCAGGCCGCGCAGCCATAGCTGATCGCCTTCGAGCACGGCATAACAGGCGATCGGCACCTGGCAACCACCGTTGAGGTGCTTGTTCATCGCCCGCTCGGCCACGACCCGGTCAGCGGTATCGGGGTGGTTGAGGGGCGCCAGCAGGGCATGAATTTCAGCGTCGGCGCTGCGGCATTCGATGCCGACTGCGCCTTGGCCGCCCGCAGGCAGGCTGTCGTCGACACTGATGGTCGAGGTGATGCGGCGTTCGAAGCCCAGACGAATCAGGCCAGCGGCGGCAAGAATGATCGCGTCGTACTCACCGGCATCGAGCTTGGCCAGCCGCGTGTTGACGTTGCCGCGCAGGAAATGGATGGTCAGGTCGGGCCGACGGGCCAGCAGCTGCGCCTGGCGACGCAGGCTCGAGGTGCCAACGATGCTGCCGGGCGGCAAGGCCTCGAGGCTGTCGAAGCGGTTGGAAACGAAAGCGTCGCGTGGGTCCTCACGCTCGCAGATGCAGTACAGGCCCAGGCCTTCGGGGAAATCCATCGGCACGTCCTTCATGGAGTGCACGGCGATGTCGGCATGGTTTTCCAGCAGCGCGGTTTCCAGCTCCTTGACGAACAATCCCTTGCCGCCGATCTTCGCCAGTGGCGCATCGAGCAGCTTGTCGCCGCGGCTGACCATCGGTACCAGGCTCACCACCAGGCCCGGATGCGCTTGTTCGAGGCGCGCCTTGACATATTCGGCCTGCCACAGGGCAAGCGCGCTTTTACGAGTGGCAATGCGGATTTCACGAGTGGACATGGGCATACCGGAGCAAGGGAAATGCCGCCGATGATAGCAAACCTGTCTGCACTGCCTGCAGACGTAGGTCATGCCGCGCCGTCCCTGGCGCCGGGAATGATCGCCGCTACGTCAGCGGCGGGTACGCGATCACAGCGTTTGCATCATCTTGCGCACACCGGCGACATGGCGTCGGCTTACGGTCAGTGCGTCACCGTCAAGACCACGCAGATACAGCTGGAAATGACCAAGCGGGGTGCGCTGCAGACGTTCGATACGCTCGCGGGCGACCAGGGCGTTACGGTGGATGCGTACGAAGCGGTCGCCGAACTCGTCTTCAAGCGCCTTGAGCGGCTCGTCGAGCAGCACCTCACCGCCTTCATGGCGCAGGGTGACGTACTTGTGGTCGGCGATGAAATAGATCACCTGTGACAGGGGAATGAGTTCGATGCCTTTGCGCGTGCGCGCACTGATATGGCTGCGCGGACCGCCCCCGGCTTCGTTGGCTGGACGGGTGAGCGCGGCCAGTTGCGCGCGATTGGGCTTTTCTGCCTTGCGCAGGGCATCGCGCAGCGCAGCCGACTCGACCGGCTTGCTGACGTGACTGAGCGCACTCTCGGCGAACGCCTGGCTGCCGTATGGGTCATCGCCGGTGCAGAACACCACCGCCGGCGGCGCCTCACACTCGCAGAGCCTGGCCGCTACCTGCAGGCCATCGAGGCCAGACATGCCAATATCGAGCAATACAACGTCAGGTTTTAGGCTTTCGATCAGGGCCAGGGCTTCTTCGCCATTCGTGGCACTGGGCTCCAGTACGGAGTAACCCTCTAATTCACCGAGCAACCGACTTAGACGGTCACGGGATTGGGGTTCGTCATCAACGATCAGGACATTCATAGTTACGCTGGATTCCTGAGTGAGTCTTGCACGGGTTGAGCGCAACAGGGCGTGGAACGACCGGCACCGCAGTCACGTTCTAGACCGATGCAATAGCCAAAGATTCAGTGCCCTGGCAGTTTCTGCCAAGCCTTTGTGCAACTGTAGACGGTCCATGGAACGCTGCCGTTCAATCGGTAAATATCTCCCTCGGTAAACTGTCCACCGCAACTGGGCGGTACGGGCTGTTCTGCGAAAGCCCAGCGTTCCCTGATATGATCGGCGCCACTTTTCGTCACGCCTGCAATGAGTGAATCCATGAGCACTGACAAGACCAATCAGTCGTGGGGCGGCCGCTTCAGCGAGCCGGTCGACGCCTTCGTCGCCCGTTTCACCGCTTCGGTCGACTTCGACAAGCGCCTGTACCGCCATGACATCATGGGTTCGATCGCCCACGCCAGCATGCTGGCGCAGGTCGGCGTGCTCAGCGACGCCGAGCGCGACACGATCGTCGACGGCCTGCAGACCATTCAGAGCGAAATCGAGGCCGGCCAGTTCGACTGGCGCGTCGACCTCGAAGACGTGCACATGAACATCGAAGCACGCCTGACCGATCGCATCGGCATCGTCGGCAAGAAGCTGCACACCGGGCGCAGCCGCAACGACCAGGTCGCTACCGATATCCGCCTGTGGCTGCGGGACGAGATCGACCTGATCCTGGCTGAAATCACCCGCTTGCAGCAAGGCCTGCTGGAGCAGGCCGAGCGTGAAGCCGAAACCATCATGCCTGGCTTCACTCACCTGCAAACCGCTCAGCCGGTGACCTTCGGGCACCACCTGCTGGCCTGGTTCGAAATGCTCAGCCGTGATTACGAGCGCCTGGTCGATTGCCGCAAACGCACCAACCGCATGCCCTTGGGCAGCGCCGCGCTGGCCGGTACCACCTATCCCATCGACCGCCAGCTGACCTGCTCGCTGCTGGGCTTCGAAGCCGTCTCCGGCAACTCGCTCGATGGTGTTTCCGACCGCGACTTCGCCATCGAATTCTGCGCTGCGGCGAGCGTGGCGATGATGCACCTGTCGCGCTTCTCCGAAGAGCTGGTGCTGTGGACCAGCGCGCAGTTCCAGTTCATCGAACTGCCCGATCGCTTCTGCACTGGCAGCTCGATCATGCCGCAGAAGAAGAACCCCGACGTTCCCGAGCTTGTCCGCGGCAAGAGCGGCCGCGTGTTCGGCGCCCTCACCGGTCTGCTGACCCTGATGAAAGGCCAGCCGCTGGCCTACAACAAGGACAACCAGGAAGACAAGGAACCGCTGTTCGACGCCGCCGACACCCTGCGTGATTCGCTGCGCGCCTTCGCCGACATGATCCCGGCGATCAAACCTCGTCACGCGATCATGCGTGAAGCGGCGCTGCGCGGTTTCTCCACGGCCACCGACCTGGCCGACTACCTGGTACGCCGTGGCCTGCCTTTCCGCGACTGCCACGAAATCGTCGGCCATGCGGTGAAATACGGCGTGGACAGCGGCAAGGACCTGGCTGAAATGAGCCTGGACGAACTGCGCCAGTTCAGCGACAAGATCGAGCAGGACGTGTTCGCGGTGCTGACCCTCGAAGGGTCGGTCAATGCCCGTGACCACATTGGCGGCACCGCACCGGCGCAGGTGCGTGCAGCCGTTGCCCGCGGCCACGAATTGCTGGCCACGCGCTAAGAGACAGGTCGAGGCGCCTTTGCGCCTCGACCTCGCTACCCGTCACTTCCTGGCGCGCATCATCTCCAGGAAGGCCGGCATCGCCGCGTCCTTGTCGGCCTGAATCTTCGCCATATGCCCGTTCTCACCCAGCTTGGCGAGCAAGGTTCCCGCTTCGGCACACTCGGCCAGCAGGTCGAGGTTGAGCACTTTCTTGCCTACCGCCACGGCCAGATCCACCGAGAACACGAACATCACGTCGGCCAGGGTCAGCTCCGAACCTGCCAGGTACGGTGCGAATCGGCCATTGCGCTTGAGGGTCGCGAACCCGGCCAGCAGCTCGGTACGGGCCTTTTCCTTGATCAGCGGCTCGGTCGGCATGCCGAAGAACGCTTCGCCGTAGCAGCTGCGGGCGGGCAACTCGATGTACAGCTCGATCTCTTTCATCAGTTCACGGACCTTGGCCCGCGCGAACGGATCGGCCGGCAGCAGCGCTTTGCCGCTTTGGGTCTGCTCGATGTATTCGAGAATCACGCTGGTCTCGCTGAGGAAACCGTGTTCGGTCTCCAGCACCGGAACCTTGCCGCGCGGGCTGACCGCAAGCGTCTGCGAGGTCTGACCAGAGAAGAACTGCACTTCTTCGAAAGGCACCCCTTTCTCCAGCAGCGCCAGCTTGACCATGTTGTAGTAGTTGCTGACTGGAAAACCATGCAACTTGAGCATTGGGTATAGCCTCCGGGCCGTGTGGGGTTGGAGCGGCTGTTATAGCCCGCCATCGTGTGCCTGACCAGCGTCATGCATGCTGTCGATAGGCGCACATTGCCAGCGGCCGTGGCACACTGGTGCATTGAACATCGCCCGCCACCACAGGAGTTACGCCATGAGCGAACCGACCGATTTCGCCCTCGACGATGACGAAGCCTTCGCCCAGGCGACCCTTACCGAAGCCATCAAAAACCAGATCGAAAGCGGCGAACCGCCTGCCGCCAAGGCGACCTACAACAAGCTGAGCCTGGTAGGTTATCCGCGCGAAGAGATTCACATGCTGATGGCCGAGATTCTGGCCTATGAAATCGACACGATGCTCAGCGAAGACCGTCCGTTCGACAATCAGTGGTACGAGCAATCCCTGCGCGGGCTGCCAGATCTACCGCCGGAACTGGCTATTGACTACGAGCAAGGCGATTTCGAGCAGGAGTGACTACACTCCTCGCTCAGGCGCCCGCCGCTCGCGCAGGGCGCCGCCCTCCTTCCCTGGAAGTCTGGAGTCGCCATGTCCTTCACCCCCGAACTCATTGCCGAACTCGAAATCCTCGTCCTGTTCAATCTCGACAGCACCCAAGAAGGCATCAAGGTCCACAGCAATGCCTCTGCGCAACTGATTCAAGCCGCCGAGCGCCTGCATGAAAAACAGCTGACTACCCAGCCGGACGGCGGCTACCTCACCAGCCTTGGCCTGGATGCCGCGCAGAGCGCCCAGCAATTGCTGACTATCCTGCGCGCCGCACAGCCTGCCTGACGGCCCGCCACCGGACGTACCCTCCCCCCACGTCCGGTGGCGGTATCGGTGCAGATGCCGTCAATCTGTCTTTTGTTACTTATTTCATCATCGACACTCAGGCTACACTCGCCCAGCCCCCGCCGCCGAGTGCGCAATGAATCATCCCCACGAGATTCGCCCAGACCTTGAGCAAGGCATCGACCGCAAGGTGCTGGCTGCACTGCGCGAACGCTTTCTGCAGCTCAGTCACGGTCGCCTGGCGCGTGCCAGGGAGGGGCTATCGACCCGCCAGCAGCAGGTTCTGACGCTGCTGCCGCTGCTGCTGCACATCAACCATCCGCTGCTGCCCGGTTACGTTTCCGGCATGACCCCCGCCGGTATTGCAGGCTTCCTGCCCAGTATCCAGGTACTGGCCGAAGTCCAGCGGCTGACCCGCACGTTCAGCTACAAACCCTATCCCCGTGATCGCCCGTGCCCGCTGACCGGCCTCTACCTGATGGGCAGCATGGGCACGCTGGCGCAGGCCGAGCAGAGCGACATGGACCTGTGGCTGTGCCACTCGTCCACTCTGAGCGATGCCGAGCTCGACGAACTGCGCCGCAAATGCGCTCTGCTCGAGCTCTGGGCCGCGGGCCTGGGAGCTGAGGCACATCTGTTCCTGATCGACTGCACGGCCTTCGCCCGCGGCGAGCGTGCCGGTGAACTGGGCTCTGATGATTGCGGCAGCACCCAGCATTTTCTTCTGCTCGACGAGTTCTATCGCACTGCAATCTGGCTGGCCGGTCGCACCCCGCTGTGGTGGCTGGTGCCGGTGTATGAGGAAGGCAGTTACTACGACTACGCGCAAGCGTTGCTGAACAAGCGCTTCATTCGCCCTGACGACCACCTAGACCTCGGCCACCTGGCACAGATTCCGCCTGGCGAGTTTCTGGGTGCCGGGCTCTGGCAGCTCTACAAAGGTATTGATTCGCCCTACAAGTCACTGCTCAAACTCCTGTTGATCGAAACCTATGCCAGCGACTATCCGCAGTCGCGCTGCCTGGGTCTGGACTTCAAGCAGGCGGTATTCGCCAATCAGCTGGACCTCGATGAGCTCGATCCCTACGTGATGGTCTACCGGCGCATCGAGCGCTACCTGGTGCAACGCCATGAACCCAGGCGCCTCGAGCGCGTACGCCGGAGTCTCTACCTGAAGGTCAACCTCAGGCTCAGCGCGCCCGACGGCAACCGGCCGGGCTCCTGGCAACGGGCGCTGATGCGGCGTCTGACCGCGCAATGGGGCTGGGATGAGCCACTGCTGCGCCTGCTCGACAGTCGCGCGCAATGGAAGGTGGGGCAGGTGGCTGAAGAGCGTCGCGAACGGGTGACCGAGCTCAGGCACAGCTACCGGTTTCTGACCTCCTTTGCCCAGGCCAGCGCAGTGAGTTCCCGCGCCGACCAGCGCGACCTGAATGTCCTGGGCCGGCGCCTGTACGCGGCGTTCGAGCGCCGCGCCGGGAAGATCGAGGTGATCAACCCCGGCATTGCGCCCGACCTCGCCGAAGACACCCTGACACTGGTGCACGCGCCCAACCGCAAGGCGCCGGGCAGCCATCACTGGAGCCTGTATTCCGGCAGCCTGGGCCACAACGACTGGCCCGCTGCAAGACCGATCAAACGGTGCCACGAGCTGATCGAACTGCTGACTTGGGCATACCGCAACGGGGTCATCGATTCCAGCTCCCGATTGGCTATGCACCCTAGCACCAGCGACCTGACCGAGCTGGAACTGTTCAACCTGCTCGGCGCGCTACAGCAAGCCATCGCGCTACCGCTGCCGCCGGTCAGCGATGTACAACTGCTGCAACCGAGCGTCGCCACCGAGGTGCTGCTGCTGGTCAATGTCGCCCTCGACCCGCTGCGCCTGCATCGCGACCTGAACATCCTGATGACCACCGAACGCACCGACTCGCTGTGCTACGCAGGCGTGCGCGAAAACCTGGTGCTGACCATCGATCAGGTCACGCTCAACAGTTGGAACGAGGTGCTGGTACGGCGCTATGACGGCGAGCACGCGCTGCTGTGCTGCCTGCGCGATTACCTCAACGGGCTCGATCACCGCCGTCCCCGACCACGCTTGCGGGTACGCTGCTTCTGCCACAATCGCGCCCAGGCCATCACCCAGCGTGTCGAAGAACTGCTCGACACACTTGCACGGCTGCTGGCGCAAGACCTGGACCAGCGCTACCTGCTGCAAGTAGCGCAGACCCTTCATGTGTTCGAGCTGCGCCGCCGACAGGTGCGCCTGGTGACTCTGGACGACCATGACGCGCTGCTGAGCTACCTGGGGCAAGAGCGCAGCACGCACAGTGTGCTGTATCTCGATGGCAACGCCTTGCAGGAGGACGATCTGGGCGCAGTGCTGCCTGAAGGTCAGGCCGGCGTCGTGCAGGTGTTCTACCGATTGGCTGGCAGGTGGGCCTGGGTGTATGTGCTGGATGAGTACAACGCGTTGTGGCGACAGCGTCTGCCCTGCCAGGATGAGGAACACCTGTTACGGCCACTGCACCGGTTTCTCTGTTCGATCGGCGCTCGGCGCAACGCGCATCTGGAACTGGATATCGAGCCTGGGGGGGCGGGTGATATCCGCTATTACCAGTTACTCCCTGAGGGCGCTGGCAAAGTGCGAGAGTGCCGGGCACGCCCCCTTCCAGTTGCCAAAGGTGGCCAGCCTGGCTACGAGGTGCAGGCACTCGTGCAAGCCAGCGCCCAGGGACGCCAGTACGTCACGTTGTATTGCGAGCAGCAGGAATATTCGCAGCTCGAGCATGGTGAACAGCTGTATGCACTGGTCGCCCGATTGATTCTCGAGCAGCGGCGCAGCGCGGGCGCCTACCGCTGTTACATCACCGACCTCGATCTGTCCGGCGTGCTCGACGAAGGGCGCGGTTCACTGCTGGTGTACCTGCGCCACAAACAGGCGCTGGAGAACGCGCTCGATATCGGACTGACTCAGGTGCAGGCCGACCCAGGCGCGTGAAGCTCCGAGCCTGGGTGGCTCGCTTCCGACTGCCTTCGCGCATGTGCCGCTCGGATCATGCCGCCTTTCCCTGACGCTGGAGTGCGACATGAGTAACCAACACTGGATGGGCGACTCGCCCGAGATCGGCAGCTTGCCCATCGACCAGCTGATTTTGCCTGGCAGCCATGATTCGGGCATGGACAAACTGGCCGACAGCCTGACCCTTCTACAGGAAACGACCCAGGATGTGCCCTGCATCGAGCAGATTCGCGGCGGCATTCGCGTACTCGACCTGCGCGTGCGCGCCAACCGCGAGTACACGCCCGATTCACCCAACCGCTACAAGTTGTTCCACCTCAACACCTCGGGACGCACACTGCTGGGCGATGTGATCCATGAGTTGCAGCAGTTCTATGCCAACCCGGACAGCGCGCGGGAAATCATCATTCTCGACTTCCACCAGTTGGATAACTTCAGCGACAAGGAACACCAATGGCTGCTCGAACTGCTGGACCGGACGCTCGGAGGGCGGATCGTCCCCTATGCGTTGAGTCATCTGACGGTCGGGCAGTTGTGGCGTGAGTTTCCGGGGAAAACCGTGGTGATTGCCTACAACCATTGGCAGCGTGGGCCGCACTGGCCCGGCGTGCGGCATGGATGGTCGGGCGAGGATACGCTTTCTACCGATGAACTAAAGGCGTTCATGGATCAAGCTGCCGGGGGGATCCGCTACAGCAGCGGCCTGCGCTCGATCCAGTGCGCCAAGTACAACAAGGTGTTGTATACCGCTGATGATTTCAGCGACAGGATCGACCAGTGGTTCGACTCGCAAGACCTGGACAGCTACATCCAGCAGTTCACCATCATCAACACCGACTGGTCGCTACGCAGCCGCATCGTCGAACACTGTATCCACGCCTGCCGCCTGCGTGGAACAGCGCAGCAGCAAGACTGAGGCAACCGGGCAGCTTCAGAGATCGAAGTTGCCCGCAGCCTCCGGCTGGTACTCGACGTCGAGCAGCTTGAGCTTGAGGGTCTTGCCGCCGGGGGCCGGCCAGTCGATCTGATCGCCCACCGACAGCCCAAGCAGAGCGCCACCGATGGGCGCGAGAATCGACACGTGGTTTTCCTTGCCGGCGTCCTTCGGGTACGCCAGTGTCAGGTGGTAATCCTTGCCGCTGGCTTCTTCCCGGCAATGCACGCGCGAATTCATGGTCACCACCCCTGCTGGCACCTCCTCATGACCGACCACCTGCTCGGCGCGATCGAGCTCATCCTGCAGCGCCAGCACGCCCGGCACGGAGTCATCGAGGGAGTCGATGAGTTGCTCGAGACGTTGCACGTCCAGTCGGGTGAGGATGAGTGAAGGCTTGGTGCTCATGATCCAGTCAGGCTCCTTTGAACAGGGAAAAGTCGATACGCAGATAAAGCAAAACCCCGCCCGGAAGGGCGGGGTTTTTCGGTTAGCCAAGCGTCAGCGAGGTTGCGACCGACACTACCACAGCCGAATAAATACTCAAGCCCAGCGGTCAATGGCTGCGGCGCGCCTCGGCCTCGCGGCAGATTTCGCGACGACGCTGGTCGTCGGCGGCGCGCCATTCGCGGATGTGCTCCACTGGCCGGTGGCATCCAGTGCAGACCTTGTGCTCATCCAGCCGGCAGACATTGATGCACGGCGATTTCACGGCCGGGCTGACGTTGCTGTACAGCGGCTTGGGTGCTCGAACGGGGCTGCTCATGAGTCAAATCTCGGAAAAATCCAGTTTCTCCCCGGCCCGCTCCCAGACGATACGCTCAAGCATCTCGCCCAGCAGTTCGTCGCTCTTCTCACACGTCCACTGGCCGCTTTCTTCGTCGTAATCGAAGTGGAAACCGCCCGAACGGTCGGCCAGCCACAGTTGGCGCAAGGGCTCCTGACGGCTGAAGATCAGTTGGCTGCCGTTTTCGAACTTGACGGTCAGCACCCCGGCGGAGTTTTCCATGTCCAGGTCCATGTCGCTTTCGTCGAACAGGTCTTCGAGGGCCTGCTGGGTGGCGTCCACCAGATCATGGAAACGTGCTTCGCTCAAACTCATTGCGGGAACCTCGGAAAGGGCGGCTTACAGGCAAGCCGGGCAAGATACGGGCGCTTTACCGCGAATGCAAAGGATAGCGTCGATTGGCAGCCAGCGAGCCGTCAGACCGGCGGGCACTTACATAGGCAATCGGTCGGGCGCTCGGTATACTCGGGCGCAATACTGCATATTTCAAAGGATTTCGCCCATGAAGCGCCTGATTTCCTCCCTCGCGGCGCTGGTCGCGGTTGCCTGCCTCGTTTCGGCCTGCGGTCAGAAAGGCCCGCTGTACCTGCCAGACGACAGCAAAGATGGCCAGGACGCCCAACCGTCGCACGAGCACCACCAGTAAAGGATTCCCATGGACGCTTTCAACGACCGCGACGGCCAGCTGTTCGCGGAGGGTGTGGCCCTTTCGGCGATCGCCGAACGCTTCGGTACGCCCACCTACGTGTATTCCCGTGCCCACATCGAGGCGCAGTACCGCAGCTACACCGATGCCCTGCAAGGCGCTTCGCATCTGGTGTGCTTCGCCGTCAAAGCCAACTCCAACCTGGGCGTGCTCAACGTACTGGCGCGGCTGGGTGCAGGCTTCGACATCGTTTCCGGTGGTGAGCTGGAACGTGTTCTGGCAGCCGGCGGGCGGGCTGATCGCGTGGTGTTCTCCGGCGTCGGCAAGACCCGCGAAGACATGCGTCGCGCGCTCGAGGTCGGTGTGCACTGCTTCAACGTCGAGTCCGCCGACGAACTGGAGCGTTTGCAGGACGTCGCCGCCGAGCTGGGCAAACAGGCCCCGGTGTCGCTGCGGGTCAACCCGGATGTCGACGCCGGCACCCACCCGTACATTTCCACGGGCCTGAAAGAGAACAAGTTCGGCATCGCCATCGCCGATGCCGAAGCACTGTACGTGCGCGCAGCACAACTGCCGAACCTGGACGTGGTCGGTGTCGACTGCCATATCGGCTCGCAGCTGACCACGCTGGAACCGTTCCTCGATGCTCTCGATCGCCTGCTGATGCTGATCGACCGTCTGGCCGAGTGCGGCATCCACCTGCGCTACATCGATCTGGGCGGCGGCGTCGGCGTGCGTTACCGCGATGAGCAGCCGCCGCAGGTGGCCGACTACATCCGCGCCGTGCGCGAGCGCATTGGCCAGCGCGATCTAACCCTGGTGTTCGAGCCAGGCCGCTACATCGTGGCCAATGCCGGGGTACTGCTGACCCGTGTCGAGTACCTCAAGCACACCGAGCACAAAGACTTCGCCATCATCGACGCCGCCATGAACGACCTGATCCGCCCGGCGCTTTACCAGGCCTGGATGGGTGTGCGTGCGGTCACCCCGCGCGGCGGCGAAGGCCTCGCCTACGACCTGGTCGGGCCGATCTGCGAAACCGGCGACTTCCTCGCCAAGGATCGCGTGCTTGACCTGCACGAAGGCGACCTGCTCGCCGTCGAGTCGGCCGGGGCCTATGGCTTCGTCATGAGCTCGAACTACAACACCCGCGGCCGCTGCGCCGAGGTGCTGGTCGATGGCGATCAGGCATTCGAAGTTCGCCGCCGGGAAACCATCCCAGAATTGTTCGCTGGCGAAAGCCTGCTGCCGGAGTGACCCATGCTGCTGCGCTTCACCAAAATGCATGGCCTGGGCAACGACTTCATGGTTCTCGACCTGGTCAGCCAGCACGCCCATATCCAGCCCAAGCATGCTCGGCAGTGGGGTGACCGCCACACCGGCGTAGGCTTTGACCAACTGCTGATCGTCGAGGCGCCGAGCAATCCGGATGTGGATTTTCGCTATCGGATCTTCAATGCCGACGGCTCCGAGGTCGAGCAGTGCGGCAACGGCGCGCGCTGTTTCGCCCGTTTCGTGCTAGACAAACGCCTGACCGCGAAGAAGCTGATTCGTGTGGAAACCAAGGGCGGCATCATCGAGCTGGACGTGCAAAACGATGGCCAGGTGTGCGTCGACATGGGTCCGCCGCGCTTCGTTCCGGCCGATATCCCCTTCATCGCCGACGCCCAGGCATTGAGCTATCCGCTGGACGTCGCTGGCCAGGCGTATCCGATTGCCGCGGTATCGATGGGTAACCCCCACGCCGTATTGCGCGTCGAAGACGTCATCAGCGCCCCCGTGCATGACCTCGGTCCGAAGATCGAACACCACCCGCGCTTCCCGCAGCGGGTCAACGCCGGCTTCATTCAGGTGCTCGACCGTCACCATGCCCGCCTGCGGGTGTGGGAGCGCGGCGCCGGCGAAACCCAGGCCTGCGGCACCGGCGCCTGCGCGGCGGCGGTCGCGGCCATCAGTCAGGGCTGGATGGACTCCCCCGTGCACCTCGACCTGCCCGGTGGACGCCTGCACATCGAGTGGTCTGGCCCGGGCATGCCCGTGCGCATGACCGGCCCTGCCGTCCGTGTCTACGAAGGCCAAGTTCGCCTCTAACCGAGTAAGCGCCCAATGACCGACCACCCAACCGCCACCAAGACCACAGGCCTGGACGCAGAAGCGGTGATCGCCTATCTGCGCCAGCACCCGACCTTCTTCGCCGAGCACGACGAACTGCTGCTGGAGCAGCAAATTCCTCACCAGCGCGGCGACAGCGTGTCGCTGGTCGAGCGCCAGCTCAAGCTGCTGCGCGACCGCAACATCGAAATGCGCCATCGCCTGTCGCAGCTGATGGACGTGGCCCGAGACAACGACCGGCTGTTCGACAAGACCCGCCGGCTGATTCTCGACCTGCTCGACGCCAACAGCCTCGAAGAAGTGGTAATCGCCGTCGAAGACAGTCTGCGCCAGGATTTCCAGGTGCCCTTCGTCAGCCTGATCCTGTTCAGCGACAGCGCCACCCCAGTTGGGCGCTGGGTCGCCAGCAGCGAAGCCCAGGTTGCCATCGGTGGACTGATGGGCAGCGGCAAGGTGGTCAGTGGCAGCCTGCGCGATCACGAACTGGCCTTCCTGTTCGGCGAGGCGCAGCGCAAGGAAGTGGCATCCTGCGCGGTCGCCACCCTCGACTACCAAGGTTTGCATGGAGTGCTGGCGATTGGCAGCCACGACCCGCAGCATTACAAGAGCAGCATCGGCTCGCTCTTTCTAAGCCACATCGCCGAGGTGCTTGCGCGGACGATCCCGCGCTTTACCCAGACCCTGCGTTCGGTGCGCTGATGAACCTGCAGCTGGAAGCTTACTGCGCGCACCTGCGCAATGAGCGCCAGGTGTCGGTTCATACGCAGCAGGCCTATCGCCGCGACCTGAACAAAGTCATCGACTTTTGTGCCCGGCAGAACCTGAACAGCTGGGCCGACCTGCACATCCAGCACCTGCGACAAATGGTGGCTCGCCTGCACCATGATGGGCAATCGTCCACCAGTCTGGCACGCCTGCTATCGGCGGTGCGTGGCCTGTACCGCTACCTCAATCGTGAAGGGCTGTGCCAGCACGACCCGGCCGCTGGGCTGGCGCCTCCAAAGGGTGAGCGGCGCCTGCCCAAGACCCTCGATACCGACCGCGCCCTGCAGTTGCTCGATGGCGGCGTCGATGACACCTTCATCGCCCGTCGCGATCACGCCATTCTGGAACTGTTCTATTCCTCGGGGCTGCGGCTGTCGGAGCTGGTCAACCTCGACCGCGCCCACCTCGACCTTGGCGCCGGGCTGGTGCAAGTGCTCGGTAAAGGTAATAAAACGCGCATCCTGCCGGTTGGGCGTAAAGCCCGTGAGGCGCTACAGGCCTGGCTGCAACAGCGCGGCCTGGGCACGCCCAGCGACGATGCGCTGTTCATCAGTCGCCAAGGTGGTCGTCTCAGCCCACGGGCCATCCAGCAGCGCCTGAAATTGGCCGGGCAACGTGAGTTGGGCCAGCACCTGCATCCGCACATGTTGCGCCACTCCTTCGCCAGTCATGTGCTGGAATCGTCCCAGGACCTGCGCGCCGTGCAGGAAATGCTTGGCCACGCCGACATCGGTACCACACAGATCTACACCCACCTGGACTTCCAGCACCTGGCTTCGGTGTACGACAGCGCCCATCCCCGGGCCAAACGCAGCAAAGGCACAGACTCATGAGCATCAAGCTGATCACTTTCGACCTCGACGACACCTTGTGGGACACCGCTCCAGTAATCGCCACGGCGGAGGTTGTCCTGCGCGACTGGCTGCAGGCCAACACGCCGAAGCTCGCCGAACTGCCGGTCGATCACCTGCAAGGCATGCGCGCCCGGCTGGTGCAGGCCGAGCCCGGCCTCAAACATCGCATCAGTGCACTGCGCCGTCAGGTGCTGTTCCATGCGCTGGAAGAGGTAGGCTATAGCGAGCAGGCTGCCCGTGAACTGGCCGACGAGGGCTTCGAGGTGTTTCTGCACGCGCGGCATCAGATCGACATCTTCCCTGAAGTGAAACCGATGCTCGAAGCCCTGCGCCAGCATTACACGCTGGGCGTGGTCACCAATGGCAATGCCGATGTCAGCCGCCTTGGCCTGGCGGACTATTTCCATTTCGCGCTGTGCGCCGAAGACCTGGGGATCGGCAAGCCGGACCCGGCGCCGTTTCTCGAAGCGCTGCGCCGCGGGCAGGTCACGGCGGATCTGGCGGTGCACGTGGGCGACCACCCTGGCGACGACATTGCCGGCGCCCAGCGCGCCGGGCTCAAGGCGGTGTGGTTCAACCCGCAGGAAAAACCCTGGACTGGCGAAGGCTCGCCCGATGCGCAGATCCAGCGCCTGGCACAGCTGCCTCAGGTATTGGCGCGCTGGAAGTGACGGACGCAAAAAAGCCCGCAGCGACGGCGGGCTTTTTCGGCGACAGGCCGTTCAGATAGGACGGCTACCGTACTTGTTGTCAGGCTTCTTGGGCGGGTCAGCGACCACATTGGCCTCGACTTCCTGAACCTTGCCGCCACGGGAGAGAAACTCTTCCATGGCCTTGGCGAGGGCATCGCGCTCTTTCTGCTTGGCTTCCATGCTAGGCATTTCCTCTACGGAAACGGCCTTGGCCTTGCCTTTTGCAGTAGGTGCCGGGCTTTCATCTTCGCCCGCGTCTTCAGCACCGTCAGCAGCGGCGGTATCCAGGGCCTCATCACCCTCTTCGTCGTCGCCTACTTCGAGTTCGTCGTTTTCCAGATCGTCGTCGCTCATGTTCTACCTCATGACTTGCGTAAAGCAGATTTAGTTAGTTTTTGTAGCCCATTGACGCCGTAGACCGGCGATCAACGGAAAAAATTCCAAGGCGCTTGGTGTGGTGGACGAACGCAAGTCGAGCTGCGGGCAGTTGCCGTTCACGGCACTGCCGAGCTAGCGCAAGCACCAAGCCCAGCATAGGAGCATTCACCACACAGGTGATGCGAAAGGCGCTTCGGCGCGCATTCTAGCGCGCCGGAAGAAAAAGCAAAGCACCCTTGTTGCCCGACAGCCTGTAAGTTTTTACACCGTCGCGTGAACGTGCCGGGTAATGCTTTCCACAGGCAGGAAACAGCACCTTTCAGGCAAAAAAATGCCCGGCAAGCCGGGCAGATTTTTCTTCTGACGCTGTTACAGGTTGTAGCCGCGCTCGTTGTGTTGAGCCAGGTCGAGACCGACTGCCTCTTCTTCTTCGTTGACCCGCAGGCCCATGACCACATCCAGCACCTTGAGAATCACGTACGTAACGATGGCGGTATAGACCACGGTGAAGATCACGCCCTTGGCCTGTACCCAGACCTGCATGCCGATATCGGTGACCTCGCCGAAGCCGCCCATCGCCGGTGCGGCGAACACACCCGTGAGCATGGCGCCGACGATCCCGCCGATACCGTGTACACCGAAGGCATCCAGCGAGTCGTCATAACCGAGCTTGCGCTTGAGGCTGGTGGCGCAGAAGTAGCAGATCACACCCGAGGCAAGCCCGATCACCAAGGCGCCCATCGGGCCTACGGTGCCCGCCGCAGGAGTAATCGCGACCAGACCTGCGACCACGCCGGAAGCGATACCCAGGGCGCTCGGTTTACCGTGGCCAATCCACTCGGCGAACATCCAGCCCAGCGCGGCAGCAGCGGTAGCGATCTGCGTGACCAGCATGGCCATGCCAGCGGTGCCGTTGGCGGCGGCAGCGGAGCCGGCGTTGAAGCCGAACCAGCCGATCCAAAGCATCGCCGCACCGATCAGCGTGTAGCCCAGGTTGTGCGGTGCCATCGGCGTGGTGGGGTAGCCCTTGCGCTTGCCCAGCACCAGGCAGCAGACCAAGCCGGCGATACCCGCGTTGATGTGCACGACGGTGCCACCGGCGAAATCCAGCACGCCCCAGTCCCACATCAGCGCACCATCACCACTCCACACCATGTGGGCGATCGGCGCGTAGACCAGGGTGAACCAGATCGCCATGAAGATCAGCATGGCAGAGAACTTCATGCGCTCGGCGAAGGCGCCGACGATCAACGCCGGGGTGATGATGGCGAAGGTCATCTGGAAGGTAATGAACACGGCCTCCGGGAACAGCGCCGTGGCAGAGGTCAGACTGGCCGGGGTGACGCCGCTGAGGAAGGCCTTGGAAAGTCCGCCGACGAAGGAATGCAGGTTGGTCACCCCCTGCTCCATGCCGGTGGTATCGAACGCCAGGCTGTAGCCATAGACCATCCACAGAATGCTCATCAGACCGGTGATGGCAAAGCACTGCATCATCACCGACAGCACGTTCTTGGAACGCACCATGCCGCCGTAGAATAAGGCCAGGCCAGGGATGGTCATGAACAGCACCAAGGCGGTGGCGGTCAGCATCCAGGCGGTATCGCCGGAATTGAGTACGGGGGCAGCTTCGTCCGCCAGGGCCAGGCCTGGCATTACGAGGGGCAATAGGGCGCCGAGCCCTGCGATCTGACGCAGAGTCATGTTGTTTTCTCCTGGGGCGTTGGGGTTTGGTGAGGCTTAAGCGGTGTCAGATCGCGTCGGTATCGGTTTCACCGGTACGGATGCGGATCGCTTGCTCCAGATTGACTACAAAAATCTTGCCGTCACCGATCTTGCCGGTGTTGGCCGCCTTGGTGATTGCCTCGATGACCCGGTCGAGATCCTTGTCGTCGATGGCGACGTCGATCTTGACCTTGGGCAGGAAGTCGACCACGTACTCAGCGCCGCGATACAACTCGGTATGACCTTTTTGCCGGCCAAAGCCTTTGACTTCAGTGACCGTGATGCCCTGCACGCCGATTTCCGACAGCGACTCGCGCACGTCGTCCAGCTTGAACGGCTTGATGATGGCAGTGACTAGCTTCATGAAACTTTCTCCCGATGTTGTGGACTTGCCCCAGGAAAACAAACCCGTCTCAAGTCTAAGCGCAGCGCCTGGCTTTGTAACGCATCGTCAGCGCCGTCCCTCCCGGTGCCAAGCGACCTGCGCACTGCCTGGCCGCAACGGACCGCCTCAGTGCATGGCTTGCCAGAGTCATAGCAGATTCCTTGCCAACTCCCACGACCCCAGGCGGCAGAGGCCCTGGCGGCGCGCGGGAGCGGTTGGCCGGGTGCCATCAAGCGAACTGCGCACTCTTTCAGTGCGCAACTGATCCTGCGTGTGCGCAAAAACCGTGCAGCGCTGGCGCTTGGACCCTCCGTGCTACACTCCTCGACCCTCAATCACTGGACGGACAGCCCACCATGCTTGCGCCCAAAGCCTTCCTCGATGCCCTGAGCGATCAGGCCTCGCGCCTGTTCAGCAACGAAAGCTCCCAGCCTCGCGCCGAAATCGAAAGTCAGTTCAGAGCGCTGATGCAGGGCGCGTTCAGCAAGCTCGATCTGGTCAGCCGTGAGGAATTCGACAGCCAGATGGTCGTGCTGGCACGCACCCGTGCCCGCCTCGAAGCGCTAGAGCAGCAGGTCGCCGAGCTGGATGCACGGATCAATCCGGCAACCCCCGAGAGCTGATCTGTCTGACCTGGCGCACGCCCTGTGCGCCAGGTTGAACTGCACCTGAAGTTCTCCTCGGTAAATATTCCTACATATCTTTCAGACGTGAAATGCACATTAAACTTAATTAAGGTGCCTCGCGCCAATTGACGCCCATACTTCTGTTAACTAAAGTTCGTTCGCTCTCGTAGCCGAGCACCGGTTAATCATTTCAAGAGTTCATTCCAGACATTGATGGACACCTATATTAGACGCTGCCTGACCCGCGCCCCGCGCGGCGGTCAGGCACCCGAACAGCATCCTGCCCGATACCCGAATCGGGCGAGCCACGTCCGCGCCTAAGGCCACGTCGTGGCTTGCCCCTGCCGGTTCCAGGCCGGTTGGAGGCAAGCCATGCAGCATTCCATCGTTCATTCGCTCAGCCATGCAGCCCGTGCATCAGCGCTGTATGCCTGCATTCTGCAATCTGCCAAAGCAAACGATCTGATCCTTTCCCGTCGATGTTGACGCGGCGGCGCCTGCGCGCTGCCCATGTTTTCATTTATCAAAACGTCTTCAACTATCACACACGCTTATATCTGGGCGAGTGCAGACTTCTATTACTTATTCATTACTGCAAGGACTATATCCATGGAACTTCCGAGTAGAAAGTTCGTTGCCCGCTCGATCTCGGCTCTGGGTAGCGATCCAAGCAACGCCGAACTTCACCTCATCACAACTTCTCAGCGACATCCCGGCTCGGTTCGTCCCATCGACCCCGTCCGGCGAGGTGCCGCCTCCTGCGGCAGGAGCATTTGCCATGACCGTCAAAGACCGCAACACCAACCAAAAATTGTCCATGCGCGCCGCCCGTGAGGCGCGTAATGGACTGCAAGTCACGTTCGCCAACCTCGATACCGCTGAGCACGGCCTGACCGAACGCGAGGCCGGCAAACGGCTGGAGCGCGACGGACGCAATGAGGTTTCCCACGATAAGCCACCCTCTGCATCCCTACAGTTTCTCAAGGCACTGAACAACCCCTTCATCTATATCCTGCTGATCCTTGCCGCCATCAGCTTCATCACTGACTACTGGCTGCCGGTCAGAGCCGACGACCTCGAAGAGGCCGACCTGACCAAGGTCATCATCATCATGACCATGGTCAACCTCAGCGGGCTGCTGCGGTTCTGGCAGGAATACCGCTCGAACAAGGCTGCCGAAGCCCTCAAGGCCATGGTGCGCAGCACCGCCAGCGTGCTGCGTCGGGAAAAACAGGGTGAAGCGCCACGCCTGCGCGAAGTGGCGATGGGCGAACTGGTCGCCGGCGACATCGTGCAGCTTTCGGCTGGGGACATGATCCCCGCCGATGTGCGCCTGATCGAATCGCGTGATCTGTTCATCAGCCAGGCGGTACTCACTGGTGAAGCGCTACCGGTGGAAAAGTACGACACCTTGGGCGACGTCGCGCAAAAATGTGCGGCTGACAGCGCTGAACTCTCCCAGGACCTGCTCGACCTGCCCAACACCTGCTTCATGGGCACCAACGTGGTCAGCGGCAGGGCCCGCGCGGTGGTGGTGGCGACCGGCTCGCGCACCTATTTTGGCTCGTTGGCCAAGTCGATATCCGGCAGCCGTAGCCAGACCGCCTTCGACCGTGGCGTGAACAGCGTCAGCGCCTTGCTGATTCGCTTCATGCTGGTCATGGTACCGGTGGTGTTCATGATCAATGGGCTGGTCAAGGGTGACTGGGGTGATGCCTTTCTCTTCGCACTCGCGGTGGCCGTTGGCCTGACCCCGGAAATGCTGCCGATGATCGTCAGTGCCAACCTGGCCAAAAGCGCGGTGGCCATGGCCAAGCAGAAGGTGGTGGTCAAGCGCCTGAATGCCATCCAGAACCTGGGCTCGATGAACGTGCTGTGCACCGACAAGACCGGCACCCTGACCGAAGACCGCATCGTGCTCGCCGACCACGTCGACCTCGATGGGCAGCGCGCCCCTCACCTGCTCGAACTGGCCTGGCTCAACAGCCATCATCAAAGCGGCGTGCGCAACCTGATGGACCAGGCGATCATCACGTGCGCCACCAACACCGTGGACTTCCATCCCCCCTATGCCTACGCCAAGGTCGATGAACTGCCGTTCGACTTTGTCCGTCGCAGGCTCTCGGTGGTCCTCGACAACGGCAATGGCCAGCACCTGGTGGTGAGCAAGGGCGCGGTGGAGGAAATGCTCGCAGTCGCCACGCACGTGGAGTACGCCGGTGGCGCCCTACCCCTGGATGAAGACCGTCGCCAGGCGCTGCTGGCGCAGGCGAGCGCCTACAACGAACGAGGCCTGCGTGTGCTGCTGCTCGCCACGCGCATCGTCAATGGCACGCGATGCAAACGCCAGTACGCGGTTGAAGATGAGCGCGAGCTGGTCATCCGCGGTCTGTTGACCTTCCTCGATCCGCCCAAGGCCTCTGCCAGCCAGGCGCTCGCCGCGTTGCGCGAGCAGGGCGTGACAGTGAAGGTGCTGACCGGCGACAACCCACAGGTCGCCAGCACCATCTGCCGGCAAGTGGGCCTGGAGCCCGGCCAACCGATCCTGGGCCACGATATCGACTCGCTGGGTGAGGCCGAGCTCAAGCAGGTGGTCGAACAACGCACGCTGTTCGCCAAGCTCACGCCGCTGCAAAAATCCCGAGTGGTCAAGGCACTGCAGAACAACGGCCACACCGTGGGCTTTCTCGGCGACGGCATCAACGATGCGCCGGCGCTGCGCGACGCCGACGTGGGCATTTCAGTGGACAGCGGCACCGATATCGCCAAGGAATCGGCCGACATCATCCTGCTCGAAAAAGACTTGCTGGTGCTCGAGCAGGGTGTGCTGAAAGGCCGGGAGACCTTCGGCAACATCATGAAGTACCTGTGCATGACGGCCAGTTCCAATTTCGGCAATGTCTTCTCGGTGCTGGTGGCAAGCGCCTTCATCCCCTTCATGCCGATGCTGGCGCTGCACCTGCTGCTGCAGAACCTGATGTATGACTTCTCTCAGCTGTCGTTGCCGTGGGACAAGCTGGACAAGGAGTTCCTCAGCCAGCCACGCAGGTGGGATTCGAGCAACATCGGGCGTTTCATGCTGTGGATCGGACCGACCTCGTCGATCTTCGACATCACCACCTTCGCCCTGATGTGGTTCGTGTTCGCGGCCAACAGCGTGGAAATGCAGGCGCTGTTCCAGTCCGGCTGGTTCATCGAGGGTCTGTTGTCGCAAACCCTGGTGGTGCACATGTTGCGCACGCGCAAAGTGCCGTTCTTCCAGAGCACTGCAGCCTGGCCGGTAATCCTCGCCACCGGTGTGGTGATGTGCCTGGGCATCTACATTCCCTTCTCGCCACTGGGTGCGATGGTCGGTCTGGTGCCGCTGCCGTGGGAATACTTCCCTTGGCTGGTAGCAACGCTGCTCGGTTACTGCCTGGTCGCTCAAGGCATGAAGACCCTGTACATCCGCCGCTTCGGCCAGTGGTTCTGAGCCGCGCTCACTGAACGTCGAACTGGGGCGGTGCTTGCCGCCCTGGTCACAGTGAGTCATTCAAAGCGGCAAAACCTCGTCGCACTTTCCTTCAGCTCGCTCGTCACCGCCCGCTATGCTTGCCCTGCCGCAGGAAGCGGCGTCCTGTTCATGACAATGGAGTGCTCATGGCCCTAGCTCTCGTCCACAGCCGCGCCCAGATCGGCGTGCAGGCGCCGGCAGTCAGCGTCGAAACCCACCTGGCCAACGGCCTACCCACTCTCACCCTGGTCGGCTTGCCTGAGACCACCGTCAAGGAAAGCAAGGATCGCGTACGCAGCGCCATCGTCAATTCCGGGCTCGACTACCCGGCACGCCGCATCACGCAGAGCCTGGCACCTGCCGACCTGCCCAAGGACGGTGGCCGCTACGACCTGGCGATTGCCTTGGGCATCCTCGCAGCCAGTGGCCAGGTTCCAGCCGCAGCGCTCAGTGAGTTCGAGTGCCTGGGCGAACTGGCGCTGTCAGGCGCCTTGCGTGCCGTGCAGGGGGTACTGCCGGCCGCGCTGGCCGCGCGCAAGGCAGGGCGGGCGCTGGTGGTGCCGCGGGAAAACGCCGAAGAGGCCTGTCTGGCCAGTGGCCTGGCAGTGTATGCAGTCGGGCACCTGCTGGAGCTGGTGGGACATCTCACCGGGCAGTCACCCCTTGCGCCGTACGCTGCCAATGGCCTGCTGCTCAACCCGCAACCGTATCCGGACCTCAGCGATGTCCAGGGCCAGATCGCCGCCAAGCGTGCATTGATGATCGCCGCTGCCGGTGCACACAACCTGTTGTTCACTGGCCCGCCAGGCACTGGCAAAACCCTGCTCGCCAGCCGCTTGCCCGGCCTGCTGCCGGCCCTCGATGAGCACGAGGCGCTGGAAGTGGCGGCGATCCGTTCGGTCAGTGGCCACGGTCCTCTCGACAGCTGGCCGCAACGCCCATTCCGTCACCCGCATCATTCAGCTTCCGGTCCGGCCCTGGTGGGTGGTGGCAGTCGACCGCAGCCAGGGGAGATCACCCTGGCGCACCATGGCGTGCTGTTTCTCGATGAGCTGCCGGAGTTCGAGCGGCGGGTGCTCGAAGTGCTGCGTGAGCCGTTGGAATCCGGCGAGATCGTCATCGCCCGGGCGCGCGATCGCGTTCGCTTCCCAGCTCGCTTCCAACTGGTCGCGGCGATGAACCCGTGCCCCTGTGGCTACCTGGGTGATCCATCGGCGCAATGCCGCTGCAGCAGCGAGCAGATCCAGCGCTATCGCAACAAACTGTCCGGGCCGTTGCTCGACCGAATTGACCTGCACCTGACTGTCGCCCGCGAAAGCACCACCCTGAGCAATGCGCCAAGCGGTGAAGCCAGCGCCTGCATTGCCCAAGTGGTCGCCAGCGCACGTGAGTTGCAACAGCGTCGCCAGGGCTGTGCCAACGCCTTTCTCGACATGCAGGGTCTGCATGCTCACTGCTCGCTGAATACCGCCGATCAGGCTTGGCTGGAAAACGCCTGCGAACGTCTCAATCTGTCGCTGCGCGCTGCCCATCGCCTGCTCAAAGTCGCACGCACGTTGGCTGATTTGGACGGCGCAGGCGCTATTGCCAAGTCGCATCTGGCCGAGGCCCTGCAGTATCGACCGGTAGGGTGACGACCCCAGAAAAGACAAAACCCCTACCTGCCTGCGCAGATAGGGGTTTTGCGAAATGAATCTTGACGATGACCTACTCTCACATGGGGAAACCCCACACTACCATCGGCGATGCATCGTTTCACTGCTGAGTTCGGGATGGGATCAGGTGGTTCCAATGCTCTATGGTCGTCAAGAAATTCTGTGTGCCGACCCGTCCTGAGGACGTTTCAGCGAATCTCTGTAGTTCCTACTTAAAGACAAAACCCCTACCTGCTCGCGCAGATAGGGGTTTTGCGAAATGAATCTTGACGATGACCTACTCTCACATGGGGAAACCCCACACTACCATCGGCGATGCATCGTTTCACTGCTGAGTTCGGGATGGGATCAGGTGGTTCCAATGCTCTATGGTCGTCAAGAAATTCGGTAGCCGGTGCGTTCTGAGAACGTGCCAGCGCATTCGGATATGTGATGTTTGTGAGCTGCGAATTTTCGGTTTCAGCGTCTTCACCACCACAATCTGCGTTGCAGATTGCTTGGGTGTTATATGGTCAAGCCTCACGGGCAATTAGTATGGGTTAGCTCAACGCCTCACAGCGCTTACACACCCCACCTATCAACGTCGTAGTCTTCGACGGCCCTTCAGGGGATTCAAGATCCCAGTGAGATCTCATCTTGAGGCAAGTTTCCCGCTTAGATGCTTTCAGCGGTTATCTCTTCCGAACATAGCTACCCGGCAATGCCACTGGCGTGACAACCGGAACACCAGAGGTTCGTCCACTCCGGTCCTCTCGTACTAGGAGCAGCCCCTCTCAAATCTCAAACGTCCACGGCAGATAGGGACCGAACTGTCTCACGACGTTCTAAACCCAGCTCGCGTACCACTTTAAATGGCGAACAGCCATACCCTTGGGACCGGCTTCAGCCCCAGGATGTGATGAGCCGACATCGAGGTGCCAAACACCGCCGTCGATATGAACTCTTGGGCGGTATCAGCCTGTTATCCCCGGAGTACCTTTTATCCGTTGAGCGATGGCCCTTCCATACAGAACCACCGGATCACTAAGACCTACTTTCGTACCTGCTCGACGTGTGGGTCTCGCAGTCAAGCGCGCTTTTGCCTTTATACTCTACGACCGATTTCCGACCGGTCTGAGCGCACCTTCGTACTCCTCCGTTACTCTTTGGGAGGAGACCGCCCCAGTCAAACTACCCACCATACACTGTCCTCGATCCGGATGACGGACCTGAGTTAGAACCTCAAAGTTGCCAGGGTGGTATTTCAAGGATGGCTCCATGAGAACTGGCGTCCCCACTTCAAAGCCTCCCACCTATCCTACACAAGCAAATTCAAAGTCCAGTGCAAAGCTATAGTAAAGGTTCACGGGGTCTTTCCGTCTAGCCGCGGATACACTGCATCTTCACAGCGATTTCAATTTCACTGAGTCTCGGGTGGAGACAGCGCCGCCATCGTTACGCCATTCGTGCAGGTCGGAACTTACCCGACAAGGAATTTCGCTACCTTAGGACCGTTATAGTTACGGCCGCCGTTTACCGGGGCTTCGATCAAGAGCTTCGCTTGCGCTAACCCCATCAATTAACCTTCCGGCACCGGGCAGGCGTCACACCCTATACGTCCACTTTCGTGTTTGCAGAGTGCTGTGTTTTTAATAAACAGTCGCAGCGGCCTGGTATCTTCGACCGGCATGAGCTTACGGAGCAAGTCCTTCACCCTCACCGGCGCACCTTCTCCCGAAGTTACGGTGCCATTTTGCCTAGTTCCTTCACCCGAGTTCTCTCAAGCGCCTTGGTATTCTCTACCCAACCACCTGTGTCGGTTTGGGGTACGGTTCCCGATTGTCTGAAGCTTAGGAGCTTTTCTTGGAAGCATGGCATCAACCACTTCGTCGCCTAAAGGCAACTCGTCATCAGCTCTCGGCCTTGAGATCCCGGATTTGCCTAAGATCTCAGCCTACCACCTTAAACTTGGACAACCAACGCCAAGCTGGCCTAGCCTTCTCCGTCCCTCCATCGCAACAATCGGAAGTACAGGAATATTAACCTGTTTTCCATCGACTACGCTTTTCAGCCTCGCCTTAGGGACCGACTAACCCTGCGTCGATTAACGTTGCGCAGGAAACCTTGGTCTTTCGGCGTGCGAGTTTTTCACTCGCATTGTCGTTACTCATGTCAGCATTCGCACTTCTGATACCTCCAGCAAGCTTCTCAACTCACCTTCACAGGCTTACAGAACGCTCCTCTACCGCATCACCAGAGGTGATACCCGTAGCTTCGGTGCATGGTTTGAGCCCCGTTACATCTTCCGCGCAGGCCGACTCGACTAGTGAGCTATTACGCTTTCTTTAAAGGATGGCTGCTTCTAAGCCAACCTCCTAGCTGTCTAAGCCTTCCCACATCGTTTCCCACTTAACCATGACTTTGGGACCTTAGCTGACGGTCTGGGTTGTTTCCCTTTTCACGACGGACGTTAGCACCCGCCGTGTGTCTCCCATGCTCGGCACTTGTAGGTATTCGGAGTTTGCATCGGTTTGGTAAGTCGGGATGACCCCCTAGCCGAAACAGTGCTCTACCCCCTACAGTGATACATGAGGCGCTACCTAAATAGCTTTCGAGGAGAACCAGCTATCTCCGAGCTTGATTAGCCTTTCACTCCGATCCACAGGTCATCCGCTAACTTTTCAACGGTAGTCGGTTCGGTCCTCCAGTCAGTGTTACCTAACCTTCAACCTGCCCATGGATAGATCGCCCGGTTTCGGGTCTATACCCAGCGACTAAACGCCCTATTAAGACTCGCTTTCGCTACGCCTCCCCTATTCGGTTAAGCTCGCCACTGAATATAAGTCGCTGACCCATTATACAAAAGGTACGCAGTCACCTAACAAAGTAGGCTCCCACTGCTTGTACGCATACGGTTTCAGGTTCTATTTCACTCCCCTCTCCGGGGTTCTTTTCGCCTTTCCCTCACGGTACTGGTTCACTATCGGTCAGTCAGTAGTATTTAGCCTTGGAGGATGGTCCCCCCATATTCAGACAAAGTTTCTCGTGCTCCGTCCTACTCGATTTCACCGCCAAGAGATTTTCGTGTACGGGGCTATCACCCACTATGGCCGCACTTTCCAGAGCGTTCCACTAATCTCAAACCGGCTTAAGGGCTGGTCCCCGTTCGCTCGCCACTACTAAGGGAATCTCGGTTGATTTCTATTCCTCAGGGTACTTAGATGTTTCAGTTCCCCTGGTTCGCTTCTTGCACCTATGTATTCAGTACAAGATACCTAGGTTATCCTAGGTGGGTTCCCCCATTCAGAGATCTCTGGATCACAGTCTGTTTGCCGACTCCCCAAAGCTTTTCGCAGGCTACCACGTCTTTCATCGCCTCTGACTGCCAAGGCATCCACCGTATGCGCTTCTTCACTTGACCATATAACCCCAAGCAATCTGGTTATACTGTGAAGACGACATTCGCCGAAAATTCGCGTGCTCAAGGAGCACTCACAAATTTTACCTTAGCCTGATCCACCAGCAGTGAAACTGGTGTTCAGTCTATTTCTATCACATATCCGAATTTTTAAAGAACGATCTGACAAAAGTCAGAAATCAACATTCACTTCACTCGCTACCCGAGTGGAATGTTCATTTCTGTATTCTGAACAGTGCGACGATCAAGCGTACACTTCAGCAAAAGGTGGTGGAGCCAAGCGGGATCGAACCGCTGACCTCCTGCGTGCAAGGCAGGCGCTCTCCCAGCTGAGCTATGGCCCCGTATCTCTAGGCTGCACCATGAAATGGTAGGTCTGGGCAGATTTGAACTGCCGACCTCACCCTTATCAGGGGTGCGCTCTAACCAACTGAGCTACAGACCTATAACAGGGTCGCGTTACAGCATCGTCTTCGTACAAAGAATCAAGCAATTCGTGTGGGAGCTCATCAGCAGGCTGATGTCTTCGATTAAGGAGGTGATCCAGCCGCAGGTTCCCCTACGGCTACCTTGTTACGACTTCACCCCAGTCATGAATCACACCGTGGTAACCGTCCCCCCGAAGGTTAGACTAGCTACTTCTGGTGCAACCCACTCCCATGGTGTGACGGGCGGTGTGTACAAGGCCCGGGAACGTATTCACCGCGACATTCTGATTCGCGATTACTAGCGATTCCGACTTCACGCAGTCGAGTTGCAGACTGCGATCCGGACTACGATCGGTTTTGTGAGATTAGCTCCACCTCGCGGCTTGGCAACCCTCTGTACCGACCATTGTAGCACGTGTGTAGCCCAGGCCGTAAGGGCCATGATGACTTGACGTCATCCCCACCTTCCTCCGGTTTGTCACCGGCAGTCTCCTTAGAGTGCCCACCATAACGTGCTGGTAACTAAGGACAAGGGTTGCGCTCGTTACGGGACTTAACCCAACATCTCACGACACGAGCTGACGACAGCCATGCAGCACCTGTGTCAGAGTTCCCGAAGGCACCCATCCATCTCTGGAAAGTTCTCTGCATGTCAAGGCCTGGTAAGGTTCTTCGCGTTGCTTCGAATTAAACCACATGCTCCACCGCTTGTGCGGGCCCCCGTCAATTCATTTGAGTTTTAACCTTGCGGCCGTACTCCCCAGGCGGTCAACTTAATGCGTTAGCTGCGCCACTAAAATCTCAAGGATTCCAACGGCTAGTTGACATCGTTTACGGCGTGGACTACCAGGGTATCTAATCCTGTTTGCTCCCCACGCTTTCGCACCTCAGTGTCAGTATCAGTCCAGGTGGTCGCCTTCGCCACTGGTGTTCCTTCCTATATCTACGCATTTCACCGCTACACAGGAAATTCCACCACCCTCTACCATACTCTAGCTTGCCAGTTTTGGATGCAGTTCCCAGGTTGAGCCCGGGGCTTTCACATCCAACTTAACAAACCACCTACGCGCGCTTTACGCCCAGTAATTCCGATTAACGCTTGCACCCTCTGTATTACCGCGGCTGCTGGCACAGAGTTAGCCGGTGCTTATTCTGTCGGTAACGTCAAAACAACCAGGTATTCGCTGATTGCCCTTCCTCCCAACTTAAAGTGCTTTACAATCCGAAGACCTTCTTCACACACGCGGCATGGCTGGATCAGGCTTTCGCCCATTGTCCAATATTCCCCACTGCTGCCTCCCGTAGGAGTCTGGACCGTGTCTCAGTTCCAGTGTGACTGATCATCCTCTCAGACCAGTTACGGATCGTCGCCTTGGTGAGCCATTACCTCACCAACAAGCTAATCCGACCTAGGCTCATCTGATAGCGCAAGGCCCGAAGGTCCCCTGCTTTCTCCCGTAGGACGTATGCGGTATTAGCGTCCCTTTCGAGACGTTGTCCCCCACTACCAGGCAGATTCCTAGGCATTACTCACCCGTCCGCCGCTGAATCGAAGAGCAAGCTCTTCTCATCCGCTCGACTTGCATGTGTTAGGCCTGCCGCCAGCGTTCAATCTGAGCCATGATCAAACTCTTCAGTTCAATACTGCTTGGGTTTTTAAGAAACCCTAAACTTGGCTCAGCAATCTCAAATGACTATGTGATTTCTCGCATGGCCACTTGTGATGCTGATAATCTATGCGACGATCAGTCCGTACTCACAAGCACCCACACGAATTGCTTGATTCAATTTGTTAAAGAGCGTTTGGTTAAGAGCCTTTCGTCTCAACCGAGGCGCGCATTCTACGCTTTCCTCTAAGTCTGTCAAGCGTTTATTTCGAAGTATTTTGCGAGAATCTCGTTCAACTTCAAACACTTGGCTCGCTGCGATCACTCGTAGCGGGAGGCGAATCATACAGCGTTAAACACCGCTGTCAACCACCTTTTTCACCGCTGCCGATCAGCAGACCGAAGCACCTCCAGCACTGCCAGAACATCTAACTCGTTGAAACTCAAGGAGTTTTCCGTTCCGTTTGCCCCGGAAGTGGTGCGCAGTATAAAGAGATTCCGAGAGGGGTCAAGCACTTATTTCAAATAGACGAGTTTCAGCGCCTGAACGCATCTTCTCTATAGACGCACTACGATCAGATCACCCCCGCAGCCTTCAACTGCTGCAGGTCGGCATCCTCCAGACCAAGCACCTGGCCCAGTACCTGCGCCGTGTGCTCACCCAACTGCGGCGGCGCCATCCGGTACTCCACAGGCGTCTCAGATAGCCGTATCGGGCTCGCCACCTGCGGCACTTCACCCGCCAGTGCATGGGGCATGCTCAACGCCAGACCCCGGGCCAGCACCTGCGGGTCAGCGAACACTTGGCTCAAATCATTGATCGGGCCACACGGCACCCCGGCCTTCTCCAAGGTCTCGACCCACTGCGCAGTAGTCCTGAACACCGTCGCCTGGCGAATCAACGGGATCAACACACCACGATTAGCCACCCGCATCGCATTGCTGGCAAAGCGGTCGTCATCGGCCCACTCAGGATGGCCCGCCACTTCAGCGAACTTGCGGAACTGGCTGTCGTTACCGACGGTGAGGATGAAGTCGCCATCAGCTGTCGGAAAATCCTGATACGGCACGATATTCGGATGGGCATTGCCGAGCCGTTGCGGCGGGTTTCCGGTGGTCAGGTAGTTCATTGCCTGGTTGGCCAGGCACGCTACCTGGACATCGAGCAGTGCCATATCGATATGCTGACCGGCACCGGTCTGCTCGCGATGCGCCAGTGCAGCGAGGATCGCGGTGGTGGCATACAGGCCGGTAAGGATGTCGGTCAGCGCCACGCCCACTTTTACCGGGCCCGCTCCGTCCTCACCGGCCGCACGCCCAGTCAGACTCATCAACCCGCCAAGGCCCTGGATCATGAAATCGTAACCAGCCCGACGCGCGTATGGGCCGGTTTGCCCAAAGCCTGTGATCGAGCAATAGATGAGTCGGGGATTCACCGCCTTCAGGCGCTCGTAGTCCAGGCCATAGGCGGCCAGCCCACCCACCTTGAAGTTCTCGATGACAATGTCGGAACGGGCCGCCAGCTCGCGGATCAGTTGCTGGCCCCGTGGCAAAGTGAAGTCAATGGTCAGCGAGCGCTTGTTGCGATTGGCCGCCAGGTAGTAGGCCGCCTCTCCGGTGCTGCGGCCCTGCCCATCGGCAAGAAATGGCGGGCCCCATGAACGCGTATCGTCGCCCTTGCCCGGGCGCTCGACCTTGATGACGTCGGCACCGAGGTCCGCCAGGATCTGCCCGGACCATGGCCCGGCCAATACCCGCGAGAGGTCCAGTACTCGCACATGTGACAACGCGCCCATGACCTTCCCCTCTATTAATAGAACGCCTGGATGCCGGTCTGCGCGCGCCCGAGGATCAGCGCATGAATGTCATGGGTGCCTTCATAGGTGTTCACCACCTCGAGGTTGACCAGATGACGGGCCACGCCAAACTCATCGGAAATGCCGTTACCGCCCAGCATGTCGCGGGCCAGCCGGGCGATGTCCAGCGCCTTGCCGCAGGAATTGCGCTTCATCAGTGAGGTGATTTCGACCGCAGCAGTGCCCTCATCTTTCATCCGACCCAAGCGCAGGCAGCCTTGCAAGGCGAGGGTGATTTCGGTCTGCATGTCGGCCAGCTTTTTCTGGATCAGTTGATTGGCTGCCAACGGACGGCCGAACTGCTGGCGGTCCAGGGTGTATTGCCGTGCGGTGTGCCAGCACGCTTCGGCGGCGCCCAGGGCACCCCAAGAGATGCCATAGCGGGCTGAGTTGAGGCAGGTGAACGGCCCTTTCAGGCCGCGCACCTCAGGGAAGAGGTTGTCGTCGGGAACGAAGACGTTGTCCATGACGATCTCGCCGGTGATCGAGGCGCGCAGACCCACCTTGCCGTGGATGGCAGGAGCGCTCAGACCCTCCCAGCCTTTTTCCAGAATGAAGCCGCGAATGTCGCCAGCATCGTCCTTGGCCCAGACCACGAACACATCGGCAATCGGGCTGTTGGTGATCCACATCTTCGCGCCGCTCAGGCGGTAACCGCCCTCGACCTTGCGCGCCCGGGTGATCATCGCACCGGGGTCGGAGCCATGATTGGGCTCGGTCAGGCCGAAGCAGCCGATCCACTCACCGCTGGCCAACCTGGGCAAGTACTTCTGCTTTTGCGCTTCGGTGCCGAACTCGTTGATCGGCACCATCACCAGGGAGGACTGCACGCTCATCATCGAGCGGTAGCCCGAATCGATACGCTCGACCTCGCGGGCGATCAGGCCATAGCAGACGTAGTTCAGACCGCTGCCGCCGTAGGCTTCGGGGATGGTTGCCCCGAGCAAACCGATTTCTCCCATCTCACGGAAGATCGCCACATCGGTCTTCTCATGCCGAAACGCCTCGATGACCCGCGGCGCCAGCTTGTCCTGGGCGAACTGGAAAGCGCTGTCACGCACCATGCGTTCTTCTTCCGAGAGCTGCTGGTCGAGCAGCAGGGGGTCGATCCAGTTGAACTGCGCTTTACCGGCCATGGGATTCCTCGAGCGGTCAGACGAAAGTGTGTGTGTAACTGATCCTAGGCCGGAATCTGCGCGCGGACAAACGAGGATTACGCACGCTTGAGTGACACTTTCTCACTCCAGAAAGGCAAACTCTGCCACTACATCGGCATCCGAAGTGAGGACCACGTACATGCGCCGCACCATCCCCAGCACCACTGCGCTGATCTGTTTCGAAGCGGCCGCGCGCCATGAAAGCTTTACCAAGGCAGCCCAGGAACTGTCCCTCACTCAGGGTGCGGTATGTCGACAGATCGCAGGGCTCGAAGCCTTCCTCAATGTCGAACTGTTCCGCCGCTCGCAACGTGGCGTGAAGCTCAGTGAAGCCGGACTGTCCTACAGCCGCCAGGTGGCGGCACAGCTCGATGCGGTCGAACGCGATACCTTGTCGGTCATGGGCCAGCAGGGGGCCAACGTGGTCGAGCTGGCGGTCGTACCCACCTTCGGCACGCAGTGGTTGCTGCCACGCCTGAAAGGCTTCCAGCAGCAACACCCGGACATCACGGTCAACCTGACCAACCGCACACGACCTTTCCTGTTTGCCGATACCCCGTTCGATGCTGCCATCTATTTCGGCGATGGCGACTGGTCAGGCACGCACTGCCACCGGCTGATGCGGGAAAACCCGCTACCGGTCTGCAGTCCGGCATTGCTCAAGGGCCGCAGCACCCTGCCTGCCGAGGAAATCGCCGAGCTGCCCCTGTTGCAACAGACCACTCGGCCCTACGCCTGGCGTCAGTGGTTCGACTCGTGCGGCATGAGCGTCAGCAAAGACATGGCCGGCCCGCGCTATGAGTTGTTCTCGATGCTGGCCCAAGCCGCCATTCACCAAATGGGGGTGGCCCTGATACCGGCGTTCCTGATCCAGCGAGAGTTGCAGGAAGGTCGTTTGGTAGTCGCTCACAGACATGTCCTGAGCAGCGACAAGGCCTACTATCTAGCCATTCCCGAACGCAAGATCGAGTCGGCATCACTGCGCGCTTTCAAAGACTGGTTAATCGTCAATGCCAGAGAGTACGTGGCCTGCAGCCGAGAGGTCGCTGCGCCGTAACTGGGTAGTAGGGAAATGAAAAACCTACAGATATAAGCTTATGTCGCTTATAAGCAATCTGTAATGGCGCTCGTCAAACCCATGCCAGAAGGACGCATTGCGATAAATATTGGAAAAAGAGCCGTTATCCGCTGAAATTTCTGGCTATATGGAAATTTTCAGCATCTTTAGCCAAGCCCGCGAGGCAGATGGCTTGGATCAGGACGAATGTGACAGATAGTCACGGTCTGACTTGTAGCTTTTAGATCGTATCACTTCAAAATCGATTGCTGCGCTTCCGAGCGCTCTGCACAATGCCTCGCCCGCCCCGGAATGCGCGGGCTCAAGGTTATGGACGCCCCAGCCACACCACTCGAAGTGGGCTGGTTTCTTACAAGATTCAAGGTCGCCGCAGGAGATAGGTCGTGCATATTGGTGTTCCTCTCGAGACGCAGCCGGGTGAGACGCGCGTCGCCGCCACGCCGGAAACCCTCAAAAAGCTGATAGCCCAAGGGCATCAGGTGACCGTTCAACGCGGTGCCGGGCTCAACGCCAGCATTCAGGACAGTGCCTACGAAGCCATTGGCGCTTCACTGGGGACTGCCGCTGATGCCTTCGGTGCGCAGTTGGTGCTCAAAGTGGTCGCGCCAAGCGACCAGGAACTGGCGCTGATCAACCGCGGCACCTTGTTGGTAGGCATGCTCAACCCCTTCAACAGCGAGCTGATCGGCAAGATGGCCGAGCACGGCATCACCGCGTTCGCCCTCGAAGCGGCGCCGCGCACCTCGCGCGCGCAAAGCCTGGACGTGCTGTCGTCGCAGGCCAACATCGCCGGCTACAAAGCTGTGATGCTCGCCGCTCACCACTACCCGCGCTTCATGCCGATGCTGATGACCGCCGCAGGCACGGTCAAGGCCGCCCGCGTGCTGATTCTCGGCGCTGGCGTGGCAGGTCTGCAGGCCATCGCCACAGCCAAGCGTCTGGGCGCAGTGATCGAGGCGTCCGATGTACGCCCTGCGGTAAAGGAGCAAATCGAATCATTGGGGGCCAAGTTCCTCGATGTTCCCTACGAAACCGATGAAGAACGCGACTGCGCCCAGGGTGTTGGCGGCTATGCCCGGCCGATGCCCGCCAGCTGGATGCAGCGCCAGGCGCAGGCGGTGCACGAGCGCGCCAAGCAGGCCGATATCGTCATCACCACTGCGCTGATTCCGGGGCGCAAGGCACCGACCCTGCTCAGCGCAGAAACCGTGGCGCAGATGAAACCCGGCTCGGTGGTGATCGACCTCGCTGCGGCCCAGGGCGGCAACTGCCCGCTGACTGTGGCTGATGAGGTGATCAATGCCAACGGGGTGACCATCGTCGGCCCGACCAACCTGCCTGCCCAGGTTGCCGCGGATGCTTCGGCGTTGTATGCCCGCAACCTGCTGGACTTCATGAAGCTGCTGTTCGACAAGGACGGCGCGCTGGTGATCAACCTCGAAGACGACATCGTCGCGGCCTGCCTGATGTGCCGCGACGGGCAAGTCGTCCGCAAGAACGGCTAAGGAGCAAAGCAATGGAAGACATGCTGATTTCCCACGGCATCTACAACCTGATCATCTTCGTGCTGGCGATCTATGTCGGCTACCACGTGGTGTGGAACGTCACTCCGGCGCTGCACACCCCGCTGATGGCCGTGACCAACGCCATCTCGGCAATCGTCATCGTCGGCGCCATGCTCGCCGCAGCCCTGACCGTGACCCCAGCGGGCAAGATCATGGGCACCTTGGCCGTGGCACTGGCAGCGGTCAACGTGTTCGGTGGCTTCCTGGTTACCCGGCGGATGCTGGAAATGTTCAAGAAGAAAGTCAAAACCGAGGGGCAGAAGTAATCATGAGCATGAACCTCGTCACGCTTCTGTATCTGGTCGCTTCGATCTGCTTCATCCAGGCCCTCAAGGGCCTGTCGCACCCGACCACTTCACGCCGCGGCAACTTCTTCGGTATGCTGGGCATGGCCATCGCCATCCTCACCACTGTTGGTTTGATCTACAAGCTGGGCGCCGAACTGGCTACCGCAGGCATCGGATACGTCATCGTCGGCTTGCTGGTCGGCGGTAGCGCCGGCTCGATCATGGCCAAGCGCGTGGAAATGACCAAGATGCCGGAACTGGTCGCCTTCATGCACAGCATGATCGGCCTGGCCGCGGTCTTCATCGCCATCGCCGCGGTGTTGGAACCGCAGTCGATGGGCATCGTGTTGCATATCAGCGATCCGATCCCCACCGGTAACCGCCTGGAGTTGTTCCTCGGCGCGGCCATTGGCGCCATTACCTTCTCCGGCTCGGTGATCGCCTTCGGCAAGCTGTCGGGCAAGTACAAGTTCCGCCTGTTCCAGGGCGCACCAGTACAGTTCGCCGGACAGCACAAGCTCAACCTGATCCTGGGCCTTGCGACCATCGCCCTGGGCCTGATCTTCACCTTCACCGGCCACTACAGTGCCTTTACCCTGATGCTGGCCCTGGCCTTCATCATGGGCGTGCTGATCATCATCCCGATTGGCGGTGCCGACATGCCGGTGGTGGTGTCGATGCTCAACAGCTACTCGGGCTGGGCAGCGGCGGGCATCGGCTTCTCGCTGAACAACTCGATGCTGATCATCGCCGGCTCGCTGGTGGGTTCGAGCGGCGCGATTCTCTCGTACATCATGTGCAAGGCGATGAACCGCTCGTTCTTCAACGTCATCCTCGGCGGCTTCGGTGGCGCTGCCGATGCCGGGCCGGCGACGGGCTCCAGCGAGCAGCGTCCGGTCAAATCCGGCTCGGCCGACGACGCCACCTTCCTGCTCAGCAACGCCGACAGCGTGATCATCGTGCCCGGCTATGGCCTGGCGGTGGCCCGCGCGCAGCACGCCCTGAAGGAACTGACCGAGAAGCTGGTGCACAACGGTGTCACGGTCAAGTACGCCATTCACCCGGTCGCAGGGCGCATGCCGGGGCACATGAACGTGCTGCTCGCCGAGGCCGAGGTGCCTTACGACCAGGTGTTCGAGATGGACGACATCAACGCCGAATTCGGCCAGGCCGATGTGGTGCTGGTGCTGGGCGCCAACGATGTCGTCAACCCCTCGGCGAAGACCGACCCCAAATCGCCCATCGCCGGCATGCCGATTCTGGAGGCGTACAAAGCCAAGACCATCATCGTCAACAAGCGCTCGATGGCCAGCGGTTACGCCGGCCTGGACAACGAGCTGTTCTACCTGGACAAGACCATGATGGTGTTCGGCGATGCCAAGAAGGTGATCGAAGACATGGTCAAGGCGGTGGAATAGCCTTCTCTATATAGAAGCCGCATGATCGACGAAGCCCTGGCCCCTGCCGGGGCTTCGTCGATCATGGCCCCGATGAAAGGTGCGCGTGACCCCACGTTTCATAGACCTTGGTCGGGGGACGGCGCCGGGCGAAGGCACTAGACTGCGCATCTAGCTTGAGTAGCCCGAGATAACACTCCATGTACCGTGATCGTATTCGCTTGTCCTCCCTGCACAGCAAGGTAATGAGTGCAGCAGACGCCGCTGGCCTGATTGAAGACGGCATGACCGTCGGCATGAGCGGTTTCACCCGCGCCGGTGAAGCCAAGGCCGTTCCCCACGCGCTGGCCGAGCGCGCCCGCCAGACGCCGCTGAAGATCAGCCTGATGACCGGCGCCAGCCTGGGCAACGACCTCGACAAGCAGCTCACCGAAGCCGGTGTGCTGGCCCGTCGCATGCCGTTCCAGGTGGACAGCACGCTGCGCAAGGCCATCAACGACGGCAAGGTGATGTTCATCGACCAGCACCTGTCGGAAACCGTCGAGCAGTTGCGCAACAAGCAGCTGACTCTTCCGGACGTTGCGGTCATCGAAGCGGTGGCGATCACCGAGCAGGGCCATATCGTGCCGACCACTTCGGTGGGCAATTCGGCCAGCTTCGCGATTTTCGCCAAGCGCGTGATCGTCGAGATCAACCTGTCGCACAACCCAAACCTGGAAGGCTTGCACGACATCTACATTCCCACCTACCGGCCCACGCGTACGCCGATTCCGCTGGTGAAGGTCGACGACCGCATCGGTAGCACGGCGATTCCGATCGATCCTGCGAAGATCGTCGGCATCGTCATCAGCGAGCAGCCTGATTCACCGTCGACCGTACTGCCGCCAGACAGTGAAACCCAGGGCATCGCCGATCACCTCATCGCCTTCTTCAAGAAAGAAGTGCAGGCCGGACGCATGACCAACAAGCTCGGCCCGCTGCAGGCCGGCATTGGCAGCATCGCCAACGCGGTGATGTGCGGGCTGATCGACTCGCCATTCGAAGACCTGACCATGTACTCGGAAGTGTTGCAGGACTCGACCTTCGATCTGATCGACGCCGGCAAGCTGAGTTTCGCCTCGGGCAGTTCGATCACCTTGTCGAGCCGGCGCAACGCCGACGTCTTCGGCAACCTGGAGCGCTACAAGGACAAACTGGTACTGCGCCCCCAGGAAATCTCCAACCACCCCGAGGTGGTACGTCGCCTGGGGATCATCGGCATCAACACGGCGCTGGAATTCGACCTCTACGGCAACGTCAATTCCACCCATGTGTGCGGCACGCGCATGATGAACGGTATCGGCGGCTCGGGTGATTTCGCCCGCAACGCTCACCTGGCGGTGTTCGTGACCAAGTCGATTGCCAAGGGAGGCGCGATTTCCAGCGTGGTGCCGATGGTCAGCCACGTCGATCATACCGAGCACGATGTCGACATCCTGGTGACCGAACAAGGCCTTGCCGACTTGCGCGGCCTGGCACCGCGCGAACGTGCCCGCGCGATCATCGACAACTGTGTTCACCCAGACTACCGCGCCGCCCTCAACGACTACTTCACGCGCGCCTGCGAACGTGGCGGGCACACACCCCATATTCTGCGCGAGGCGCTGAGCTGGCACGAGAACCTCGAAGAAGGCGGCCGTATGCTGGCGGTCTGAGGATTTCTCAAACTGTAAAAGCCCGCGCTAGAGCCTTTGGCCACTGGCGCGGGCTTTTTTTGAGTTCATTCAAGCGCTGCGCACTTCAGATTTCCGTGCATATTGAAGGGAACTGTACAACTGTACTGGTTATCCACGCTTCTGAACTCGTCCAACGACTAAAAATCCTAGTAAATGCACCCAATCGGTGCAGACCGGTACAGCTGCGCCAATAAAGGGTGCAACAGCTACGATTCACAGTTCACTGAGCCACTGCAATACAGATGAACTGTATCTATTGTGATGGACACAACTGGAGGAAGATGGGCACCAGTTAAATCACTATCTAATGCCGCCATAAGCGGAAGGATGAATCTCATGGAACGTACACTCAGTTCCGATCTGGCTTTCGAAAACAACTCCGCCGCCCAGGCCTCGATGCCGCTGCGCGCACTGTCTACCCTGATGCTGTGGCAACGTCGCCTGTCCAGCCGTCGTCAGCTGGCGCGCCTCGACAGCCGCCTTCTCGCCGACGCTGGTATCAGCGAGTCGCAACGCTACGAAGAGCTGGGCAAGCCGTTCTGGCGCTAAGCCCGCTCTGCCGGCCCAGCCGGTAGTGAATTCTGAAAACCCGTCGCAGGGAACTGCGACGGGTTTTTTGTTTCCAACGCCCCGCCGTAGAGCGCCTTGGGCGGAAACCAATACAGTTTTTACTTTGCCAATCATCGACTGGTACAGTCAGTCACCTGCTTACATCCGGAAATAACCAAGTACAGTGCAAGGACGCAGAGGGTTTGATAGAAACCTTTGTCCTACGTAACGTACCGCGCACTGCGAGCGTCCGATAAGCAGATCACCACTTGACCCTCTTCAGGAGTTCTCACCATGTCACGTAAACCCCTGTTCGCTGCGGCTCTGTTGTTGAGCCTGGCAGGCACCGCCAGCGCCTCGAGCTTCATCGTCACCACAGACGCAGTGGTCGATGGTATCGCCGCCTCCACCAATGCCACTTCCGACGCCTCCTCGTCCCTGCGCGACAACAAGATCGTTCAGGCAGCCCGTGACGATGCTGCCAGCTTCGTCGGCAGCCAGGGCGAGATTCGCGGCGCGAAACTGGAAAGCGCCTTCAGCTACATTCGCCAGCAAGCACCGCAGTTGCAGGCCAGCGATACGCAACTGGCCCAGGCCATCCTCGCGCTCTGACCGGGTGACGTCGCGCTGGCCAAGGTCAGCGCACGAATCGCCCTTCGGGCCCTGACTCTGCTGAAACCTAGAAAGCCCATGCGTTATCTGCTCCCGCTGTCACTGCTGCTTGCCGCCACGGCTGCCCATGGCTTCGATACCAGCACCCAGGGTGTGGTCATCGGCAGCTACGGCACCACTCAACTGACCACCGCTCCGTTCGATCGCAAACTGATCATCGACGCCCGCGACGACGCGGCTGCGTTCGTCGCCAGCGGGGGTCGGATTCGCGGCGCACGGCTGCAGGCGGCGCTAATGGCACTGCGCCAGGCGCACCCTGCACAATCTGCCGATGACCTTGAACTGGCGCAGGCAATTCTCGTCCAATGATCCATCCCTGATTCCCCCGCTTCTTCTGGAGATGCTCCATGCGTAAACCGCTGATTGCCGCCACCCTGGGCCTGTTCCTGCTGGCCGACCTGGCCCAGGCACAAACGCTGGTGGCCACCAGCAACATCATCGTCCGCGCCTTTGGCCGCTCGATCGACTTCACCTCCGACACCACTACCTCGATCCGCGACTCGAAAGTGGTGCGCGAAGCCCATGACGATGCCGCAAGCTTCGTGGCCAGCGATGGCGACATTCGTGGCGCGCAGCTCGAAGCCGCCTTCACCACCCTGCGCGAGCGCCTGCCAGAAGCGCGTGGCGCCAGCGACCAAGTGCTGGCCGAAGCCATTCTGGCGCTGTGAAGACGGTGCGTGCCTGGCTTCTCGGTTGCGCACTGACGTTACTGGGCACGCCCGCATTGGCCGACTTGCGCCTCGAGCTGCAAGCCAATGACCTCGACCGTGCAGAGCGACACACGACACAAACGCTGCTCGACGAAGCGATGGGCAAACTGCCGCCGCGCTTCGTCGAACAGTTGGACCGTCGTGTCAAGGTCAGCTGGAGCGCCAGCATGCGCGCAGATGCTTATGGGCAGGCGTCGCTGGTCGATACCCTCGAACTCAATCGCCGCCTGCTGCCGAGGCTGGTCGATGGCAGCGCCGCCACCCAGCAGACCGGCCGCCCCCACGGCACGGTGCGTGAGGAACTGCTCGCCACCGTCCTGCATGAACTGACACATATCTACGACCGCGCCCGACTGTGGTCGGCCGCCGATCGACCGCTGCTCAACCGCTGCAAGCGGCAACTGGGCAGCCTGGGCAAGATCGGTCTGCCAGAAGCCTGTCGCGGCCAGACCGAGCGCCGCTTCACCCTCAGCGATGACCCACGCCTGCTCGACCTGGCCGGCTGGCAGCAGTACGTCGGCCGACGCGGTGAGCGTGAGCAGCACAACGGCCAAGGCGTGCGCAGCCCGGATGGCTACGAGCTGAGCAGCCCCAAGGAATTCGTCGCGGTGAACATGGAGTACTTTCTCCTCGACCCCAGCTACGGCTGCCGCCGGCCGGCGTTGAATCAGTACCTCAAGGATCATTTCGCCTGGGCGCCGCGCCAGGATGCCTGCGCCAAAGGCCTGCCGTTCATCAATGCCGGCAACGACTTTGCCCGCCAGCCGCTGGGCGAGATCGACCCCGAGCGGGTGTATGAGGTCGACTACCTGCTGGCTGAAGCCAACCAGAACTGGGTCAGCCGCTGGGGCCACAGCATGCTGCGCCTGGTGATCTGCGCCCCCGGCCGCCCGCGCGGCCCGGACTGCCGCCTGGACCTCGATCAGCACCTGGTGCTGTCGTACCGCGCCTTCGTCAATGATGTGCAGTTGTCGAGCTGGGATGGCCTGGTCGGCGCGTATCCGTCACGCCTGTTCGTGCTGCCGCTGGGCCAGGTGATCGACGAATACACCAAGACCGAACTGCGCAGCCTGGCCTCGATTCCGCTCAGGTTCAGCCGCAGCGAGGTGGAGAACCTGGTGCGCCAGGCCGCCGAGATGCACTGGAGCTACGACGGCAACTATTACTTCCTGTCCAACAACTGTGCGGTCGAATCGCTCAAGCTGCTGCGCAGCGGCACCGGCAATCCGCGCCTCAACGACCTCGACAGCATCATGCCCAATGGCCTGCTGGAAGTGCTCAAGGGCCGCGGCCTGGCCGACACCAGCGTGCTCGACGACCCACGCGAGGCACTGCGCCTGGGCTACCGCTTCGATTCCTACCGCGACCGTTTCCAGGCCATGTTCGAGGTGCTGCGCAAGCAGCTGCCGGTGCCCCAGAAGAACGTCGAGGACTGGCTGGCCCAGGATGCCGAACAACGCCGCGCCTGGTTCCCCAAAGCTGACCTGCGCACCAGTGCCGCGCTGCTGCTGTTGGAGCAGGCCAGCCTGCGCCGGCAGTTGCTGCTGGCTCAGGATGAGGTCAAGCAGCGCTACCTGAACGCCAGCGCATTGAAGGACGGCACGGTCGACAAAGCCAACGAAACCCTGCAACAGATGTTGGCCAACAGCGGGTTCCTCAGCCGCCCGGCGGAGCTGCTCGGCACCCAGGGTTATGGCATCCCGCAAGCCGATGAACGCCAATACCTGGAGCACACCGCTGGCGAGCGCCAGGCGCAACTGCTGCGCCTGAGTACCAACCTCGATCAGGAAGTGCGCGCCCTGCTCGACCCGAGCCGGGCCAAGGAAATCGCTGCCGTGGAGGCCAACACCCGGCAAATTGGCGAGCATTTGCGGGCCCTGCACAAGGCAGCAGGCGGTTTGCAGTTGCCGTGAGCGGCCTGCGACCGCCGCGAGCGCTAGCCGTGCGCGGCGGGCCGCAGTCGAAAGCTGGCTGAAAGCTTGCCCACTTAGGATGTCACCATTGCCGGCAGCAGACCGGCGCGCCAGCGACCCGACTCGATTCGGGCCTGGACCATCCAACAACAACAAATGGTGACTGCAATGCCTTTCCGTGCCCTTCTCGTTCTTCCGTTACTCCAGCCCGCTCCCGTCCAGCCGCTCAAGCGCTGACGCGACACGCCGCACCTTTTTTTCGCTGCGCCATGCCTGGAGTACTTCACCATGCTGACCTTCCTCGGCTTCGCCATGGTCATCACCTTCATGTACCTGATCATGACCAAGCGCCTGTCGGCGCTAATCGCGCTGATTCTGGTACCGATCGTCTTCGCCCTGTTCGGTGGCTTCGCCAGTGACATCGGGCCCATGATGCTACAAGGTATCAGCAAGCTCGCCCCCACCGGGGTGATGCTGATGTTCGCCATCCTCTACTTTGCCCTGATGATCGACTCAGGCCTGTTCGACCCGGCGGTGCGCAAGATCCTCGCGCTGGTCAAGGGCGATCCGCTCAAGGTCTCGGTCGGCACCGCCGTGCTGGCGCTGGTGGTGTCGCTCGATGGCGACGGCGCCACCACCTACATGATCTGCTGCGCGGCGATGCTGCCGCTGTACAGCCGCCTGGGCATGAGCCCGCGGATCATGGCCGGGCTGATCATCCTCGCCGGTGGCGTGATGAACATGACCCCTTGGGGCGGCCCTACCGCACGTGCCGCCAGCGCGCTGCACGTCGACCCCTCGGACATCTTCGTACCGATGATTCCAGCCATGGCCTTTGGCGTGCTGGCGATCCTGGCCATTGCCTATCTGTACGGCAAACGCGAGCGCGCACGCCTGGGCGAACTGCACCTGCCGACCGACGACATCGACCACAGCACCATCAGCGTGTCGCAGTTCCCCGAGGCGCGCCGGCCGAAGCTGCTGTGGTTCAACGGCGCCCTGACCGCCGCACTGATGGTGACGCTGATCATGGGCCTGCTGCCGCTGCCGGTGCTGTTCATGATCGCCTTCAGCATTGCCATGATCGTCAACTATCCCTGCCTGCAGCAGCAGAAAGACCGCATCGCCGCCCACGCCGGCAGCGTGCTGGCGGTCACCGGGCTGATCTTCGCGGCGGGCATCTTCACCGGCATTCTGTCCGGTACCGGCATGGTAGAGGCCATGTCGAAAAGCCTGCTGGCCGTGATTCCGCCGAGCATGGGCCCCTACCTTGCGGTGATCACCGCGGTGGTGAGCATGCCGTTCACCTTCTTCATGTCCAACGACGCCTTCTACTACGGCGTGCTGCCGGTGCTGGCCGAAGCCGCCAGCCACTACGGGATTTCCCCGGTGGAAATGGCCCGTGCCTCAATCGTTGGCCAGCCGGTGCACCTGCTCAGCCCGCTGGTGCCCTCGACCTACCTGCTGGTGGCATTGGCGGGCATCGAATTCGGTGACCACCAACGCTTTACCCTCAAGTGGGCCGTGCTGGTGTGCCTGTGCATTCTTCTGGCGGCGCTGCTGCTGGGCGTCTTCCCCCTCTTCGGCAGTCTGTAACAGCCCGCCTGCACCCGGGCCTGCAACGCAGGCCCACGTTGCCCTGCGCAAATGTTTCAAATAGGTTTCAGCCGTGCCAAGCTGGCGGACGTCGCATCGAACAACTACAGCTTGAGTGAGACCTGTCACAACCGTCCGTACAGGATCAGGCTCACCGCAGCATCCATTGGCCCGCTCAGGGCGTCGGCTTCAAGGGGCTCTGATCATGTTGACCCTGCTCAATCTGCTCTCGGCAGTCACCTTGCTGGTGTGGGGCACGCACATCGTGCGCACCGGCATCCTGCGGGTGTACGGCTCAAACCTGCGTCGGGTGATTGCGCAGAACATGGACAAACGGCCGCTGGCGTTCATTGCCGGTATCGTCGTCACCGCCATGGTGCAGAGCAGCAACGCCACCGCTATGCTGGTCACCTCGTTCGTCGGTCAGGGGCTGATGGCGATGACCCCGGCCCTGGCGATCATGCTTGGCGCCGATGTCGGTACCGCGCTGATGGCCCGGGTGCTGACCTTCGACCTGTCGTGGCTATCACCGCTGCTGATCTTCCTTGGGGTGATCTTCTTCCTCTCGCGCAAGCAGACCCGCGTCGGCCAGATGGGCCGGGTGGCAATCGGCCTGGGGCTGATCATTCTCGCCCTGGAGCTGATCGTGCAGGCCGCAGCGCCGATCACCCAGGCCCAAGGAGTGAAGGTGCTGTTCGCCTCGCTGACCGGCGACATCCTGCTCGATGCGCTGGTCGGCGCATTGTTCGCGATGATTTCCTACTCCAGCCTGGCCGCGGTGCTGCTGACCGCAACCCTGGCAGGCTCTGACCTGATCAGCCTGCCGGTGGCGATTGGCCTGGTGGTCGGCGCCAACATCGGCAGCGGTCTGCTGGCGTTCATCAGCACCAGCATGCAGAACGCCGCCGGACGCCGCGTGGCCCTGGGCAGCCTGCTGTACAAGCTGATCGGCCTGCTGCTGATCATTCCGCTGCTGCACCCGCTGGTTGACTGGCTCGACACCCTGAGCTTCAGCCCACAGGAACTGGTGATCGGCTTTCACTTGCTCTACAACACCTTGCGTTGCCTGCTGATGCTGCCGACGGTGAAGCTCATGGGCCGCGTCTGCAATGCACTGCTGCCTGAACGCGACAGCGGCGAGGCGCAGATGCGGCCGCGCCACCTCGACCCATCGGCGCTGGAGACTCCCAGCCTGGCGCTGGCCAACGCCGCCCGCGAAACCCTGCGCCTGGGCGATATCGTCGACAGCCTGCTGACCACCATGCTCGGCGCCCTGCGCGGCACCCAGCCGGCCATGGCGCAGCAGGTGCGGACCCTGGGCGAGGACGCCGATGCCCTGTACAGCGCGATCAAACTGTACTTGGCGCAGATGACCCGTGAAGACCTCAGCGAGCACGACAACCGGCGCTGGGCCGAGATCATCGAGCTGGCGATCAACCTCAAGCTGTCCAGCGACCTGATCGAACGCATGCTGCGCAAGGTCCAGCAACAGAAGACCGCGCAACGCCGCGAGTTTTCCGAGGTAGGTCTGGGTGAGCTGACGGGCCTGCAAGAGCAATTGCTGGCCAACCTGCGCCTGGGCCTGTCGGTGTTTCTTAGTGCCGACCCGGAAAGCGCCCGCCTGCTGCTGCGGGAAAAACGCCGTTTCCGCGCCCAGGAACGGCGCCTGGCCCACGCCCATGTCAGCCGTTTGCAACGCAAGGTGGTGCAAAGTATCGAGACCAGTTCGCTGCACCTGGAGCTGATCGCTGACATGAAGCGTTTGAACTCTTTGTTCTGCAGCAGTGCCTATGTGGTACTAGGCGGTTCGGACACTGGCGGTCTGCTGCTCGACAGTGTCCCCGATGAACCCCGTCAGCCCTGAATCCGCTCACCTTGGAGACTGACCACCCGCCCATGCGTTGCCTGATGCTGATCTGCCTGCTGCTGTTCACCCTGCCGTCGCTCGCTCTGGACCGCTCACGGGTCGAAGGCTACCTGTTGCCCAACGGCCTGCAGGTGATTCTCAAGCCAGGCTATGAGAGCGATCACGTCTCTATTCGGCTGGTGATCGGCGTCGGCCTCGACGATTTCCCCTGCGATCAGCGCGAGCTGCCGCACCTGCTCGAACACTTGCTGTTCAGCGGCCTAGATGAAAGCGGTGAAGGCGGCCTGGAAATGCGCCTGCAAAGCCTGGGCGGCGAATGGAATGCGTTCACCAGCAACGCCGATACCACCTTTGTCATCGAGGCGCCGGCGCGCAACCAGCGCAAGGTACTCGACCTGCTGCTGGCGCTGGTGCGCGATACGCAGATCGACGCCAAGGCCCTGGCCAACGCGAAGAAAATCATCGAGCGCGAGGACGGCGGGCACTATGGCCCCGTGCAGCGTTGGCTGGATCGCCAGGACATCGGCCACCGCGCCAGCGATCAGCTCGCCGAGGAGCTGGGCCTCAAGTGCGCCGAGCGCGCCGATGTCGACGACATGACCCTCGATCAGGTCAAACAGGTACGCGAGCACTGGTACGCGGCCAACAACATGACCCTGATCGTCGTCGGTGGCCTCGACAAACTGCTGCCGGCCTACCTGGAACGCAGCTATGGCGAGCTGCCGCCCAGCGAGCCGGGCGAACGCCGTGACCTGGAAACCATCACCCATCAGGCCGAACAGCGCCGCACCCTGACCCGTGGCTGGCTGGGCGACAGCGCCAAGCTGCACTGGCTGTTCATCGAGCCGGTGCTCGATGTCGACCATGACCAGACCCTCGACCTGCTGTCGCGCTACCTCGACTGGGCGCTGTATGAACAGCTGCGCCTGCGCCATGGCCTGTCGTACGGGCCCTCGGTGCAACGCGAAAGCTTCGGCGACAGCGGCATGCTCAGCCTCAATGCCGATCTGGAGCGCGACGATGTCGATGCGGCAGTCTCGGTGCTCGAGGAACTGTTCGACACCCTGCGCAAGAATGGCCTCGATGCGCAGACCTTCGCTCGCATCAAGGACGCCGCCATCGCCCGCGAGAGCTGGAGCAGCCAAGGCAACAGCGCACTGGCCGATTACTACTGGGGCGGGCTGAACAGTTACAGCGACGGTCGCTACCAAGACCCTGTCAGCAAGCTGCGCAAGGTCAAACTGGAGGAAGCCAACGCGGCCCTGCGCGAACTGCTCAAGACACCTGGCTATCTGCGCATCGAGCAGCCGCTGATGGCCTACGACGAGCTGTACGGGCTGGTCGGCCTGCTGCTGGCCTCGATCCTGGCCATCGGCCTGTTGCGCCGCCGTCGCCAGCCGCCGCCACCTCGGCCCAGCGGTGCTACACGGCACCGCTGATTCGGCGCTATCCTTGCGCCAGCGCCGCCTGTGCGGCTGGCGCTGGCCCCTTTTTCCTGCCGTGTAGCTGACCCATGCCGCCTATTCCTCATCTCGTCCAGCGTGTTATCGAGCTGCTCAAACGTTATCCCGGGGTCATCGCCCTTGGCGGCTTCCTCTCGGGTATCGGCAGCTTCATTCTGGTCGACCGCCAGGCGAGCCTGGCCAGCTGGATCGCCATCCTGCTGCTGGTCAGCTGGATCTGGCTGATGCTGGAGAACACCCTCACCGGCTTGTTCACCCGCACTTTCAAGCGCGAAATCCCCCAGCCCTTGCTGCGCTATGCCACGCAAATGATCCACCAGGAGAGCCTGTTCTTCGTTCTACCGTTCTTCTTCATCACCACCACCTGGAACAGCGGCCAGCTAGTGTTCACCGGCCTGCTCGCCGCTGCCGGGCTGGTGTCGATCGTCGACCCGCTGTACTACCGCTGGCTGGCGCCACGCCGCTGGCTGTTCATGGCCCTGCACACGCTGACGCTGTTCGCAGCACTGCTCACCGCCCTGCCGATCATCCTCCACCTGACCACCGCGCAGAGCTTCAAGCTGGCGCTGATTGCGGCCATGGTGCTGTCGTTCCCAAGCCTTGCCAGCAGCTTCCCGATCAACACTTGGCGACGTGGCGTTGCCCTGGTGCTGCTGACCTTGGCCGTAGGCGGTTGCGGCTGGTTGCTGCGTTCCTGGGTGCCGCCAGCGACCCTGTGGATGACCGAAGTCGCGGTGAGCACCCAGGTCAACAACCGCCAGCCGGGCGACTCGCTGGAAGAAATCACTGCCAGTCAGATTCGCAGCAGCGGGCTGTATGCTTACACCTCGATCAACGCACCGCGCGGGCTCAACGAGCGCATCTACCACGTCTGGCAAAAGGACGGCCAAGAAGTCGACCGCATCGCCCTCGACATCAAGGGCGGACGCAAAGAGGGCTACCGTGCCTGGACGCACAAGCAGAACTTCCCGCCCAACCCGGTCGGCCGCTGGCAGGTACGGGTGCTGACCGAGGATGGTCAGGTGATTGGCGTGCTGCGCTTCAAGGTGATCGACGACGCCGCGAAACCGGCCAGTTAAGGGCTGGGCCGGGCATTGCGCGCCGGCCCCTGGGTTCAGCTCAGGCGAAGAACCAGTAGCAGACGAAGATGGCCGCCACTACCCCGGAGAACTCAGCGAGCAGCGCGCAGCCCACGGCGTGGCGGACCCGCTGGATGCCCACCGCGCCGAAGTACACCGCCAGCACGTAGAAGGTGGTTTCGGTGCTGCCCTGGATGGTCGCCGCAACCAGCGCCGGGAAGCTGTCGACACCCTGGGCCTGCATGGTCTCGATCAGCATGGCCCGCGCTGCGCTGCCTGAAAACGGCTTGACCAGCGCGGTCGGCAGACCGTCGACGAAACGCGTGTCCAGCCCCAGCCAGCTCACCGCGTGGCGAATGCCATCGAGCGCCAGCTCCAACGCCCCCGAGGCGCGCAGCACACCCACCGCGACCAGCATCGCCACCAGGTAGGGCAGCAGGTTCTTGGCCACGTCGAAGCCTTCCTTGGCGCCTTCGACGAACGCTTCGTAGACCTTGACCCGCTTCAAGGCGCCAATCAGCAGGAACAGCACGATCACGCCGAATAGCGTCAGGTTGCCGAGTAGCGACGACAGGCTGGCCAGGGCGGCGGCGGACAGCGTGCCGAGGAAGGCCATGAAGCCGCCCAGCAGCAGCGCGCCCGGAATCATGTAGGCCAGCACCACCGGGTCCCATAGACGCAGACGCTGCATCACCGCCACCGACAGCAAGCCCACCAGGGTCGAGACGCTGGTGGCCAGCAGAATCGGCAGGAACACCAATGTCGGATCGGTGGCGCCTTGCTGGGCGCGGTACATGAAGATGGTCACCGGCAGCAGGGTCAGTGACGAGGCATTGAGCACCAGGAACAGAATTTGCGCGTTGCTGGCTGTGGTGCTGCTGGGGTTGAGTTCCTGCAAGGCGCGCATGGCCTTCAGGCCGATGGGCGTGGCGGCGTTGTCCAGGCCCAGGCCGTTGGCGGCGAAGTTCATGGTGATCAGGCCCAGTGCCGGGTGACCTTTGGGCACCTCGGGCATAAGCCGGGCGAACAGCGGGCCGAGCACCTTGGCCAGCCATTCGACGATGCCGGCCTGCTCGGCGATCTTGAGAAAGCCCAGCCACAGGGTGAGGGTGCCGAACAGCAGGATCACCACATCGACCGACAGCTTGGCCATGGCGAAGATGCTCTCGACCATGGCCGCGAAGATGCCAGCATTGCCACCGACCAGCCACTGCGCCAGCGCCGAGATGCTGCCTACCAGGAAAAAGCCAAGCCACAGGCCGTTGAGCATCCGCGTCGTCCCCCGAAAAATGCCCGCATCATAACCCAGCCCACCCACAAAAAGCCCCGACCAAGGCCGGGGCTCTGAGTGCAACGTGTCGGTCGGCGCCTTACTGCTTGACCGCCTGCGCGCTGACTGCAGCGGCTTTCTTGCCGGTCATGTGCGGCAGCGAGTTGTAGTAGGCCTCGCCCTTGGCCGAGTCGTACATGCCTTCCCAACGGGCGATCACCAGCGCCGCCAGGGCGTTGCCGACCACGTTCAGCGCGGTACGGGCCATGTCCATGATGCGGTCGACACCGGCGATGAAGGCCAGGCCTTCCAGCGGAATGCCTACGCTGCCCAGGGTCGCCAACAGGACCACGAAGGATACGCCCGGCACGCCGGCGATGCCTTTGGAGGTGACCATCAGGGTCAGCACCAGCAGCAGCTGCTGGCTCCAGGTCAGGTCGATGCCGTACAGCTGGGCGATGAACAGCGCCGCGATGCTCTGGTACAGGGTCGAGCCATCAAGGTTGAACGAGTAGCCGGTCGGTACCACGAAACTGCAGATGGATTTCGGCGCGCCGTAGGCTTCCATCTTCTCGATCACACGCGGCAGCACGGTTTCCGAGCTGGAGGTGGAGTAGGCGAGGATCAGCTCGTCTTTCATGATGCGCATGATCTTGATCACCGAGAAGCCGAACACTCGCGCCACCAGGCCCAGCACCATGAAGGCGAAGAAGGCGATGGCGAAGTACACCAGCAGCACCAGTTTGGCCAGCGGCAGCAGCGAGGCGAAGCCGAAGTTGGCGACGGTCACGGCGATCAGGGCGAATACGCCGATCGGGGCGTAGTTCATGATCATGTGGGTGACCTTGAACATGGTTTCCGAAACGCCTTGGAAGGTGCGTACCAGCGGCTCGCGCAGGTCGCTGGGCAGGCTCGAAAGGCCCATGCCGAACATCACCGAGAAGAAGATGATCGGCAGCATTTCACCGCGCATCAGCGCTGCGAAGATGTTCGAGGGGATCAGGTTGAGCAGGGTCTGGATGAATGCATGCTCATGTTGCACTTCAGCCGCCGTGGCCTGGTACTTGGAGATGTCCACGGTACCCAGGGTGCTCATGTCGATGCCAGCGCCCGGATGGAACACGTTGGCCAGCACCAGGCCGACGACGATGGCAATGGTGGTCACCACCTCGAAGTAGATGATGGTCTTCAGGCCGATGCTGCCGAGCTTCTTGGCATCGCCCACACCGGCAATGCCGACGATCAGCGAAGAGATCACGATAGGCACGACGATCATCTTGATCAGACGAATGAAGATGTCACCGGCGGGTTGGAGGATATTACTGATCCACCATGCCTTTTCTGCACTGAAATGATTCAGCAGCGCGCCGATAGCAACGCCCAGGACCAGACCGATGACGATCTGCCAGGCGAGGCTCAGTTTTGCCTTCTTCATGTCGTTACCCTTTGTTGTAGTGGACATGGATCGCCGGCCGGAAATACACGTGCCAGAGCCATCTGGCTGGGTCACGAGTGAAGTGTTGCTTCCGTTAGGCGGGCTCCATGAAAGGTCACCGCAGGCACGCCAAATGACGCCGGTGCCCGCGAAAAGGCCGCAACTATTGCCATGGGAGAGGGGCCAGTCTAATGCCGGAAACGGCTACCCTATGCCGAAACGGCATAACTAAACGACGACAAAATGGCCATTTCGAAAGGTATTTTTTTTGTTGTTCGGATATCCGAACACCCAGGAAAAGCCACTATTCGGCCCATGGCCCCAGGATGGCGGAAAGCGCACAGCCCGCTGTTCGACAATCCGAATGGGCAGAAAAGGCGTATGGGGCAGGTGCGAACGGAGAGAAAAATTCGATGTGTGGCGAGGGGAAAATGTGCCTTCTCAGACATTTCCTACGTTACCAGGCGGGAGTATCGGTGCCTCGGAGGTCAGGCCTGCTCCACGGCTTGGACCTGAACCTTCCGATGCTACCTTTCCTGACCCGGCCCATTACGGAGGTACTCCCTGTACCCCTAGGCCACTCCGACTCAGTAACCGTCAGAACAGCCCGACCCCCTGGTCATGTGCCTCATCTTATCGATGCGGCGCATCATGGAAGTGGCAACGGTAACCGGGTTGCACTTCCAAATGATTACAGTGCGCTGTTCCTGGTCAGTACCAGTTCGGATCGCGCTTGAGCTGCTCTTGAAGCAGCGCTTTCATGCCGTCGTCCGGGTCACCGATCCAGCGATACTGGGCGTGACGGGTGGGCGACTTGTCCTTGGGCAGACCTTCGGGCACTTCGACGAGCATCCCGTAGGCATCTTCCTTGTCCCAGCTGAATGCCACGACCAGACGTTTGTAGGTGCAAGTCGTCTCGGTTTCGCACAAAGCCCCGACCAAGTACTTGTCCCCGTCTTCAGTAGCTGCAGACATCTGTTGTTGCGCCCTGCCCGAGAGGTTGATGACCCAATCCGGCAGGCGTTCTTGACCCTTTATGGCGTCCTGCCAAGTTTCGCGGTACTCCGCGTCCGTGCCCAGCAACGTATTCAAATACACCTGGCCGTCATTGGCGGCCAGGACGGCTGAACTGCTGCCGAGCATCACGGCAGCAGCCAGCACGTTCCTGAGCAGGGTGTTCATGGACGGCCACGGCCTCGACCGAAGAAGAACGAAGCAACGAACAGGACTAGGAAGACGATGAACAGGATCTTGGCGATACCCGTTGCAGCGCCGGCGATACCACCAAAGCCCAGTACGGCGGCGACGATGGCAATGATCAGAAAGGTAATTGCCCAACTCAGCATGGTGATTCTCCTATTTCCTATTGAATCAGTACGGCCGGTTCTCAGAAGACCCAGCGTTCCTGGGGTACGACGTTATCGATTGTGGCCGGCGAAGCGTTGGCCACAGGTGCTTGCGGAAGGGTTTCGGCGGCTTTCACCAAAGAAGTTGAACGAGTGGCCTGAATCTTTGCCAAAAGAGCCGTCTGGGCAGCGACTTGGTCGGCCAGGCGAGCGGTCTGCACGCTGTGGTAGAACTGCCCGGCGACGATGGTCAGCACCAGTGCCACACCAATGAAGAGGAGCTGGCGCAGAGGCAGGGTGCTTACGGTCTGCATGCTGTTGACGGTCTGGCGGTTCATGCCGGCTCCTCCTACTGGACTACTGAATTCGTTATCTGATCCTGATCAAGTAGTTGCAGCCTGCATGCCAGCTTTGCACGGTTATATTTTTCCTTATAAATCAATAACTTAGCTATTTATCACCTAGGCACCACAGGCGTATCCTGCACGATGCACGACCTGGGGCCGTGCAATTTGCAATGAGCGGCTCGTGACTCGACGGTGCTTCAGCCCTCGACCTTGGTCGCTACCTTGAGCATGTCGGCATCCACCCCGCGCACGCCGACGATCTGCCGGGCAATCTCGACCGCCACGGTTTTCAGCTCGCTGCTCACCACATCGCCAGACAACCTGACCATGCCTTCGGCACTGACCACGCGGATGGTGCCGCCATCGAGGTTGCGGCTGAAGCGGTAGCTGTTTTCGATCTTGTCGACGATCCAACTGTCGCTCGGTTGCGGCCCGGTGGGTGCCTCCACTGGTTTGTTGCGGGCTTCGGCCATGGCCGCGCTATCCAGACTCACCAGGTTATTGGCCAAGTGCACGCCTTCGGTGGTGCGTGCGACCACACCCGCCAAGTCCTTGGCCTCGGCGCTGTCGACGCGTCCGCGCAAGGTGACCACGCCATCGCGGCTCTCTACCTCGATAGATGATTTTTCGGTGACTCGGCTCCAGGCCAGGCGAGCACGCACCATGGCTGCCAGCGTGGCGTCATCCAGACGCTGGGCATAGGAGCGTGCTTCCAGAGGCTGCTCGACCAGTTCGGCGTTGACCTTAAGCTGGTTATCCACTTTGTCGATGCCGGCCGTGGCCAGCGCCACACGCTCGGCCAAGTCGCGCTCGACCTGGTTCTCGACTTCGCCACTCAGGCGCGCCTGGGTGCCGTCGACGGTCACATTGATCTTGAACGGGTTGAGTACTCGGTTGAGCGACAGTGCGGTTTGCACGCCTCCCTCCATGCGGGCGTTTTGCACAGGGTCGGCCAGTGCCGCGGCGCTGGTCATCACACTCAATGCCAGAACGGCAAGGGAGGGCAGGGTTTTCATGAAATGTTCTCCTGTGTGAGCAAAGCCTCTGGTAGTCGCAACTGGCGTGCCAGTGCTCCGACCGGCGAGAAATTTTCAGACTTTCAACGGGTTAGCCAAGCTGCAGGCAACCGGCTAGCATTGCAAAGTCCGCAGGTACACAGAAAAGACCATGCAACTTGCCCGATATTTCCGGGACTAAGTGTGACTATTCGCAAAGGAGCGTAGGAAAGATGGAATCCGCCCAGGACAACCAAGGCCGCATTCTGCTGGTGGACGATGAGTCCGCCATCCTGCGTACCTTTCGTTATTGCCTTGAAGATGAAGGCTATAGCGTCGCAACCGCCAACAGTGCGAGCCAGGCCGACACGCTGCTGCAACGCCAGGTGTTCGATCTGTGCTTCCTCGATTTGCGCCTGGGTGAAGACAACGGCCTCGACGTGCTGGCGCAGATGCGCATTCAGGCGCCGTGGATGCGCGTGGTCATCGTCACCGCCCATTCGGCCATCGACACTGCGGTCGATGCGATCCAGGCGGGCGCAGCCGACTACCTGGTCAAGCCCTGCAGCCCCGACCAACTCCGTCTGGCCACGGCCAAGCAGTTGGAAGTGCGCCAACTCTCGGCGCGCCTGGAAGCGCTCGAAGGGGAGGTACGCAAGCCCAAGGACGGCCTCGACTCGCACAGCCCGGCGATGATGGTGGTGCTGGAGACCGCGCGTCAGGTCGCCACCACCGATGCCAACATTCTTATCCTGGGTGAGTCCGGCACAGGTAAAGGCGAACTGGCCCGCGCCATTCATGGCTGGAGCAAGCGGGCGCGCAAGTCGTGCGTAACCATCAATTGTCCGTCACTGACCGCCGAGCTGATGGAAAGCGAGCTGTTCGGCCATAGCCGCGGCGCCTTCACCGGTGCCAGCGAAAGCACGCTGGGCCGGGTCAATCAGGCCGACGGCGGTACATTGTTTCTTGATGAAATCGGCGATTTCCCACTGACCTTGCAGCCCAAACTGTTGCGTTTCATCCAGGACAAGGAGTACGAGCGGGTCGGCGACCCCGTGACTCGCCGCGCCGATGTGCGCATTCTTGCTGCGACCAACCTCAACCTGGAGGAAATGGTCCGCGATGGCCGCTTCCGCGAGGACCTGCTGTACCGCCTCAACGTCATCACCTTGCACCTGCCGCCCCTGCGTGAACGCAGCGAAGACATCCTGACCCTGGCCGAGCGTTTCCTGGCGCGCTTCGTCAAGGACTACTCGCGCCCAGCTCGCGGCTTCACCGAAGAGGCGCGCTCGGCGCTGCTCAACTATCGCTGGCCAGGTAACATTCGCGAGCTGCGCAACGTCATCGAACGGGCAAGCATCATCTGCCCGCAGGAGCGGGTCGAGGTCAGCCACCTCGGCATGGGCGAACAACCGAGCGGCAACGCCCCGCGGGTCGGCGCCGCATTGAGCCTGGATGAACTGGAAAGGGCGCACATCGGCGCAGTGCTGGCCACCAGCGACACCCTCGACCAGGCCGCCAAGACCCTTGGTATCGACGCCTCGACGCTGTACCGCAAACGTAAGCAGTACAACCTGTGAAATGGCCGATGAAGCTGCGCACGCGGCTATTCCTGAGCATCTCGGCACTCATCACCGTGGCCCTGATGGGGCTGCTGCTGGGGCTGGTGAGCGTCATGCAGATGGCCTCCATGCAGCAGCGCATGCTGCAGCAGACCAACCATGTGCTGGAAATGGGCGTCAAGCTGCGGCAGAACCTCGGCGAACAGCTCACCCAGATTCTCGACGAGAGGCCCGATCGAGAGGGCCTGAGCAGCCTGCAAGAGACTTTCCAGGCGCTGCTGGACAAAGGTCTGGAGGAGGGCGGTGAGCGCACCGGTTTCGCCGCCGTCAGCAACAGTTATCAGGATTTTCTCAAGGTCTACCGGGAAAGCGCTACGCCAGCTCGGGAAATGGGCCTTGAGCAGCCGCTGGGCATGGCCTTCGATCACGTCCGGCGCAACCTGATCGCCTCCAGCAGCCGGGCGCTCGACGAAATTTCCCGTACCGAAGAAAATAACCACGACCAGGCCTTGCTGGTCAGCGGCGTACTGGGCCTGATGGGCCTGGCGGTGCTGGTGCTCGGTTTCATCACCGCGCACAGCATCGCGCGGCGTTTCGGCCTGCCCATCGAAGCCCTGGCGCGGGCCGCCGACCAGGTGGGTCGCGGCAACTTCGATGTGACCTTGCCCGTGGCGCAGGCCAGCGAACTGAACCAGTTGACCCGCCGCTTCGGCCTGATGGCCGATGCCCTGCGCAAGCACCAGGCGACCAACATCGATGAACTGCTGGCTGGCCAGCAGCGCTTGCAGGCAGTGCTCGACAGCATCGACGACGGCCTGTTGATCATCGATCCGCAGGGCCGTCTGGAGCACCTGAACCCGGTGGCCCAGCGCCAACTGGGCTGGGATGGTGGTCGCATCGGCACGCCTCTGGAAGAAGCCTTGCAGCGACCTGAGCTGCAGCAGCAGTTGAGCCAGGTGCTGCGTGGCGGCAACCTGGATCGACCGCCTGACGACCTGAGTCTGGAAATCGATGACCAAACGCGCCTGCTGACCTACAGCCTGACGCCGGTCAGTCATCCACAAGGACCGATCCTTGGGGCGGTGATGGTGCTGCGCGATGTGACCGAACAGCGGGCGTTCGATCGGGTGCGCAGTGAATTCGTCCTGCGCGCCTCCCACGAGCTGCGCACGCCTATCACCGGCATGCACATGGCCTTCGGCCTGTTCCGCGAACGCATCAAGTTTCCCGGGGACTCGCGGGAAAGCGACCTGCTCGACACCATTGGTGAAGAGATGCAGCGCCTCACGCAACTGATCAACGACTTGCTGAACTTCTCTCGTTATCAGAGCGGTCTGCAGAAGCTGGAAGTCGCGCCGTGCGACATCGAGACGCTGATGGCCCGCGCGCACGAGCGCTTCCAGGCCTCGGCGGCCGACAAGCAGATCGATCTGGTGGTGGACATGGAGTTGCCGCTGCCACGCATCCAGGCCGATGTCGGCCAGCTCGACCGGGTACTGGACAACCTGCTGCACAACGCCATCCGCCATACGCCCGCAGGCGGCAACATTCGCTTGCATGCCCGGCGGCACGCCGACCGGGTGATCATCAGCGTCGAAGACAGTGGCGAGGGCATCGCCTACGGCCAGCAGGGGCGGATATTCGAGCCCTTCGTGCAGGTCGGTCGCAAGAAAGGCGGGGCTGGCCTGGGCCTGGCCCTTTGCAAAGAGATCGTGCAGCTGCACGGTGGCCGCATGGGCGTGTTCTCGCGTCCCGGCCAGGGCACGCAGTTCTACATGGCGCTGCTGGTCTGAGACACGCGGCGATTCATGGATTGCCCGCAGGCATGGCCCGGCTGCGGGTGATCAGGGCAATGAACTGCTGAGCGCTGAGGGGCTGGGCGAACAACCAGCCCTGACCATAATTGACCCCCTCGCTGCTGAGCAGCAGCGCCTGCGCCTCGCACTCTATACCCTCGGCGATCACCCGCAGGTGCAGCGAATGCGCCATGCGGATGATGTACGGCGCCACGCCGCTGCTGGCGGCATCGTGGCCCAAGGCATCGATGAACGCCTTATCGATCTTCAGGCAGTCCACTGGCAAGGTTTGCAGATACGACAGGCTGCAGTAACCGGTGCCGAAATCATCGATCAGCACCGGGTGCCCCGAGGCGCGCAGCGCCTGTAGGTTGTCACGCGCGACCACCACATCGATCAGGCCACGCTCGGTGACCTCGAAGGCGATTTGCGTGGCGGACACCCGATGCCGGGCCAGCAGCCGGGCGGCGACCAGGCCGATGCGCGGCGCCATGACATCACAGGCCGCCAGGTTCACCGACACGTACAGCTGGCGGTTGGCCCGCAGCACATGACCGAGCTGCTCGAGCACGCGCTGCAGAACGAAATCGGTGATCTGGCGAATCTGCCCGGTGTTTTCCGCCATCGGAATGAACAAGTCCGGGCTGGTCAGGCTGCCGTCGTGGCGGCGCCAGCGCACCAGCGCCTCGGCCCCCACACAGCGGCGGCTGGCAAGCTCGAAGATAGGCTGATAGAGCACTTGCAGCTCACCGCGACGCAACGCCTGTTGCAGTGCCGATCTCATCGAACGCCGGCGCTCGATCCATTGCAAGGTCAGCCAACCGATACAGCAGGCCAGCACCAGGCTTACGGGAAACAGCAACCATAGGGGTCCATCAAGGCGCAGTGGCGGGTTGGCGCGCGGCGCGATCAGCACCAGCTGGTAATCAGGTGAGCGGGTGGGCATGCGATAGATGAGCTTGTCGGGCATTTCCAGCAGCGCGTTGTGCGAGCGCGGCGGCCAGTCAGCCGAGGGCGGCCATTGCTGTGCCGGACCCAGCACGGGAACCGCCCGGCTGCCGTGGTCGAGCAGCACCAGCAGGCTGCCGCCCGGCGGCAGGTCGACCACGTCGGTGAGATGACCACGGGAGGTCGATACCAGGAACGGTCCACGACCGAGCATCAGCGCGGCAAGGTTGTCGTTGGGTTCGGCGCTGGTGTTGAGCCAGTAACGGTAGGTCGGGCCCTGGATATCGGCGGCGCGTTGCGGCTGGATGACCCGTTCGCCACCCCGGTTGGAACAGGCCTGGGTGCCATCGACGTAGGCGGCTTCATAGATGAAGCGTGAGCGCAGGCCGACCTCCTGCAGTGCCGTCTTCATCGCCGCGTCACAGCCGCGCAGGGTTTGCGCCTGCAAGGTATCGACGCCCTGACGCAGCTCGCCGAAAACCTGTTCGAGCCGTTCACGGAAGCGCTCGCCCTGGGCGTTCATTTGCGCGCTTTCATCACGGTTCATCTGCTGCACGGCAAGGCCGAGGCTGGCAGCCAGCAACAGCCCAGCGCTGACCACTGCCGCGAGCACGGCGAGCAGCCAGGGACGGTCGAAAATCTGACGCAGTGGGGTCAGCAGGGCAGGCATGCGCAGCATCCAGTTGAATACACAGAGGTATAGCAACTGCCGCGCCGTTCAGCCTGCCCGTTGGGCGGGGTTCATCAACCTTTCATCTGCGCAGGGGCAATGGCCTTCAGCGCATGTGATTGAGCACCTGCAACATGGCCGCGGTCTGGGCATCCGGCTGGCCATCGTAGCGCTGCGGGCGGAAGCGCATCTGGAAGGCCGTGAGCACCTGGCGGGTAGCCGGGTCCAGCTCACCGGTCTGTGGCACGGCATAGCCGAAGCGCGCCAGTTGCTGCTGATACCAGAGAATCGACGGCGGGCTGACGGCAAACAGCGCTTGCTGACGGGCCACGGCATTGGCGTCGGGCCACAACCCCAGGCCCGCGTCAGCCAAGCGCTTCCACGGGAACAACGGGCCCGGGTCGAGCTTGCGCAGCGGAGCGATGTCGCTGTGGCCGACGATGTAGCGGGGCTGGATGGCATTACGCTTGACGATGTCCTTGACCAAGGCGATCACGGCCTGGATCTGCTCCTCGCTATACGGATGCCAGACGCGCCCCTGGGGCGTGTCGGTAAAACCGGGATTGACAATCTCGATACCGATCGAGGTGGAGTTGAGCCAGGTACGGCCATCCCACTGGCTGTCGCCGGCATGCCAGGCCCGACGGCTCTCGTCGACCAGCTGGTAGACCGCGGCTGGGCCGTCGCCGATCAGGTAATGGCTGCTGACTTCGCCATGGGTCAGCAGCGCCATCGAGCGCTCCAGCGAGGCATTGGTGTAGTGCAGGACGACGAACTGGATGCGCCCATCCTGGTTGGCCGAGACATGGCTGCGGTCGATGCGCAGACCGGACGAGCAACCGGCCAGCAGTAAAACGAGAAGGGAAGTGATGAGCGCTTTCATGGGGCCTGCGTCTGCTGAGTCGGTGACGCGACAGCATAACGTAAGCGCCGCGCCGACTCAGCCCTGTTCGACGCGATTGCGTCCTTGCGCCTTGGCCCGGTACAGCGCCTGATCCGCGCGCTTGAGCACGGTGTCGCTGCGCTCGGCGGGGTTGAAGGTGCTGACACCGATGCACAGCGTGATGGTCACCGGCTCGCCCTTGAAGTGGAACGGGCAGGCCTCGACGGCAGCGCGCAGGCTTTCGGCGAACTGCGCAGCGGCGCACAGCGGTGTCTGCGGCATCAGCAGGACGAACTCCTCGCCGCCGAAACGGGCGATGAAATCACGCGCGCGCAGCCGTTTGCTCAGCACGTTGGCGACGATCTTCAGCACTTTGTCGCCCGCCAGGTGGCCGTAGCCATCGTTGATGCGCTTGAAGTGATCGAGGTCGATGATCGCCATCGACAACTGACCACCCTGGTTGTGCCAGGCCTGCACTTCCTGCTCGATGCGTTCGGCCCAGGCCGCGCGATTGGGCAGCCCGGTGAGGGGATCGAGCAGGGCTTTCTGGCGTTGTTCTTCGAGGTGCTCGCGGTAGCCGAGTGCCTCTTGCTCCATGCCCGCCACACGCGCGGCCAGGCCGTGCAGACGTGCGGCCAGTTCCTGCTCGCGTTGGTCGCGGGCGTGCTGGTGGGCATCCAGGGTGCCGAGCAGGCCTTCGAAGCGGCTGTCGAGCACCTGCTTCAGGCTGGCCAGGTCGGAGGCGCCCTTGACGCTGCTCTGCAGGCCACCGACCTGCTCGCGCAGCTGGCTGTCGAGCTGCTGGGCCGCGACGCTATTGTCGGCGTGACCGGCGCTGGCGTCCTGCAAGTGGCCATGGAACGCTTCGAGGCGTTCATTGAGCTGCTGCAGGTAGGCCTCGAACTCGTGCTGGCCGCTGTCGGTGATCGCCAGCATGAACACGGCCAGGTCATCGAGAATCGGAATCAGCTCGTACCAGTTCAGGCCACGGGCGACCCGCTCGCGCATGGCCAGTGCCTGATCCTTGTAGTGCTCGGGCAAATTAAGGTCATCGAGCAGGCCGAGCAGGGTCTGCTCGATATGCGCGGCCACCTGGCTGTAGGGCGGCTCGAGCGCTTGGGGCAGGGCGTAAGGTCCGTCTTCGGCGGCGCAGGTGTCGGCCAGGGCGGGCAACGGCGCGGCGGCGGGCGCAGCAGGCTCGAGGATGCGCTGCTCGTCAGCCGCGGTGGCTTCGGCAGAGTGCGCGGCAGGCACAGCGGCTTCGTCAGCGGCTTGCAGGGCAGGCGTCGGAGCGTCGACTGCCGGTGCCGGGGCCTGCGGGGGCTGTTGCGGGGTCTGGGTCGATGATTCGCTCGCGGCTTCGACCACGGCGGCTGCAACCGGCGCTGGCGTCGGCTCCGGCTGGGCAGGGGGCAGCGGCGCGACCGAGGGTGATGCAGAAGGCGCAACCGGCGCGGCTTCGGCCTCGGTCGCCGGCTCCGGCGCCGGTTGGGGCTGTACCGGCGCGGTGGATTCGGCCAGCGCTTCAGCGCTTTCCCGCGCCCCGAACAAGCGTTGTAGCAGGCCTGGGCGGGCGTCGTCCGGCGCCTTCTTCAGCGCAGCCAGGGCGCGTTCCTGCAAACCGCTGAGCTCACCCAACAGCGGCGGCAAGTCGCGGGACTGGCCGACGCCCCCGTCGATTTTCTTGCCGAGCTTCTTCAGCGCCCGGGTGTGCTCTGCGGGCAGCGGCAGGCTTTGCAGTTGCTCGACCAGCGAGGTCAGCGCTTCGCGCACTTGGTTCATGCGGGTTTCGCGACGGTGTTCGGAATCGAGCACGGCTTTTTCCAGCCGCGGAATCAGTCCGGCCAGGCCGGCGTCCATGTTATCGCTGCGGATCACCTCGCGCATTTCCTTCATGCACAGGTCGACGGCCTTGTCGCTGCCTTCGGCCGCCAGTGTGCTGCGCACCAGCCCCCGGCGCAGCAGGTCGAGGCGCGCGTCCCAACGACGCTCGATCTTGTCGTGCTGCTCGATGGTCTTGAGGTATTTCTCTTTCCAGCGCTCGGCGTCGTCTGTCATGCCCGGGGTCCGCTAGGGGTGGTGGCATTGGCTGACCCGGCGGGGCGTCAGCGCAAGACCGGCAGCGTATCCACAGTCAGGGCGTCAGGCAAACGAATCTCCACGGCGACGGGGAGGTGGTCGGAAATCGGCTGGGCGAGGACTTCGACCCGCTCCAGAGTCAGGCTGGGGCTGAGCAGGATGTGGTCGAGGCAGCGCTGAGGGCGCCAACTGGGGAAGGTCGCTTCGACCTGCGGCGCGATCAGTCCGAGATCGCGCAGAGGCGAGTGCTCGAGCAGGTCGGAAGCATGGGTGTTCATGTCGCCCATCAGCACCTGATGGCGGTAGCCGCCGATCAGTTCACGCACGTAGGCCAACTGACGGGCACGGGTCTTGGCGCCGAGCGCCAGGTGCATCATCACCACGATCAAGGCATCAGGGCCTTCGCCGAAGCGCACCACAATGGCACCTCGACCAGAGGGACCTGGCAGCGGGTGATCTTCGAGTTGCTGAGGCTTGAGCCGGCTGAGCACGCCGTTGCTGTGCTGGGCGAAACGGCCCAGGTTGCGGTTGAGCTGCTGGTACCAGTAGGGAAAGGCGCCGAGCTGAGCCAGGTGCTCGACCTGGTTGACGTAACCCGAGCGCAGGCTGCCGCCGTCGACTTCCTGCAACGCCACCAGGTCGAAGTCGGCCAGTAGCTGGCCGATCTTCTGCAGGTTGCCGGCGCGCCCGGTGTGCGGCAACAGGTGCTGCCAGCTACGGGTTAGATAATGGTGGTAGCGCTCGGTACTGATGCCCACCTGAATGTTGAAACTGAGCAGCCGCAGGCGGCCATCTTCCGGCAGACCGGTGGCCTGCAGGTGATGTTCGTTGACCTGCGGCTGGTGCAGGCCGATACCACGAATAGGGTTGGACCGGCGCATGACTTGCCCCTTATTTGGCGCGTTCCTTGGCAATCAGCTGGTCGGCCACGCTCAGCACGCCATCCGGCCCGCCTGCGGTGCCCAGGTCGAAGCGGTATTTACCGTTGACCACCATGCTTGGAACGCCGGTGATTTCATACTTCTTCGCCAGTGCCTTGGCCTGCTGGACCTGGCCCTTGATGGCGAACGAGTTGAAGGTGGAGAGGAACTTGTCCTTGTCGACGCCCTGGGTGGCGAGGAAGTCAGCCATGTCTTGAGGGTCGGTCAGGCGCTTGCGCTGGTTCTGGATGGCGTCGAACACGGCGTCATGCACTTTCTGCTCGACGCCCATGGCTTCGAGGGTGAGGAACATCTGGCCGTGGGCATCCCATGGACCGCCGAACATGGCCGGTACGCGCTTGAAGTTGACGTCCTTCGGCAGCTTGCTGACCCAGGGATTGAGGGTCGGCTCGAAGTGGTAGCAATGCGGGCAGCCGTACCAGAACAGCTCGACGACTTCGATCTTGCCAGGCTGGGATACGGGAACAGGGTTGCTCAGCTCGATGTATTGCTCGCCTGCCTTGGCGGGCTCGGCGGCCTGGACACCGGCCATACCGAATACGCTGGCGGCGACCAGCGTGGCGCTGAGAATCAGTTTACGCATGCTTCACTCCTGGGCTGTCTTGAAACGCCGCGATGACGACCGAGCTGTGACCGGCCGGGGCGGGCGTGAGTTCTGTAGTGTAACGGCAGTGGGCAAGAAAAAGGGCAGCCACGCTGCCCTTTCATCTTTTGCCAAGTGTATTAACCGAACGTTAATGCAGGCCCTGGATGTAGCTCGACAGCGCTTCGATGTCCTTGTTGCTGAGCTTGCTGGCGATCGAGCGCATGGTCATGGCGTCGCCATCGTTGGTGCGGTTGCCCTCGCGGAAATCGGTGAGCTGCTTGCTCACGTATTGCGCATGCTGGCCGCTCAGGTGGGGGAAGCCGGCCAGCGCCAGGCCTGCGCCGTCAGGGGAGTGGCAGCCGGTGCAGGCGGGCATGCCCTTGTCGAGGTCACCGCCGTTGAACAGGGCCTGGCCACGTTCCACCCACTGCGGATCGGCCGCACCCACGCTGCCTTTCTGGCTGGCGAAGTAGGCCGCGATGTCGGCGATGTCCTGGTCACTGAGGCCGGCCAGCATGCCGGTCATTTCCAGCACCTGACGCTTGCCGGACTTGATATCGTGCAGCTGTTTTTCCAGGTAGCGCTCGCCCTGGCCGGCGAGTTTGGGGAAGTTGGGCGCCAGGCTGTTACCGTCGGGGTTGTGGCAGGCGCCGCAGATGGCCGTCTTGCCCTGGCCTGCGGCGGCGTCGCCCTTGATCGGTTGCGCAGCATGGGCTGCGCCGGCGACACCAATGGTCAACAGCAGACTCACGAATAGTTTGTTCATCAGCTAATCCAACACGGCTAAGAGTGAAATGTTATGTATCGGGACTGCCGCTCATCCAGAGGATGACCAACCGGTAGTCCTCGGTACTGCAGTCCGTGCACAATCCACGCGGCGGCATAGCCTTGAAACCCTGGATCATTGCGCCACCCGCACCTGCATGCCTTGTAGCAGTCCGCACACATGCGGTTGTACAACGCCTCGCAAGCCTGTGTAGCCTGAGCGCCGGAAACGGCTGAATACACCGTAGGCAATCGCCGTTTCACCTTGCTCGATGACCTTTCAGGGCTGGGTGCCGCGCTGCGTTCTATGCGCAAGCTGTTGGTCGGCCCCCGTACGCACCACCCTTCGCCAGGATAATGCGCACACAAAAACTGGGGCATTATATACTTCCGCCATCCAAACGGAAACGACACCGCTTGCCGCACAGGTCATTGCGCCTGCTGGCGGCAACACCCACATCGGATATCCCATGCAAGTCAAGAACCCCATCCTCGGCCTGTGCCAGAAAGCCACCTTCGCCCTCAGCGCCGCCAAGGTTGACCAATGTCCCAGCGACCAAGGTTACGAGGTGGCCTTCGCCGGCCGTTCCAATGCCGGCAAATCCAGCGCCCTCAACACCCTGACCCACGCCAGCCTGGCGCGCACCTCGAAAACCCCGGGCCGTACGCAGTTGCTGAATTTCTTCAGCCTGGATGAGCAACGGCGTCTGGTCGACTTGCCCGGCTACGGTTACGCCAAAGTGCCGATTCCGCTCAAGCAGCACTGGCAGCGCCACCTCGAAGCGTACCTGGGCGGGCGTGAATGCCTGCGCGGGGTGATCCTGATGATGGACGTTCGCCATCCCATGACCGACTTCGACAAGATGATGCTCGACTGGGCCCGCGCCAGCGGCATGCCTATGCACATTCTGCTGACCAAGGCCGACAAACTGACCTTCGGCGCTGCGAAGAACACCCTGCTCAAGGTGCAGGCGGAAATTCGCAAAGGCTGGGGCGAGGGCACCACCATCCAGCTGTTCTCGGCACCCAAGCGCCAAGGTCTGGAAGAGGCGTATGGCGTGCTGGCCGGGTGGATGGAGCTGGAAGACAAACCTGCAGAATGACCGTGGCGCCGGGCATCGACAGGTGCCCGGCGTGCACCGAAGGTCAAATCGCAGGCAAAAAAAACCCCGGACTTCGTATGGGGAGGGGGAAGTTCGGGGTCCAAGTCCGGACCGCTAGGGCGGGGTCCAGATATCTGCCAACACTTAACACAACATAGGAGCATCGAAAGGCTTCACCAGCCATTCAGTACATCTGAGTCGCGTTTCACCGGTTTAGTTCCTGAGCCGATGAAACAAATCGCGATAGCGTTCGCATCTCCAGGCATCAGGCGGCTTAACGCACTGGCTGGGCACTGCGACTTTCAGCCGCAGAGCCAACCGGTATCGTGCTCACGCGTCAGTGAGCCTCGTCCCAGTTCGAACCAATCCCCACCTCGACCAGCAGCGGTACATCCAGCTGCGCGGCGCCGCTCATGTGCAGGCGAATCTGCTGCGCCACCTGCTCGACCTGATCTTCACGTACCTCCAGCACCAGTTCGTCGTGCACCTGCAGAATCACCCGCGCATCCAGGCCGCTCTCGCTCAGCCAGGCATCGACGGTGACCATCGCGCGCTTGATGATATCGGCCGCCGTGCCCTGCATCGGCGCGTTAATCGCCGTGCGCTCGGCGCCCTTGCGCAGGGCCGGGTTCTTGGCATTGATGTCGGGCAGGTACAGACGTCGACCGAACAGGGTTTCGACGAAGCCTTGCTCGGCCGCCTGGGTGCGGGTGCGCTCCATGTAGGCCAGCACACCCGGGTACTGGGTGAAATAGCGGTCGATGTACGCCTGCGACTGCTTGCGGTCGACGCCAATCTGGCGCGCCAGGCCAAACGAGCTCATGCCGTAGATAAGGCCGAAGTTGATCGCCTTGGCGCTGCGCCGCTGGTCGTTGCTGACCGACTCCAGCGGCACCCCGAAGACTTCTGCAGCCGTGGCGCGGTGCACGTCCAGATCGTTCTGGAACGCGTGCAGCAGGCCCTCGTCCTTGGCCAGGTGGGCCATGATGCGCAACTCGATCTGCGAGTAGTCCGCCGCCAGCAGTTTGTAACCGGGGCTGGCGATGAAGGCCTGGCGGATGCGCCGGCCTTCGGCGGTGCGGATCGGGATGTTCTGCAGGTTCGGGTCGCTGGAGGACAGCCGCCCGGTCGCCGCCACCGCCTGCTGATAGGAGGTATGCACGCGCCCGGTACGCGGATTGATCTGCTCGGGCAGCTTGTCGGTGTAGGTGCTCTTGAGCTTGCTCAGAGTGCGGTACTGCATCAGCACCTTGGGCAGCGGGTATTGCATCTCGGCCAGTTCGGCGAGCACCGCCTCGGCGGTGGAGGCCTGGCCTTTGGAGGTCTTGTTGAGGATCGGCATGCCGAGCTTGTCGTAGAGGATCACGCCAAGCTGCTTGGGCGAGCCGAGGTTGAATGCCTCGCCGGCCAGTTCGAAGGCTTCTTTCTCCAGGGCGGCCATCTTCTGGCCCAGTTCGCTGCTCTGCACCCGCAGCAGTTCGGCATCGACCAGCGCGCCCTGGCGCTCGATCTTCGCCAGCACCGGCACCAGCGGCATCTCGATGTCCATCAGCACCGGCTGCACGCTTGGGGTCTTGGCCAGCAGCGCCTGCAAGGCATGGTGCAGGCGCAGAGTGATGTCGGCGTCTTCGGCCGCGTAGGGGCCGGCAGTTTCCAGCGGAATCTGGTTGAAGGTCAGCTTCTTCGCACCGCGCCCGGCGATGTCTTCGAAGGTGATGGTGGTGTGCTCCAGGTAACGCAGGGCCAGGCTGTCCATGTCATGGCGGGTGGCCGTGGAGTTGAGCACGTAGGATTCGAGCAGGGTGTCGTAGGCCACGCCGCGCATCTCGATGCCCTGGGCCGGATCGCCGCCGATCGCGCAATTGGCGAGGATGTTGATGTCGTACTTGGCGTTCTGGCCGATCTTGCCCTTGGCCGGGTTTTCCAGCAGCGGCTTGAGCGCCAGCAACACGCGGTCACGGTCCAGCTGCGCCGGGGCGCCTTCGTAGTCGTGCATCAGCGGCACGTAGGCGGCTTCATGGGGCTCGATGGCGAACGACAGGCCGACCAGTTGCGCCTGCTGCGCGTCGAGGCTGGTGGTCTCGGTGTCGAAGGCGAACAGCGAGGCGTTGTTCAGGCGCTCGAGCCAATGCTCGAAGCGCGCTTCGTCGAGGATGGTTTCGTACTTCGCTTCGACCTTTTCCGCCGGCGCCTTGGCCGGGGCGACGACGTCACCGACCTTGACCGCCTCACGCTGTACCTCGGCGACCCAGCTCTTGAACTCCAGGTCGTTGTAGAGCTCGAGCAAGGTGTCGCGATCAGGCTCGGCGCACACCAGCGCTTCGACTTCGATGTCCAGCGGCACGTCGATCTTGATGGTCGCCAGCTCGTAGGAGAGGAACGCGGCGTCGCGGTGCTCTTCGAGCTTGGCGGCAAGGGTCTTGGCGCCGCGAATGCTCAGGCCCGCGACCTGGTCGAGGTTGGCATACACCTCGGCCAGACCCCCGCCGATGCCGGTCAGCAGGCCGACGGCGGTCTTCTCGCCGACGCCGGGTACCCCTGGGATGTTGTCCACCTTGTCGCCCATCAGCGCGAGGAAATCGATGATGTGCTCAGGGCCGACGCCGAACTTCTCGTGCACGCCGGCGATGTCCATCACGCTGCCAGTCATGGTGTTGACCAGGGTAATGTGCTCGTCCACCAGCTGCGCCATGTCCTTGTCACCGGTGGAGATGACCACCGGTCGGCCTTGCGCGGCGCTGCTGCGGGCGAGGGTGCCGATGACGTCATCGGCCTCGACGCCTTCGACGCACAGCAGCGGATAGCCCAGCGCGCGCACGCTGGCATGCAGCGGTTCGACCTGCATGCGCAGATCATCGGGCATGCTCGGCCGGTTGGCCTTGTATTCGGCGAACAGCGCATCGCGGAAGGTCCCGCCCTTGGCGTCGAAGACCACGGCGAACAGGCTATCGGGGTACTGCCGGCGCAAGCCCTTGAGCATGCTCAGCACGCCTTTCACCGCGCCGGTGGGCTTGCCCTTCGAAGTGGTCAGCGGCGGTAGCGCATGAAACGCGCGGTACAGATAGGAGGATCCGTCCACCAGGACGAGGGGCGCTAGGCTCATGAGCAGATTCAACCTTTTCGACGGGTCCGGCGCTAGAATAGCCAGAATCATTGACGATAAAGGGACAAGGTTATCATGCGGACATTCAATCGCCTGTTACTGGTCGGCCTGATGGCCAGCCTGCCTATCCTCGGCCACGCTGCGGACGAGGCCCCTTCGGCCGATCCCGAGGTCACCATTCGCACGGAAGGCGACAGGACCATTCAGGAATACCGGCAAAACGGCTTCCTGTACGCGATCAAAGTCACGCCCAAACACGGCAAGCCTTACTTTCTGGTACGCGCCGACGGCTCCGACGGCAACTTCGTCCGCTCCGACCAGCCGGACATGCTGATTCCCTCGTGGAAAATCTTCGAGTGGTAAGCTGACGCGTATCGTTCACATCAACCCGGCACTTCCCGGTGGAAGTGCCTGCATGGGCAAATTTTCATCATGTCAGTCTTCACCCCCGTGACCCGGCCCGAGCTGGAAACCTTCGTCGCGCCCTACCGACTGGGCCGTTTGCTGGATTTCCAGGGCATCGCCGCCGGCACCGAGAACAGCAACTTCTTCGTCAGCCTGGAGCAGGGTGAGTTCGTCCTGACACTGATCGAGCGCGGCCCCAGCGAAGACATGCCGTTCTTCATCGAGCTGCTCGACGTGCTGCACGAGGCTGACATGCCAGTGCCCTATGCACTGCGCGATGCCGATGGCAATGCCCTGCGCGAGCTGTGCGGCAAGCCGGCGCTGCTGCAACCGCGGCTGTCTGGCAAGCACATCAAGACCCCGAACAACCAGCATTGCGCTCAAGTCGGCGAGCTACTGGCACACATTCACCTGGCCACCCGCGAGCGCATCATCACCCGCCGCACCGACCGTGGCCTGGAATGGATGCTCAGCGCCGGCAGCGAGCTGGCTGCTGATCTGGAGGCCGCCCCACGCCAGTTGCTCGATCAGGCCCTGGTGGAAATCGACGCGCACAAGGCGCAGATCCTCGGCCTGCCGCAAGCCAACCTGCACGCCGACCTGTTCCGCGACAACGTGATGTTCGAAGGCTCCCACCTGACCGGGGTGATCGACTTCTACAATGCGTGTTCCGGGCCGATGCTGTACGACATCGCCATCACCCTCAATGACTGGTGCAGTGGCGCCGATGGCAGTATCGATCTGCCCCGCGCCCAGGCGCTGCTGGCCGCCTACGCCGCGCTACGCCCTTTCACCGCAAGCGAGGCCGAGCTGTGGCCGGTGATGCTGCGGGTCGCGTGCGTGCGCTTCTGGCTGTCGCGGCTGATCGCCGCCAAATCGTTCGCCGGCATGGACGTGATGATCCACGACCCGAGCGAGTTCGAGGTGCGCCTGGCACAGCGGCAACAGGTCGCGCTGCACCTGCCGTTCGCCTTGTGAGTGAGGGCAGGGCCGCGGTACGGCCCTGCCCAGCGGTTCAAAGCTGTTCCAGGCAGCCGGCCAGATCGCTGCCCAGCTTTTCCAGCAAGCGCTCGTAGCCGTTGGCATCCACCGGATCGGTGCCGCCCAGCGCGTCGAGCTCGGCCAGGCGTACCGGCAAGCCAGCGGTCAGGGTTTCGGCCAGGCGCGGGCGCAGCGGCGGCTCGCTGAACACGCAGGTCTTGCCTACTTCCTGCAGGCGCGCGCGCATCGCGGCAACATGCTGGGCGCCGGGCTGCACTTCTGAAGCGACGCTGAACACGCCGGTGTGCTTGAGGCCGTAGGCCGCTTCGAAGTAGTCGAACGCTTCGTGGAAGACGAAGAACGGCTTGCCGGCAACGCCTGCTACCCGCGCCTTGATGCGACCATCCAGCGCGTCGAGTCGCTCGATGAAGGCTTTCTTGTTGGCCTGGTAGCGCGCGGCGTTGGCCGGGTCCAGCCGGGCCAGGTCGGCGGCCATCTTGGCCGCGATCACGCGGGCGTTGGCGGAGGACAGCCACAGGTGGGCGTCGAGGCTGCCCGGACGGTGGTCGTGATCGTGCTCGTCGGCGGCTTGGGGAGTGTCATGGGCTGCATGCTCGTGCTGATCAGCATGGCCGTGGCTGTCTTCGCCGAAATGACGCAGGTGCATGCCCTTGAGGGTCATCACCGCAACGGTAGGCTTGCTGCGCGGGCCCAGCACGCGGGGCAGGAAGCTTTCCATGTCCTCGCCGATCCAGTACAGCAGGTCAGCGGAACCCACCTTGCGCACATCCGAAGGGCGCAGGGCGTAGTGGTGGGGCGAGGCGCCCGGCGGCAGCAACACGTCGGGGCTGCCGACGCCGTCCTGGACGGCGGCAGCGATCTGCTGAAGCGGTTTGATGCTGGTCAGCACACGCACGTCGGCATGGGCCGAGACGGTAAGAAAAGCGACAAAAAAAGCCAGGAATCGGGTCACGGGGAATACTCGGCTGGACAGAACAGGTAACATAATAACGTCTCCATCCAGAGCCGTCGCTGCCCATGTCCATCACCCCGCTGGCCCACCGTCCCCATGACCACTCCCGCTGCGTGCACAGCGCGCTGGCCGAAGCCGATGTGCTGTGCAACCGCCAGGGCCTGCGCCTGACCGCCTTGCGCCGGCGCGTGCTGGAGCTGGTCTGGCAAAGCCACAAGCCGCTGGGGGCCTACGACATCCTTGCCGTGCTCAGCGAACAGGACGGCCGCCGTGCCGCACCACCGACGGTGTACCGCGCCCTCGACTTCCTGCTGGAAAACGGCTTGGTGCATCGCATCGCATCGCTTAATGCCTTCATCGGTTGCAGCCACCCCGAGCATGCCCACCAGGGCCAGTTCCTCATCTGCCGCAACTGCCACGTTGCGCTGGAGCTGGAACAGGCCAGCATCAGTGACGCCATCGTCGCCAGCGCAGCCGCGGTGAATTTCCAGGTCGAGGCACAGACCGTGGAGATCGTCGGGCTGTGCGGCAACTGCCGGAGCGCGGCATGAGCGATTCGCTGATTCGTCTGGAGCAGGTGGGGGTGAGTTTCGCTGGCGAAACGGTCCTGGAACGCATCGACCTGGCCGTGGCGCCACGGCAGATCGTCACCCTGATCGGCCCCAACGGCGCAGGCAAGACCACCCTGGTGCGCGCCGTGCTCGGCCTGCTCAAGCCGCACACTGGCAAGGTCTGGCGCCAGCCACGTCTGCGCATCGGCTATATGCCGCAGAAGATTCAGGTCGACCCGACCCTGCCGCTGTCGGTGCTGCGCTTCCTGCGCCTGGTGCCTGGGGTTGACCGCGCAGCAGCGTTGGCGGCGTTGCAGGAGGTCGGTGCCGAGCAGGTCATCGACAGCCCGATCCAGACCGTTTCCGGCGGCGAAATGCAGCGCGTGCTGCTGGCCCGGGCGCTGCTGCGCAAACCGCAATTGCTGGTGCTCGACGAGCCGGTACAAGGGGTGGATGTGGTCGGGCAGTCCGAGCTGTACCGACTCATCACTCGCCTGCGCGATCGTTACGGCTGCGGCGTATTGATGGTTTCCCACGACCTGCACCTGGTGATGAGTGCCACCGACCAGGTCGTGTGCCTGAATCGTCACGTGTGCTGCTCGGGCCATCCCGAGCAGGTCAGCGGCGACCCGGCGTTCGTCGAACTGTTCGGCCAGACCGCACCGAACCTTGCCGTCTATCACCATCACCACGACCACAGCCACGACCTGCATGGCGCGGTCATCACCCCCGCAACCCATGTTCACGGAGCGCACTGCAAGCATGGCTGATTTTCTTCTGTACGCCCTGCTTGCAGGCCTGGCCCTGGCCGTGGTGGCCGGGCCCCTGGGATCGTTCGTGGTGTGGCGACGCATGGCCTACTTCGGTGACACGTTGTCCCATGCCGCACTGCTGGGGGTGGCCCTGGGTTTCGCCCTGGATGTCAGCCCGACCCTGGCGGTGACCGTCGGCTGCCTGCTGCTGGCGATCGTGCTGGTGACCTTGCAGCAACGCCAGCCCCTGGCCTCCGACACCCTGCTCGGCATTCTGGCGCCAAGCACCTTGTCGCTGGGCCTGGTAGTGTTGAGCTTCATGCACGATGTGCGCATCGACCTGATGGGCTACCTGTTCGGCGACCTGCTGGCGATCAGCCCCACCGACCTGGCCTGGATTCTCGGTGGCAGCGCGCTGGTGCTGTGCCTGCTGGCGGTGCTCTGGCGGCCGCTGCTGGCGGTGACCGTGCACGAAGAGCTGGCCACCGTCGAGGGCATGCCGGTGGCCGGGCTGCGCCTGGCGCTGATGCTGCTGATCGCCGTGGTGATTGCCGTGGCGATGAAAATCGTCGGCGTGCTGCTTATCACCTCGCTGCTGATCATCCCTGCGGCTGCGGCGCAGCGTCACGCTCGCTCGCCGGAGCAGATGGCGCTGGGCGCCAGCCTGCTGGGAATTACCGCGGTGTGCGCGGGCCTGGCGCTGTCGTGGTTCAAGGACACGCCGGCCGGACCTTCGATCGTGGTCAGTGCAGCGGTGCTATTCTTGCTCAGCCTGGCACTGCCAAAACGCTGAAGCGCCGGGGTGCGAACCAGCGCACTCTGCAACCTTTTCCCGGGTAAAGGGTCTGTAAGACCTGTTTTCGAGCGTGCGCACCTGGGTGTAGACTTGCTCGCTTTTTGCGCAAATAGAGAGTCGCAGGAATGAAGCCGTTCGCTACCCGTTACCTACTGCTTGCCGTATTTTCGCTGACGCTTGGCGCTTGTGCGAGCAAGCCGGCCGAGCCGCCACCGGTCGCCAGCCAGCCGGATGGCTGGGAGCAGCTGCAGCAAACCATCGCCAGCCACGAACTGGCGACCGCCGAAGATCAGCTCAGCGCGCTGCAAACCCGTACCCCGGACGATGCCCGCGTCGAGCAATACCAGCGTCAACTTGCCGAGGCCTACCTGCAACGCAGCCAGATCGTCCTGCAGAAGGGCGACGTCAATGCTGCTGCAACCGCTCTGGCCCGTGCTCGCGCGCTGATGCCCCAGGCGCCGGCGGTGACTGGTGGTGATTCGGTTGCACAGGCGCGCAAGGCCGAGCTGGCCAAGGCCGAAGCGGCGCTCAAGGCCGCCGAAGCCAAGCCTGAGGCACGCCTGATCGACCCCACCGCGCCAACTACCGTGATCGCCTTGCACACCACCGACATCGCCGCCCTTCGCCAGCAGCTCGATGACATCGCCGCCGACGTGGTCAATTATCACTGCGAGGTGGTGTTCCAGGTGCCGCGTCGCCAGGACGCGCCGTGGCTGCAAACCTTGCTGAAGAAACGTGTCGAGGCCATCGACCCTGACTTCACCCTCAAGCAGCGCCACGAGATTCACCGCCAGCTCAGCGCCCAGGCCGTGCTGGTCACGCCCAAGCCGTGAACGCCATCGCCTGAAGACACTGCGGGGCAAACCAGTCACCTGGTTTGCCCCGCAGTGTCGATGCGCTAAGCGGCGGCACTCAGGCCCCCGCCACACGCTCCCTCATCAAGCCGGAATCGCCTCGGCCGCAGCCTCACGATCCCACACCCGGTGTTCCTTGAGCACGGCAACGAAGCTCTCCACAGCCTTCTTGTCGTCGCCCAGCAGCAGGCCTTTGTCTTCCTTGAGCCCCAGCGTCGTCAGCAACGCCTTGCCTTCGGCAGCCAGGCCCATGGGCTTGAGGTGCTTGTAGGCTTCGAGCAGGAAGTGCTTGGCCAGGCCGCTGTTGGCCAACGCGTCGTGGGCGGCCTTGCCGGCCGGTACCCAGAGGCCGTCGATCATCACCGAAGGCATGCCTTCCATCGACGCATCGACTTTCAGCTGCTTGCCATCAGCGGTTTTCACCGGTGCGCTCGACGGACCAAGCAGCAGCACCCGCGCGCTGTGCGCTTCGAAGGCCTTGGTCAGGCGGTCGACACTGGCGCCATCGACGCCATCGGCCACCAGCAAGGCGATCTTGCGACCCTTGATGCCGACTGTGCCCGGCAGGTTCATCTGGCTAAGGGCAGGTGAATGCTTCAGCTTAAACTCCGGGACTTTCACGGTGCCAGCCTTGGGCGCCGGCAGGCCGAGATTGGCCGCCACGGCCGCAGCCAGTTCAAGGTCGATGTTGGCGAGAATTTCATTGACCTGACGCTCACGGATGTACTCGCGCTCGACCTTGCCCAGTTCGAAGCTGTACGCCTTGATGATGTGCTGCTGTTCGGTCTTGCTCATGCTGTGGAAGAAGAGCCGTGCCTGGGAGAAGTGATCGCTGAACGACTCACTGCGCTCACGCACCTTGTGCGCATCGATGCGCTCGTGATAGCTCTCGAAGCCGCCATCCTGTGCCCCAGGCGGGGTTTCCTTCGGCCAGCCACCGTCGATGGAGTTGGGCTCATAGGCCGCCTGGCCTTTGTGGATGGTCTGGCGATGGATCGCGTCGCGCTGGTTGTTATGGTTCGGCGCCACCGGACGGTTGATCGGAATCTCATGGAAGTTCGGCCCACCCAGGCGGCTGAGCTGGGTGTCGGTGTAGGAGAACAGACGCCCTTGCAGCAGCGGGTCGTTGCTGAAGTCGATGCCCGGCACGATATGACCTGGGCAGAACGCGACCTGCTCGACCTCGGCGAAGAAGTTGTCCGGGTTGCGGTTGAGCACCATCTTGCCCAGCGTGGTTACCGGTACCAGCTCTTCAGGGATGATCTTGGTCGGGTCGAGCAGGTCGAAGTCGAACTTGTGTTCGTCCGCTTCCGGAACGACCTGCACGCCCAGTTCCCATTCAGGGTAATCACCGCTCTCGATCGCCTCGCGCAGGTCGCGGCGGTGGAAATCGGTGTCCTTGCCGGCCATCTTCTGCGCTTCGTCCCACAGCACCGAATGCACACCGTTGCTTGGTTTCCAGTGGAATTTGACGAAACTGGACACGCCCTCGGCGTTGATCAGGCGGAAGGTGTGCACGCCGAAGCCTTCCATCATGCGCAGGCTGCGCGGCACGGCGCGGTCGGACATGGCCCAGATGACCATGTGCGCCGATTCCGGCACCAGAGAAACGAAGTCCCAGAAGGTGTCGTGGGCCGAGCCGCCGGTGGGCATCTCGTTGTGCGGTTCAGGCTTCACGGCGTGGACGAAGTCGGGGAACTTGATCGCGTCTTGGATGAAGAACACCGGCATGTTGTTGCCGACCAGGTCGAAATTGCCTTCATCGGTGTAGAACTTCACGGCAAAACCGCGCACATCGCGCACGGTGTCGCCCGAGCCTCGCGGGCCTTGCACGGTCGAGAAGCGCACGAATACCGGGGTGATTTTCTCGGGGTCTTGCAGGAAGCCGGCCTTGGTCAGCTCGCTGTGGTTGCCGTAGCTCTGGAAGTAGCCGTGGGCACCGGTACCGCGAGCGTGAACGATGCGCTCCGGGATGCGCTCGTGGTCGAAGTGGGTGATCTTCTCGCGCATGATGAAGTCTTCGAGCAGCGACGGTCCGCGCGATCCGGCCTTCAGGGTGTTCTGGTTATCGGCAATTTTAACGCCCTGGTTGGTGCGCAGCGCCTGCCCGGTCGCATCGCTGCGCACATCGCCCAGGCTTTGCAGCTTGGCGTTGGTGTTGGCCTTATCGGGCGTATCGACCCCGGCAGCCTCACTGTGTCTGGAATCCGGCGTCTTCTTGGTCGGCATCTCGGGTACTCCTCATCATTATCAGGCTGCCCATTGGGGCTCGTTCAAGTAGTGACTGAGGCTGATTGCCGTACGTTCCATCCGGTTTTGCCGGAGTGGCGTTATGTCGCCAGGTTCGGACCAACGGGAAATAAATGCTAAGAAGATCGCCGTGAAAAGGCTAAAATGCGCGACCTCGGCTAACCGCTGATTCCCAATTCAATGCGCCCCACAAGGTTCGCTACGTGATCGAGTTTCAACATGTGCACAAGACCTACCGCGTCGGCGGTAGAGACATCCCCGCCCTCAACCCGACCAGCCTGAGCATTGAGAATGGCCAGGTATTCGGCCTGATCGGCCATTCCGGCGCCGGCAAGAGCACCTTGCTGCGCCTGATCAACCGGCTTGAGAACCCCACCGGTGGCAAGATCATCGTCGATGGCGAAGAGGTCACCGCCTTCGATGCCAACCGCCTGCGGCGCTTCCGCCAGCAGGTCGGCATGATCTTCCAGCACTTCAACCTGCTGGCCTCCAAGACCGTCGCCGACAACGTCGCCCTGCCGCTGACCCTGGCCGGTGAGCTGTCTCGCAGCGAAATCGACGCTCGCGTGACCGAGCTGCTGGCGCGCGTCGGGCTGTCGGAGCATGCGAAAAAATACCCGGCGCAGTTGTCGGGCGGGCAGAAGCAGCGCGTCGGCATCGCTCGGGCCTTGTCTACCCACCCGAAAATTCTGCTGTGCGACGAGGCCACCAGCGCCCTCGACCCGCAGACCACTGCCTCGGTGCTGCAACTGCTGGCCGAGATCAACCGCGAGCTGAAGCTGACCATCGTCCTCATCACCCATGAGATGGATGTCATTCGCCGCGTCTGCGACCGGGTGGCGGTGATGGATGCCGGGCATATCGTCGAGCAGGGCAGCGTGGCCGAGGTGTTCCTGCATCCGCAGCACCCGACCACCAAGCGCTTCGTGCAGGAAGACGAGCAGGTCGATGAAGGCGAGCAGCGCGACGATTTCGCCCACGTGCCTGGGCGCATCGTGCGCCTGACCTTTCAGGGCGAGGCCACCTACGCACCGCTGCTGGGCACCGTGGCGCGGGAAACCGGCGTCGACTACAGCATCCTGGCCGGGCGCATCGACCGCATCAAGGACGTGCCTTATGGCCAGCTGACCCTGGCCCTGATTGGCGGTGACATGGAGGCGGCTTTCGCCCGTTTCACCGCGGCTGACGTTCATATGGAGGTACTGCGCTGATGGACGCCGTGAATTTCTTCGCCAATGTCGACTGGGCCGAAATCTGGCTGGCGACGGGCGACACCCTGATCATGCTGTTCGGCTCGCTGTTGTTCACCGTGCTGCTGGGCCTGCCGCTGGGCGTGCTGCTGTTCCTCTGCGGGCCGCGGCAGATGTTCGAGCAGAAGGGCGTCTACGCGCTGCTGTCGCTGGTGGTGAACATCCTGCGCTCGCTGCCGTTCATCATCCTGCTGATCGTGATGATCCCCATCACCGTGTTGATCACCGGCACCTCGCTGGGCGTGGCCGGGGCCATTCCGCCACTGGTGGTCGGTGCCACGCCGTTCTTTGCGCGGCTGGTGGAAACCGCCCTGCGTGAAGTGGACCGCGGCATCATCGAGGCGACCCAGTCGATGGGCGCCACTACCCGGCAGATCATCACCAACGCCTTGCTGCCCGAAGCGCGTCCGGGGATTTTCGCGGCCATCACCGTCACCGCCATTACCCTGGTGTCGTACACCGCCATGGCCGGTGTGGTCGGCGCGGGCGGGCTGGGCGACCTGGCGATCCGCTTCGGCTACCAGCGCTTCCAGACCGACGTGATGGTGGTCACCGTGGTGCTGTTGCTGGTGCTGGTTCAAGTTCTGCAGAGCGTTGGCGACAAACTGGTTGTGCATTTTTCCCGCAAATAAGCGCAATGGGGTCGGCCCTGCCGACCCGTTCGGGGCCGCCTGTGGCCCCACAAGGAGTGTTTGATGAAGAAACTGCTTGCTGTCGCCGCTGCCGTCGCGGCCTTCTCGGCCCATGCCGATACCTTGACCGTCGCTGCCAGTCCGGTGCCGCACGCCGAGATCCTCAACTTCGTCAAGCCGCAGTTGGCCAAGGAAGGCGTGGACCTCAAGGTCAAGGAATTCACCGACTACATCCAGCCCAACGTGCAGGTCGCGGAAAAGCGCCTGGATGCCAACTTCTTCCAGCACCAGCCGTATCTGGATGAATTCAACAAGGCCAAGGGCACCGACCTGGTCAGCGTCACCGGCGTGCACCTCGAGCCACTGGGCGCCTACTCGAACAAGCTCAAGCAGCTCGATGAGCTGCCCACCGGCGCCACCGTGGTCATCCCCAACGATGCCACCAATGGCGGCCGTGCCCTGCTGCTGCTGGCCAAGGCCGGCGTGATCACCCTCAAGGACAACAGCAACATCCTGTCCACGGTCAAGGACATCACCGCCAACAGCAAGAACCTCAAGTTCCGTGAGCTGGAAGCGGCGACCATCCCGCGGGTGCTGACCCAAGTGGACCTGGCCCTGATCAATACCAACTATGCCTTGGAAGCCAAGCTCAATCCCGAGAAGGACGCGCTGGTGATCGAAGGCAGCGACTCGCCCTACGTGAACATCCTGGTGGCTCGCCCGGACAACAAGGACTCCGCCGACATGCAGAAGCTGGTCAAGGCCCTGCATTCGCCTGAGCTCAAGGAGTTCATCACCGAGAAGTACAAAGGCGCGGTCGTACCGGCGTTCTGACACACATTCCGAGCCGTATCCGCCTGCCCACGCCCGCTGCCGTGGGCAATCGCAGTCAGTGCCCCGTCGGTTGCGTCGACGGGGCCTGATCCTGCAGCTCGGCCAACGTGTGCCGCGCATGTCCCCCTTCCAGATAACGCGCCACCAAGGCCACCAGCGCCTGCACATCCAATGCCTCGCCGTCGATGCTCCAGCGCGTCAGGCCCAGGCTGATGGTGCGCGTCTTCGCGTCGAACTTGGCATCAGGCCCCCAGAAACCCTTCCTGCGGAACGTCGGCAGCGGCGCTTGCTCGGCGAGCTGAAAGCGCAGGGTCAATGCGGGGGTAGCGAGAATCTGATAGTCCTCGACGTGGTGCAGCGCCACGGCCTGGGGCGCGTTGGCAAAGTGCATGGAATGGGCATCGAAGATCAGCGCAGGGGTGTCGGCGCGCTTTATCAGGCGCCAGCCAAGCACACCGAACAACACACTCAGCGCGCCCAGCGTGCCGGCCACGATACCGAAGAAGTTCGCCAGTCCAGGCTTGGTACCCGGCGTCAGTGCCATCCATGCCAGCCATAGGCCACCTGCGGCGAACAGCACTGTCAGAGCCAGTACAAGGCGTCCACGGGCCTGCGCTCCCTCGTGCAACACGCACCGGCCGTCGGCCGCTTGTGCCCGAGCTTCGAGCTCCTGGCGCATTTGCTCGTGGTGTTCGACGAGCCGAGTGCTCAACTCCTCGCCCAAGTACCGCGCCAACACAGCGCCCCCCGGTAATGCCTGCTCCAGATCGGCCATGGCGACCGAAGGCACTACCGCCCGCAGGCCGCGCCCGTGGTCAACGGCTTCAAGACCCATGCCCAGCGCTTGCAGACGCTGGATGGTCGGTGGATGGCTGTCCGTGGGGTGAGGCAGCACCTCGTCCAGCTCACCGTCCGGTACCTGGGGCGGCTGCGCCGCCAGATGCGCCAGCAGGGCCTGTAGCACATCGTCCGGCCAGGCTTCAGGTTGCTGGCACCACTCATTGAGGCAGACGTCGATCGCCGTGCCCAGAGCGGTGGTCCGCACCAGTGAATCGACCACCGCCTGGGCTCCATGCAGACGCGCTGCAGTGGCGTCGGCGAGCAGTTCTCGGCTGCGGCTCCAGTGGCTCACCGCATGGTCGAAGCAGCGCATGAAATGCACCGCCAGGTCGTGTGCCGGCAGGGTCAGCAGGCCTTGCAGGAAGCCACCGGCCATGCGTTCGCGGAGCACACCGACACTGCGCCAGGCACCGTCGTAGATCGGCATGAAGTGGATACTGTAGTCGGTGTCCTGGCCGGAAAAATGTGCCAGCTCGTGGCCAATCACTGCGTCTGTCTCGTTAGCGTCGAGCAGCGCCAGCAGCGGAATCGGCACATACAACGTGCGCCCTTGCAGGCGCTGCCCGGCAGGGGCCAGCTCGACGTCGCTCGACGTCACGTAGAAGCCGTCCAAGTAGCCGACCACGATGTGATCGGGCATCAACGCATCGAGGCGGGTCGCCAAGGCCCTGACCCGCGCCCACAGGGCCGGCGCCTGGTCCTCGCTCAGCGCCCTGCCGAAGATGGCGTGGGGCTCACTGTCGAACAGCTTCGTCATCGCCTTGAGCTGACGCGGCAGGCGATACAGCGGCCAGAGCATGATCACCAGGATCATTCCGACGACCCCCTGCAACTTGGCCAGCCCAGAGCCGGTTTGCTCCACGGTGAACAGCCACAACGCCTCATAGGCGATTTCCAGCACCACGGTGATGGTCAGCAGCAGTACCAGTGACAACAACGCCGTCGGCAGCACCTGCCGGCCGATGTAGAACAGGCTGACGAGACGATCGCGCGAACGCATCGCTGCCTTGCCGGCAAAATGTAACGCCAGCAGCGCCGCGGCGCCGAGCCCCAGCAGTAGCGCAGCGAAGCCTTGCGCCGGCCCCGGCAACCAGCTGCCGACGCGGGCGATGCGGATTTCACGCTCCAACTGATGCAGCCTGCGCTGGGCCAGCGCCTCAGCCAGTGCCGGTGAATAGGATTTGTCGCCCAGCTGAATCGACTCCCGTGAGCGCTGGGCCTGCAACTGCTGCATGTTGAGTACGAAGCCCTGCAACTCGCTCTGCTGTTGCAGCCCTTCGGTACGCGCAGCGTCGGCACGATGGCCTTGCCAGAGCGCCATCAACAGCAGCAGCGCCGGTATCAGCACCAACCTCAAGCTCAACGTCCACTGGTCACGTGTCATGGCTGACGCTCCACACACGAATGCCGACCGCTACTGCCTGCGACTTCATCTCTGCTCCCTGCTTTTCAAAAAACCGTCTGCATGCGCAAACGGCGGTATCAATCGCGCTTGACCAACTGCGGCAACCGCGCAACCAGTTTCTGTGTACTGAACGGCGCCCGGATGAAGCCGCGTTGGCGCCCGTCCGGACCAATCACCGCCAGGTTGCCGCTGTGATCGACGGTATACCCGGGCTTGCTGGTGTCGGCCGGGATGAACGGGATGCTCAGGGCGTTGGCCAATGTCTGAGTATCGGCAATCGACCCACGCAGGCCGATGAAGTTCTTGTCGAAGTAGCCCAGGTACTGCTTGAGCTGTTGTGTGGTATCACGCTCGGGATCGACGCTCACCAGCACTACTTGCAAGCGTTGCAGGGTGGCTTCAGGCAGTTGGCTCTTGATCTGCCGCAGTTGCGCCAGGGTGGTGGGGCAGATGTCTGGGCAGTAGGTGTAACCGAAGAACAGCAGAGACCATTTGCCCTGCAATTGGTCGAGCGCCACCGGCTGTCCATCCTGGTTGGTCATGCGCAGGCCCGGTACGGCGCGGCTTTGCGGCAGCAGGATGATCCCGGCATCGGCCAGTTCGGCGGGATTGAACTCGCTATTGCCGTTGAGTATACGGTTCACGGCGAGGCCGCCGATCAGCCCGACCAGGGCAATGAGGACGACGAGGGTTTTCTGCATGCGGGTCATGGCGGTGGCTTATCGGAAGTGGGCGACGCGCGACACGGTACCCCACGCTGAAGCGACGAGCCAGACGCAGCTCGGCCGTCCCCGGCCAAACAGATTGCAGTGGCGGTGAGCGATCTGCTCGGCAATGCCATCAGACAGCGTAGCGATCAATCAACGGACGTCGACCGGACAATACGTATCGACCTGCATGACAGCGCTCAGCAAAACGCCGAGACGATCATACCTATGTTGCAAAATGACGTTCAGGCCACTGTGCTACGCCTTTGCCCGAGCACTGGCGCACTATCGAGCCATTGCGCTGCAGCCCAGGCAGGATGCAGGATGGAGAGCACTATCACTTAAGCTATATAGCGAACGAGGTATACCACGGGCCAGATTATGACAAATCGTTCTTAAGTCACCGGTATACCGAGCTACCTTACTGTCTTCCGTTTGTCACGCCACACCTTTGGAGTTGTCATGAACATCGCCGCAGTACGCGATCAGATCAGCCAAGCCCATCAACACGAGCGCCAGACCGGCCAGCTCAAGCAACGCCTGGAACAGCAACTGCCCCATCTTCATCCGCTGATCCAGCTTCCCGAACAGGATGCCCAGGGCACCCTCGGCCGTTTCGTCATGGCCTACATCGAGCAAGTCCCGGAGCTGCTGGAAGCGGCCCATGCGGTGTCGCGCGAAGCGGGCATCGAAACGCAGATCAAGCCTGTGCTGCAGATCGCCGAGGCGTATTTTCTGCAGCCCCCCAGCGAGCTGAGCGGCCATGTCGGCCTCGATTGCCTGCTCGATGAGGCGTATCTGGCGCATCGGCTGGTAGAGGAGGTCAACGACCTGTACATCCGCCACTTCAGCCAGCCGCTGATTCCGGTGGATACCACCGTCGCCAACCTGATCGCCCACCAGCTGATCGGCGAGCAGTTCGCCAACCAGCTCGATGCCGTGGTGCACCATTCGGTGGATGAAATGCTCGACGACGAGAGCTTCGCCGCGGAATCGGTCGAGCAATACCGCGAAACCCTGAGCAGCCCCACCACCGGCGCCGCCTGGCAGCGCTGGCCGTGCCTGTCGCGGCAGTGGGGCGTGGAGCTCGGCCAGTCGGCCTGAGCTCCAGGGTCAGCGCAGTCTCGGCTACACCCCAGCCCCTGCCGTACTGCGCATCTTGCCTTCGATGCGGCGCTTGAGCCGGCGCTGCTCGATCCACAGCCGGGAACCGTTGGCCTTGCCGCTGCGGCCCCAGTCTTCGAGCAGCTCCAGGCAGGCATGGTCGATATAGCTGAGGTTGCCCAGCGGGACATGCAGGGTAGTGCCGGCCGGTACCGTCTCCAGCACCTGGGTCAACGCCGGCACCTTGAGGAAGGTCGCCGCTCCGGTCAGGCGCAGCTCCATGTGCCCAGGCTTGTCCAGCTCGATCAGGCTGATCTTCAAGCGCGCCGCTTTCAGCGCCAGGGTCAGCAGGGTCATGGCGAAGCCCAGCAGCACGCCGGTCAGCAGGTCGGTGAAGACGATCGCCAGGGCCGTCACGGCATAGGTCAGCATCGGCATCCGGCCATACCGGCCCAGGCTGCGCAGGGCCTTGAAGTCGACCAGCTTGATCCCGGTGTAGACCAGCACACCGGCCAGGCTGGCGATGGGAATCTGCTGCAGCACACTGCTCAGCGCCACCACGAACGCCAGCAACCACACACCATGCAGAATCGCCGACCAGCGCGTCTGCGCCCCGGCCTGCACGTTGGCCGAGCTGCGCACGATCACACCGGTCATCGGCAGCGCACCGAGCACGCCGCAGAGCATGTTGCCGACACCTTGCGCCGACAGCTCGCGGTCGAAGTCCGAGCGTTGTCCGTTGTGCATGCGGTCGACCGCTGCGGCAGACAACAACGTCTCGGCGCTGGCGATGAAGGCCAGGGCGAAGGCTGCGATCAGCAAGGTGGGATCGGCCAGTTTCAGCAGGTCGTCGGGGCGCAGCCAGTCGATCGCCTCGGACAGATCCGCCGGCACCACCACACGGTCGACCGGCAGGGTCAGCGCCATGCTGATCAGCGTCATCAGCGCCACGCCCAGCAACGCGCCGGGCACGAAGCGCAAACGCTGCGGCCGCCAGCGTTCCCAGCCCCACATCAGGGCGATGGTGCCCAGGCCCAGCAGCCCGGCCTGCCAGCCGATGCCGCCGCTACCCAAAGGCAAGGCTTCGGCCAAGGTGGCGGGGAAACCCAGCAGGTTCTGCAGGCCTGAGGGCTGCGGGGCGGTGTCGAACATCACGTGGATCTGCGACAGCACGATCAGCACGCCGATACCGGCGAGCATGCCGTACACCACCGCCGGGGCGGTGACACGGAACCAGCAGCCCAGGCGGAAACGCCCGGCCAGCAGTTGCAACAGCCCAGCCAGCAGCAGAATCGGCCCGAGCATGGCCATGCCATGCTGGCGCACCAGTTCGAACACCAGCACCGCAAGGCCCGCAGCCGGACCACTGACCTGTAGCGGTGAACCGGCGATGAAGCCCACCACGATGCCGCCGATGATACCGGTGATCAAGCCCTTGGCCGGTGGCATGCCCGAGGCGATGGCGATGCCCATGCACAACGGCAGGGCCACCAGAAATACCACCACCGATGCCAGTAATTCACGCGGCAGCGCTGCTTTCATCTGTGTCGTGTTCACCATGACGCTCCTTTCTCAATTGTCCGGCCATTCCACTGGCCGTCAGCACGCGGAACCCCGAACGGCGCGCAGGCGCAAACCGCCAGTGAAAAAACCGGCAGGCCGAACGGGGCGTTTCAAGGCAGGCGATGACCGCGCCGCACCCACAGGGTGCAGCCGGCTATCAAGACATGTGCAGCGGGACGGGACGCTTAGTAGCGGCCTCTCGGAGTGGCGCAGGGAATCGAGTCACCTTCGGTCAGCGGCAGGAAGCGGTCGCTGGCAGCATCGTAGGCTTCGATCTGGCTGGTTTCGATGTCGTAGATCCAGCCATGGATGTACAGCTGGCCCGCTGCCAGACGCGAGGCCACCGACGGGTGCGTACGTAGGTGGTGCAGCTGGGCGATGACGTTTTCCTTGGTCAGCAGCTGCATGCTTTCGTGCTCGCTGCCGCAGGCGCAGTTGTCTTCGATGACCGTGCGCGCCACTTCGGCATGGCGCAGCCAGGCAGAAACGGTCGGCATCTTGTCCAGCGAACGGGGGTTGAGCACCGCGCGCATGGCGCCGCAATCGGAGTGGCCACAGATGATGATGTGGTGCACGCCCAGGGCCAGTACCGCGTACTCGATGGCGCTCGAGACACCACCGTTCATTTGACCGTAGGGCGGTACGACGTTACCGACGTTACGGGTGACGAACAGATCGCCTGGCGAGCTCTGGGTGATCAGCTCAGGCACGATCCGCGAGTCGGCGCAGGTGATGAACATGGCGCGCGGCTTCTGCGCGGTGGCCAGCTTCTTGAACAGCTCCTGACGCTCGGGGAACACTTCAGTGTGGAACCGCAGAAAGCCGTCGACGATGTGCTTCATGGCAGCATCAGCGCTCTCTGCGGGTGCAGCCGGGACGGGCTTGGATGGGTCCTTTACGGGCATGATTGATCCTCTTGACGGTGAGTAGGTGAGATCCGTTTACCGGTTGAAAGATTCAGGCTATGCGCGGAATTAGATGACACACGAAGACCAGAAATCACAGTCGGTGACGACTGGTTTCCTACGCTATCGGAGAAAACTTAACTGAAACTTAATTGCGGAGGGTCTAGAACACGCGTCCTAGATGGGTTCGGCGGGTTTTCGATAATAGCAAAAAAGCATTAGTTGCCAAGAGCCATGAGCGAAATTGTTGGTTGGGTTTAGTGGGATTGTTGGCTTGGTAAGCCTCCACCTCCGTTATCGGGCATTCACCCGCGCTTATCGAACGACAAGGAATATTCCGACAACACGCGAGTGGGTCTTCCGATTTATCTGGGACTTTTCCACCCCGGCCAACTGGGAGTAAGCAGCCCGGGAGCCGTTGCGAAGCACGCTCAAAACAAGCGCATCTGCTCCCCCGGCGGCGCGAACGCCGAGCAGTCCAGCGCCAACGCCTCGCGCCCAGCGAACTGCATGCGGCGCATGGCCTTGGCGAAGCGCTGGGCCAGCAGTTCGGCGAACACGCCTTCGCCGCGCATGCGCTCACCAAAGCGGCTGTCGTACAGCTCGCCGCCGCGGCTCTGGCGGATCAGGCTGAGCACATGGTTGGCGCGCTGCGGGTAGTGGTCGTGCAGCCACTGCTCGAACAGCGGCGCCACCTCGCGCGGCAGGCGCAGCAGCATGTAGGCGGCGCTCTGTGCACCGGCCTGCTTGGCCGCTTCGAGCAAGCGCTCCAGCTCGCAGTCGTTGATCATCGGAATGATGGGCGAGCACAACACGCCAACCGGAACCTCGGCTTCGCGCAGCACGCGAATGGCCCGCAGGCGGGCGGCGGGCGAAGCGGCTCGAGGTTCAAGGGTGCGTTTGAGTTCGTTGTCCAGGGTGGTCAGGCTGATCATTACCCGTACCAGGCGCCGCTCGGCCAGCTCGCTGAGCAGATCGAGGTCGCGCAGCACCAGCGAGCCTTTGGTGACGATGGTCACCGGATGGCGATAGCGCAACAGCACCTCCAGCACTTGGCGGCTCAGGCGCTGCTCGCGTTCGATGGGCTGGTACGGGTCAGTGTTCGCCCCCAGGTTGATCGGCGCGCAGACATACCCCGGTTTGCTCAACTGTTGCTCAAGCACCTCGGCAGCGTTGCTCTTGGCGATCAGCCGGGTTTCGAAATCCAGCCCTGGCGACATGTCCCAATAGGCATGGGAGGGGCGGGCGTAGCAGTAGATACAGCCGTGCTCGCAACCGCGATAGGGGTTGATCGAGCGGTCGAAGGGCAGGTCGGGGGAGGTGTTGCGGGCGATGATGGTTTTCGCCTGTTCGAAACGCACCTCGGTGGTCTGGGTCGGCGGCACCTCCTGATACCAGCCATCGTCCTCGGCCACCGAGCGGGTGGCGGCGAATCGGTTGTGGGGATTGTCCGCGGTGCCACGACCACGAATGACGGGGGGGTTCATGCTGGGTACCCGATGCACTGTATTTACATACAGTGCATCGGTGACAGTCAACCTGCTACCGCTATCAGGCCGTACCCCGACGGGCTGCATAGGCCTGCAGTGACAGCGGCCGCCCCATGAAGGCTTCGAAAGACGCCGTCATGCTGCGCACGGCCCCCTGCGACAGAATCTCCTGGCGCAGCTCCCTGCCCATTCCCGCTTCGTCAGCAGGCGCTTGTTCGAATCGCGTGAAGGCGTCGATGGCATGGGCCTGGGCCCAGGCATAGCAGTAGTAGCCTGCGTCGTAACCGGTCACCAGGTAATCGAACGATTCGGCGAAGCGCTCGTGCGCGAAGGTCTCGGGTAAGCCTGCTGCCTGGTTGGCGGCCACGGCGAGGGCGCGCACGTCTTGTCGGGCTGCGCTACCGCTGTGGGCATGCACATCGAACCAGGCGCGCCGCAGACGCCGGGCTTCGTCCACCGCTTGCCAACGGCGCTTGCTCGCCAGCCACTGCTCTAAGTCTTCCAACGAGGCCTTCGGCTCACCTGCCTGAGGACGGTGCAACTGCTGAAGGGTGTGCGCCGACCAGCACCACTGCTCCAGCACAGTGCCGACGAACTCGACGTGATCGGCCCCCAAGGTAGCAACGTCGATGCGATTCAACCGGCGCTGGTCGTTAGCGGCCAGCACTTGGTGCACGGCATGCCCAAACTCATGGAACAATTTGCACAGGTCGAGGTGCGTCAAGTACGCCGAAGTACCTGCAAGCGGGCGCTCGAAGCTGCACGAGATCAGCGCCAGCGGCAGGCTTGCCGAACCCTGCGCCAGAACATGGCGAGCACGCATCGGATAGCTGTAGGGCCACGCTGCCTTGCCCGGACGTTCGTAGGCATCCAGGTAAATATGCCCCAGTACCACGCCTGCCTCGCTGACCTGCAACGCCTGGACATCGGGCTGCCACGCGGCCGTTTCTATCGGGGTCAGGGTCAGGCCGAACAGCCGCTCATAGAGGGCATACAAACCTTCGAGAGCCGATTCGAGGGGGAAGCCTTGGCGCAGCCGCGCATCGAGTTGGTCATCCTCGGCGCTGTTCAGACAGCGCGACAGGTACGCCACATCCCACGGTTGCAGTTCGTCGAGCCCCTGACGCACGGCTTCGGCCTGCAGCGCTTCGAGGTCGGCCTGAACGCGTGGCCGGTTGTCGTCCAGCAAAGTGGTGAGGAATGCCTCGACCTCAGCCTGACCCTTGGCATCCTTGTTACGCAGGCTCAACGCCAGCGCGTCCTCGGCGCCCAGCAGTTGCGCGCGCTCGTGGCGCAGGCGCAGCAGGGCCACCAGCACCGGGCCGTTATCCAGCTGCGGATCAGTGCCCAGGTCGCAGGCGAGGGTGTGCTGGGCGCGGTACACCTGCTCGCGCAGATCACGTTCATCCGCCCAGCACAGCAGGGTCTCGACAGTGGTGTCATTCAGCTCGATCAGCCAGCCACTGTCACCGCGAGCCTGAGCGCGGGCCGCCAGACGCGCCTGCTCGGCCTCAGGCACCCCGGCCAGACGGGCATTGTCATCGAGCAGCAGGCTCCAGGCATCACGGGCATTGTCCAAGTTGGTCAAAAATTGCTGCTCGAGGGCGGCGATGGCGCGGTCGGTTTGCTGCAATTGCTGACGTTGCAGCGGCGCCAGCGCCGCACCATTGCGCTGGAAATCCTCCAGAATCCGCGCCAGCAGCACGCGCTGGGCAGGCTCCAGCACAGCGCCATCGATTACCAGATAAGCCTGATACAGCTCGGCTGACTGGTACTTGTGCAGCTCCCAATCACGCAGTTGCTGGTAACAATTGTCGACCGACACGGCCCATTGCTCACCTTCATAGGCCAGCGGCACGAGGCTGTGGAACAAGTCTTGGACCTGCCGGTCGAGCGCTTCCACGGCGGCTACCAGGGTGCTCCACGCAGGCACCTGGCTGTGCTCGGCGAGGAGGGCGGCCAGCGCGCTGCGCTGCGCGACGCAGCGTTCGGCGAACGCCTGTTGCACGGCGTATGGGTCAAGGGAGGGATAGTCGAACAAGCCGTTTAGAGACGGCAGCGGGGAGTCGGTCACAGGATACCTCGGAGGTAGATCAAGGGAGTCAGCACCTTAATCAGCCCTCCAGGCACCCTGGGCCGCATTACCTACAGCACAGGCGCTCGATGCACCCGATGACTCAATCGGCAGGCTTCTTCAGCTTTGGGTTAGGGAAGAACTGCACGGTCTGCACCTGCGCCGGTGCCGCCTTGGGCGCCAAGTGATTGACCCGCGTACCCAGTTCCTTGGGCACCGACAGGCCCTGCTCGTTGAGCGTGTCGCTGAAGCCGCAGGCCACGCACTCACGGTGCGGAACGCCGTCTTCGTTCCACATCATCAGCTTGTCCGGCTCGCTGCACGCCGGGCAGACCGCCCCGGCGATGAAGCGCTTCTTGGTTTTCATCACAGCGTCCTCGCTCATGCCGCGGCGGCCTCGCTCAGCCCGCAGTGACGCAGCAGTGCATCGATGGAAGGCTCGCGGCCACGGAAGTCGACGAACAGCGCCATCGGCGCCAGCGAGCCGCCACGGGCCAGGATGGCCTCGCGGAACGCACGACCGGTATCGGCATTGAGCACGCCGTCTTCTTCGAAGCGCGAGAAGGCGTCGGCAGACAGCACTTCGGCCCACTTGTAGCTGTAGTAACCCGCCGCGTAACCGCCTGCGAAGATGTGCGCGAAGCTGTTGGGGAAGCGGTTGTAGGCAGGCGGACGCATCACCGTGACTTCATCGCGTACCCCTTCGAGCACCTGCAGCACACTGCGCCCGTCGCCATGGGTGGCGTGCAGCTCGAAGTCGAACAGCGAGAACTCCAGCTGGCGCACCATCATCATCCCGGACTGGAAGTTCTTCGCTGCAAGCATCTTGTCGAGCAGGTCTTGCGGCAGCGGCGCGCCGGTCTGGTAATGGCCGGAAATCAGCGCCAGGCCTTCCGGTTCCCAGCACCAGTTCTCCATGAACTGGCTGGGCAGCTCGACGGCGTCCCAGGCCACGCCATTGATACCGGAAACGCCGGCATGTTCGATGCGCGTCAGCAGGTGGTGCAGGCCGTGGCCGAACTCATGGAACAGGGTGGTGACTTCATCGTGGGTGAGCAGGGCAGGTTTGCCTGGCTCGGCCGGGGTGAAGTTGCACACCAGATTCGCTACCGGGCTTTGCAACTGGCCCGTGGCGGTACGCCGATGGTCGCGGGCGCCGTCCATCCAGGCCCCGCCACGTTTGTTGGCGCGGGCATACAGGTCGAAGAAGAAGCGCCCGACGTGCTGGCCGTTTTCACGGATTTCGAACAGGCGTACATCGGCATGCCAGCCGTCGAAGCCTTTGAGTTCGGTGATTTCGATGCCGTACAGGCGCTGAACGATGCTGAACAGACCCGACAGCACTTTGTCGATGGGGAAGTAGGCACGCAGGGCTTCCTGCGACACGCTGTAGCGCTGCTCGCGGAGTTTTTCCCCATAGTAGCCGACGTCCCAGCTGGCCAGGTCGTTGCAGCCTTGCTCGGCGGCGTAGGCCTTGAGCTGCTCCAGGTCCTGGGCGGCGAACGGTTTGCTGCGCTGGGCCAGGTCGCGCAGGAAGCTCAGCACCTGCTCGCTGCTGTCGGCCATCTTGGTCGCCAGGCTCAGCTCGGCGTAATTGGGGTAACCGAGCAACTGCGCCAGTTCCTGACGCAGGTCGAGAATCTGCGCCATCACCGGACCATTGTCGAACTGTCCGGCATTCGGTCCTTGATCGGAGGCGCGGGTGCAGTAGGCGGCGTACAGCTCTTCACGCAGGCTGCGGTCGCTGGCGTAGGTCATCACCGCGTAGTAGCTGGGGAATTCCAGGGTAATCAGCCAGCCATCGAGGCCCTTGGCCTGGGCCGCGGCGGCCATCTGCGCCTTGGCCGAATCCGGCAACCCTGCCAGCGCGGCTTCGTCGGTGACGTGCTTGCTCCAGGCCTGGGTGGCGTCGAGCAGTTGGTTGGAGAAGCGGCTGCCCAGCTCGCTGAGCGTACTTTGCACTTGGGCGTAGCGCTGCTGCTGCTCGAGTGGCAGGTCGATGCCCGACAGGCGGAAATCACGCAGCGCGTGTTCGAGAATGGTTTTTTGCGCCTGGTCGAAGCCGGCCGCTTGCGGGCTGCTGGCCAGTGCCTGGTAGGCTTCGAACAATTCGCGGTTCTGCCCCAGCTCGGTGGAGTAGGCGCTCAGGGCCGGCAGGCAGGCCTCGTAGGCCTCGCGCAGCTCGGCGCTGTTGCACACGGCGTTGAGGTGGCTGACCGGGCTCCAGGCCGCGCCGAGGCGGTCGTTGAGCTCATCCATGGCCAGCACCAGACCGGCCCAGGTCGGCTGCTGGGCCTGTGATTGCAGGATGCCGGCGATGGTTGCGCGGTTGTCGGCCAGGATCTGCTCGACCGCCGGCAGCACGTGTTCGGCGCGGATCAGCGAGAAGGGCGGCAGGTCATGGGACTGCAGAAGCGGGTTGGTCGCACTCACGGTTTGGCACCTTGGCAGAAGAAACACGCGTCCATCTTAATTACAATCGACGCCGACCGCAGCAAGCAGCCTGCCTATCCCTTCGCAAGAGAGGCACTATTTCCATGGCCATCCGCTCATTCGCCCAGCACACTCCGTCGCTGGGCCCACACGTGTTCGTCGACCGTTCGGCGGTCGTCATCGGCGACGTCGAGATCGGCGCAGACAGCTCGGTGTGGCCGCTGACGGTGATCCGCGGCGACATGCACCGCATCCGCATCGGTGCCCGCACCAGCGTGCAGGATGCCAGCGTGCTGCACATCACCCACGCCGGGCCGTTCAATCCCGAGGGTTTCCCCTTGCTGATCGGCGATGACGTCACCATCGGGCACAAGGTGATGCTGCACGGCTGCACCTTGGGCAGCCGCATTCTGGTCGGCATGGGCAGCACGGTGATGGACGGGGCGATGGTCGAAGACGAGGTGATCATCGGCGCCGGCAGCCTGGTGCCGCCGGGCAAGCGCCTGCACAGCGGCTACCTGTACGTCGGCAGCCCGGTCAAGCAGGTACGCCCGCTGACGGACAAGGAGCGTGGCTTCTTCACCTATACCGCCGGCAACTACGTCAAGCTCAAGGACCAGCACCTGGCCGAAGGCTTCGACCGCCCCGAGTGAGCCTGACCTCCGCATTCATCGACTGGACACCCCCTACATGCAGCAGCAGACCCTCCTCTTCGACCTCGACGGCACCCTCACCGACCCGCGCCTTGGCATCACCCGCTCGATTCAGTATGCGTTGGCCAAACTGGGCATCGACGAGCCAGACCTCACGCGCCTGGAACACTTCATCGGCCCGCCGTTGCTGCAAGCGTTCATGCACAACTACGCCTTCGACGAGGCCACCGCCTGGCAGGCGGTGAATTTCTATCGCGAGCGTTTCCGCGTGACCGGCCTGTACGAGAACCAGGTCTACGAGGGCATCCCGCAACTGCTCGGCGAGCTGGTGGGGCAGGGTCGCACCTTGTACGTCGCCACCTCCAAACCGTGGGAATTCGCCCGCGAAATCGCTCGGCACTTCGCTTTCGACCAGCACTTCAAGGTGATCTACGGCAGCGAGCTGGACGGCACCCGCACCAACAAGGTCGAGCTGATTGGCCATCTGCTCGAGCAAGAGCGCCTCGATCCGGCGCAGACGCTGATGATCGGCGATCGCAAGCACGACCTGATGGGCGCGCACCGCAATGGCCTGCAAGCCGTTGCCGTGGGCTATGGCTTTGGCAGCGAAGAAGAGCTGCGCGCCGAGGCACCGGCCTTCCACTTCAACAGCGTGGCCGAGCTGCACCAGGCGTTTCTCACTCGCTGAGCCGCGTGCCCGCCGCCAGTCGCTGCAATTGCGCAGTGCGCGCGGCGGCGGGTAGCTGGCCGAGGCGTTCGACGCGCTGGTGAAAGCGCGTCCAATCACCCTCGACCTGCCTGAACAGCGCGGCAAAGGCCGGCACCCATTGGTCATACAGGCCAAAGGGCAGTAGCTTGGCGTTGTTCAACGGGCCGTAGATGAAAGCGTCGTAACGCCGGTCGCCGGCCCATTGCTGGTCGCGCACACGCTGGTAGCGCTGGCGCAGGCGGGCGAATTCGGCCTGCTTGGCCAGGCGCTTGTCGGCGTCGCTGCGGGGGCTGGCATACAGCGCCTGCAGACGCTCACGGGCCTCGAGCACCAGGGCGACGAACTGGTCGCGCTGCTGCGGTGCTCGCTCGTCAGCCAGCGCCAGGCCCTGGGCGCGGCGCCACTCTCGGGTGCCTTCCTGCTCGACGAAGGTGGCGTAAGACTCATTGAAAGCGGTGTCGTCCGGCACGTACACGCGCTGGTGCGACAGCTCGTGGAAGATCAGCGTCGCCAGGCGCTCATCGCCCCAGGTGAGCATCGACGACAGGATCGGGTCGTCGAACCAGCCCAGGGTCGAATAGGCCTCGACCCCGCCGACATAGACATCCATGCCCTGCTGGCGCAACAGCGCCGCCGCGCCACGCGCCGCGCCCTGACGGTAATAGCCGCGATAGGCCACACAGCCCGCGATGGGGAAGCAATGGCTGAGCGGCTGCAACGACAGTTCCGGGGTGGCGAACACGTTCCACACGACGAACGGACGGCCGAGGTCGGCGTACACCCGATAGCTCTGGTTATCTGGCAGCTTCAGGGTCTGACTGGCGAAGCGGCGCGCCGTCTGCGCCCGTTGTAATTGCTGGCGCAGGGCAGGCGAGGTGCGCGGATCGTCGATCAGCGCGCTCACCGGCTGACGTGCCCGCAGCAGTTGCCATTGGCCTTCTGCCAGTTGGCCGTAGTAACCCAGGCTGCTGCAACCGCTCAGCACAAGCGCGGCGAGCACGGGAACCAACCTGCTGAAAACGCAGTCCAGAGGCCGGCGGCCGGCGTGCTCGATCGGAGGAATGTGGAACATCGCAGGTGTCGATCTCGCTCAAGCGGCCTATGTCGCCAAGACTATCTTGCCCAAGGGAACCTTTGCCATGCGTACGCTCGTTACGGTCAGCGCGCTGCTGCTGATATCCGCCTGCTCCACGCTGCCCGATCCTGATCCCGAGCAGGCCTGGATCGACCTCGCCCCCCATGCCGATACCACGCTCGATGCCGTGCAGGTGGATGAACGCGACTGGCAAGACCCGCGCTATTTCGAGGTTGCGCCCGGCAAGCACGAACTGACGGTGCGCTATCAGTTCGCCGTGCCGCCGAGCAATCTGGGCCCGGTGGAGGAACCCTTGCAGCGTGATTGCCAGCTCAATCTGTCGTTCAAGGATTTCAATGCCGGCGAGCGCTATCGGCTGATGGCGGGCAGTACCGGTCTGCATCCGTGGGTCAAGTTGTACGACCAGCAGCAGAAGTTGATCGGAGAAGGATCGCCGGCGGGCTGTCAGCGTACCTGACAGGGCAGATCGCGCTATGCTCAACGGCATGTCCCCCGACGGAGCTACGCCATGCGCCAGCCAATCATGCTGATCGCCCTCAGTGTGCTGGGGGGATGCGCAAGCCCGTTACCCCCGGTTGATCCGCAACAGGCCTGGGTTGACCTCTACACCATGACACCCGGGCGCATGCTCATGGCCGACCGCCTCGATGGCCAGCGCCTCGAAGATGGCCGCTATTTTCAGGTAACGCCGGGCAAGCACGAGCTGGTAGTGCGCTTCGATTACGAGGTGTATTCAGGCGGCTTGTCGATGAACCCCACCGAGCGCACCTGCTACCTGACCGTACGCTTCAACAATTTCGAGGCAGGCCAGCGCTATCGCCTGGAAGCGCGGGCGCCGGCGATGCAGCCGCAGGTGTACTTGTACGGGGCGGATCGCGAGGTACTGGTAGATCGACCGAGCGACATCTTCTGCATCCCCTGAGCCGAGCAAGGGCTAGCGCTGGGGCACTTTGCGGCGGTCAGTCGTCGTTCTTTTGGTAGATGATTTTCTTGGTCGAGTTCTCACAGCTGCCGACCACCATGTTGGGGTCGCTGACTTCGCTGTTGGGCACGATCTCGAGCGTATAGGACGCTACGCCCTTGGCCTGGATATTGGCCTCGATCTCGGCCTTGAGCTCCTCACACGGCTTGGGTGCGGCCAGGGCGACGGTGCCCACCAGTGAAGCCAGCACTGCTACGGCAAGACGAATCATGAAACGACTCCAGTAATGGCAGGCATCCTGCCGATGCCTGCCAGAGTACAGGAAAGCGTTGCCGTTGCCGTACTCAGGACACTGCTCAGGACACCAGGGTGGCGTCCAAGGTGATATTGGCGTTGAGCACTTTCGACACCGGGCAACCGGCTTTGGCCTTGTTGGCGATCTCCTTGAACTGCTCGTCGCTGGCGCCTGGCACCTTGGCCTTGAGGGTCAGGTGAATGGCGGTGATGGCAAAGCCGTCGTCTTGTTTCTCGAGGGTGACCTCAGCGGTGGTATCGATACGCTCGGGCACCAGCTTGGCCTCGCCAAGCATCAGTGACAACGCCATCGAGAAGCAGCCGGCATGGGCAGCGCCGATGAGCTCTTCCGGGTTGGTGCCCGGGGTATTCTCAAAACGGGTGTTGAAGCCGTACGGATTTTGCTTGAGCGCGCCGCTTTCAGTGGAGATGCGGCCTTTGCCGTCTTTGATCCCGCCTTCCCAAATCGCCGATGCTGTCTTTTTCATGATGCCTCCTGGACATTGGGTGAAGTACCTCAAGGTCAGAGGACAACCTTGCGCTGCAAGTTCAGCGCAATCCTCGCTCGGGCATTGAATCGACCGATTGTGCCCATACAGAGTCAGTATGGCTTCAGGCCAACCATTTCTTGCGGAGGCTCCAATGACGGCTTTGTCCGACCTCAATTATTCGGTGCTCGACCTGGTACCGGTGCGTGCCGACGCCGGCCCGGCGCAATCGCTGCACAATTCGCTGGACCTGGCACGGCATGCCGAAGCGCTGGGCTACACGCGTTTCTGGGTGGCCGAGCACCACAACATGGACGGCATCGCCAGTTCGGCCACGGCGGTGCTGATCGGCTACCTCGCCGGTGGCACCTCGCGCATTCGCGTCGGCTCGGGAGGGGTGATGCTGCCCAACCACGCACCGCTGGTGATCGCCGAGCAATTCGGCACCCTGGCGAGTCTGTATCCAGGCCGCATCGATCTGGGCCTTGGTCGCGCGCCTGGCTCCGACCAGATGACCGCCCGCGCCCTGCGCCGCGAACGCTCCGGCAGTGCCGACGACTTCCCTGAAGATGTCGAGGAACTGTCGCGTTATCTCGGGCCGCGCACCGACGACCAGCGGGTGATCGCCGTGCCCGGCCATGACACCGATGTGCCGTTGTGGCTGCTCGGTTCGAGCCTGTACAGCGCGCAACTGGCCGGCATGCGCGGGCTGCCCTATGCCTTCGCCTCACATTTCGCCCCGCGCTACTTGCACGAGGCGATTCGCACCTACCGCAATCACTTCAAGCCCTCGACGGTGCTCGACAAACCTTATGTGATGCTGGGCGTGCCGATGGTGGTGGCCGATACCGACGAGCAGGCCGAATACCTGGCCACCTCGGTGTATCAACGAATACTGGCATTGATGCGCGGGCAGAGCCTGATGCAGCGTCCGCCGGTGGCGAGCATGGACGGGCTGTGGCTACCCCACGAGCGCGAAGCGGTGAGCAGCTTCCTTGGCCTGGCGATGATCGGCAGCCCGCAGAAGGTCAAAGCGAAGGTGGAGGTATTGCTGGAGCAGACCGGCGCCGATGAACTGATCTTCACCTGCGATCTGTACGAACACAGCGACCGCCTGCGCTCCTACCAATTGCTGGCAGAGGCGTTGCAGGCAGATTGAGCACACGCCGGGGCATGGCGCTCAGCCATGTCCCGGCGTGCTGCCGATCAGTCACGACGGTAGACGATCTCCTTGGTCCCACCCTCGCAAGTGCCGACGGTCTTGCCGGCGGCGGTGCCTTTGTCGACCACTTCCAGGGTGTAGTTCTGCACCCCTTTGGCATCGAGCTTGGCCGCGATTTCACTTTTCAGCTCTTCACACGGTTTGCCTGCTGCCAGGGCACTGGTGGCAAGCATCATCAGGCCCGAGGCCACTAGCCATCTCTTCATCGCTCGAATTCCTTGTACAGACGAAAAACAGATCAGACACCTACAAACGCCCTGCTGAGTAGCGCCACCCGTGTAGGAGCGGACGGTCCGCCGCTGCGGTTCACCCGCGATAGCCGACAAGGTCTCGAGCCGGCAGCACGGCGTCCCTGAAAAATAGTACGGCCGCCACGTGACCGCGAGTAGATCCCTCTGAAATCAGCTATTGGCGATCTTGAAGCCCACCTTCAGGGTGACCTGGAAGTGGCCGACCTTGTTACCTTCGATATGCCCGCGGGTTTCGGTGACTTCGAACCACTCCATGTTCTTCAGGCTGCTGCTGGCTTCATCCAGCGCATTGTTGATGGCGTCTTCGATGCTGGTGCGCGATGAACCGACCAATTCGACCTTCTTGTAGGTGTGATGATCACTCATGAATGCTCTCCTTGGATGACAGTACGAAAAGCCTGACAGGCGCAGGCCCGGTCTCCTTGCGAGCGGTGCGCAGGAGGAAAAGTTCGATTGCACTTTCTCCAGGCAATGCAGTCGCATTTCTCACAGCCCATTTCATTGCTAAGGAGCATCAACATGGCCCGTAACTCACTGCGCAAGACGTCGCTGGAAAGCATGGAAGCCGAGATCGAAAGCCTGCTCAGCACCCTGGAAACGCTCAAGCACGACGCCACGGAAGAGTCGCACAAAACCATCAAGGCCATTCGCAGCAACGCCGAAAACGCCCTGCGCCACTCGCGCGGCGTGATTTCCGACGCCTATGAAGAAGTGAAGACCCGCACCAAGGAAACCGGCATCGCCACCCGCGACTATGCTCAGGAACATCCTTGGACCACCGCAGGCGTTGCCGTCGGCGCCCTGGGCCTGCTGGCCGCCTGGCTGCTCTGCCGCCGCAATTAATCGATCTGGCGCTGCAGCTCTCGGCGCAGCCACTGCGCCAGTTGCTCGGCGCGTCCATTTGCGACGCGCCTGGGCACCCACAGCGCCAAGGCCGCATGGGTGGGAGAGAACCCCCAGGGTGCGGCCAACCTGCCGGCCCTGAGGTCATCCGCCACCAGCGGCTCGGGTGCAATCGCTACCCCCAAACCGGCTACTGCCGCCTCGAGCAAATAGTACAAATGCTCGAACGCCTGCCCCATCTGTAACTCATCGCTCGGCAAACCTCGCTCCTTGGCCCAGTTCGGCCAGGCCTGCGGCCGCGATGTGGTGTGCAGCAGCGGCTGACCCAGCAGCGCTTCGGCCGGTGCCCGCTGCAAGGCGGCAAAGGCCGGTAGATGCGGGCTGAGCACCGGCCCGATCCGCTCCTGGGCCAATACATGAACGTGCATGTCCGCCGGCCAGGGCGGTTCTGCGTACACCAGCAGGGCATCGAGACCGGGCCGACGTGGATCGAGGTCGCCTTCACCGGCCGAAAGGTGCAGGCGCAGCTCCGGTAGCTCTGCCTCCAGACGCCCCAGCCGGGGAATGAACCAGCGCGCCAGCAAGCTCCCTGAGCAACCCAGCACGAACGCTGCCTGACGCCCGTCGCGGCCCAGTTGCCCGCAAATACTGCGCAGGCGATCGAATGCCTCGCCGCTGGCATCGCGCAGACGAATCCCGGCATCTGTGAGTTTGATGCCGCGTCCCTCCTTGCTGAACAGGGTCACACCCAGGTGCTGCTCGAGCACCTTGATCTGCCGGCTGACCGCGCCATGGGTTACGTGCAGCGCCTCGGCAGCCTGGCTGACGCTATTGAGCCTGGCCGCAGCCTCGAAGGCACGCAGGGCATTGAGCGGGGGAAGGTCGTCGCGCATGAACGTGTGAGTTTTCCTGACGTATAGAGCCAATCTTATCGGTTTTCAGCCGGGCCGTGCGTGGTTACAGTAAAGCCCATCACTCATTCATCACGCTCTGGAGCGCCCCATGACGCAGACTCAATACCGCGCCGGCCCCGACGCCAACGGCCTGTTCGGCTCGTTCGGCGGCCGCTACGTGGCTGAAACCCTGATGCCGCTGGTGCTCGACCTGGCCCGAGAATACGAAGCGGCCAAGGCTGACCCGGCATTTCTCGAAGAGCTGGCGTATTTCCAGCGCGACTACATCGGCCGCCCCAACCCGCTGTATTTCGCCGAACGCCTGACCGAGCACTGCGGCGGCGCGAAGATTTACTTCAAGCGTGAAGAGCTCAACCACACCGGCGCGCACAAGGTGAACAACTGCATCGGCCAGGTGCTGCTGGCTCGACGCATGGGCAAGAAGCGCCTGATCGCCGAAACCGGCGCTGGCATGCACGGCGTGGCGACTGCCACCGTCGCCGCGCGCTTCGGCATTCCTTGCGTGATCTACATGGGCGCCACCGACATCGAGCGTCAGCAGGCCAACGTGTTCCGCATGAAGCTGCTGGGCGCCGAGATCGTTCCGGTCACCGCCGGTACTGGCACCCTCAAGGACGCCATGAACGAGGCGCTGCGCGACTGGGTCACCAACGTCGACGACACCTTCTACCTGATCGGCACCGTGGCAGGCCCACACCCGTATCCGGCCATGGTGCGCGACTTCCAGTCGATCATCGGCAAGGAAACCCGCGCGCAGATGCAGGAAAAGGAAGGCCGCGTGCCCGACAGCCTGGTCGCCTGCGTGGGCGGTGGCTCCAACGCCATGGGCCTGTTCCATGAGTTTCTCGACGACGCCAACGTCGACATCATCGGCGTTGAAGCCGGTGGCCATGGCGTCGATACCGACAAGCACGCCGCCAGTCTCAACGGCGGTGTGCCCGGCGTACTGCACGGCAACCGCACCTACCTGCTGCAGGACGACGACGGCCAGATCACCGATGCCCACTCGATCTCGGCTGGCCTGGATTACCCCGGCATCGGCCCAGAACACGCCTTCCTGCACGAAGTGAAACGCGTCGAGTACGTCAGCATCACCGATGACCAGGCGCTGGACGCCTTCCACGCCACCTGCCGTCTCGAGGGCATCATTCCAGCGCTGGAAACCGCACATGCCCTGGCCGAAGCCATCCGCCGCGCACCGACGCTGCCCAAGGATCACCTGATGGTGGTGTGCCTGTCGGGACGCGGTGACAAAGACATGCAGACCGTGATGAACCACATGGCCGCCCAGGAGAAACAGGCATGAGCCGTCTCGAACAACGTTTTGCCGACCTCAAGGCCGAAGGCCGCGCTGCCCTGGTGACCTTCGTCACTGCCGGCGACCCGGGCTATGAAGCGTCCCTGGCGATACTCAAAGGGCTGCCGGAGGCCGGCGCCGATGTCATCGAACTGGGCATGCCGTTCACCGACCCGATGGCCGACGGCGTGGCGATTCAGCTGGCTACCCTGCGTGCTCTGGAGGCCGGCCAGAACCTGGCGAAAACTCTGCAGATGGTCCGCGAGTTCCGCACCGGCAACCAGACCACGCCGATCGTGCTGATGGGCTATTACAACCCCATCCACCGCTTTGGCGTCGAGCGCTTCGTCGCTGATGCCAAGGATGCCGGGGTCGATGGCCTGATCATCGTTGACCTGCCGCCTGAGCATGACGAAGAACTGGCAACCCCGGCCCAGGCCGCAGGTATCGACTTCATCCGCCTGACCACCCCGACCACCGACGATGCACGCCTGCCACGGGTATTGCAGCGCAGTTCGGGGTTCGTCTACTACGTGTCGGTGGCCGGCGTCACCGGTGCCGGCTCGGCCACCCACGAACACGTCGAACAGGCCATCGCCCGCCTTCGCCGCCACACCGAGCTGCCGATCAGCGTCGGTTTCGGCATCCGCACACCCGAGCAGGCCGCCGCCATCGCGCGCCTGGCCGATGGCGTGGTAGTGGGTTCGGCGCTGGTCGACAAGATCGCCCAGGCCAAGGACGCCGGCCAGGCGGTGGATGACGTGCTGAGCCTGTGTTCGGCACTGGCCAAGGGCGTGCGCAACGCACGCGCCTGAAACTGATTACCCACGAAACCCTTTAAGCCGGGGGTTTCGTGGGTAAGTCCGGGCGCTGCGATTCAGCCGCCGAATATCGACAGCTTCAACGGCCTCACGGCTCCCATCCAGATGGCGTGGTCGCGGTGGTCCGCCAGCTCATCCCCGGTCAGCGGGTGCAGAAATATCACCAGCCCTTTACGGTGCAGCGCCAGCCATGGCAGCACCTCGCCAAGCACGTCCGGGCCGAAGGCCAGCTGACAGCTCCAGTCCGGGTGCGGGCCTACCGCGCGCTGGTGCATCCGCCCCGTGCTCACTGCAAACAACTGCGCAGCTTGCTCGCACAGTTCACGCGCCTGCGCCTGGGTCGCGGCGTCGAAATACACATGGGCGTGGTAGCCCTGAATCTGTTGCACGATCACCCCACTGCTTGATGCCGAGGCGCCAGTATCACTGAAGCGCACGCTCCTGCTCCAGCCAGTCGACAAAACGCTCGATCAACGCGCCCCTGCGCTTGCGCGCCGGCAGCACCACGTAATAGCCCCGGGGCGAGCGCAGGCTGGCCGGCAGCGGGCGACACAGCAGGCCTTGATCGACCAATCCATCGACCAGGTGACGCCAGCCGATCGCCAACCCTTGGCCGGCGATGGCGGCCTGGATCACCAGGGTGTAGTTGTCGAAGCGCAACTGCCCAGGCGGCGGTGGCGTACTCAGGCCATAGCCGCGAAACACACCGGCCCAGTCGAACCAGCCGCTGGCCTGCTCGCCGCGCAAATGCAGCAATGGTAGGTGCTGCAAAGGTGAGGCCGACGCCGGCAAGGCTTCGATCAGTCGCGGGCTGCACACCGGGTAGACCTCTTCATCGAACAACCAACGGCTTTCGCAATGCTGGAAGCGGCCATCGCCGAACAAGATCGCCACGTCGATATCGGGCCGCAGCATGGCCTGACTGCGCTCGCCGGTCACCAGGCTCACGTCGACCTGTGGATAAGCGGCGTGAAAGCGCTGCAACCGCGGCATCAGCCAGAACGCCGCGAAGGCGAAATCGGTGGCTACCTGAAGGACTTCGCGCTGGTTGTGGGCACAGGCCTGGGACACCCCTTCGTCCATGGCCTGCATGCCGGCATGGATACGCTCGAACAGCAGTTGCCCGGCCTCGGTGAGGTCGATACCCCGATAGACCCGGTCGAACAGGCGTGTGCCCAGCTCGGTTTCCAGGCGCTTGATCTGCTGGCTGACGGCCGGCTGGGTAGTACCAAGCGCCAGGGCGGCGGCGGTAAAGCTGCGCAGGCGTGCGGCGCTCTCGAAGACGCGCAAGGTGTCGAGCGATACACCATCAAGGTGTTCAAACATAAGGCTGGCTAATCCCAGTCATTGCCCGGCACGGGCTTTACCCCAGTTATCCACAGCTCCATGCTAATCGGCAAGCATTCCCCATAAATCCTGACGATGGAAGGCCGCCGTGAAACGACCGAATATCCTGTTCATCATGGCCGATCAGATGGCCGCGCCGCTGCTGCCGATCTATGCCGACTCGCCGATCAAGATGCCGCACTTGGCGAAACTGGCTGAACAGGCGGTGGTGTTCGACTCGGCCTATTGCAACAGCCCGTTGTGCGCGCCTTCGCGTTTCACCCTGGTCAGCGGCCAACTGCCAAGCCGCATCGGTGCTTACGATAACGCGGCAGACTTCCCGGCTGACGTGCCGACCTACGCTCATTACCTGCGCCGGCTGGGCTATCACACCGCGCTGTCGGGCAAGATGCACTTCTGCGGGCCCGACCAGTTGCACGGTTACGAACAGCGCCTGACCAGCGACATCTACCCGGCCGACTATGGCTGGGCGGTCAATTGGGACGCACCGGATGAACGCCCGAGCTGGTACCACAACATGGCCTCGGTGCTGCAGGCCGGCCCGTGCGTGCGCACCAATCAGCTGGATTTCGATGAAGAGGTGGTGTTCAAGGCCCGTCAGTACCTGTACGACCACGTGCGGGAACACGCAGACCGGCCGTTCTGCCTGACGGTGTCGATGACCCACCCCCACGACCCCTACACCATCCCGCGCCACTACTGGGATCTGTACGAGGGTGTGGATATCCCTATGCCCCTTAATCCCCTCGAGCAGGATCAGCAGGACCCTCACGCCCAGCGCCTGCTCAAGGTCTATGACCTGTGGGACAAACCGCTGCCTGCGGACAAGATCCGCGATGCCCGGCGTGCGTATTTCGGCGCTTGCAGTTACATCGACGACAACATCGGCAAACTCGTGCAAACGCTGGAGGAATGCGGCCTGGCCGACGACACGCTGATCGTGTTCTCGGGCGATCACGGCGACATGCTCGGCGAGCGTGGGCTCTGGTACAAGATGCACTGGTTCGAGATGTCGGCACGGGTCCCGCTGCTGGTGCACGCGCCGAAACGCTTCCAGGCAAGCCGGGTAGCGGCTTCGGTATCGACCTGCGACCTGTTGCCGACCCTGGTGGAACTGGCTGGCGGTGAGGTGCAGAGCAACCTGCATTTGGACGGCCGCTCCTTGCTGGGGCATCTGCAAGGGCAGGGCGGGCATGATGAGGTGATTGGTGAATACATGGCCGAAGGCACGGTCGGGCCGCTGTTGATGATCCGCCGCGGCGCCTACAAGTTCGTGTACAGCGAAGACGACCCGTGTCTACTCTATGACCTGAGCCGCGACCCGCACGAGCGGGAGAACCTCACCGACAGCCCTGACCATCAGACGCTGTTGCAGGCATTGGTCGATGAAGCGAGGCAACGCTGGGACGTCCCGGCGCTGCGCCAGCAAGTGCTCGCCAGCCAGCGCCGTCGGCGCCTGGTGGCGCAGGCCCTGGCCATCGGCACACTGACCAGCTGGGACCACCAACCTCTGGTGGACGCCAGCCAGCAGTACATGCGCAACCACATCGATCTCGACGACCTCGAGCGCAAGGCACGTTATCCACAGCCCGCCCCCCTGGATTGAACAGAGAGACCGCCCATGACCAAGTTCTCCACGCATATCATCGCAATGGCCGTGAGCCTCAGCGCCGTCGCCGCCCACGCCGCGGACGACGCCTCATGCAGTACCGTAAAACTCGCCGACCCTGGCTGGAGCGATATCGCCTCGACCAACGCCATTGCTCGCCTACTGCTCGAAGGCCTGGGCTATGACGTGAAGATCGACAGCTTGGCCGTGCCAATCATTTATGGCGGCCTCAAGGACGGCAAAGTCGATGCCTTCCTCGGCAACTGGATGCCGGCGCAACAGGGTTTCCACGACAAGTTCGTCGCCACGGGCGATGTACAGCGCCTGTCGCGCAATCTGCAAGGCACCCAGTTCACCTTGGCAGTCCCTGATTATGTGTGGAATGGCGGCGTGAAGGACTTCGCCGACCTGCAAAAGCACGCCAAGCAGTTCGGCCAAAAGTTGTACGGCATCGGCTCTGGCGCGCCGGCCAACCTGTCGCTCAAGGAAATCATCGATGCCGATACATTCGGCCTGGGCAAATGGAAGCTGGTCGAATCCAGCGAGCAGGCCATGCTCACCCAGGTCGACCGCGCCGTGAAGAATCAGCAGTACATCGCCTTCCTCGGCTGGACCCCGCACCCGATGAACGTGAAGCTGAAGATGAAGTACCTGACCGGTGGCGAGCAGTGGTTCGGTGACGAAGGCGAGGTGAACACGCTGGTGCGCAAGGGTTATCCACAAGCCTGCCCGAATGCCGCGAAGTTGTTGAGCAACCTGAGCTTCACCCTCGACATGGAGAACACCATCATGGCCGAGGTTGTGGATAAAAAGCTCAGCTTCGATGCGGCTGCCAAAGCCTGGGTCAAGGCTCATCCACAAGTGCTGGATGCCTGGCTGGCCGGAGTCACCAGCAAAAGCGGAGACGACGGTCTGAAGGCGGTCAAGGCAGCACTTTGAAGAACGACGCAAGCCGGGCCGAGCAGTCCCGGCTTGCGTCGCTCGATGCAGACGTTCACCCTCGACGCCACTGCCCAATGGACCGCGTCTGATGCCCCGCCTTAGCTCGCTGCTACCGTTTCTCGTCTGGCTACCCCGACAATCGGGTCGCAGCCTGCTGCAAGACCTGCTGGTGGGCCTGAGCGGCGCCATCCTTGCCTTGCCGCAGTCCATCGCCTACGCCCTAATCGCCGGCCTGCCGGCAGAATATGGCCTGTACGCGGCCATCGTCCCGGTACTGATCGCTTCGCTGTTCGGCTCGTCCTGGCACCTGATCTGCGGACCGACGGCGGCGATTTCCGTAGTGCTGTATGCCAGCGTGAGTCCCCTTGCGGTAAGCGGCAGCGACGATTACGTCACATTGGTTTTGCTGCTGACCTTCCTCGCGGGCATTTTCCAGTGGCTGCTGGGCATGCTGCGGTTCGGCGCGGTGGTCAATTTCGTCTCCCATTCAGTGGTGCTGGGCTTCACGCTTGGCGCGGCGGTGGTCATCGCCTTGGGCCAGTTGCCCAACCTGTTGGGGCTCGACCTGCGCAGTCAGGCCACCGCGCTGAAGACGTTGGAAAGCCTGCTCAGCCATGTTGGCGAGATCGATGGGCCGTCATTGGCGCTGGGCGTGGCGACCCTGCTGCTGGGGCTGGCGCTGAAGCGGCTGCGGCCACGTTGGCCGGGGCTGTTGATCAGCCTGTTCAGCGTCAGCCTGTTGGCCTGGGCGCTGCCGTCGTGGTTCGCCCAGGTGCCGAGAGTGCCGGCGTTCATCGGACATCTGCCGCCGCTGAGCCCGTTGCCGCTGCTCGACGTGGAATCGATGTTGCGCCTGCTGCCCAGTGCCGTGGCGCTGGGCATGCTGGGCCTGGTGACCAGTCTGTCGATTGCCCGCTCGCTGTCGGCGCGCTCCGAGCAACTGATCGACGCCGACCAGGAGATTCGCGCCCAGGGCGCGTCGAACATGATCGGTGCGTGGTTCTCCGGCTCGCTGTCGTCCGGCTCGTTCACCCGCTCCGGACTCAACCTCGAAGCCGGCGCCCGCTCGCCCATGGCCGGGGTGTTTTCTGCGCTATGGGTGGCGCTATTCGCGCTGATCGGTGCGGGACTGATCGCGCATCTGCCGATTCCGGCGATGGCCGGCGGCATCCTGCTGATCAGTTGGGGGCTGATCGACCACCGCGCCATTCGCGCGCTGTTGCGGGTCAGCCGCTCGGAGTTTCTGGTAATGCTGCTGACCGCTGCGGCCACCTTGTTGCTGGAGCTGCAGACCGCCATCTATGCGGGGGTGCTGGCCTCACTGTTCTTCTACCTCAAACGCACCTCACGGCCGCGCGTGCAACAGGTATGCGAAGGCGAGGCTGATGTGCTGCGAGTAGGCGGGTCGATCTTCTTCGGTGCGGCGCATTATCTGCAGGCGCGCCTGCAGCGCTGCCAGGGCCCACAGGTGGTGATCGACGCCCGGCAGATCAACTTCATCGACTACTCCGGCGTCGACATGCTGCACCGCGAAGCCCGTCGACTGCAGCGCGCTGGCGGCAGCCTGACCTTGCGCCGAGCGCCGCTGCAGGTGATCGAAGAGCTGCGCAAGCTCGAAGGGCAGGAGGCCTGCCCGATCCTGTTCGAGGATTGAGCAGGCGTTGCCAGGGGATTAGCTGGCGGCCAGTTGCCGACGCAACTCGGCCAGTACCGGCGCGCTCTGCGGCCTGACGCCGCGCCAGCCATGGAACGCTTCGGCTGCCTGCTCGACCAGCATGCCCAGGCCATCGAGCACCTGCGCCGCGCCCAGCTCGCTGGCCCAGCGGCAGAAGGGCGTGGGCTCTTTGCCGTACATCATGTCGTAGCACACCGTGCGCCCTGGCTCGACCAGGCTGTCGGCGATCGGCGGCAGTTCCCCGGCAAGGCTGGCGGCAGTGGCGTTGATGATCAGATCCACCGGTTCCTGCAACCAGGCGAATCCACTGGCGGCCACCGGCCCGAGTTCGGCGAATTCCTGGGCCAGTCGTTCGGCTTTTTCCACAGTGCGGTTGGCAATCACCAGCGACTGCGGACGCAGGGCCAGAATCGGCTCCAGCACCCCGCGTACGGCGCCACCTGCACCGAGAATCAGAATACGCTTGCCGCCCAGCGCCAGCCCGGCGTTGACGGTCAGGTCGCGCACCAGCCCGGCACCATCGGTGTTGTCGCCCTGCAAGGTGTCGTCGGCCAGTTTGCTCAGTGTATTGACCGCACCGGCACGACGGGCGCGCGGGGTGAGGCTGTCGCACAGTTGCAAGGCTTGTTCCTTGAACGGCACGGTGACGTTGGCACCGCGCCCGACCTTGAAGAAGCCCAGCGCACAGTTGCTGAAGTCGTCCAGCGGCGCCAGCAGTGTGCTGTAGGCCATGTCCTGACCCGTCTGCTCGGCGAACAGGCCCTGGATCAGCGGCGACTTGCTGTGACCGATGGGGTTGCCGAATACGACGTACTGGTCCATTGCGCGATTCCTCGGGTTATCCATGGGTCTGCTGGCCGAGCCAGTCACGGTCTTGCAGGAAGTACTCGGTCAGGCGCGCTTCCTCGCTGCCAGGCGCCGGCTTCCAATCGTAGCCCCAGCGCACCTGGGGCGGCAGCGACATCAGAATAGACTCGGTGCGCCCGCCCGATTGCAGGCCGAACAGGGTGCCACGGTCGTACACCAGGTTGAATTCGACGTAGCGACCCCGGCGAAACTCCTGGAACTCACGCTGCTCGGCCGTGTAGGTGGCGTGCTTGCGGCGCTGGACGATGGGCAGGTAGGCGTCGATGTAGGCGTCACCGATGGCGCGAATGAAGGCGAAGCAGGTGTCGAAATCCCACTCATTGAGGTCATCGAAGAACAGCCCGCCAATGCCACGTGGCTCGCCGCGGTGCTTGAGGTGGAAGTAGCGGTCGCACCAGGCCTTGTAGCGCGGGTAGACATCGGCGCCAAACGGCGCGCAGGCCTGCTCGGCCACGCGGTGCCAGTGAATGCAGTCTTCCTCGACGCCGTAGTAGGGGGTCAGGTCGAAGCCGCCGCCGAACCACCAGACCGGTTCTTCGCCCTCTTTTTCAGCGCTGAAGAAACGCACATTGGCGTGGGAAGTGGGCACGTGCGGGTTGTGCGGGTGGATCACCAGCGACACGCCCAGGGCCTCGAACCCACGCCCGGCCAGTTCTGGACGATGGGCGCTGGCCGAAGGCGGCAGGCCACTGCCGAACACATGGGAAAAATTCACCCCGCCTTTTTCGATCACCTGGCCGTCGCCAATCACCCGCGTCCGCCCACCACCACCGGCATCGCGGACCCAGGCGTCTTCGACGAAGCGGGCGCTGCCGTCTTCACCTTCGAGGGCGGCGCAGATGCGGTCTTGCAGATCGAGCAGGTAGGCTTTGACGGCCTCGGTGCGGCTGGACATTGGGTCACCTGATGGGGCAGAAAGAATTTCGCCGCGCAGCATACCACCGGACCCCGGCGCGCCGCAGTTGACGGCGGTCATGCAAAGGCGTCCGATAGAGGGCCTGCTTTCCCCCTTTGCCAGGAGTGCAAGATGGCCCAGCGTATCCAGTTCAGCCAGCATGGCGGCCCCGAGGTTCTGCAACTCGTCGAATTCGACCCGGCCCCACCCGCCGCGCAGCAGGTGCGTGTGCGTAACCACGCCGTCGGCGTGAACTTCATCGACACCTATTTCCGCAGCGGCCTGTACGCACCGCCATCACTGCCCTCGGGCGCGGGTACCGAAGGTGCCGGAGTAGTCGAGGCAGTGGGCGAAGGTGTCAGCCGGCTCAAGGTCGGTGATCGCGTGGCCTACGCCACGGGCCCGCTGGGCGCCTACGCCGATGTGCACACACTGCCTGAAGCCAATCTGGTCAAGCTGCCCGACAGCATCAGCTTCGAACAGGCCGCTGCGGTAATGCTCAAGGGCCTGACCGTGCAGTACCTGCTCAAGCAGACCTACGCCGTGCAACCCGGTGACGTGATTCTGTTCCACGCCGCGGCTGGCGGTGTTGGTTCGCTGGCCTGCCAGTGGGCCTCGGCACTGGGCGCCAAGGTCATCGGCACGGTCAGTTCGGCCGAGAAAGCCGAGCGCGCCAAATCGCTGGGCGCCTGGGCGACCATCGACTACAGCCGTGAGAACGTCGTCGAACGGGTGCTGGACCTGACCGACGGCAAGAAGGTGCCGGTGGTCTATGACGGCGTCGGTGCCGACACCTGGCTGACCTCACTGGACTGCCTGCAACCCCGCGGGCTGATGGTCAGCTTCGGCAATGCCTCGGGTGCGGTGAGTGGCGTCAACCTGGGCATCCTGTCGCAGAAAGGCTCGCTGTACGTCACCCGCCCGACCCTGGCCACCCACGCCAATAACGCGCAGAACACCCAGGCCATGGCCGATGACCTGTTCGCCGTGATCGCCAGCGGCAAGGTCAAGGTGGATATCCAGCAGCGCTACCCGCTGAGCGAAGCGGCCAAGGCCCAGACCGAGCTGTCGGCACGGCGTACGGTGGGGTCGACCATCCTGCTGCCGTGACTACCTGAGGCCATCGGCGCGGTCGGCCCGTTTCAGCCCGGCCGCACGACCTCACCAGTGACCAGGTCACGGATCACGCTGGGGTTCTTGCGACCGCCCAGCGCGCCCCCCAGCACATGATCCAGCTCACCATGGAAATACTGCTCGACCCGCAGCCGCGTCTTGGCGGCGGGTCGGCCGGCAGGGTTGGCGGAGGTGGAAATCAAAGGGCCCACCAGCGCGCACAGCTCGCGTACCTGCGGGTGATCGCTGACGCGCAAGGCGACGCTGTCGTGCTCGCCGGTGATCCACTCGGGCAGCAGGTCCTGGTGCGGCACCAGCCAGGTGTTGGGGCCCGGCCAGGTCGCGCTCATGCGGTCGATCCAGTCCTCGGGGAAATCTTCGAAGAGGAAGTCGAACTGGCGGATGTTGTCGGCAACCAGGATCAGCCCTTTATCCACAGGCCGTGATTTGAGCGCCAGCAGACGGTACACGGCATCCTCGTTCCAGGGATCACAGCCCAGGCCCCAGACCGCTTCCGTCGGGTAGGCGATGACTGCACCTGCCCGGATTTCACGTGCGGCCTGTTGCACACGAAAACTGCTCACCATGTTTGTTTCTCCACCTGGAAATCTTGCGTGCGAGCAGTGTACTTAGGCCGACCTTGCAAACCAACGTCCCGCTGCACAGGTGACTTTGCCGTCCAGCTCCAGCTCGGTCAGCGCCGCCAGCACATCGCTCAGGGCCAGGCCGCTGCTCAAAGCCAGGCCTTCGCTGGTCTGCGGCGCAGCGTGCAGCAAGGTCAGCAGCGGGTGATCGTTCGGTGCGGGGGTGGTCGGTGCCGGGGTGACGTTCTGCCAGCCACGCAGGCTGTCGAGGATCTGTTCGACGTTTTCCACCAGCAAGGCACCATCGCGAATCAGCTGATGACAACCCTTGGCGCCAGCGTGGTGAATCGATGCGGGAATGGCATACACCTCACGGCCCTGCTCGGCGGCCAGGCGTGCGGTAATCAGCGATCCGCTGGCAAGGCCGGCTTCGACCACCAGTACGCCCAGCGACAGCCCGCTGATGATGCGGTTGCGCCGTGGGAAGTTACCGGGCAGCGGTTCGGCGTCGAGTGGATAGTCCGACACCAGCGCAGACCCACGTTCGGATATCTCGCGCGCCAGGTCGCGATGGCGCTGTGGATAAAGTTTTTGCAGGCCACTGCCCAGTACCGCGATGGTCTGCCCGCCAGCGTCCATCGCGGCGCGGTGCACGGCACCGTCTATCCCCAGCGCCAAGCCGCTGGTGACGACGAATCCGGCCTTGGCCAGACACCGCGAAAACGCCTTTGCGTTATCTAGCGCCGGAGGACTGGCGCGCCGGCTGCCGATCACTGCCAGCTGCGCACGTTCGAGCAATTGCGGATTACCTGCGACGAACAACAGCGGCGGCGCATCGTCGATTTCCTTGAGCAAGGCGGGGTAGAGGAGGTCGTCCCACATCAGTAAATGCTGGCCGGGATGCTCTAGCCAGGCCATTGCAGCACTCGCGCCTGCGCGCACCTGAGCGCTGCGCCGCGCCTCGCTACAGCTGGCTGGCAGGCCCAGGGCACGCCAGGCGGTGGCTGGAGCGGCCAGAGCCGAACTGGCATCGCCGAAGGCGGAAATCAGCGTGAAATAACGCCGTGGACCGATGTCTGGCACGCCGTGCAGACGCAGTCGCGCTTCCAGTTCGGCAGGCGGGCAGATGTGGCAGAAGGGTAGGGGCATGGCCGATCATCCTTGTAGAAAGCAGGCCATGCATCCTGCACAACCTGTGGATAACTCTGTTGATAATGCTTTGACAAGCTGTCTATCAGTAAGCGCGAAAAGCGACCTTTGACACCCTAGCCGACCTTTGCCAGGTGCCGAATGCGCCGATTACCTTTATTATGTGTGCTCAGTTTTCAACCAAATGCACAGTGACTGCCTGACCTTATGGCCATTCTGAACATCCTCGAATTCCCGGACCCGCGCCTGCGCACCGTCGCCAAACCGGTGACGACGTTCGACGACGCCCTGCGCCAGCTGATCGACGACATGTTTGAAACCATGTACGAAGCGCCTGGCATCGGCCTGGCGGCGACCCAGGTCAACGTGCATGAGCAAGTCGTGGTCATGGACCTCAGCGAAGACCGCAGCGAGCCGCGGGTCTTCATCAACCCATCGGTCGAGGAACTGACCGACGACATGGGCCAGTACCAGGAAGGTTGCCTGTCGGTGCCAGGCTTCTACGAGAACGTCGACCGCCCGCTGCGCGTGCGCATCAAGGCCCAGGACCGCGACGGCAAGCCGTTCGAGCTGGAATGCGAAGGCCTGTTGGCGGTGTGCGTGCAGCACGAGTTCGATCACCTCAACGGCAAGCTGTTCGTCGACTACCTGTCCCAGCTCAAGCGTGACCGCATCAAGAAGAAGCTGGAAAAACAGCACCGCCAGCAAGCCTGATCCCCACCTTCCAGAAGGCTTGCCGCGGCAAGCCTTCTTCTTTTTCCAAGCGAGAACGTCATGCGCATTGTCTTCGCAGGCACCCCCGAGTTTGCCGCCGAACACCTCAAGGCCCTGCTCGACAGCCCCTACCAGGTGGTGGCTGTCTACACTCAGCCCGACCGTCCTGCCGGCCGTGGGCAAAAGCTCATGCCCAGCCCGGTCAAGCAACTGGCCAGCGCCCATGACATTCCGGTGCGGCAACCCCCGACCTTGCGCAATGCCGAGGCCCAGGCCGAACTTGCCGCCTTGCAGCCCGACCTTATGGTAGTGGTTGCCTATGGCCTGATTCTGCCGCAGGCGGTGCTCGACATCCCGCGCCTGGGCTGCATCAACAGCCACGCCTCGCTGCTGCCGCGCTGGCGCGGCGCCGCGCCGATCCAGCGTGCAGTGCAGGCCGGCGATGCCGAAAGCGGGGTAACCGTAATGCGCATGGAGGCGGGCCTGGACACCGGGCCGATGCTGCTCAAGGTCAGCACGCCGATCAGCGCCGAAGACACCGGCGGCAGTCTGCACGACCGCTTGGCGGCCATGGGCCCGGACGCCGTGATCCAGGCCATCGCCGGCCTGGCCGATGGCAGCCTGCACGGCGAGGTCCAGGACGATGCCCTGGCCACCTACGCACACAAGCTCAACAAGGATGAAGCACGCCTCGACTGGAGCCGCCCGGCGCTGGAGCTGGAGCGCCTGGTGCGCGCCTTCAACCCCTGGCCGGTGTGCCACAGCACGCTGGACGGGGACACCGTCAAGGTGCTTGCGGCGACGTTGGCCGAGGGCAAGGGTGAGCCAGGCGAAGTCCTCGCCGCGAGCAAGGATGGCCTGCTGGTGGCCTGTGGCGAGCAGGCCCTGCGTCTGACCCGTCTGCAACTGCCGGGCGGCAAGGCGCTGGCTTTCAGCGACCTGTTCAACAGCCGCCGTGAGCACTTCGCTGCCGGCAAGGTGCTGGGCCAATGAATCCACGTCTGGCTGCCGCCCGCGCGCTTGCCGCCGTGCTCAGCGGCAAGGCCTCGCTCAACAGCGCATTGCCGGCGCAACTGGACAAGGTCGAGGAGCGCGACCGCGGCCTGACCCAAGACCTCGCCTTCGGCACCGCACGCTGGCAGCCGCGCCTGGAGCTGCTCGCCGCGCAGCTGCTGCAAAAGCCGTTCAAGGCCGCCGATGCCGATGTGCAGGCACTGCTGCTGGTCGGCCTGTATCAGCTGTTCTACACGCGCATACCGGCCCACGCCGCCCTGGGCGAAACCGTGGGCTGTGCCGATAAGCTGAAAAAGCCTTGGGCCAAAAGCCTGCTCAACGCCGTGTTGCGCCGCGCCCAGCGTGAAGGCGAAGCGCTGCTGGCCGACATGCAGCGTGACCCGGTGGTGCGTACCGCCCACCCGCGCTGGCTGCAAAAGCAGCTCAAGGCCTTCTGGCCCGAGCAGTGGGAGGCCATCTGCGCCGCCAACAACGCCCATCCGCCGATGATTCTGCGGGTCAACCGCCGTCACCACTCTCGCGACGCCTACCTGGCCTTGCTGGAGCAGGCTGGCATCGCCGCCAGCGCCTGTCGCTACAGCCGCGACGGCATCGTGCTCGAGACGCCGTGCGATGTGCGTGGCCTGCCGGGCTTCGCCGAGGGCTGGATCAGCGTGCAGGATGAAGCCGCACAGCTGTCGGCCGACTTGCTCGAACTGGCCCCCGGCCAGCGCGTGCTCGACGCCTGCTGTGCGCCGGGCGGCAAGACCTGCCACTTGCTCGAGGCCGAGCCGGGCCTTGCGCAGATGGTCGCCATCGACCTGGAAGCCAAGCGCCTGACCCGCGTCCGGGAAAACCTCGCGCGTCTGCAGCTCGATGCACAACTGATCGCCTGCGACGCCCGCGACACCGCAAGCTGGTGGGATGGCACGCCGTTCCAGCGCATCCTGCTCGACGCACCGTGCTCGGCCACTGGCGTGATCCGCCGTCACCCGGACATCAAGCTGACCCGCCAGGCCGATGACATTCCGGCCCTGGCCAGCCTGCAAGGTGAGCTGCTCGACGCCCTGTGGCCTACCCTTGAGGTGGGCGGCATGCTGCTCTACGCCACCTGCTCGAGCCTGCCCACCGAGAACACCGAGGTCGTCGCCGCGTTCCTTGCGCGTACCCGCGGCGCCCGCGAGCTGGACCTGGCCACCGAGGCCGGCCTGCGCCAGCCCCACGGCCGCCAGTTGCTGGCCCAGGAAGGCGGGCACGATGGGTTCTACTACGCCAAGCTGATCAAGATCGCCGCTTCGCGCGGATAACCAGAAAAGGTACGACTAGCCGATGAAGATCATCATTCTCGGCGCCGGCCAGGTAGGCGGCACACTCGCAGAGAACCTCGCCAGCGAGGCCAACGACATCACCGTGGTGGACACCGACGGCGAACGCCTGCGCGACCTCGGCGACCGCCTCGACATCCGCACCGTACAGGGCCGCGGCTCGCTGCCCACGGTGCTGCGTCAGGCCGGGGCCGATGATGCCGACATGCTGGTGGCGGTGACCAACAGCGACGAAACCAACATGGTCGCCTGCCAGGTCGCCTACACCCTGTTCCACACCCCGACCAAGATCGCCCGTGTGCGCGAATCGTCGTACCTGAGCCGCGCCGAGCTGTTCGACAACGAAGCCATTCCCGTGGACGTGCTGATCAGCCCCGAGCAAGTGGTGACCAACTACATCAAGCGCCTGATCGAACAGCCCGGCGCCCTGCAGGTGATCGACTTCGCCGGCGGCAAGGCGCAGCTGGTGGCGGTCAAGGCGTACTACGGGGGTCCGCTGGTCGGCCAGCAACTGCGCCAGATCCGTGCGCACATGCCCAACGTCGACACTCGCGTGGCGGCGATCTTCCGTCGCGATCGCTCGATCACGCCCCAGGGCGATACGGTGATCGAGGCCGACGACGAAGTGTTCTTCATCGCGGCCAGGCGCGACATCCGCGCGGTGATGGGCGAGCTGCGCAACATCGACGAAAGCAACAAGCGGGTGGTCATTGCCGGCGGTGGGCAGATCGGCGAGCGCCTGGCCGAGGCCATCGAAAGCCGCTACCAGGTGAAGATCATCGAGGTCAGCCCGGCGCGCTGCCGGCACCTGTCCGACACCTTGGAAAGCACCGTGGTGCTGCAAGGCAGCGCTTCGGATCGTGACCTGATGCTGGAAGAGAACATCGCCGAAGCGGATATCTTCCTGGCGCTGACCAACGACGATGAGGCCAACATCATGTCGTCGCTGCTGGCCAAGCGCCTGGGTGCGCGCAAGGTGATGACGCTGATCAACAACCCGGCCTACGTCGACCTGGTGCAAGGTGGCGACATCGACATCGCCATCAGCCCGCAGCTGGCCACCATCGGCACCTTGCTGGCGCATGTGCGGCGTGGCGATATCGTCAGCGTGCATTCGTTGCGCCGCGGCGCGGCCGAAGCCATCGAGGCCGTGGCCCATGGCGATGCCAAATCGAGCAAAGTGGTGGGCAAGGCCATTGCGCAGATCTCGCTGCCACCTGGCACCACCATCGGCGCGATCATCCGTGCCGAGCAGGTGTTGATCGCCCACGACGTGACTGTGATCGAAAGTGGCGATCACGTGATTCTGTTCGTTGTGGATAAAAAACACATTCGCGACGTGGAGAAACTGTTCCACGTCGGCCTGAGTTTCTTCTAGGGAGAACAGCCATGCACGAGTCGTTGGAAAAAATGCTGGCCAAGGGTGTGGATAACCCGCTGCTGCGCTTCGGCCTGGGCAAGGCCTGGCTTGACGAGGGACACGGCGCCGAAGCAGCCGTGCACCTGGCGCGCTGCGTCGAGCAGGACCCGAAGTATTCGGCGGCCTGGAAGCTGCTGGGCAAGGCTCACCAGCTGGCAGGCGATCCGACCGCCGCACGCAGCGCCTGGCAGCAAGGCATCGCTGCCGCCCAGGCGCATGGCGACAAACAGGCCGAGAAAGAGATGACCGTCTTCCTCAAGAAACTCAAACCCCTGTAGGGGCGAGCGGTCCGGCGGTCCGGCGCTCCCGCGCTCATACATCAGTCAGTACCAGCGGTCTTCACCGGCCGGACGCTTCTTGAAGCGCTTCATGCTCCACATGTACTGGCTCGGATACGCCCGCACATAACGCTCGACCACCTTGCTCATGGCCGCAGCCGATTCGGTCACATCAAGGCTGTACATCGCTTCCGGTGCCGCCTCGATGATCGCGCGAAAACCTGAGCCGTCGGGCAGCCGCACGGCATGCAGGAACACCCCGACCGCCTTGCCGCCGGCGAGCATATTGGGCACGAACTTGCTGGTCAGCGCCTGGGTACCGAGGAAGGGCACGAACACGCCGGCCGATTCCGCCGGCTCAGGGTCGGCCGGAATCCCGACCTGGCCACCCCGGCGCACCTCCTTGATGATGCTGAGGATGCCTTCCTTGGTCGACGGCGCCACACGGTTGCCCATCTGCACCCGCTGCTCGCGCAGCAGGTCGTCCACCGCTTTGAGCTTGGGCGGGCGATAGAAGATGATCGGCTTGCACTGGTTGCAATAGAAGTGATTGAGCACTTCCCAGTTGCCCAGGTGGCTGGTGATACCGACTACGCCTTTGCCCGAGGCCAGCGCCGCCTGCAACACCTCGAGGCCTTCGACCTCCTTGACCAGATCGATCGAGCGCTGCGGTGGCCAGATCCACGCACAGGCGCTTTCCACGAACGACTTGGCGATGTCCTGCAGGGCACGCCCCACCAGTTGCTCGCGCTCGGCCCGATTCATTTCCGGGAAGCACTTGGCCAGGTTGATGCGCACCACCTTGCGCGAACCATTGGGCAACTTCCACATCAGCCAACCGATGCCGGCGCCGACGCGCTGCACCGCACACCACGGAAGCTTGGCGAACAGGCGCAGCGCCCCGACCATCAGGGCGCCTTTGAATTTTTCCACAGGTGCATTCCTTCTAGCTGCAAGCCGCGCATTGTACCCGTCAGCGCACCAGCGCGGCGTAGCGATCACAATCGGTGGTGTGGTCCATGACCATGCCGGTCGCCTGCATGAAGGCGTAGCAGATGGTCGGGCCGACGAAGGTGAAACCGGCCTTCTTCAGAGCCTTGCTCATGGCCACGGCTTCATCGGTGCTCACCGGAATGTCGCTGCGCCCGGTGAAGTGATTGATTTTCGGCTCGCCGCCGACGAACGACCACAGCCACTCGGCCGGGTTGTCCAGCGCCAGCCAGGCCCGGGCGTTGCGGCGCACGGCGTTGAGCTTGAGACGGTTGCGGATGATGCCGGGGTCGAGCATCAGTTCCTCGATGCGTTCATCGCTCATCTGCGCCAGTTGTACCGGGTCGAAGCCGCACAGCACCTGGCGATAGCGCTCGCGTTTGCGCAGCACGGTGATCCACGACAAGCCCGCCTGGAACCCTTCGAGCAAAAGCATCTCGAAGAGCAACGCCGGATCACGCCGCGGCGTGCCCCACTCATGGTCGTGGTAGGCCTGGTACAACGGGTCGTCGGTACACCAAAAGCAGCGTGGCATAAGGCTCCAAGCAGTAGAGGGCGAGGCGAATCGGGTTATACTCCCGCTCTTTACATCCGCATCCCCAGATACAGGTGAATTTCGTGAGCCAGCCTACGCCAGCCGTGCGTACCTTCCAAGACCTGATCCTCGCCCTGCAGAAGTACTGGGCCGAGCAAGGTTGTGTGGTGCTTCAGCCCTACGATATGGAAGTAGGCGCCGGCACTTTCCACACTGCTACCTTCCTGCGCGCCGTCGGCCCGGAAACCTGGAACGCTGCCTACGTGCAGCCGAGCCGTCGCCCTGGCGACGGACGGTACGGTGAAAACCCCAACCGCCTGCAGCACTACTACCAGTTCCAGGTAGTGCTCAAGCCGAACCCGGCCAACTTCCAGGAGCTGTACCTCGGCTCGCTGAAGGCGATCGGCCTGGATCCGCTGGTGCACGACATCCGCTTCGTCGAAGACAACTGGGAATCGCCAACCCTCGGCGCCTGGGGCCTGGGCTGGGAAATCTGGCTCAACGGCATGGAAGTGTCGCAGTTCACCTACTTCCAGCAGGTCGGCGGCATCGAGTGCTATCCGGTCACCGGCGAAATCACCTACGGCCTCGAGCGCCTGGCGATGTACATCCAGGGTGTCGACTCGGTGTATGACCTGGTCTGGGCTGACGGCCCGTTCGGCGTGGTCACCTATGGCGATGTCTTCCACCAGAACGAAGTCGAGCAATCGACCTACAACTTCGAGCACGCCAACGTCGACAAACTGTTCGAGCTGTTCGACTTCTACGAAAGCGAAGCGAACCGCCTGATCAAGCTCGACCTGCCGCTGCCCACCTATGAAATGGTCCTGAAGGCCTCGCACACCTTCAACCTGCTCGATGCTCGCCGCGCCATCTCGGTGACCGAGCGCCAGCGCTACATCCTGCGCGTGCGTACCCTGGCCCGCGACGTGGCGCAAAGCTACTTGCAGGCCCGTGCTCGCCTGGGCTTCCCGATGGCGACCCCTGAACTGCGAGACGAAGTGTTGGCCAAGCTGGAGGTTGCACAATGAGTGCTCAAGATTTCCTGGTAGAACTGGGCACCGAAGAACTGCCACCCAAGGTTCTCACCAGCCTCGGCGACGCTTTCCTGGCCGGTATCGAAAAGGGCCTGCAGGCCGCAGGCCTGAATTACACCGGCAAGCAGGTGTATGCCGCACCGCGCCGCCTGGCCGTGCTGATTCGCCAGCTCGACGCCCAACAGCCCGACCGCAGCATCAATATCGACGGCCCGCCGCGCCAGGCAGCCTTCGACGCCGACGGCAACCCGACCCAGGCTGCCCTGGGCTTTGCCAAGAAATGCGGTGTCGAGCTGGCCGAAATCGACCAGAGCGGCGCCAAGCTGCGTTTCTCCCAGCACATCCCGGGCAAGGCCACCAGCAGCCTGCTGGCGACCATCGTCCAGGATTCGCTCAACGACCTGCCGATTCCCAAGCGCATGCGCTGGACCACCAGCCGTGAAGAATTCGTACGCCCGCCACAGTGGCTGGTGATGCTGTTCGGCGAGCAGGTGATCGACTGCACGGTGCTGTCCAAGCACGCCGGCCGTCATTCCCGTGGTCACCGTTTCCACCACCCCGAAGAAGTGCTCATCAGCGCCCCGGCCAACTACGCCGAAGACCTGCGCAAAGCCTACGTCATCGCCGATTTCGCCGAGCGCCGTGCGCTGATTGCCAAACGCACCGACGAGCTGGCCGCCCAGCAGAACGGCACCGCCATCGTGCCGCCGTCGCTGCTCGATGAAGTCACCGCGCTGGTCGAGTGGCCGGTGCCGCTGGTGTGCTCGTTCGAGGAACGTTTCCTCGAAGTGCCGCAGGAAGCGCTGATCACCACCATGCAGGACAACCAGAAGTATTTCTGCCTGCTCGACAGCCAGGGCAAGCTGCTGCCGCGCTTCATCACCGTCGCCAACGTCGAGAGCCGCGATCCGCAGCAGATCGTCCACGGCAACGAAAAAGTCGTGCGCCCGCGCCTGACCGACGCCGAGTTCTTCTTCAAGCAGGACAAGAAGCAACCTCTGGGAACCTTCAACGAGCGCTTGAAGAACGTGGTCTTCCAGGCGCAGCTGGGCAGCGTCTACGACAAAGCCGCGCGCGTCTCCAAGCTGGCTGCACTGATCGCCCCGCACATCGGCGGTGATCCGGCGCGTGCCGCGCGTGCCGGTCTGCTCTCCAAGTGCGACCTGGCCACCGAGATGGTCGGCGAGTTCCCCGAGATGCAAGGCATCGCCGGTTACTACTACGCCGTCAACGACGGTGAACCGGAAGACGTTGCCCTGGCCCTCAACGAGCAGTACATGCCGCGTGGCGCTGGCGCTGAGCTGCCAAGCACGCTCACCGGTGCTGCCGTCGCCATCGCCGACAAGCTCGACACCCTGGTTGGCATCTTCGGCATCGGCATGCTGCCCACCGGCAGCAAAGACCCCTACGCACTGCGCCGCGCAGCGCTGGGCGTGCTGCGTATCCTGATCGAGAAGAAACTCGACCTCGACCTGACCGAAGCTGTGCGCTTTGCCGTCGCTCAGTTCGGCACCACGGTCAAGACCCAGGGCCTGGCCGAGCAAGTGCTGGAATTCATCTTCGACCGCCTGCGCGCACGCTACGAAGACGAAGGCATTGATGTCGCCACCTACCTGTCGGTGCGTGCCCTCAAGCCTACTTCGGCACTGGACTTCGACCAGCGCGTGCAGGCCGTGCAGGCCTTCCGCAAGCTGCCCGAAGCCGATGCCCTGGCCGCGGTCAACAAGCGCGTCTCGAACCTGCTGAGCAAGGCCGAAGGCGCCATCGCCGCGCAGGTCGAGCCGAAGTACTTCGACAACGCCAACGAGTTCTCGCTGTATTCGGCCATCCAGCAGGCCGACCACGCCGTGCAACCGATGGCCGCAGCACGTCAGTACAGCGAGAGCCTGGCGCGCCTGGCAGCCTTGCGTGAACCGGTCGATGCCTTCTTCGAAGCGGTGATGGTCAACGCCGAGGACGCCAAGGTACGTGCCAACCGCTACGCCTTGCTCAGCCGCCTGCGCGGGCTGTTCCTGGGTGTTGCCGACATCTCGTTGCTGGGGTAAGCCTTGAAACTGCTGATTCTCGATCGGGACGGGGTGATCAATTTCGACTCCGACGCCTACATCAAGTCGGTTGAGGAATGGATTCCCATCCCCGGCTCGATCGAGGCCATTGCGCAACTGAGCAAGGCCGGCTGGACGGTGGCGGTCGCCACCAACCAGTCGGGCATCGCTCGCGGTTACTACCCGCTTGCCACCCTCGAAGCCATGCATACGCGCTTGCGCGAGCTGGTGGCCGAGCAGGGCGGCGAGCTCGGGCTTGTCGTGTATTGCCCACATGGTCCGGATGAGCGCTGCGCATGCCGCAAACCGAAGCCGGGCATGCTCGAGGCGATTGCCGAGTATTATCAGCAGGATCTGGCCGGCGTCTGGTTCGTCGGCGACAGCCGCGGCGACCTTGACGCTGCCGTGGCGGTTGATGCACAACCGGTGCTGGTCAAGACCGGTAAAGGTGAGCAGACCCTGAACAAAGGGGTGCCAGCGCACACCTTGATCTACCCAGACCTGGCGTCCGTCGCCAGGGCCCTACTTTAAAAACGTTGCGCCTGGCGCGCAGCGTTCTCACGCGGGCAGGCCCCGCCACGGTACATGTCACTATGTCGATCCTGCAGGCGATCAGAGTCTTTCTTTTTTACCTGCTGCTGGGCACCAGCTCGCTGCTGTGGTGCACCCTGAGCTTCTTCATCGCACCGTTTCTGCCCTTCCGTCAGCGCTACCGGTTCATCAACGTCTACTGGTGCCGCTTCGCGGTGATGCTGGCCTGGGTGATTCTGGGCATTCGCTACAAGATCACCGGCGCCGAGCACGTGCCTGACGAGCCATGCGTGATTCTCGCCAACCATCAGAGCACCTGGGAAACCTTTTTCCTCTCGGCCTACTTCTCGCCGCTGAGCCAGGTGCTCAAGCGCGAGCTGCTGTACGTGCCGTTCTTTGGCTGGGCCATGGCCATGCTGCGGCCCATCGCAATCGACCGCGATAACCCCAAAGAGGCCCTGCGCCAGGTGGCGAAGAAGGGCGATGAACTGCTCAAGCAGCGCATCTGGGTGCTGATCTTCCCCGAGGGCACCCGCGTGCCCTTCGGCCAGATCGGCAAGTTTTCCCGCGGCGGCACGGCCTTGGCCGTCAACGCCGGCTTGCCCGTGCTGCCGATTGCGCACAATGCCGGCAAGTTCTGGCCCAAGGCGGGTTGGGGCAAGCGGGCAGGGGTGATCGAGGTGGTCATCGGTGAGCCGATGCACGCCAACGGTACGGGGCCACGGGCCATTGCCGAGCTCAATGACCGTGCTCAGGCCTGGAACGAGGCAACCCAACGGGCGCTTGGCTCGCTGCCTGCCGTTGCCGAAGATCAGCCAGGGCAAGTGGCCTGATGATTCTGTGGATAAGTTGTGAGCAACTCTGTATGGAAATTCCGAAAAACAGCCGTAACTGATTGAAATTAAAGTTTATTTCTTAAAATCAGCATTTTCGGAAAATCGTGCATAAGTTTTTTCGCTGCACAAGAAACCGGCCCGAAGGCCGGTTTTTTTGTGGATGCTTCACACCTTGTCGATATCCACGTCCTTGGTCTCGCGCAGGCAGAAGATGCCAACGACCAAACTGATGCCGGTGACCAGCACCGGGTACCACAATCCGTAGAAGATATCCCCGGTGTAGACCACCAAGGCGAATGACACCGTGGGCAGGAAGCCACCGAACCAGCCGTTGCCGATGTGGTAGGGCAGCGACATCGAGGTATAGCGGATGCGGGTCGGGAACAGCTCGACCATGACTGCGGCCAGAGGTCCGTAGGTCATGGTAGCGATCAGAATCATCGCCACGATCAGCACCACCACCATCACCTGATTGACCTGCGCCGGGTCGGCTTTGGCCGGATACCCGGCCTGCTCGATGGCAGCGCGCATGGCGGCTTCATCGTAACCGTCGATGGTGCGTTCACCGATGCTGACCTGAACCGCCTCGCCCGAGGTGCTGACCGAGCTATAGGGCAGGCCTTGCTTGACCAGGAAGGTCTTGACCTTGTCGCACGGGCTGTCGAAACGGGCCTTGCCGACCGGGTCGAACTGGAAAGTACAGCTAGCGGGATCGGCACTGACCACGATAGGCGCCTGACGGCTGGCGGCGTCGATCTGCGGGTTGGCGTAATGGCTGAGCGCCTTGAACATCGGGAAGTACAGCACGGTCGCCAACAGCAGGCCGATCATCAGAATCGGTTTGCGGCCTACGCGATCGGACAACCAGCCGAAGAACACGAAGAACGGCGCGCCGATGATCACGCTGATGATCAACAACGTATTGGCCTGAGCGGCATCCATCTTGAGCATCTGGGTGAGGAAGAACAGCACGTAGAACTGCGCGGTGTAGAAGGTCACGGCTTGTCCGGCGTTGATGCTGAACAGCGCGGTGAGCACCACCTTGAGATTGGGCCAGGAGGTGAACGATTCACGGATCGGCGATTTGCACAGCTTGCCCTGGGCTTTCATCCTGACGAACGCGGGCGACTCACGCATGCTCATGCGAATCCAGGTCGAGATACCCAGCAGCACGATGGACAGCAAAAACGGCAGGCGCCAGCCCCAGGTTTCGAACTCGTCGCCACTGATGTAACGGCTACCGAGCACCACCAACAGCGACAGCAGCAGGCCCAACGTGGCTGTGGACTGAATGAAGCCCGTATGGAAGCCACGTTTGCCGGGCGGTGCATGTTCTGCCACGTAGGTGGCCGCACCGCCGTATTCACCGCCCAGCGCCAGGCCTTGAAGCATGCGCAGAATCACCAGAATGATCGGCGCCGCGATGCCAATGCTGGCATAGGTGGGCAACAGGCCCACGGCGAAAGTCGACAGCCCCATCAGCACGATGGTCACCAGGAAGGTGTATTTGCGTCCGATCATGTCGCCCAGTCGGCCAAACACCAACGCCCCGAACGGCCGCACCAGAAACCCCGCAGCGAAGGCCATCAGCGCGAAGATGAACGCGGTGGTGTCGTTTACGCCAGCGAAGAACTGCTTGCTGATGACCGCCGCCAGCGCGCCGTACAGGAAGAAGTCGTACCACTCGAATACCGTGCCCAGGGAGGAGGCGAAGATGATCTTGCGTTCTTCGCTGCGGCTGGCGCCGGCGGGTGCAGCGGCTTGCTCTTGAAGGTAATCCGACATCGATGCTGTCCTCGGCCCGTGGGCCACAGTGAATAGTTGTTGTTGTTCCACTGTCGGCAGCTTCCGACTCCCCGCTGCCGGTGTTGCTCGTCACCTGGTCAAGGCGTCGGTATCGCGTGCTGCGTACTCTGGGGTCGCTTGCTGTGGCTGTGCTGAAGAATCAACTGCGCCGCCTTTTCACCGATCATCAAGGTTGGCGAACAGGTATTGCCCGAGACGATCTCGGGCATGATCGAAGCATCGGCCACGCGCAGGTCGTCGATGCCGTGAACGCGCAACTGGCTGTCGACCACATCCAGCGAGCCACTGCCCATCCGGCACGTGCCTACGGGGTGAAAGATGGTGGTACCGATACGCGCTGCGGCGTCATACAGTTGCTGTTCAGTGTTCAGTTCCGCGCCTGGCAGGTATTCACGCGGGTCGAAGATCGCCAGGGCAGGGGCTTGCACGATGCGCCGGGTCAGCCGAATGGCTTGGGCAGCGACCTTCAGATCTGCCGGATCACTGAGGTAATTGGGATCGATCACCGGTGCGCAGCCCGGGTCAACGCTGCTGATGTCTACACGACCGCGGCTGAGCGGGCGCAGGTTGCACACCGACGCGGTGAAGGCAGGGAAGGGGTGTAGCGGCTCGCCGAAACGCTCCAGCGACAACGGTTGCACGTGGTACTGCAGGTTGGCACTGGGCTGCTCCGGTGAAGAGCGAACGAACGCCCCCAGTTGGCTGGGGGCCATCGCCAGTGGGCCGCTGCGGTCGTACAGGTAACGCAAGCCCATGCCCATCTTGCCCCACAGACTGCCGGCCATCTGGTTGAGGGTGCGGGCGTTGGCGATGCGATACACCAGGCGCAATTGCAGGTGATCCTGAAGATTGCCACCGACACCCTCCAACGCGTGAATCACCGGGATGCCGAGCCGCTCCAGCAGCGCACGCGGGCCAATGCCTGAGCGCTGAAGAATCCCGGGTGAGCCAATCGCCCCCGCGCACAGGATGATCTCGCGGCGCGCGCTGAAGCGACGAGGCTGGTTCTGCCAGCGTCCGTTGACCGCCGACGCGCGGCCACCTTCCAGCTCCAGCCGATCGACTTGCACACCGGTCAGCACGGTCAGGTTGGGCCGCTGCATCACCGGGCGCAGAAACGCCTTGGCCGCATTCCAGCGTACGCCGTTGCGCTGATTGACCTGAAAGTAACCAGAGCCCTGGTTGTCTCCAGTATTGAAGTCATCGAGCTTGGCGATACCGCACTGTTCGGCAGCATCACGAAACGCTTCGAGAATCGGCCATTGGTAGCGCTGGCGTTCGACCCGCCATTCGCCTTCACCGCCGTGGTGTTCAGACGCGCCGGCGAAATGCCGCTCACTGGCCTTGAACAGCGGCAGTACATCTTTCCATGCCCAGCCCTGGTTGCCTTGCGCAGCCCAGCCATCGTAATCACTGGCCTGGCCACGCATGTAGATCATGCCGTTGATCGACGAGCAGCCCCCGAGCACGCGGCCGCGTGGATAGCCCAGCTCACGACCGCCCAAGCCTGCCTGCGCGCTGGCCTTGAAGCACCAGTCAGTGCGCGGATTGCCGATGCAGTGCAGGTAGCCCACCGGAATGTGAATCCATGGATAGTTGTCGCGCCCACCGGCTTCGAGCAGCAGTACCCGGCAGCTCGGATCGGCGGACAGACGATTGGCCAGCAGGCATCCCGCAGGCCCAGCACCGACCACGATGTAGTCGAAACCTGAATCGGCAAATGACATATGCATGATCTTGCGCCTGATTTTTTATTCTTGTCGTCTATGATCCTAGTGCTTAATTTCGCTGCGCAAGCATGCGTTTTTGCGCAATGGCTGTGCATTTTTTTACAGCGCCGTGCTGACCGCCTTACGCCAGCGCGGCGCGGCCGACCCCTCTCATCCATAGCCGGCAAGGCTCAGCCCTATGTTCGACTGGAACGATTTGCGGTTTTTCCTGGAGCTTCAGCGCAGTGGTCGCCTGCTGAGCGCTGGTCGGCGTCTCAAGACCACCCACAGCACCGTAGCGCGGCACATCGAGCGTATCGAGGCCAGCTTTGGCACGGCGCTGTTCATTCACCACGCCCAGGGTTTTGAGCTGACTCCAGCCGGGCAGGCGCTGCTCAAGCACGCTGAGGCCATGGAAAATGTCGCGCTGCTGGCGCAGGAAGAAATCACCCAGTCGATCACCCCGCTGGGCAAGATCCGCCTGGGCGTTACCGAGGGCATCGGCATTTGTTTCGTCACGCCTCGCCTGGGCGGGCTGTTCGAGTGCTATCCGGGCCTGGAGGTCGAGCTGGTGGCAGTGCCACGGTTCGTCAGCATCCTCAATCGGGAGGCAGAAATCAGCGTGCACCTCGAACGGCCGAATGCCGACCTCTTGATCACCCGCAAGCTCACCGACTATCGCCTGGCCTTGTATGCCAGCCCCGCGTACCTCGATAGGGCTGCGCCCCTGCACAGCCGCGACGACCTGATTCGGCACAGCTGGATCGGTTATGTCGACGACTTGCTGTTCAGCCAAGAACTGCTGTTGCTCAACAGCTTCTGCCGCGCGCCCAATGTCGTCTTTCGCAGCACCAGCGTGATCGCCCAGCAGGAGGCGGCGCGCGCCGGGCTGGGGATCGCGGTGCTGCCCAACTATATGGCGCAGCATGATCCGCTTCTGCGCAGGGTTCTGCCAGACGAAGCCATCCAGCGCAGCTACTGGATCTGCACCCGCCGCGAGTTGCACAAGTCGGTGCGTTTGAGGGTGGTCTGGGATTATCTGCTGGCGCTGTGCGCTGCCCAGCAGGCGGAGTTGATGGCCGATTAGCACCCTGCCCTGAAGATTATCCACAGCTATCGAGGATCACCCCCGATGCTCACAACGGGACTATGCTGCTGCCGGCAAATCAAAGCGCTTTGATCAGGGAACGATGAAGTGACAACTGACTGCAACCTGATGCTGACCTTCGGCGCAGCGCTCAGTCTGGCGGCAGCCCTTCTGCATGTGGCGGTCATCATCGGCGGCCCTTCCTGGTATCACCTGTTCGGTGCAGGCAAGCGCTTCGTGCGCGCGGCCGAGCGAGGCAGCTGGTATCCACCTTTGGTGACCAGCGCAATTGCGCTGGTGTTATGCGGATGGAGTCTGTATGCGCTGTCAGGGGCTGGGGTCATCCTGATCAGTTCAGTGGTCTGCCTGATCTACGGTGTGGTGCACCTGATCGGGTTGGCACAGACGTGGCACTCGCTGGTGTAGCGGCTATCTGCTCGTCACTGGCGTTGTTCAAGCACATAGCCGACGCCGCGCAATGTGTGGATAAGCTTGCTGTCGAAGGGATCATCGATTTTCGCCCGTAACCGGCGAATCGAAACTTCGACGACGTTGGTATCACAGTCGAAGTTCATGTCCCACACCTGCGAAATGATATGGGTTCGGCTCATCACCACACCGGTATTGCGCATCAGGTAGTGCAGCAGCGCGAACTCTTTGGTGGTCAGGTCAATGCGTTGGCCGTCCCTGAAGGCCCGATGTCGGCTCTGGTCCAGCTCAAGGCCTGCAACGCGAATGACCTCCACCGACGCGGGCTGCTCCGACCTGCGCAGCAGTGCACGCACCCGTGCCAGCAACTCGGGAAACTCAAAAGGCTTGATCAGGTAATCGTCGGCGCCATTCTCCAGTCCTCTGACTTTATCGGCCAGACGACTGCGTGCAGTGAGCATCATGATGCGCGACGTGCACCCTGAACGACGCAACTGTTCGAGCACTTCCCAGCCATCCATCTCTGGCAAGTTGACATCCAGCATGATCAGTTCGTAGTCATGTTGTTTGGCCAGAAAGAAACCATCGGCGCCCGTGTGTGCACAGTCCACAACATATCCGCACTCCGTCAATCCCTGACGGACATACTCGGCCGTTTTGACTTCATCTTCAATGACCAGAATTCGCATGCCATCTTATCTCGAGCGTGCCGTGCAATGAACGGATGGTTGACAGCAGCGTTCCGGCGCAGGGTAAATCAACAGCGCTGTCGCGGCGTTTAAATAACGTAGTGGTAACGCTTGAGTCATAGGTTTTATCGTGACGGTAGCCGTATTGCATGGGTGCTTTGGGCATAACGGTGTGGTTATTATTTAATTAAAAAAAGGCGCCCAGAGGGCGCCAAATATTCACCTTGTTACCAAAGGAGCACTCAAGTCACTCAAGGCGAATTCTTTCAACGTACAGGGCTGATTCTTTGCCTGGGGATCAGAGAATTGACAGCGGGTACTCGACGATCAGACGAACCTCATCGAGGTCCGACTCGAAGGCCGTCGCCCGGGTGGTGGCTTGACGCACGCGCAACGAAAGGTCTTTCGCAGCGCCGGACTGAACGACGTACTTGACCTCGATATCCCGTTCCCAGCGCTTCTGGTTGTCGAGTGGATCGCCATTGCCGTCGGTGCGCATATAGAACGCGTTGGCATTCGCGTAATCGGCGCCAGATCCTCTTACGTAGCGGGTCATGAAGGACAGGCCTGGAATCCCGTAGGCAGACATGTCGAGGTCGTAACGCAACATCCAGGAACGTTCTTTCGGCGAGTTGAAATCACTGTACTGGATGGAGTTGTCGACGAAGATGGAGTCCGACTGACGCAGGTAGTCGAAGTCGTCATCGCCATTGTTACGCTGGTGCGACAGGGCAACGGTGTGCGCGCCATAACGGACCCCGATTTTGGCGCTCCAGATATCGTTGTCGAACTCGCCCAGGCGTTTTTTGCCTTCATCGACCGCCTTGTAGTAATTGAGGCCGCCGATCAGGGCGAGCTCATCATTGAGCGGATAGACGAAGTGGGTACCTCCGTAATACTGATTCCAGACGTCTTTGAGCTGGCTGGCATAGAGGCTTACGGTGATGTTGTCGTTGAGTTCATAGTCGCCGCCGCCATAGCCAACCCACGGCGAATCGACCGGGCCGCCATAGAACGTGGCCAACCCATCGTTGAGGTCGCTGGAGACTGGCTGGCTCATGGCGTGCAGCCGTCCACCCTGCAACGTAAGGCCCTTGACGCTGGTGTTCTCGACCGTCACGCCGCGAAAGCTTTCCGGCAGCAACCGCGAATCGCCGGCTGCCACTACCGGGGTCGAGGGGAAGACATCGCCCACTTTCACGACCGTATCGAACAGACGTACCTTGGCCGCGCCACCGAGCTTGGTGTATTCGTCGCGGGCGTCCCCGTTGCTGTTGACGGGCAGTACATCAAAGGAGCTGCGCCCCCCGTTGCGCCCCCCGCCGGTATCCAGTTTGAGGCCGATCATGGCAAACGCATCCACGCCGACCCCCACGGTCCCCTGGGTAAACCCGGACTTGAACGTGGTGATGATCCCGTGTGCCCAGGCCTCGGAGTAGCCGTTGGTATTGCCCTTGCCACTGTTATACGTGGGTGCCGCGCTTTCCCGGTGATCTCGATTGAAATAGAAGTTGCGGTTCAATACCGTGAGGCTGCTGCCCTCGATGAACCCTTCCGGCGGTGCTTCAGCCTGTGCCGATACGGCATAACCGGCGGACACTGCAGCAATGACAGCGACAGACAGCGGTACTTGTATATTCATTCGATGCTCCCCTGATTGACCACAGCTTTTATTATGTTTTAGCGGCTCGGGGATCATTGATAGTTCTACCCCGGCGGCGCACCTGGCATAGCGCGCGAACAATACTTGCAAGTCGAAGATAACCAGAGGGTGATGCCACGATTACAATTTCGTCATCTCTCCCCCGTGCGCACAACATCGGTTTATCACCTCAAGCGAGCCTTCGGTTTGTCAACGTGTAACACCGCACGAAGTGCAAGTTTCTTGCAGAATTGTAATGTTCCGGCCACCCCGCTGATAACCAGCGTTAATTAGAGTGCCTTCACCTTGATCAGTGGGGGCTTGGCCATTGCAGGATGTTCTTTCGCCAAGCGTCGACAACGTTTGTGCACGAGGACCTCGAAAGTGCCCGGCTACTACCGCAACATCCTGTACAAGATCAGCGTCTGCGCCCGACGCCTCTGCACTCTAGCAGTGCTCACGTCGGCGCTGCAGGCCCCAGCCGCCGTTGCAGAAGGCATGAGCCTTGCTCAGGCGCTCTCGACCGCCATGGCTGCAAACCCGGAACTGGCCGCCGCCCGCCAGGAAATCGGCATTGCGCAAGGTGCTCGCAGGCAGGCCGGTCGTGTCCCGAACCCCCAGCTTTCCTACGAAATGGAAGACACCCGTCGCAGCACCAGCACCACCACAGTAACGCTCAGCCAGTCGCTGGAGCTGGGAGGCAAACGGGGTGCACGTATAGACGTCGCGTCCCACGGCCAAAGCGTTGCGCAATTGGAGCTGGAGCGGCAGGTGGCCAACCTCAGAGCAGAGGTGATCCAGGCGTTCTACGCAGCACGACGCGCACAGACAGGCGTGGAGCTGGCGAAGCAGTCGCAGGCATTGACCCAACGGGGCCTGCGCGTCGTCGAGGGTCGAGTTCACGCAGGCAAGTCGTCACCGGTCGAAGCGACCCGCGCCCAGGTCCAACTGGCCGAAGCAACCTTGCAGGTACGCCGCGCCGAAACCGAACAAGCGACCGCCTACCAGCAATTGGCTCAGGTGATCGGCAGCCCCCTCAGTGCTGTTGAGCGGCTTGACTCACCGGACCTGTCGCCCGGCCTGCCGCCTGCGGTTGAGACATTGCTGGCGAACCTCGAACACACCACAGAACTGCGTCAGGCGGTTGCCCAGATCGATGAAAGCGACGCCGCACTCGGTTTAGAGAAAGCCCAGCGCATTCCAGACCTCACCGTCAGCGTGGGTAGTCAGTACGACCGCGCGGCACGCGAGCAGGTGAGCGTCGTGGGCCTGTCGATGGCACTGCCGCTGTTCGACCGAAACCAGGGAAATATCCTTTCCGCTGCTCGTCGGGCCGATCAGGCCAGAGACCGACGTAACGCCGTGGAGCTACGCCTGCGCGCTGAAACCCAGGTCGCGGTGCAGCAGTGGAGCACCGCCATGCAGGAAGTCCAGACGTACGACAAGACCATTCTGCCTTCGGCGCAACGCGCCGTGGAAACCGCAACCCGCGGCTTCGAGATGGGCAAGTTCGGCTTCATCGAAGTGCTGGATGCGCAACGCACCCTGATTGCCGCGCGTGGCCAATACCTCGATTCGTTGGCAGCGGCAACCGCTGCACGGGCGCAAGTGGAAAGACTGTATGGCGACATCGGTTCGGCACTCGGCGCTCGCTAAAAGGGACCAGACCATTTCTTCGGCACACGGCGGCGAGCCCACCGGTACCTATGGATAAGCAGGAGTAGCAATGCAAAACAAACATACCCTCGTCCTCGCGATAGCCGCAGTGGTCGCCCTTGGCATCGGGGGATTGACCTGGACAGGCAGTTCCGCCCGGCAGGTAGCCAACACGGCCGAGCACGGCAGCAGCGACGAGCATGGCCACGAAAGCAAGGCAACTGCCCACAGCGAAGAGCAGGGGGACGATGCTCACGGCGAAGCAGATGCAGAAGAGGGCAGGTTGACGCTCAGCGCTGATCAGATCAAGGCGGCCGGTGTGTTACTGGAAACCGCTGCACCTCGTGAACTGGCCAGCGTCGTGCGCTTCCCCGGCGAGATCCGTTTTGACGAAGACCGCACTGCGCACGTCGTACCCCGGGTTTCCGGTGTGGTTGAAAGCGTTCAAGCCAACCTTGGGGAGGCCGTCAGGAAGGGCCAGGTGCTTGCAGTGATTGCCAGCCAGCAGATATCCGACCTGCGCAGTGAGCAACAAGCTGCTCAGCGACGTCTGGAGTTGGCGCGAGTAACCTTCGACCGTGAGAAACAGCTGTGGCAGGACCGAATTTCAGCCGAACAAGACTACCTGCAGGCCCGTCAGGCATTACAGGAAGCGGAGATCTCCCTGGCCAACGCCCGCCAGAAGGTCAGTGCGATCGGCACGGCGGTCAACGCGCTCGGGGGAAACCGTTACGAGCTTCGCGCACCGTTCGACGCAGTCGTCGTTGAGAAGCACCTGACGGTCGGGGAGGTGGTCAGCGAGGCAACCAATGCCTTCATTCTCTCCGACCTCAGTCAGGTCTGGGCTACCTTCGCAGTCCCTCCAAACGACTTGGGCAAGGTGGTCACCGGCCGCGCAGTCAAGGTGTCTTCGCCTGACATGAAGGCCGAGGTAGACGGCAAAGTCGGCTATGTGGGCAGCCTGCTGGGTGAGCAGAACCGTGCAGCCACAGTCCGCATCACCCTGACCAATCCCAATGGCGCATGGCGGCCAGGTTTGTTCGTCGACATCGCGGTGACCTCCGCGCGTGATGAGGTCGCTGTCGCTGTCCCTGAGACAGCCGTGCAGACCGTTGAAGACAGGCCCTCGGTATTCGTACGCAGCCCTGACGGTTTCGACACTCGTCCAGTGACACTGGGGCGCCGGGAGGGGGGATATGTGGAAGTCCTCAAGGGCCTCGAGTCCGGCGATCAGGTCGCGACGGATGGCAGCTTCACGCTCAAGTCCGAACTTGGCAAAGCGTCTGCCGAGCATAGCCACTGATGCGCCCTGACAGGATGACTTGCCATGTTTGAACGCATCATCAGATTCGCCATTGAACAACGCATCGTGGTCATGATCGCCGTCCTGATCATGGCCGGTATCGGCATCTACAGTTACCAGAAGCTGCCAATCGATGCGGTTCCCGACATTACCAACGTCCAGGTGCAGATCAACACGGCCGCCCCTGGATACTCGCCGCTGGAAACCGAGCAGCGCATCACCTTTCCAGTGGAAGCAGCCATGGCCGGGCTTTCGGGCCTCAAGCAGACACGCTCGCTGTCTCGCTCGGGTCTGTCTCAGGTCACGGTGATCTTTCAGGACGGCACTGACATCTTCTTCGCCCGGCAGTTAATCAACGAGCGACTGCAGGTCGCCAAGGCTCAGTTACCCGCAGCTATAGAACCCATCATGGGACCTGTCTCTACAGGACTGGGGGAAATCTTCCTGTGGACTGTCGAAGCGCAGGAGGGCGCGCTCAAGGAAGACGGTATGCCATACACCCCCACCGATCTGCGGGTGATTCAGGACTGGATCATTCAGCCGCAGTTGCGCAACGTGCCTGGCGTGGCTGAAATCAACACCATCGGAGGCTACGCCAAGCAGTTTCTGATTGCACCGGATCCAAAACGTCTGGCTACCTACAGGCTGACCCTGAATGATCTGATCACCGCGCTGGAGAGCAACAACGCCAACGTCGGCGCAGGCTATATCGAGCGCAGCGGCGAACAGTTGCTGATCCGCGCGCCGGGGCAGGTTGGCACGATCGAAGACATTGCCAATATCGTGATCACCAGCGTGGATGGCACACCGATCCGGATCAGTCAGGTGGCTGAAGTCGGCATCTGCAAAGAGCTGCGCAGCGGTGCCGCGACAGAGAATGGACGCGAGGTGGTGCTTGGCACGGTGTTCATGCTGATCGGTGAAAACAGTCGTGCGGTCTCGCAAGCAGTCGCCGCCAAGCTGGCTGAAATCAATCGCACGCTGCCCCAAGGCGTGGTCGCCATCACCGTTTACGACCGTACCAACCTGGTGGAGAAAGCCATTGCGACGGTCAAGAAGAATCTGATTGAAGGCGCGGTGCTGGTCATCGCCGTTCTGTTTCTGTTCCTCGGCAACATCCGTGCTGCGTTGATCACGGCAATGGTCATCCCACTGTCCATGCTGTTCACCTTCACAGGCATGTTCAACAACAAGGTCAGCGCCAACCTGATGAGCCTGGGCGCACTGGACTTCGGCATCATCGTCGATGGCGCGGTGGTGATTGTGGAAAACGCGATCCGCCGCCTGGCGCAGGCTCAACACAAGCACGGCCGCATGCTGACCAAAACCGAACGCTTTCATGAAGTCTTCGCCGCGGCCCGCGAAGCACGCCGACCGCTGATCTTCGGGCAACTGATCATCATGGTCGTGTACCTGCCGATCTTTGCCCTCACCGGTGTCGAAGGCAAGATGTTCCATCCGATGGCCTTCACCGTCGTGATGGCGCTGCTAGGCGCGATGATTCTGTCTGTTACCTTCGTGCCTGCGGCCATCGCCATGTTCGTCACGGGCAAGGTCAAGGAGGAGGAGGGCGTGGTCATGCGCACGGCGAGACGGCGCTACCAGCCGGTACTGCAGTGGGTCTTGCAGCACCGTGGCATTGCTTTCTCGGCGGCGATCACCCTGGTAGTGCTCAGCGGGATACTGGCAAGCCGCATGGGCAGCGAGTTCATCCCCAGCCTGAGTGAAGGCGACCTCGCACTGCAGGCCATCCGTGTACCGGGCACCAGCCTGTCGCAGTCCGTAGACCTGCAGCAGCGGCTGGAGAAGGCAGTGATTGAGCAAGTGCCGGAAGTCGAGCGGATGTTCGCGCGCACCGGTACGGCTGAAATCGCCTCGGACCCTATGCCTCCCAACGCCTCCGACGCCTACCTGATGCTCAAGCCGCAAGATCAATGGCCAGATCCCGGCAAGTCTCGCGAACAGTTGATTGCCGAGGTGCAAAAAGCGGCAGCCAGCATCCCAGGCAGCAACTACGAGTTGTCTCAACCCATCCAGTTGCGTTTCAACGAACTGATTTCCGGGGTGCGAAGCGACGTCGCAGTGAAGGTCTTCGGCGATGACATGAGCGTACTCAACAGCACTGCCAACAAGATCGCAGCGGCGCTCAAGGCCGTTCCAGGCGCCTCGGAAGTCAAAGTCGAGCAAACGTCCGGCCTGCCGGTGCTGACCATCGACATCAACCGCGACAAAGCCGCCCGCTATGGTCTGAACACCGCCGATGTGCAGAATGCGATCGCTATTGCCGTGGGCGGCCGTCAGGCCGGTACCTTGTATGAAGGGGATCGTCGTTTCGACATGGTGGTACGCCTGCCGGAATCGGTGCGTACCAATGTTGCCGGGATGTCCAGTCTACTGATTCCCGTACCCGCCAATACCCCCCAGGGTGCCAATCAGATCGGCTTCATCGCGCTGTCCCAGGTCGCTGAGCTGGACCTGCAACTGGGGCCGAATCAGGTCAGTCGGGAAAACGGCAAGCGTCTGGTCGTCGTCAGTGCCAACGTACGAGGCCGAGACCTTGGTTCGTTCGTTGAAGAGGCGACCAGCTCATTGGCCACCCGTGTGCAGATTCCTGCCGGTTACTGGACCGCCTGGGGAGGTCAGTTCGAACAACTGCAATCGGCAGCCAAGCGTTTGCAGATCGTCGTGCCGGTCGCCCTGCTGCTGGTCATGACGCTGCTGTTCCTGATGTTCAACAATCTGAAGGACGGCATGCTGGTGTTTACCGGCATTCCCTTCGCGCTCACTGGGGGTGTCGTCGCGTTGTGGCTACGGGACATTCCGCTGTCGATCTCCGCTGGAGTGGGATTCATCGCATTGTCCGGAGTAGCTGTACTCAACGGGCTGGTGATGATCGCCTTCATCCGCGGGCTCAGAGAGCAGGGCCGCACGCTCGGGCAAGCCGTGGATGAAGGCGCCCTCACGCGACTGCGACCCGTGCTGATGACGGCGTTGGTAGCTTCGCTGGGCTTCATTCCCATGGCCCTGGCCACCGGTACCGGAGCGGAAGTCCAGCGGCCCCTGGCGACGGTGGTGATTGGCGGAATTCTGTCTTCCACTGCACTGACCTTGCTGGTATTGCCCGCCCTGTATCAGTGGGCACATCGCAAGGATGAAGAGCGCGATCAGGCATTGAACTGAGGCAACCGAACCGAAAAAACCCGCACACGGAGTGGCGGGTTTTTTTATACAACGGCCATTGCAAGACCTTTCAACATTGTAAGTCTGGCGTCATGCCGGTGATCTTTGCGCCTTGCTACCTTGGCATCCGATGATTGATCTACAGAGGGCTTCATGAAGACGCTGATGCTGGCAAGTTCACTTATCCTGTTCTCCATGGCTTCACAGGCGACCTCGTTCTCTGACAGAACTGCGCAGGACGCGATCAGGGAACACCAACGAGTGGTGGCTGATTATGCGCAGAAGCAGGGTAAGTCGGTTCCTGAGATCGAGGATTATCGCTATGGCATGAACCTCGATATGTACAGGTTCGTGCGACTGTCCCAAGACCCACGCAACTGCACGGTCTACCCGAGGCTGATGACCTTCGAAGACACCCAAGGCACGCTGCGGACGGTACGCTACTCGATGTTCTCGCGGTGCCTCAACGATACCTGACAGGCCTGTCAAGCTACGCGCGTGAGTGAGTTCGATGCCAGGCAACGTCTGGCATTCTCAGGCGCTTTGAAGAGGTTTGATGAGGAGGGAAGCGGGGAAAGGCGCAGACGCTACAGCCAGGTATCGAGCGGTTGACGTGCAGATTGCCTGCCCGCCACCCGTTCATGAAAAGGGAATCGGCTCAAACCTGACTGTGACGGGAAAGATTCATTCGCGGTAACCGTGTCGCTGTTAATCACTTCTGGGATTGCACGTTACGCTCGTCGCGCTCTTCCTGCGTCGTTTGAGCGACCTGCTGCGGGGCTTGCGCTGCTCCGTCATCATTCCAACGTTGTGCCTGGTCATTACGGAAGTCCTCGTTGAATTGTTTTACCCGCTCATGACCACCTTCAGCCAGTGCGCCTCCTGCAAGACCAAACAGCAGGGCGCCGACAGTGATTGCGTTGACCAGTTTCATAGAGAGCCTCGGTATCCGTCAGGCCTGCCCGGTTGGCGACCTTTGTGCTGAGTAGTCTAAGAACCCGAAGCTAACGACACCGTGAGGCGAGAATTACAATTCGGTTAGTTGAATGCCAGCCGCGCACCTGCATATCGTGTTGCTCGCCCGGGCACTGACCTGTCCCGGAGCACCTGACAGCTGTGCAGTCCTCAGGCTGCGTCAGATTGCGAATGACTTAGCTCTGCCGTAGGAAAATCGAGGTGGAACCAGGTGACATGGTCATCCGTCACTTCCACACGCGCCACACCCTGATGCAAGCTCATGATCGACTGCACGATGGCCAGCCCGAGGCCCGTGCCTCCCTCGCTCCGTGCCCGGCTCTTGTCCACACGGTAGAACCGCTCGAACAAGTGCGCATGATGTTCACTGGCTATTCCACGACCGGGATTGCCAATGCTCAAGGTCGTGCCATGGCCAACGCCTTGAACCTTGACCAGAACGACGTCGCCACGCGGGCAGTAACGGATCGCGTTCGATAACAGGTTCGAGGCCGCCCGCTGAATCATGATCCGGTTGCCGCGTACCTGGTCCTGACAACCTGATATCTGTAGCTGAATCTCGCTATCGTCGGCCGTGATACTGAACAGATCACAGACGCGCTGCACTTCGTCGAGCAACGACACCGCCTCGAACTCCACCATCGAAGCTGGATGGCTGACCTGCGCAAGAAACAGCATGTCGGACACCATGCGGCTCATGCGATCCAACTCCTCGGTGCACGACTCCAGCACCTCTCGATACTCGGCAACGGACCTTTCCCGGGTCAATGTCACCTGCGCCTTGCCAATCAGGTTGGAGAGCGGGGCTCGCAATTCGTGGGCAAGGTCATCGGAAAACTGAGAGAGCTGCTGAACACCGTCGTCAAGGCGAACCAGCATGATGTTGATGCCGTCAGCGAGCGCTTTGAGTTCTGCCGGCATGCCCTTGGTGGGCAGTCGATGCTCAAGGCTTTCCGTCGAAATCTTCGAAGCGACCTTCAGGAATTTAGTGAGTGGCAGCAAACCTCTGCGCACCGTCCACCAACTGATCGCCAGGATCAGCGCCAGAACAAGCGGCGAGACCATCAGCGCCCACGTCAGCAACGCGTCGAGCAGTGCCTGGTTGGACGACTGGTCCATGGTCATGAAGACGCTGACTTTTGTGCCGTCTCCCAGGCGCATGACCCGAGTAGCCGTCAGCAGTGGTCGGCCCATGGAATCGCGCCACTCATGCTCCCGTGCCTGTGGCGTCGGCTGAAACTTGTGCACTTCCAGATTGACCCGCCTCGAGCCAATGGAGATCAACGGCGTCTGACTTTGCGGCGACTCGAAAATGCTGACGTACAGATTGTTGTGCCCCATGACCAGGTCGACAAGCTGGTGCGCATCCACGTTCACCCCGGAAATATCCCTGATGGTCGACAGGTTGTGCGCCATACCTGACATCTTCACTTCGAGATCGGTTCTGGCATTGCGCTCGAGCGCCTGACCCACGATCAGATAGCCGAAGGTAGCAAACAGCAGCAACAGCGCAGCGCTCATCAAACCCACTTTGAGTCCCAGCTTTGCCGCCAGCCCGAACGGCCTCATACACGTTCCTCAAGCACGTAACCAACACCTCGAAGGGTATGAATAAGCTTGGTTTCAAAAGGGTCATCGATCTTCGAGCGCAAGCGACGGATAGCGACGTCGATGACATTGGTATCGCAGTCGAAATTCATATCCCAGATCAGCGAGATGATTTGCGAGCGAGTCAGCGCTTCGCCGGATCGACTCATCAGCAAATGCAGAAGCGCAAACTCTTTGGTGGTGAGATCGATACGTACGCCGCCGCGAAATACCCGACGGCGTACCGAGTCCAGCTCCAGATCCGCCACGTTCAGCGTGCTCCTCTCCACCAGCGCATCACCGCGTCGCTGCAGCGAGCGAATACGAGCCAGCAACTCGGGAAACTCGAACGGTTTGACAAGGTAGTCATCTGCGCCGCCGTCCAAGCCTTTGAGCTTGTCATTGATCCGCCCACGGGCCGTCAACATGATGATGCGAACGCGGCTGGTCTTTCTGATTGCCTCCAACACCCCCCAACCATCCATACCTGGAAGATTCACATCCAGAAGAACCAGCGAATAGTCATGGGTGTGGAACAAGTGAAGTGCATCAATACCGTCATGCACGATGTCGACCACGTAACCACTTTCGGATAGGCCCTGCTGAAGGTACTCGGCAGTCTTGATTTCGTCTTCGACAACCAGAACGCGCATAACGGATTCCAAGCGGTGAGGGGGAGTTTTTCAGGGGCGGTCGGGTGCCTGGTTTGTGCACACGCGATGTACAACGGAGGATCGCAGAATGTTAGCGCGAAGACGCTCATTTCGGCGAAATCCTACAGATTTGTAATGTGGCGGAAAGATTGCTGACAGGTGTGAGATAGACATGAATGCCTTCCAGGGCTTTACGAACAGTACCCAGATCTGAGACTTCATAAAAAGAAAAAGCCCGCGAGTGCGGGCTTTGCAGAGGTCCTAGCGCTGAAAGCATCGGACCTCTATTTTGCGGAGCAATGGGTTGTGCAATTACACGTCAATCAAAAGTCCAGGTTCGACACCGACAGCGCGTTACTTTCGATGAAGTCACGACGCGGTTCGACTGCGTCGCCCATCAGGGTGTTGAACAGCTGGTCAGCACCAATGGCATCTTCGATGGTGACCTTGAGCATGCGACGCACGGCCGGGTCCATGGTGGTTTCCCACAACTGATCCGGGTTCATCTCGCCCAGGCCTTTGTAGCGCTGGATGGTGTGGCGCTTGGTCGACTCGTTCATCAGCCAGTCCAGCGCTTCCTTGAACTCGGTCACTGCCTTGCGACGCTCACCACGCTTCACATAGGCACCTTCGCCGAGCAGGGTGCTGAGCTTGTTGCCGATATTGACCACCGAGCGGTAGTCGTTGCTGCCGAAGAAGTCGCGGTTGAAGGTGACGTAGCTGGCCAGTCCGTGAGAGATGATCTGCACTTCAGGCAACCAGACGTTACGTTCCTTGTCTTCACGCAGGCTGGCTTTGTAGGCCAGGCCGGACTTCTGACTTTGATCGAGGCGCGACTGGTAATTGGCCAACCAGGCTTGCATGTGCTCATGGTTGCCCAACTGTTCCTGGGTCACTTCGCTCATGTAGATGAAGTGCTCGGTCAGTTCTTCGGGGTACAGGCGAGACAGACGCTTGAGCGTCTTCATCACAGCGCGGAAGTCATTGACCAGGCTTTCCAGTTGCATGCCCGATACCGGTGGCGCCGACTCGTCCAAGTGCAGGCTGGCATCTTCGAGCGCCGACTGGGTCATGTACTCCTCCATGGCCTCATCGTCCTTGATGTACTGCTCGTGCTTGCCTTTCTTCACCTTATACAGCGGTGGTTGGGCAATGTAGATATAGCCACGCTCGACCAGCTCGGGCAGTTGGCGGAAGAAGAAGGTCAGCAGCAGGGTACGGATGTGAGAGCCGTCGACGTCAGCATCGGTCATGATGATGATGTTGTGATAACGCAATTTGTCGATGTTGTACTCTTCACGGCCAATACCGCAGCCCAGCGCAGTGATCAGCGTGCCGACTTCCTGTGACGAAATCATCTTGTCGAAGCGGGCTTTCTCGACGTTGAGGATCTTGCCCTTGAGCGGCAGAATCGCCTGGGTACGACGGTTGCGGCCTTGCTTCGCCGATCCGCCTGCCGAGTCACCCTCCACCAGATACAGTTCGGAGAGGGCAGGGTCCTTTTCCTGGCAGTCGGCCAATTTGCCCGGCAGACCTGCGATATCCAGAGCGCCTTTACGGCGAGTCATCTCACGTGCCTTACGGGCGGCTTCACGCGCACGCGCTGCATCGATCATCTTGCCGACGACTGCTTTGGCCTCGTTGGGGTTCTCCAGCAGGAAGTCGGAGAAGTACTTGTTCATCTCCTGCTCGACGGCGGTTTTCACCTCCGACGACACCAGTTTGTCCTTGGTCTGAGAGCTGAACTTGGGGTCCGGGACTTTGACCGAGATGATCGCCGTCAGGCCCTCACGCGCATCGTCACCGGTGGTGGAAACCTTGTTCTTCTTCGCCAGACCTTCCTGCTCGATGTAGTTGTTCAGGCTACGGGTCAAGGAAGAGCGGAAGCCGACCAAGTGGGTACCGCCGTCACGCTGCGGAATGTTGTTGGTGAAGCACAGCAGGTTTTCGTTGAAGCTATCGTTCCACTGCAGGGCCACTTCGACACCCACGCCGTCTTCGCGCTGTACGGTGAAGTGGAACACCTGCGAGTTGACTGGGGTCTTGTTGGTATTCAGGTACTCGACGAACGCACGCAAGCCACCTTCATACTTGAAGAACTCTTCCTTACCGCTACGCTCGTCCTTCAGCAGAATGCCAACGCCCGAGTTGAGGAACGACAGCTCGCGGATACGTTTGGCAAGAATGTCCCAGCTGAAGTGGATGTTCTTGAATGTCTCTGCCGACGGTTTGAAATGGATATGGGTACCGGTGGTTTCGCTTTCGCCCACGATCGCCATCGGTTCCTGGGGAACACCGTGGACGTAGGTCTGTTCCCAAATCTTGCCGCTGCGGCGCACGGTCAGGATCAACTTCTCGGACAGGGCGTTGACCACCGAAACACCTACGCCGTGCAGGCCGCCGGAAACTTTATAGGAGTTGTCGTCGAACTTACCGCCGGCGTGCAGCACGGTCATGATGACCTCTGCCGCAGACACACCTTCTTCTTTATGGACATCGACCGGAATACCCCGACCGTTGTCTCGGACGCTGATGGATTCGTCAGGATGGATGATGACGGTGATGTCGTCACAGTGTCCCGCCAACGCCTCGTCGATAGAGTTATCGACTACTTCGAACACCATGTGGTGGAGGCCGCTGCCATCATCGGTATCGCCAATGTACATGCCGGGACGCTTGCGCACGGCATCCAGCCCTTTCAACACCTTGATGCTGGAAGAGTCGTACGTTTGATTTTCGCTCATGCCTTCACTCCCGATGGTCGTGGGTCTGGGTGATATGGCCTTGTTCCACGTGGAACAAAGCAACTGGCGTTTCCGTTTGCCAGCCTTCCCTCAGAAATTCGTGGTCTACACAGGTGATAAAAACCTGGCAGTTCAATTCTTCAAGCAAGCGACATAGTGCGCGGCGGTGCTGCTCGTCCAACTCGGACGGCAGATCGTCAACGAGATAAATGCACTGGCCGCGGCGTGCCTGGTTAAGCAAATGACCTTGAGCAATACGCAATGCACAGACAACCAACTTCTGCTGGCCACGCGAGAGAATATCGGCTGCATTGTGGGCACCTAGTCTGAGGCGCAAATCCGCGCGCTGAGGACCGGCTTGCGTATGGCCCATGTGCTGATCGCGATGGAGGGAGGCTGCGAGGACTTCTGCAAGTTCTCGATCTTTATCCCAACCACGGTAATAGCTCAAGGTCAGGCCTTCGAGTTCAACGAGCTCACTCAAAGTCTTTTCAAAAACTGGCTTCAAGGCTTTGATGTACTCGCGGCGGTACTGATCAATATCCGCACTGGCCAGGGTCAATTCCCTGTCCCAAGCAGCCTGCGAAGCGGCGTCAAGTGTACCATGCCGCAGCCATGAGTTTCTTTGCCTGAGTGCCTTCTGCAAGCGCTGCCACGTTGCCATGAAACGAGGTTCCACGTGGAACACTCCCCAATCCAGGAACTGGCGGCGTATCTTTGGCGCACCTTCCAATAGCCTGAAACTGTCGGGATTGATCAACTGCAGCGGTAGAATCTCGGCAAGTTGCGCCGCACTGCGGGCATTCTGTCCATCGATGCGGATGGTGAAATCGCCCTGGCGCTCACGAGAAATACCCAAATTACTGCTGCCCCCGCTAGCCAACTCAACCTGACCGAATACCGTGCAGTTGGGTTGTTCATATTGGATGACGGGCGTCAATCGAGTGCTGCGAAACGAGCGCGCCAGACCTAGCAGATGAACCGCTTCCAGCACGCTGGTTTTACCGCTGCCGTTGGCGCCGTAGAGGATGTTGATTCGGGGGGAAGGGGAGAACGTCACTGGGTGCAGGTTGCGCACCGCAGTGACTGTAACGCGTGAAAGCGACATGGAGGGCGTCTATTCAGTTACAGACGCATCGGCATGACGACATAGGAGGAATCATCGTTGCCTGCTTCTTGCAGAAGCGCACTGCTGTTGGAGTCGGACAGGATCAAGCGGACCTGTTCGGTGGTCATCACGCCCAAGACGTCGAGCAGATAGCTCACGTTGAAGCCGATTTCCAGCGAGCTGCCGTTGTAGTCGACGCTGATTTCTTCTTCCGCTTCTTCCTGTTCAGGGTTATTGGCAAGAATCTTCAGCTGGCCAGCGGCGAGTTGCAGACGAATGCCTCGATACTTCTCGTTGGACAGGATGGCAGTGCGGCTGAAGGCTTCACGCAGGGCCTGGCGATCACCCAGCACCAACTTGTCACCGCCCTTGGGCAGAACGCGCTCATAGTCCGGGAACTTCCCATCGACCAGCTTGGAGGTGAAGGTGAATTCGCCTGTGGTCGCGCGGATATGGTGTTGGCCCAAGACAATGCTGACCATGCCCTCAGGATCGGTCAGCAGGCGCGCCAGTTCGAGAATACCTTTGCGCGGGACGATCACCTGGTGGCGGTCAGCCTGGCCAATCGACGCCTGCATCGCGCACAGCGCCAATCGGTGACCGTCGGTAGCAACGGCGCGCAAGGTATCGGCTGACACTTCGAGCAGCATGCCGTTGAGGTAGTAGCGCACGTCCTGCTGGGCCATGGCGAAGCTGGTGCGTTCGATCAAACGACGTAGCTTGCTCTGCTCGAGGTTGCAGGTCAGCGAGCCTGGGCCTTCTTCGACCGTAGGGAAATCGTTGGCTGGCAGAGTCGACAAAGTGAAGCGACTACGCCCGGCCTTGACCAGCAGCTTCTGCTCATCGAGTTTGATATCGATCAGCATGTCGCTGGGCAGGCTCTTGCAGATGTCCATCAGCTTGCGCGCCGGCACGGTGATTTCGCCAGGCTCGGCAGGCTCTTCCAGCTGCACTCGGCCGACCAGCTCGACTTCCAGGTCGGTGCCGGTCAACGACAGTTGTTGACCTTGCACGACCAGCAGCACGTTTGACAGAACTGGCAGAGTCTGACGACGCTCGACGACGCCTGCGACCAGTTGCAGGGGTTTCAACAGAGCTTCGCGTTGAATAGTGAAATGCATGGTCTAGTCCCTTGCCTTCAATAAGCTATGCCCGAACGCATCAAGTGGTCAGCGTTCGCAGCAGGTTCTTGTAGTCCTCGCGAATGTCCGCGTCGGATTCCTTCAGTTCATTGATCTTGCGGCACGCGTGCAGCACGGTAGTGTGGTCGCGTCCGCCAAACATATCGCCGATTTCCGGCAGGCTGTGGTTGGTCAGCTCCTTGGACAAGGCCATGGCGACCTGACGAGGCCTGGCTACCGAACGTGAGCGGCGTTTGGACAACAGATCAGAGATCTTGATCTTGTAGTACTCGGCTACGGTCCGCTGAATGTTATCCACACTCACCAGTTTGTCTTGCAACGCAAGCAGGTCTTTGAGCGACTCACGAATCAGCTCAATGGTGATGTCGCGACCCATGAAGTGCGAGTGAGCGATCACCCTTTTCAACGCACCTTCCAACTCCCGGACGTTGGAGCGGATGCGCTGGGCGATGAAGAATGCCGCGTCGTGGGGCAACTCGACCTTCGCCTGATCGGCCTTCTTCATCAGAATGGCCACGCGGGTTTCCAGCTCAGGAGGCTCCACCGCCACCGTCAGGCCCCAGCCAAAGCGCGATTTGAGTCGCTCTTCCAGGCCTTCGATCTCTTTCGGATAGCGGTCACTGGTGAGAATCACCTGCTGACCGCCCTCGAGCAGAGCATTGAACGTGTGGAAAAACTCTTCCTGCGACCGCTCTTTACGGGCGAAGAACTGGATATCGTCGATCAGCAAGGCGTCTACCGAACGGTAGAAACGCTTGAACTCGTTGATGGCATTGAGTTGCAGCGCCTTGACCATGTCAGCGACGAATCGCTCGGAATGCAGGTAGACCACCTTGGCATTCGGATTCTTCTTGAGCAGGTGGTTGCCCACGGCGTGCATCAAGTGAGTCTTGCCCAGGCCCACACCGCCATACAGGAACAGCGGGTTGTAACCGTGCTTGGGATTATCGGCCACCTGCCAGGCAGCAGCGCGGGCCAACTGGTTGGACTTACCCTCGACGAAGGTCTCGAAGGTGAAAGTACGGTTCAGGTAACTGGTGTGCTTGAGCGCACCCTCCACCTGAACCGTCCGCTGTTCCGTGCGCCCACTGGCGGCCGGTGCCGGTGCGTTATCGCCCAGGGCATCGAAACTGTCGCGGGTTGACTCAGTGTCCACCGAACTCACTGGCGCAGGCTCTGAAGGCAACTTACCCACAGGCGCTGCGATCGGTGCTGCAGCGACGCTGGGCTCCGATGCAGCCTGCTGCTGGCTCGCCGCTGCCATGGCTGCACTGACTGGCGCATTGGGTGCAGCGCGAGGAGCAGAACTGCGCCGACTGCCTATTAATAAGGAAAGGGCAGGCGCAATGCCGTCACCTTGCTCATCGATCAGCTCGAGCAAACGGCCAAGGTATTTTTCGTTGACCCAGTCGAGCACGAAGCGGTTGGGCGCGTAGACACGCAACTCGGTGCCTTCGGCTTCGACTTGTAGAGGACGGATCCAGGTATTGAATTGCTGGGCAGGCAGTTCATCGCGCAAAAGCTCGACGCACTGTTGCCAAAGTTCCACTGACACGGATTTCCCCTGAATGTGAGGGCCGAGAAGGCCAAAACAAGCCGGCTATTGTACCGGCGACGGCCGCAGTTATCCACATATGCATCTGCGCGACTATGCAGCGAAACCGCCAAATCGAGACATTTATGCCATCTAACTCTGTGTATAAGCTCTGTGGATAACCACCAATGAGGGCTATGCACAACCACCCTGTTTTGCCTGTGTATAAATTATTTGTGGATAACAAGTTAAGTTATACACAGGCTATTTTCAGCCCTCGCACAGCCGCAGCACGTCTTTGAAACAGACTTATCATTCCTTGGAAACCGCACGGTTAAAGGCGTTCGATGAGTTATCCACAGAAAATACGTCCCTTAAACGTAGTAGATTCTTTAAAAAAGCTTTTTATATGTCTCTCTTTATTTTCAATGTTATCCGACCGCCCAGCGAGCGGACCGACGCTCTTGGGTCAGCGGGATGTGCAGGCCATGCGTAACCACTTATAAGGAAAGGCTGGTTGGAAATTGACCTATGGCCTTGCTTTCTCTAGAATCGCCGATCTCTTAAAAAGGGGGCCATTCCGGCCCGTTGTCGACAAACCAGGTAACACGCCATGAAACGTACTTTCCAACCAAGCACCATCAAGCGCGCTCGCACCCACGGCTTCCGTGCCCGTATGGCAACCAAGAACGGCCGTGCTGTTCTGTCGCGTCGCCGTGCCAAAGGCCGTAAGCGTCTGGCAATTTGATTTTCCGGCACAGGTGGTGAGTCAGGACTTCAGTCGGGATAAGCGGCTGCTTACACCCCGGCATTTCAAAGCGGTCTTCGACTCCCCAACCGGCAAGGTTCCAGGGAAAAACCTGCTGATCCTTGCGCGCGAGAACGGGCTCGATCTACCACGCCTCGGTCTGGTGATCGGCAAGAAGAGCGTCAAGCTTTCCGTTCAGCGCAATCGCCTCAAACGCCTGATGCGCGATTCCTTTCGCCGGAACCAGCAGACGCTTGCTGGTCTCGACATCGTGATAGTCGCGCGCAAGGGCTTGGGCGATGTTGAAAACCCAGAATTGCACCAACATTTTGGCAAGCTCTGGAAACGGCTGGTCCGCAGCCGTCCCTCTCCAGCGGTCACTGCCGACACCGCAGGGGTAGACAGTCACGATGCGTAAACTGGCACTCGTCCCGATCCAGTTTTACCGTTACGCCATTAGTCCACTGATGGCCAGTCACTGTCGTTTCTATCCCAGCTGCTCCTGTTACGCCTACGAAGCCATTGAAAACCATGGCCTGTTGCGTGGTGGGTGGCTAGCCGTTCGCCGCCTGGGGCGATGCAATCCGTGGAACGACGGTGGTTACGATCCCGTTCCGCCAGCTCCTTCCTCCCGAACTTCTTCGATAGCCGAGTAATCATGGATATTAAACGCACGATCCTGATCGTCGCCCTGGCAATCGTGGCCTATGTACTGGTTCTGAAATGGAACGAGGACTATGGCCAGGCTGCCTTGCCGACTCAGCATGCTGCCGCCAGCAACGATGCCCCGGCCCTGCCGGACACCGCTGCAACCGGTGATAGCGGCGTCAACGCCGATGTGCCGAGCGCCAATGCTGAATCCAGCCCTGCCGAACTGGCCCCCGTTGCGGTCAGCAAGGACCTGATCCGGATCAAGACCGATGTCCTGGACCTGGCTATCAATCCGGTCGGTGGCGACATCGTCCAACTGACCCTGCCGAAATACCCGCGCCGTCAGGACCATCCCGAGATCCCGTTCCAGCTGTTCGACAACGGCAGTGAGCGTACGTACGTCGCGCAAAGTGGCCTGACCGGCGCCAATGGTCCGGACCGTCGCGCCAGCGGTCGCCCGCTGTATGCCGCCGAGCAGAGAAGCTACCAACTGGCCGACGGCCAGGAACAACTGGTGGTCGATCTCAAGTTCAGCGAGAACGGCGTCAACTACATCAAGCGCTTCACCTTCACCCGTGGCGAGTACGATCTGAAAGTCAGCTACCTGATCGACAACCAGAGCGGTCAGGCGTGGAACGGCAATCTGTTCGCCCAGCTCAAGCGTGATGCCAGCTCTGACCCATCGTCGAGCACTGCCACCGGTACTGCCACCTACCTGGGTGCGGCCCTGTGGACAAGTTCCGAGCCTTACAAAAAGGTCTCGATGAAGGACATGGACAAGGCCAACCTCCAGGAAACCGTCAGCGGTGGTTGGGTAGCCTGGCTGCAGCACTACTTCGTCACGGCGTGGATTCCGACCAAGTCGGACAACAACGTGGTGCAGACCCGCAAGGACAGCGCCGGCAACTACCTGATCGGCTACACCGGTCCTGCGATCAGCGTCCCAGCCGGTGCGACTGGTGAAGCCAGCACGGTTCTGTATGCCGGTCCGAAGAGCCAGGAAAAACTCAAGGCGTTGTCCCCAGGTCTGGAACTGACCGTCGACTACGGCTTCCTGTGGTTCATCGCCCAGCCGATCTTCTGGCTGCTGCAACATATCCACAGCATCCTGGGTAACTGGGGCTGGTCGATCATCGTGCTGACCATGCTGATCAAAGGCCTGTTCTTCCCACTCTCGGCCGCCAGCTATCGTTCCATGGCGCGCATGCGTGCCGTGTCGCCGAAACTGGCTGCGCTGAAAGAGCGTTACGGTGACGATCGCCAGAAGATGTCCCAGGCGATGATGGAGCTGTACAAGAAAGAGAAGATCAACCCGCTGGGCGGCTGTCTGCCGATCCTGGTGCAGATGCCGGTGTTCCTGGCGCTGTACTGGGTACTGCTGGAAAGCGTCGAGATGCGTCAGGCGCCGTGGATCCTGTGGATTACCGACCTGTCGATCAAGGACCCGTTCTTCATCCTGCCGATCATCATGGGCGCCACCATGTTCATCCAGCAGCGTCTGAACCCGACGCCTCCGGATCCGATGCAGGCCAAGGTGATGAAAATGATGCCGATCATCTTCACCTTCTTCTTCCTGTGGTTCCCGGCAGGTCTGGTGCTGTACTGGGTTGTGAACAACTGCCTGTCGATCACTCAGCAGTGGTACATCACCCGTCGCATCGAAGCTGCGAGCAAAAAAGCGGCTGCATGACAGGCTGAGGTCTAGCCTGTGAATAAAAACGCCCCCATCGTGGGGCGTTTTGCTATCTACCGATTGTGCCCTGGAGGCTCTCGAGCATGAGTATCGCGCGTGAAACCATTGCCGCCATCGCTACCGCGCAAGGTCGCGGCGGCGTGGGGATCGTCAGGCTCTCCGGGCCATTGGCCAGCCAGGCTGGCAAAGCCATCGCCGGTCGGGCGCTGACGCCACGGCATGCCCACTATGGCCCATTCCGCGGCGCTGATGGGCTGGTACTGGATGAAGGCATTGCGCTGTTCTTCCCGGGCCCGAACTCGTTCACCGGTGAAGATGTGCTGGAACTGCAAGGTCATGGCGGTCCGGTGGTCATGGACATGCTGCTGCAGCGCTGTGTCGAGCTGGGTTGCCGCCTGGCCAGGCCCGGAGAATTCAGCGAGCGCGCCTTTCTCAATGACAAGCTCGACCTCGCCCAGGCCGAGGCCATCGCCGACCTCATCGAAGCCAGCTCAACCCAGGCAGCGCGCAATGCCTTGCGCTCCTTGCAGGGGGAGTTCTCCCGCCGTGTCGAGTCATTGACCGAAGCGCTGATTGCGTTGCGCATCTACGTCGAGGCCGCGATCGACTTCCCCGAGGAAGAGATCGATTTCCTCGCCGACGGGCATGTGCTTGGGTTGCTCGAAGCGGTACGTGTCCAGTTATCCACAGTGCAGCGAGAAGCCGGGCAGGGCGCTTTGTTGCGTGACGGCATGAATGTGGTGATCGCCGGTCGACCCAATGCCGGCAAGTCCAGCCTCCTTAATCAGCTGGCAGGACGCGAAGCCGCGATCGTGACCGACATCGCTGGCACCACCCGGGACATCCTGCGCGAACATATCCACATCGATGGCATGCCGCTGCACGTGGTCGACACTGCGGGCCTGCGTGACACCAGCGACCAGGTCGAGCGTATTGGCGTCGAACGCGCGCTCAAGGCCATCAGCGAGGCTGACCGTGTGCTGCTGGTGGTCGACTCCACAGCCCCTGAAGCCAGCGATCCCTTCGCCCTGTGGCCGGAGTTCCTCGAGCAACGTCCTGCGCCTGGCAATGTCACCCTGATCCGCAACAAGGCCGACCTCAGCGGTGAGGCCATCGGCCTGGAGCAGGGCAGCGATGGTCATGTGACCATCACCCTGAGCGCCAGGGACAGCCAGCACGGCCTTGACCTGTTGCGTGAGCATCTCAAGGCCTGCATGGGTTATGAACAGACCGCAGAGAGCAGCTTCAGCGCACGTCGCCGGCACCTTGACGCCTTACGCAAGGCCAGTGAGCACCTGGATCACGGTCATGCGCAGTTGACGCTTGCCGGTGCTGGCGAACTGCTCGCCGAAGACTTGCGTCAGGCTCAGCATGCGCTGGGAGAGATCACCGGTGCATTCAGCTCCGATGACCTGCTGGGACGGATCTTTTCGAGCTTCTGCATCGGTAAATAGCCCTACCCGACGCCTGGTCACCGACGATGGTGATCAGGTTGCCTTTACGGCAGGAAAACGCGCTGTTTTCCAACCTTCGCCGCATCACGACCCAAGTCTCCCTCCATCTCCAGCTCAAGGCACCGCATGGCGGAGGCTAATCTGTACCCGTCAGATCGGAATAAGACCTGTGGAAAACTCGCCTTTAGCTCAGTTGATAACAAGCCTTTTTTCTTGGGCACGAATTGCCCTGTGGATAATTAAGCTATTTATACACAGCCTAAACAGGCTTGTCCCAAGGGCTCATGGTGGGTAGATAACAGGGTTTTGAAACGCTGTACATCACGTCATTATTGACTTGTAGCGATCTATCCACAGAAAGGTCTGTGTATAAGAGTAGTAACAAAAACAAAGCTTTTTTAAATCTTCTTTCGTTAATTTCTATTACCGCCACTCATCCACAGGCTGGTCAAATTTTGCTCAAAAGGTTTCTTTGCAGGGGGTGAATTCCCTATACTTGCCGGCTTACCTTCTTTATTCGCAAAAACAGGCACGAGGTGCGTGGTGGATTTCCCTTCCCGTTTTGAAGTGATCGTCATCGGCGGCGGCCATGCCGGTACCGAGGCTGCGCTTGCGTCGGCACGCATGGGTGTGAAAACCCTATTGCTGACCCACAACGTGGAAACCCTCGGTCACATGAGCTGCAACCCAGCCATCGGTGGCATCGGCAAAAGCCATCTGGTCAAAGAGATCGATGCACTTGGCGGCGCCATGGCGCTGGCCACCGACATGAGCGGCATACAGTTTCGCGTTCTGAACAACCGCAAGGGGCCCGCCGTACGGGCAACTCGCGCTCAGGCCGATCGCGCCATCTACAAGTCGGTGGTGCGCGAGATCCTGGAAAACCAGCCCAACCTGTGGATATTCCAGCAGTCTTGTGACGACTTGATCGTCGAACAGGGCCATGCCAAAGGCGTGGTCACGCAAATGGGCCTGCGTTTCTTCGCCGACGCCGTGGTACTGACCACCGGCACCTTCCTCGGCGGACTTATCCACATCGGCATGCAGAACTACTCCGGTGGCCGCGCCGGCGATCCACCGGCCATGGCCCTGGCCCAACGCCTGCGTGAATTGCCGCTTCGCGTCGGCCGGCTGAAAACCGGTACGCCACCCCGCATCGATGGCCGCTCGGTGGATTTCTCGGTAATGAACGAACAACCGGGCGACACGCCGATTCCGGTGATGTCGTTCATGGGCAATGCGCAGATGCATCCACGCCAGGTCAGTTGCTGGATCACCCACACCAACGCCCGCACCCATGAAATCATCGCTGCCAATCTCGATCGCTCGCCAATGTACTCGGGCATGATCGAAGGCATCGGCCCGCGCTATTGCCCATCGATCGAAGACAAGATTCACCGCTTCGCCGACAAGGAAAGCCATCAGGTATTCATCGAGCCGGAAGGCCTGACCACCCATGAGCTGTACCCCAACGGTATTTCCACGTCCTTGCCGTTCGATGTGCAATTGCAGGTGGTGCGCTCGATTCGTGGCATGGAAAACGCTCATATCGTGCGCCCTGGCTACGCCATCGAGTACGACTACTTCGATCCGCGCGATCTGAAATACAGTCTGGAAACCAAGGTCATCGATGGTCTGTTCTTCGCGGGTCAGATCAACGGCACCACTGGCTACGAAGAAGCCGGTGCGCAGGGCCTGCTGGCCGGCACCAACGCCGCCTTGCGTGCGCAAGGTCGCGAAAGCTGGTGTCCGCGCCGTGACGAGGCCTATATCGGCGTGCTGGTCGATGACCTCATCACCCTCGGCACCCAAGAGCCATACCGCATGTTCACCTCGCGGGCCGAGTACCGGTTGATCCTGCGCGAAGACAACGCCGACCTGCGTCTGACCGAAAAAGGCCGTGAACTGGGCTTGATCGACGACACCCGCTGGGCGGCCTTCTGCGCCAAGCGCGAAGGTATCGAGCGTGAAGAACAGCGTCTGAAAAGCACCTGGGTCCGGCCCAACACCCCTGAGGGCGAGGCGATCTCGGCGCACTTCGGCACCCCGCTGAGCCACGAGTACAGCCTGCTCAACCTGTTGACTCGCCCTGAGGTCGACTACGCCGGGCTGATCAAGGTCACTGGCGGTGAGCAGGTGCCGGCACAGGTCGCCGAGCAGGTGGAAATCAAGACCAAGTACGCCGGTTACATTGACCGCCAGCAGGATGAAATCGTCCGCCTGCGCGCCAGTGAAGACACTCGCTTGCCTGTGGATATCGATTACCAGACGATCTCTGGCCTGTCCAAGGAGATCCAGAGCAAGCTCGGTCAGACCCGCCCGGAGACCCTGGGGCAGGCATCGCGTATCCCAGGCGTTACCCCGGCGGCGATTTCCCTGTTGCTGATCCATCTGAAAAAACGCGGCGCTGGCCGTGAACTGGAGCGAAGCGTTTGAGCGTCATGGTCACTGCGCAACATGCGGAAGAGTTGTCCACAGGCGCGCGCGCGCTGGGCGTGAGCCTCAGCGACCAGCAGCAACAACTGCTGTTGGGTTACCTGGGTTTGCTGATCAAGTGGAACAAGGCCTACAACCTGACCGCCGTGCGTGATCCGGACGAAATGGTCTCGCGGCATCTGCTCGACAGCCTCAGCGTGATGCCGTTTATCCACAGCGATCGTCAGCGCTGGCTGGATGTCGGCAGCGGCGGCGGTATGCCGGGAATCCCATTGGCGATCCTGCATCCGCACAAGCAGGTCACCGTGCTCGACAGCAACGGCAAGAAGACCCGCTTCCTGACCCAGGTGAAAATGGAGCTCAAGCTCGACAACCTCGAGGTTATCCACAGCCGGGTCGAAGCCTTCCAGCCCGAGCAACCATTCTCTGGGATCGTCTCCCGTGCCTTCAGCAGCATGGAGAACTTCACCAACTGGACGCGCCACCTGGGTGACGCCTCTACGCAATGGCTTGCAATGAAGGGGCTGCATCCTGCCGATGAACTGGTAGCATTGCCGCCAGACTTCACAGTGGAAAGCGAACAGGCCTTGACCGTCCCCGGTTGCCAAGGCCAGCGCCATCTACTGATACTGCGCCGCAAGGCTTGACGGGGAACACGCGCAACAATGGCTAAGGTATTCGCAATCGCGAACCAGAAAGGTGGTGTCGGCAAGACCACCACCTGTATCAATCTCGCCGCTTCGCTGGCTGCGACCAAGCGTCGTGTGTTGCTGATCGACCTCGATCCGCAGGGCAACGCGACCATGGGCAGCGGCGTCGACAAGCACGAGCTCGAGCATTCGGTCTATGACCTGCTGATCGGGGAGTGCGACCTGGCCCAGGCAATCCATTACTCCGAGCATGGTGAATTCCAGCTGCTGCCGGCCAACCGCGACCTCACTGCCGCCGAAGTGGTGCTGCTGGAAATGCAGATGAAGGAGAGTCGCCTGCGCAATGCCCTGGCGCCGATCCGCGACAGCTACGATTTCATCCTCATCGACTGCCCACCCTCGCTGTCGATGCTGACCCTCAACGCTCTGGTCGCCTCCGACGGCGTGATCATTCCCATGCAGTGCGAGTACTACGCGCTCGAGGGCCTGAGCGATCTGGTCGACAACATCAAGCGCATCGCCGCACGGCTCAACCCGGAGCTGCGCATCGAAGGCCTGTTGCGCACCATGTTCGACCCGCGCCTGAGCCTGAACAACGAAGTCTCGGCGCAGCTCAAGGAGCACTTTGGCGATCAGCTCTACGACACGGTGATTCCACGTAACATCCGCCTCGCCGAAGCACCCAGTTACGGCATGCCGGCCCTGGCCTACGACAAGCAGTCCCGCGGCGCCCAGGCCTACCTGGCCCTGGCCGGCGAGCTGGTACGTCGTCAACGCCGTCCATCACGCACTGCACAGGCAACTTGAGGAACCCGCATGGCCGTTAAGAAACGAGGTCTCGGACGTGGGTTGGATGCACTGCTCAGTGGTCCTACCGTCAGCGCGCTCGAAGAGCAGGCGGTCAAGATCGACCGCAAGGAACTGCAACACCTGCCTGTCGAGCAGATTCAGCGCGGCAAGTATCAGCCGCGGCGCGACATGGATCAGCAAGCGCTGGAGGAACTGGCGCAGTCGATCCGCAGCCACGGCGTGATGCAGCCCATCGTGGTGCGCCCGATCGGCGAGCAGCGCTACGAGATCATCGCCGGTGAGCGCCGCTGGCGCGCAACGCAACTGGCGGGTCTGGATACGGTGCCGGCCATGGTTCGCGAAGTGGCCGACGAGGTCGCCATCGCCATGGCGCTGATCGAGAACATCCAGCGCGAAGACCTCAATCCTCTGGAAGAAGCCCTTGCACTGCAGCGTCTGCAGCAGGAGTTCGAGTTGACCCAGCAACAGGTGGCCGACGCCGTCGGCAAGTCACGCGTGACCGTGGCCAACCTGTTGCGACTGATCTCGCTGCCCGAGGCGATCAAGACGATGCTGGCCCATGGCGACCTGGAGATGGGTCATGCCCGTGCGCTGCTCGGTCTGGAAGAAGCTCGGCAGGTGGAAGGGGCGCGTCATGTTGTCGCACGTGGGCTGACCGTGCGCCAGACTGAAGCACTGGTTCGCCAGTGGCTGAACGGGCCAACTGAACCGGTCGAACCAAGCCCGGCTGATCCGGACATTACCCGCCTTGAACAGCGACTGGCAGAGCGTTTGGGCTCTGCGGTACAGATTCGTCATGGCAACAAGGGCAAAGGCCAGCTGGTCATTCGCTACAACTCGTTGGACGAGTTGCAGGGTGTACTTGCCCACATTCGCTGAAACAATTGCCGTTGTAGCGCGCAATCGGAAATCACTACCAAGAGTTGAATAGGGGTTAATCCACCCCTATACTCTGCGCGCATTTTGTCGGCACAAATTATGCCAAGTCGTTGCTGACTTGACGGTCGACTTTCGAGGAGCAGTTGTGATGGAAATCCGCACGCCGAACCGCCTGCCTTTCCATCGCTGGGCGGTTTTTCCGGTACTGCTGGCTCAATGCATCGTTTTCTTGCTGGCGACTCTGGTGTTGTTTGTGTGGCAGGGCGCGGTCAGCGGTTATTCAGGTCTCTGTGGGGGGCTGATCGCCTGGCTGCCGAATGTGTATTTCGCCTGGAAAGCGTTTCGCTTCAGCGGAGCCCGGGCAGCGCAGGCCATCGTCAAGTCGTTCTATGCGGGCGAAGCAGGCAAGATGATTTTGACGGCAGTGCTGTTCGCACTGACCTTTGCAGGAGTGAAACCCCTGGCGCCGCTGGCTGTATTCGGCGTCTTCGTACTGACCCTGTTGGTCAGTTGGTTCGCACCCCTGCTCATGAATAAAAGACTTTCGAGACCTTAGGGCGTTTGAGGCAACCATGGCAGCAGAAACCGCTTCGGGCTATATCCAGCACCACTTGCAGAACCTGACCTACGGTCAACTACCAGACGGCAGCTGGGGCTTTGCCCATTCGGCTGCCGAAGCCAAGGCAATGGGCTTCTGGGCCTTCCACGTCGATACCCTCGGCTGGTCGGTCGCGCTGGGTCTGATCTTCCTGTTCATCTTCCGCATGGCAGCCAAGAAGGCGACTTCCGGCCAGCCCAGCGGTCTGCAGAACTTCGTCGAAGTGATGGTGGACTTCGTCCACGGCAGCGTGAAGGACTCCTTCCACGGCCGCAGCCCGGTCATCGCACCGCTGGCACTGACCATCTTCGTCTGGGTGTTCCTGATGAACGCCATCGACCTGATCCCGGTAGACTGGATTCCGCAGGCCGCCATCTGGATCTCCGGCGATCCGCACATTCCGTTCCGCGCCGTTTCCACCACCGACCCGAACGCCACGCTGGCCATGGCTTTCTGTGTCTTCGCGCTGATCATCTTCTACAGCATCAAGGTCAAGGGCTTCGGCGGCTTCATCGGCGAGCTGACCCTGCACCCGTTCGGTAGCAAGAACCTCTTCGTGCAGATCCTGCTGATTCCGGTCAACTTCCTGCTCGAGTTCGTCACCCTGATCGCCAAGCCGATCTCGCTGGCGCTGCGACTGTTCGGCAACATGTACGCCGGCGAACTGGTGTTCATCCTGATCGCGGTCATGTTCGGTTCCGGCCTGCTCTGGCTGAGCGGCCTGGGTGTGGTGCTGCAGTGGGCGTGGGCTGTGTTCCACATCCTGATCATCACCCTGCAAGCTTTCATCTTCATGATGCTGACCATCGTCTACCTGTCGATGGCTCACGAAGATAACCATTAAGACCGCCTGGCGTGTCTGATAGCCTTCCCCGCGCGGTTGGGGGAGGGCTTAAAACGTCCGCAAGGGCAGTTGTACCAAACGATCCTGTTTTACCGCTTCAAACTAAAAACCTAACCAATACGACGTAAAAGTCGGGAGGAAAGATGGAAACTGTAGTTGGTCTTACCGCTATCGCTGTTGCTCTGCTGATCGGTCTGGGCGCTCTGGGCACCGCCATTGGTTTCGGCCTGCTGGGCGGCAAATTCCTGGAAGGTGCTGCTCGTCAGCCAGAAATGGTTCCGATGCTGCAGGTCAAGATGTTCATCGTTGCGGGCCTGCTCGACGCCGTAACCATGATCGGCGTTGGTATCGCTCTGTTCTTCACCTTCGCAAACCCCTTCGTTGGTCAGATCGTCGGCTAATCACTCGTTTTCAACGAGTGAACGGCTGTGATGAACGAAGACCGAGCGAGGTGTTGGCGTGAATATTAATGCAACCCTGATTGGCCAATCCGTTGCCTTCTTCATTTTTGTCGTCTTCTGCATGAAGTACGTATGGCCTCCGGTCATCACTGCTCTGCAAGAGCGTCAAAAGAAGATCGCTGATGGCCTGGACGCTGCCAACCGCGCTGCACGTGACCTGGAGCTGGCCCAAGAAAAAGCGGGTCAGCAACTGCGCGAAGCAAAAGCACAGGCGGCTGAAATCATTGAGCAAAGCAAGAAGCGTGCTGCTCAGCTTGTCGACGAGGCCCGTGAACAGGCTCGTGTCGAAGCTGACCGCGTGAAGGCTCAGGCTCAGGCCGAGATCGAACAGGAACTGAACAGCGTCAAAGACGCCCTGCGTGCCCAAGTGGGTGCCCTGGCGGTTGGCGGTGCTGAAAAGATCCTTGGCGCCACAATCGATCAAAACGCGCATGCGGAGCTGGTTAATAAACTGGCCGCTGAAATTTAAGCGAGGGCGATCATGGCAGAACTGACCACGTTGGCCCGACCTTACGCTAAGGCTGCCTTCGAGCACGCCCAGGCCCATCAGCAACTGGCCAATTGGTCAGCCATGCTCGGCCTGGCTGCTGCGGTGTCGGAAGACGACACCATGCAGCGCCTGCTCAAGGCCCCGCGACTGACGAGCGCAGAAAAGGCCGCCACGTTCATTGACGTGTGCGGTGACAAGTTCGATGCATCAGCACAGAATTTCATCCGTGTTGCCGCGGAAAACGACCGTCTCCTGCTATTGCCGGAGATTTCGTCGCTGTTCGACCTGTACAAGGCCGAGCAGGAAAAATCCGTGGACGTGGAAGTCACCAGTGCTTTTGCGTTGGACCAAGAACAGCAAGACAAACTCGCCAAGGTTCTCAGTGCACGGCTAGGCCAGGAAGTTCGCCTGCACGCGTCGGAGGATGCCAGCCTGATCGGCGGCGTCGTCATCCGCGCAGGCGACCTGGTAATCGATGGCTCCGTTCGCGGCAAGATCGCGAAACTGGCCGAAGCTTTGAAATCTTGAGTTTGAAGGGGCAGCAGAGCAATGCAGCAACTCAATCCTTCCGAAATTAGTGAAATCATCAAGGGCCGCATCGAGAAACTCGATGTCAGCTCCCAAGCCCGCAACGAAGGCACTGTCGTCAGCGTTTCCGACGGTATCGTTCGCATCCACGGTCTCGCCGACGTCATGTACGGCGAAATGATCGAGTTCCCGGGCGGTGTCTACGGTATGGCACTGAACCTGGAGCAAGACTCCGTAGGTGCGGTGATCCTGGGTGCATACACCACCCTGGCCGAAGGCATGAGCGCCAAGTGCACCGGTCGCATTCTCGAAGTGCCGGTCGGCAAAGGCCTGCTGGGCCGCGTCGTCGACGCCCTGGGCAACCCGGTTGACGGTAAGGGCCCACTGGCCACCACCGAAACCGACGCTGTCGAGAAAGTCGCTCCAGGTGTGATCTGGCGTAAGTCGGTAGACCAGCCTGTACAGACTGGCTACAAGGCTGTCGACGCCATGATCCCGGTCGGCCGTGGCCAGCGTGAGCTGATCATCGGTGACCGTCAGATCGGTAAGACCGCTCTGGCGATCGACGCGATCATCAACCAGAAAGACAGCGGCATCTTCTGCGTCTACGTGGCCGTCGGCCAGAAGCAGTCGACCATCGCCAACGTCGTGCGCAAGCTGGAAGAAAACGGTGCCCTGGCCAACACCATCATCGTTGCCGCCAGTGCTTCGGAATCCGCCGCACTGCAATTCCTGGCGCCGTACTCCGGTTGCACCATGGGCGAATACTTCCGCGACCGCGGTGAAGACGCGCTGATCGTCTACGATGACCTGTCCAAACAGGCCGTTGCCTACCGTCAGATCTCCCTGCTGCTGCGCCGTCCACCAGGACGTGAAGCGTACCCAGGCGACGTGTTCTACCTCCACTCCCGTCTGCTGGAGCGTGCATCGCGCGTTTCCGAAGAGTACGTCGAGAAGTTCACCAATGGCGCCGTAACCGGCAAGACTGGCTCGCTGACCGCTCTGCCGATCATCGAAACCCAGGCTGGCGACGTTTCCGCGTTCGTTCCGACCAACGTGATTTCGATCACCGACGGTCAGATCTTCCTGGAATCGGCCATGTTCAACTCGGGCATTCGCCCGGCAGTGAACGCCGGTGTATCGGTATCGCGTGTTGGTGGTGCCGCTCAGACCAAGATCATCAAGAAGCTGTCCGGTGGTATCCGTACCGCTCTGGCTCAGTACCGTGAACTGGCGGCATTCGCCCAGTTCGCCTCTGACCTGGACGAAGCGACCCGCAAGCAGCTCGAGCATGGTCAGCGCGTTACCGAGCTGATGAAGCAGAAGCAGTACGCTCCGATGTCCATCGCGGACATGGCGCTGTCGCTGTACGCCGCTGAGCGTGGCTTCCTGACCGACGTCGAAATCGCCAAGATCGGCAGCTTCGAGCAAGCGCTGATCGGCTTCTTCAACCGCGATCACGCCGATTTGATGGCCAAGATCAACGTCAAGGGCGACTTCAACGACGAAATCGACGCTGGCCTCAAAGCCGGTATCGAGAAGTTCAAGGCCACCCAGACCTGGTAAGCCGCAGCGGGGGCTTCGTGCCCCCGCTTGCTAACCTGATAGGTGATACATGGCAGGCGCAAAAGAGATTCGCAGTAAGATTGCGAGCATCAAAAGCACGCAAAAAATTACCAGCGCCATGGAAAAAGTGGCGGTCAGCAAGATGCGCAAGGCTCAAATGCGCATGGCTGCTAGCCGTCCTTATGCGGAGCGTATCCGCCAGGTGATCGGTCATCTGGCCAACGCCAACCCGGAATATCGCCACCCGTTCATGATCGAGCGCCCTGTGAAGCGCGCCGGTTATATCGTGGTGAGCAGTGACCGTGGTCTGTGCGGTGGCCTGAACACCAACCTGTTCAAGGCCTTGGTCAAGGACATGAACGACAACCGCGAGCAGGGCGTTGAAATCGACCTGTGCGTGATCGGCAGCAAAGGTGCGGCATTCTTCCGCAGCTTTGGCGGCAACGTGGTAGCTGCAATCAGCCACCTGGGCGAGGCGCCATCGATCAATGATCTGATCGGCTCCGTCAAGGTGATGCTCGATGCCTACCTCGATGGCCGTATCGACCGTCTCAGCGTGGTGTCGAACAAGTTCATCAATACCATGACGCAAAAACCCACGGTCGAGCAGTTGGTACCGTTGGTTGCAACCCCGGATCAGGAACTCAAGCACCACTGGGACTACCTCTACGAACCCGATGCCAAAGAGCTGCTGGACGGCCTGATGGTGCGCTACGTGGAATCGCAGGTCTACCAGGCGGTGGTCGAGAACAACGCTGCTGAACAAGCGGCCCGGATGATCGCCATGAAGAACGCCACAGACAACGCCGGTGACCTGATCAGCGAACTCCAGCTGATCTACAACAAGGCGCGTCAGGCTGCGATCACCCAGGAGATCTCGGAAATCGTCGGCGGCGCTGCCGCGGTTTAACGGTTCACATATTCAGAGGATCCAGCTATGAGTAGCGGACGTATCGTTCAAATCATCGGCGCCGTCATCGACGTGGAATTCCCACGTGACGTCGTGCCGAGTGTTTACAACGCGCTGAAAGTACAAGGCGCGGAAACCACTCTCGAAGTTCAGCAGCAGCTGGGCGACGGTGTGGTTCGTACCATTGCGATGGGCTCCACCGAAGGTCTGAAGCGCGGTCTGGACGTCACCGATACCGGTGCAGCCATCTCCGTGCCAGTCGGCAAGGCCACCCTGGGCCGCATCATGGACGTCCTGGGCAACCCGATCGACGAAGCTGGCCCGATCGGTGAAGAAGAGCGCTGGGGCATTCACCGTGCCGCGCCTTCCTTCGCTGAACAGGCAGGCGGCAACGACCTGCTGGAAACCGGCATCAAGGTTATCGACCTGGTCTGCCCGTTCGCCAAGGGCGGTAAAGTCGGTCTGTTCGGTGGCGCCGGTGTCGGCAAGACCGTCAACATGATGGAACTGATCCGTAACATCGCCATCGAGCACAGCGGTTATTCCGTGTTCGCCGGTGTGGGTGAGCGTACTCGTGAGGGTAACGACTTCTACCACGAGATGAAGGATTCGAACGTTCTGGACAAGGTTGCGCTGGTCTACGGCCAGATGAACGAGCCACCAGGAAACCGTCTGCGCGTCGCACTGACCGGCCTGACCATGGCCGAGAAGTTCCGTGACGAAGGTAACGACGTTCTGCTGTTCGTCGACAACATCTACCGTTACACCCTGGCCGGTACCGAAGTATCCGCACTGCTGGGCCGTATGCCTTCTGCAGTAGGTTACCAGCCGACCCTGGCCGAAGAGATGGGCGTTCTGCAAGAGCGCATCACCTCCACCAAGCAAGGTTCGATCACCTCGATCCAGGCGGTCTACGTACCGGCGGACGACTTGACCGACCCGTCGCCTGCGACCACCTTCGCCCACTTGGACGCCACCGTCGTTCTGTCCCGTGACATCGCCTCCCTGGGTATCTACCCAGCGGTCGACCCACTGGACTCGACTTCGCGCCAGCTGGACCCGAACGTGATCGGCAACGAACACTACGAGACCGCTCGTGGCGTTCAGTATGTGCTGCAGCGCTACAAAGAGCTGAAGGACATCATTGCCATTCTGGGTATGGACGAACTGTCCGAAGCCGACAAGCAACTGGTATCGCGCGCTCGTAAGATCCAGCGCTTCCTGTCGCAGCCGTTCTTCGTGGCCGAAGTCTTCACCGGTGCACCAGGCAAATACGTTTCCCTGAAAGACACCATCGCTGGCTTCAGCGGCATCCTCAAAGGTGACTACGACCACCTGCCAGAACAAGCGTTCTACATGGTCGGCGGCATCGAAGAAGCAGTTGAGAAAGCCAAGAAACTGTAATCCCGGCGCCCCGCAAGGGGCGCTAATCAGGTTGAGGCAAGCAGATGGCTATGACAGTCCATTGCGATATCGTCAGCGCGGAAGGAGAGATTTTCTCCGGTCTGGTCGAGATGGTGGTTGCGCACGGGAACCTGGGTGATCTTGGTATCGCCCCGGGCCACGCGCCGCTGATCACCAATCTGAAGCCAGGTCCGATCACGCTGACCAAGCAGGGCGGCGACCGTGAGGTGTTCTACATCTCCGGTGGTTTCCTCGAAGTGCAGCCGAACATGGTCAAGGTGCTTGCCGATACCGTGCAACGTGCTGCAGACCTGGACGAAGCTTCGGCTCAGCAAGCCCTCGCGGCTGCCGAGCAGGCGCTGAATGAAAAAGGTGCGGACTTCGACTATAGCGCCGCGTCTGCGCGTCTGGCCGAGGCTGCAGCTCAGCTGCGCACCGTCCAGCAGATCCGCAAGAAGTTCGGCGGTTAATTCCGCCACGCTTCACGCAGATTGAGAAAAAGGGTAGCCATCGGCTACCCTTTTTCGTTTTCGTCACCCATCCCCCGGTCGCTTCCCGGCCCTCTTGGAGTGGTAGCCCCCATGTCCCTCGATATCGTCATTCTCGCCGCTGGCCAAGGTACTCGCATGCGCTCGGCGCTGCCCAAGGTGCTGCACCCAGTGGCCGACAAACCCATGCTGGGTCACGTTATCCACAGCGCTCGGCAGTTGCAGCCGCGAGGCATCCATGTGGTCATCGGCCACGGCGCCGACCAGGTGCGCGAACGCCTGGCGGCCGATGACCTGAATTTCGTCATGCAGGACAAACAGCTCGGCACCGGCCACGCCGTTGCCCAGGCCTTGCCAGCCATCACCGCCGAGACCGTGCTGGTGCTGTATGGCGATGTTCCGCTGATCGAAGTCGAGACCTTGAAGCGCCTGTTGAGCAAAGCCAATGAACAGCAACTGGGCCTGCTCACCGTGACCCTGAACGATCCAACCGGCTATGGCCGGATCGTTCGCGATGCCCAGGGCCAGGTCACCGCCATCGTCGAGCAGAAAGATGCCGACGAGGCGCAGAAGGCCATCAAGGAAGGCAACACCGGCATCCTCGCCCTGCCGGCCAAGCGTCTGGCGGACTGGATGGCGCGCCTTTCTAACAACAACGCGCAGGGCGAGTACTACCTCACCGACGTCATCGCCATGGCCGTGGCCGATGGCCTGAGCATCGCCACCGAGCAGCCCGACGACCCCATGCAGGTGCAAGGCGCCAACGACCGCCGCCAGCTGGCCGAGCTCGAAGGCCACTATCAGCAGTGCCAGGCCAATCGGCTGATGGCCCAGGGCGTGACCCTGCGCGATCCGTTCCGCGTCGATGTGCGCGGTGAGGTCAGCGTCGGTCGCGACATCATGATCGACATCAACGTCATTCTCGAAGGCAAGGTGGTGATCGAGGACGACGTGCAGATCGGCCCGAACTGCGTGATCAAGGATTCCATCCTGCGCCGTGGCGCAGTGGTCAAGGCCAACAGCCACCTGGATGGCGCGGTGTTGGGCGAGGGCAGCGATGTCGGCCCGTTCGCCCGTCTGCGGCCCGGCAGCGTGCTCGAGGCCAAGGCCCATGTGGGTAACTTCGTCGAGCTGAAGAATGCGCGTCTGGGCGAGGGCGCCAAGGCGGGCCATCTGAGTTACCTGGGTGACGCCGAGATCGGCGCGCGCAGCAATATCGGCGCCGGCACCATTACCTGTAACTACGACGGTGCCAATAAATTCCGCACGGTCATGGGCGAAGACGTGTTCATCGGCTCCAACAGCGCGCTGGTGGCCCCTGTGCAGCTCGGTGATGGTGCCACTACTGCGGCAGGGTCGATCATTACCCAGAATGTCGAAGCCGCTCAGTTGGCCGTCGGTCGGGCGCGGCAGCGCAATATCGATGGCTGGAAGCGTCCGCAGAAGATCAAAAAGGACTGATCTGCACGCGTGTGGATAACTTAAACGCGGTCATTCACCCAGTCGCCCCGCGTCAAGCAGCGGGGTTATCCACAGCCCGTCTGAGGGAAATCCACCCCTTGACGAGCGCTTACGTTTGAGTTTTGATTGCCCGCATTATCTTTCGAATCGAAACTTAAGCGCTCATGTCGAAACGAAACACCCCCCAACGCCGACACAATATCCTCGCCTTGCTCAGTGAGCAGGGGGAGGTGAGCGTCGACGCCTTGGCCAGGCGTTTCGAGACCTCCGAGGTCACCATCCGCAAAGACCTCGCCGCCCTCGAAAGCAATGGCCTGCTGCTGCGCCGCTATGGCGGAGCGGTGCCAGTGCCGCAAGAACTGCTGGGTGAACCGGCGCAGCCCATCTCGCTATACAAACAGGCCATCGCCCGCGCCGCTGTGCAACGCATTCGCGAGCACGCTCGGATCATCATCGACAGCGGCAGCACCACGGCAGCGATGATTCCGCAGTTAGGGCGTCAGCCGGGCCTGGTAGTAATGACCAACTCGCTCAATGTGGCCCGTGCCATCAGCGAACTGGAGCACGAGCCGGTGCTGTTGATGACCGGCGGCACCTGGGACCCGCATTCCGAATCCTTCCAGGGCCAAGTGGCCGAACAGGTGCTGCGCTCCTACGATTTCGACCAGTTGTTCATCGGCGCCGATGGCATCGACCTGAACCGCGGCACCACCACCTTCAACGAACTGCTGGGCCTCAGCCGAGTCATGGCCGAGGTGGCCCGCGAAGTGATCGTGATGGTCGAGTCTGACAAGGTCGGGCGAAAAATCCCCAACCTCGAGCTGCCTTGGGAACGCATCAGCACCCTGATTACCGATGACCGTCTGCCCGCCGAGGCACGCGAACCTATTCAAGCCCGTGGCGTCACCCTGATCTGCGCCACGATCAGCCAGGAGCAATAACCATGTGTGGAATCGTTGGAGCCGTCGCCGAGCGCAACATCACGACCATCCTCATCGAAGGCCTCAAGCGCCTGGAATACCGCGGCTACGACAGCGCCGGCCTGGCGGTCTTCAGTGCCCAGGACGGCCTGCAGCGTCGCCGCCGCATCGGCAAGGTGCGCGAGCTGGAAAGTGCGGTAGCAGACGACCCGCTGGTGGGCCAGCTGGGTATCGCCCACGTGCGCTGGGCGACCCACGGCGCGCCCACTGAACGCAACGCTCACCCGCACTTTTCTGGCCATGAAGTGGCGGTGGTGCACAACGGCATCATCGAGAACTTCGAAGCCTTGCGTGAAGAACTCAAGACCCTCGGCTATGTATTCGCCTCCGAGACCGACACCGAGGTCATCGTCCACCTGATCCACCACCTGCTCAAAAGCACCCCTGACCTGGCCGATGCGGTCAAGGCGGCGGTGCAGCGTTTGCACGGCGCCTATGGCCTGGCCGTGGTCAGCGCCGCCCAACCCGACCGTCTGGTCGCTGCGCGCAGCGGCAGCCCGCTGGTGATCGGCCTGGGCATCGGTGAGAACTTCCTCGCCTCCGACCAGCTCGCCCTGCGCCAGGTCACCGACCGCTTCATGTACCTCGAAGAGGGCGACATCGCCGAGATTCGCCGTGAACAGGTGAGCATCTGGGACCAGGCCGGCCACGCCGTGCAGCGCGAAGTGGTGCAGTACCACGAAGGCGCCGAGGCGGCCGACAAGGGCCACTACCGGCACTTCATGCTCAAGGAAATCCACGAGCAGCCCAGCGTCGTCCAGCGCACCCTCGAAGGCCGCCTGGGCAAGGATCATGTACTGGTGCAGGCCTTCGGCCCACAGGCTGCCGAGTTGTTCGCCAAGGTGCGTAACGTGCAGATCGTCGCCTGCGGCACCAGCTACCACGCCGGCATGGTCGCCCGTTACTGGTTGGAAAGCCTGGCCGGCATCCCCTGCCAGGTGGAAGTGGCCAGCGAATTCCGCTACCGCAAGGTGGTGGTGCAGCCCGACACCCTGTTCGTCTCCATCTCGCAGTCCGGCGAAACCGCCGACACCCTCGCTGCGCTGCGTAACGGCAAGGCCCTGGGCTTCCTCGGCAGCCTGGCGATCTGCAACGTCGGCATCAGCTCCCTGGTGCGCGAATCCGACCTCACCCTGCTGACCCTGGCCGGCCCGGAAATCGGCGTCGCCTCGACCAAGGCCTTCACTACACAGTTGGTATCACTGATGCTGCTGACCCTGGCCCTGGGCCAAGTGCGCGGTACCCTCGGCACAGGTGTCGAAGCCGAGCTGGTGGACGAACTGCGCCGTCTGCCCAGCCGCCTGGGCGAAGCCCTGGCGATGGACACCACGGTCGAGAAAACCGCCGAGCTGTTCGCCGACAAGCACCACACCCTGTTCCTCGGCCGCGGCGCGCAATACCCGGTGGCGATGGAAGGCGCGCTCAAGCTCAAGGAAATCTCCTATATCCACGCTGAAGCCTACCCGGCCGGCGAGCTCAAGCACGGCCCCTTGGCATTGGTCGACGCCGACATGCCGGTGGTTACCGTGGCGCCGAACAACGAGCTGCTGGAAAAGCTCAAGTCCAACCTCCAGGAAGTCCGTGCCCGCGGCGGTGAACTGGTGGTGTTCGCTGACGAACAAGCCGGCATGAGCAACGGCGAAGGCACCCACGTCATCAACCTTCCACACATCAACGACGCCCTCGCACCGATCCTCTACACCATCCCCCTGCAACTGCTGTCGTACTACGTCGCAGTGCTCAAGGGCACGGATGTGGATCAGCCGCGGAATCTGGCGAAGTCGGTGACGGTGGAGTGAGGGTAAGGCGAGGAAGCTGCCGGTGTCTGCAAAGAATAAAGGTTGTCACAAAAGAATAAAGGTTGTCACAAGCTAATAAAGATTGTCACAAGCTCTGGCCCCGACCGTACATCGGGGCAGGAGCAGGTCTGGCAGATTAGGATCAGAATCCTTTGGACCGCTGTGACTGTCGTCCTGGCTGCGCCCGCTCCTGACATCTCCAACGCCACGTCTACCCCAGTGCCGTACCGGTCGAGTGGGTCGCCCGTCGATGAGCGACTCTATAATGACATCTGTTCCAGCTGCATCAGTTAAGCCCGCGCGTTCCAAGCTGATGACTCAGCAGAAAATCGATAGGAGAATCAAATCTGGTCGCGGGAGCGGCGTGAAGGAATCCTATGAGCCCTGGATCAAGGTTTGGGATATCAAATCCAAAGGTGTCTCTCACCTTGTGTCAGGGGTGAAGGTACACCGCACTCATCACCTGATATCTAATGCCGAGCGCGACTACCTCACAGTTCTGGAGCACGAAAACTCCATTATTGATATCCGTGAGCAGTTTCCTCTGCTAACGCAAGCCGAAACCCAAGCAATTGCTAACAGCCTAAACTATCGCCATCCGGTCTACCCCGGAACTCAGATTCCAGTAGTAATGACGACTGACTTCCTGATCACCTATCTCGATTCATCGGGGGAAGTGAAAGTTGCTGCGCGCTCCGTCAAATATAGGAAAGAGTTTGAGGATGCCAATATTGGTGTGCAGAACAGGATGGCAGAGAAGCTAGCTATCGAGGAAAAGTACTGGGCATCCAGGCAGATAGAATGGAGGCTTGTGCTGCACGAAAACTTGTCAAAAGTTCGGATAGCGAACCTCACTATCCTCCGGACCTACGCGAGTATTCACCCTTCTTTACCTACCGAGAAGAACATTGGCAACCTATTCGATTTTTTGAGTCAGTGTAAAACCGATCAAGTGCCACTGAAGGCTCTATTGGATCAAGCTTCGAGAAATATCTATATAGACTATATAGGTGTAAAAAGTCTTTTCCATCATCTGCTATGGAACGGTCGCTTGCAGATGGACCTAACTTCAAAGGTTATTAGCTTATCTCAGCCGCTACATGTATGGATTGGTCAATACTCTCCGGCTGTTGTAGCTCCAATCGAGGTGCCCGACGATGCTAAATCTGCGAGTTAACTGCATAGTTTCGCCAGGTGAGGGCTCTAGCCTGCTTGAGCAGCCTGTTAGAGTTTTGGGTATTAACGAAGATTTTGTATGGGTGATTAAGCTTTGCATAAATCCGACCAAGCCTTGGCAGATTGAAAAGTCACTTCTTATCGAAGAAATCGACTCCGGTGCGGCTGCTCTAAATTCTGAAATGGTTCCAATGCACCTGCTCAGAAGTGATGATCAAATAAGCGAGAATGAGAAACGGAGCAGGGACAGGAATTGGGATCTAATTCGTGACTTAGTGGAAGGCCAAACACCTTTAGACATTCTGACTACGGATTTTGGTGCTCTCATTTCGGCTCATGCGAAACTAGTGGCGGTAGATCGTAAGCAGATCTACCGACTTCTTTATCGTTATTGGAGCATGGGGCAGTCTCGTAATGCGTTCCTGTGGAATACCAGCACCTGTGGCGGTCCAGGAAAGGAGAAAAGCCGGGCGTCCGGCATCATCCCAGGACGTCCGCCTAAGTATCGTGGAGTGGTTGTTAGTGGTGATGGCGCTATTAAGCTTGAAAGTCGTCATCTGACTCACATTCGCATGGCTTATAGGCGCTTCGCGAGTGGAAAATGCGGAACGGTGAAAGACGCACATATCTGGATGTTAAATAAGTTCTACACGGAGGTTTCAACTGACGGCACGAAAGGCGATGTGGTACGGGGCAGTTATCCATCTGTCCATCAACTCACGTATCATGGGAAATTATACTTCGATGATCTCTATAAGTTGAAGGAGCGTGGAGGAGCTATTCGCTTTTATAAAGATCATCGAGCACTCGTAGGCTCGGCATCTAAGGGCTTGTATGGTGCTGGACATAGATATGAAATAGATTCGACGATTGCCGATGTTTATTTAGTACACCGTGTCAATAGATTGTGGTTGATCGGACGGCCTGTGCTCTACGTGATCGTGGATACATTTACAAGAATGATCGTGGGTATCCACGTCGGCCTTGAAGGGCCGAGTTGGAATGGTGCTAGGCATGCTATTTACAACGCTTGCACGCCAAAGGTAGATTTCTGCAAACGATACGGTATTGACATCAATGAAACCGAATGGCCATGCGCTCATCTCCCGGTCGAACTTGTCGCGGATCGTGCCGAGCTTTTGAGTGAGGCCGGTGAGGCGATGACCAAGTCTTTGGGTATTGACGTTAAGATTTTGCCGCCCTTTCGGCCAGATTGGAAAGCTATCATTGAAAGCCGGTTTCGTTTGATAAATGAAAAATTGGACCTAAAATTTGTACCTGGTGGAGTTGATGCCCGAAAAATGGAGCGCGGGGATCGGGATTATCAGCTTGACGCAATCTTCGACATCGATGAATTTACCGAGATGGTGATATTGGGTGTGCTGGCTCACAATAAAAGCCTTCGAGTGCCCCACATTCTGAATCGTGAGATGATTGCTGCAGGAGTAGAGCCAACTCCAATAAGTATTTGGAAGTGGTCCATGGCCAATAGCCTGATTAATTCTAAAGTGGTTTCAGCCGCTGAACTCAAAATCGCTCTGTTGCCTTCACAGGAGTGCCGTATTAGCCGAGGGGGAATTATGTTCCAAGGCGTGCTGTATACTTGTGAAACAGCAATTCGAGAGGCGTGGTTAGAACGTTCATACAATTTTAAAACGACTTATGTTAGGGTTTACTACGATCCGAATTCTATTGAGAACTGTTGGATTAAATCCGAAGCGGGTTTTGAGCCACTTACAATAGTACCGCAGCAACGGCAAAAGTACGGTGGACTGCGTATGGAAGAAGTACTTGATATGATCAAAATTCTGAATCAAGTCTCACCTGACGCACGGTATGAAGCTGTTAACACTGCGGTACAATTGAAAGCGCGTCAGGAAGATATCCTTGATCGGGCTAAATCGAAGCGCGCAGCTCAAGGAAGCCCTAAGTCGAATGCTGAATTCAAGCGGGACAAGCGTTCCAAGCGTGCCTCAGAGGCTCAAAACGAGCGTGACCAGCACACCGCTGATCTGAATCAGCTACGTGTTGTGGATAACTCGGCAATCACAGCGGAAAATCCCAAACCAGTCGCCAGTAAACCTAGTTCAGGGAGAAGCGCTGCATTCCTGAAACTGGTGGTCAACGTGAGTGATGGGACCGATCAATGAGTGACTTCAGTTTCGCTCCTGCTGAATACAGTCCTACCGGGATGCCTCAGTACGATGGCAATCCACTTATCGAGTGCCTTCCGAGGATTCTCTCCGATATTGATGTCGTCAGGCGCGTTGGGAATCTCCCGAAGAAGCCTGACGATGCGGAGCGTGCCCTGGAGCCCAAGCTGCGTGGTCATGGTATCAACAGGATGAAGGACATCGTCGTACCCTTTGAAATTCACCTGCGCCTTGAAGATTTGTTTAGTCAGCTGATCCGGTACGGATATACCGGGCGAAATCCGCTGCTGGCCTCCACCGTCAGATATCGGCTGCCATCGTCTGCTGAGGTCAGAGGCCATGGTTTTATGTCCTCAGCAGAAACCCTTACTCTGATCGGATTGAGCGGCATGGGTAAAACCACAGCCCTTAATTCTATAGCTAGGCTCTATCCACAGGTCATCAGCCATAGTCAGTACAAAGAGCAGATTTTCATTGAGACCCAGGTTGTTTGGCTCAAGATCGAATGTCCGCACGATGGATCGCTGAGAGGCTTCTGCGTGGCATTTTTCGCCGCTCTGGATTCAGCGCTAGGCATTGAGAAGTACTCTCGCAAAGGTGCTGCCGGTAACAGCATCAGTGTGATGCTTCAGCACATCAGCCAGCTGTGCAAAACTTTTTTCATCGGTGCACTGATCATTGATGAGATGCAGCATCTTTGCTCGTCGCGAGGGGGGCAGGACCGGGAGAAACTGCTCAACTTTTTCGTTACGCTATCAAATGACGCTGGTGTACCGCTGGTCTATGTCGGTACAAACGCAATGCTCCCGCTCTTTTCAGGTGTTTTGCGAAATGCTCGGCGAGCTGCAGGGATGGGCCCTATCGCCTTCGATCGATTCAGCGAGGACGATCCATTTTGGGCGCATCTGGTCTCACAGTTATGGGCCTATGACTGGACGACGTCTCGTGCTCCGTTGAGCGATGAACTCCTATCCAAAATCTACGACCTCAGTCAGGGCAACACAGATTTTCTCGCCAAACTCCTGATGCTTGCTCAACGCCACGTCATTTGGGAGGACATTGACTCGATCACACCAGCGGTGCTGCAGCAGGTTTATGACAACCAGATGAGGCTGCTGCACAAGCCCATCGAAGCGCTTCGAAGCGGTGACCCTCTGCAGATCGCTGACTTTGAGGACATGATGCCCACGAAGGACCAGATCGCTCAGATGATGAACTACGATCTGGCGCGGCGAGCGGACAGGTCACATCTCTCTCTGCTGACTCAGGCTTCAATTGCCCCTGTGAGTGAATATGAGGACAAAGATGCTCCCAAGGTAGCTAGTCGGCCATTAGTCCCGGTTGAAGACGGGGTTGTTAAGAAAGCCCATTTCATCAAAGAAAAAGATGTGCAGACTCAACTCGAACAGCACGGCTGGGTGGATAAAGACGCCACTTGGTGACATGAATGGGGTGAGTTCAGTGGAGCGTCTATTTTTCTTTCCAGAGCCGTTTCCTGATGAGTCGCTATACAGCTTGGCCGTCCGGTACCACAGGCTGTCGGCCAACCCCAGCTACCGTGTGACAAGCCAGGAACTATTTGGCGCGTATTCCAGGACATGTGGCTCTATTCTACCGTGTTGTTTGGAGGGGCTGTCGCAACGGCTGGGAACAGCCTATCCAGTAAACGTGCTGATCGATCGCTTTACCCTTATGCCTCTTTATCAGCCATTTGTACCCGATGCGACGTATTGCGCCGCCTGTGTCGCCATGGCTGGCAATCGTGGTACAGGGCTCAAAATGAGTCTCGGTCTTACCGCCTCAAGGTTTTTGAAGCATGCATCGTTCAGGTATTGCAAAAGGTGCGTCAGTGAAGACCTCCTGAGGTACGGCGTAGCTTACTGGCATCGCGTTCACCAGGCTGTTGGCACCTGTATCTGTCCCCTTCATAAAGACGTGCTTTGGGCGATGACATTCCCGGATGGGGCAGATTGGCGTTGCATGCTCTTACCCGATGAAGCAAAGGGCACTCCGGTACTGCAATGGTCTGGTGAGACGGCAGCCGGCTTGATTGCGGAGATGCAGCTTTGGGGACTGGAAAACCCTACAAGCGTACAGACGCTCCTAGCGGGTGAATTTCTAAGGCTCCGTCTGGAAGAGATGGGATTCATCCAGTCAGGGAGGATCCGAGAGCGAATGCTGAGGGCTTTCCTGGACCGTCGTCTCCTTTCCAGTCCTCGCGCGCCTGAGTTTCAAGAAGTCGCCCATTCCCCTGACTGGGTCTTTCGAGTCCTGCGACCACGCGGAGTCGTGCAGCCTTTCAAGTTCTACTTCCTCTGCTGGCTTCTGGCTTTAGATCTAGAGCAGATGAAGCTCTTCCGCCCAAGAGCTGCTTCCCACAATGGCGATCTCACGTGCGGCAAGGTTTCAGCCAACCTAGCTAACGAGAGCGAAATTGGAGCTCGCAGATCAGCGTTTTCCACCAGCGACAACCTGAAATGTCACGAGAAGCCTGGTTATCTGTGGCTCTACCGTCACGATAGGAAGTGGTTAGCGCAGTATGTAGCTGCGCACCCTTTCATCCGGTCACGAGGGAACCTGATCGACTGGGAGGCAAGAGACTCTGCGCTTGGGCGCGAGCTTTTGCTCGCGAATGAACGGTTACGCTCTGCAGAGGGTAAACCGCAGAAGGTTACCCGTGCCTCATTATGCAGGCTGGTAGCCTGTGGTCATGACTTTCTGAGAAAGCCAAATAATTTCCCTACAAGCATTGCATTGATGGAAGAGCTACTTGAGTCTTCCCATGATCATCAAGTGAGAAAAATTAAGTGGGCGATTGAAACCTATTCGTTGACTGAAGGGTGTGCGAAGAGTGTCGTGTACCGATTCTCAGGTATCAGAGTGCCTAAACTTAATGATGAAGAATGTCTTGCACTTCTTCGGGGTAAAAATTAGCTGTCAATAGTGTTGCCATTTAGTAATCCAAGCGTCATCCAAGGCCTTATTTAATTGGCTCACAGATTCTTCATCTGATAGGAGCTTCAGATAGTTTTCAGCAGTTTGGCATCCTAGGAAAGCATAAAGCGAAATGTTCCTGTCCATCGACCAAACGTTGATTTTTGTATTTACTGATATTCCAAGCTCCTCCTCTATGACTGAGTCTATTCCCATGCTGGCATTAAAATCTGCATGCCTGCGGCCATATTTTAAGTGTACGCTACAGCAGATTAAAGCCTCAGCTTTACCACTTTTGGCCATGGCGCCGCGGTATTGCAATAAGTCTGCAATGAATTGCGCATATAACCGTGGAGTCGATTTTTTTTGAGATTTTGATTGTTTTGAGTATTTGTAGCGTATGCTGCAAATGCGTAGATGTGTTATGTCATGTTTCTTTATGCTAACTGAACAGTATGGGCAGGTGTCAATCAGCGGTGAGCCGTGTATGCTACAGACCATGACAAAAGATAATACATGTCTTCGGTGTATATACGGGCTCCCATGCTCTTCAATGTCCTCTAGTACGCATTCAGGGCAAATTCTCGTCCAAGTTTTTGGAGTGACTTCTGTTAATGCTCGCGAACGGCCTAGTGCTGCATTCAGTGGGTGCAGGGTATGGTTGTTTAGAACAGATTCAGTGATGTTATATTTCGATATGAATTCGGGAAATTTGAATTTTGGATGTTCTCTCCATTCAGCCTTCAGTGGCAACATGGATTTGCTAATTCCAAAGCCTACCCTTGGTATCGGTTTTATATAAAAATCCTCGGTGCGTATAGATTTAATGCCGAGTAACTCGTTTCCTCGTTTTAGGGCTGAAGCAATATACTCGCCAGGCAAGGGTGAAAAGATTCTCATAAATTATCGATCACATATGGTTAAGTCAGTCTACGCTATTTCCGTTCGCACTGACCATGCTAGCAAACAGCAAGCGATTTTTGGCCTACTTTTTAGGCTTGTTGCATCCGTGGGCTAAAAATCTCCGTAACTTGCTTGAAAAGATCATTTTGCTTGGTAGTGACTCAGCACATCGCTAGCCGTCGTAACCTGCTGCCCCAAAAATCTGCTCGTTGAACCTTGCGGATTACAGCTGTGGACGATGGCCAGGCGTAATCTGCGGTAGGTCAACCTTGTTCCACGATGAGCAACCATGGAAGGTGCATCTGCAGAGAAAACCGTGTGGTAATCTCGGTATGCCGAACATGGATAACCATCGCGTGCAATGAAAGGGAGGTTTGTATGCCTGCAAAACCTGTGGTACTGCCAAGTAAGACCTTCCCCAAGCAAGCTGAGGCAACGGCTTTCTTCAAAGCCATGCTTGCCCGCTACGCTGACGGAGAGTTTTTGAACTCTGATGACGAAGACATCTTGTATGAGCTTTTACAGAGACATCCAGACGCAGAGCAAAAAATCGGGCTCGGGGTTAAAGGATTTTTCAAGAACAAATCACCAGATCACCCCACAAGTTGCTTTCACCTCTTAAGGATTGACGGGAGTACTACTGACTTTGGATATCCAGCATGCGTATCCGGAAGAGCTCGCAGCTTACGCCATGACTTTTATGAAGCCTGTCGGCGCTCAGTCGCAGTAGAGTTAATGGCACAAAAACAGCAATTGTTTGATATGTCACCTGACGGAATACCCTGTGTGCGAACTGGCGAGATTACCAATATCCACACTTCAGAGTATCGTCATACCGAGCCGCGATTTCGCGATATCGTAAAGGGTTTCATTCAAGCTAAAAATTTGGTTGTCGATCCCTCTATGGTTACAATCAGCCAAGACATGCAATATACAACAATATTTACAGATCCAGCGATGGCTGTAGATTTTAGCAACTATCATGAGACGGTTGCTAAGCTGGCAATATTCAAAAAGCATGTGCGTTGATAAGTGATTTTTGGGGTAGACGAAGCGGCTGCGATTTTATGCGAGGCTTCGTCGAACCTTTCCCTTGGTATTGCCGAGTATGTTGCCTAGCAGAAGTGCGTGCGACTGCTAAGCGTCACTGGATTGATAAGCTATAATTTTGGGGTGCAGCCGATTGCTGGAGCATCTGAAATGATCACTAGCCAAAGTAGTAAATCCATCCCAGTCAACGAAGTTCAAACCCCTATCGGATGTTTAACTAAAATACCTATAGGACAGCTCTCTCCGTCCGATGTCGTCTCTTTGGTACTCTGCGGATTTGCACTACACGATGCTCTTGTTATGATATCGTTGTCTAATCTATATTCAAGGCCTCAAGTAAGTGAAAAAATTGTAGGGGCCACGAGACGATCCATACGAAGGCAGCTTAATAAAAATCATCTGGTTCGCCTGAGCGCGTATCAAAGTGCCGTAGCTTTTCAATATGCTAAAATTTTGGAGCGCGCCAGTGATGTATTTGGAAAACAAACAACTGCTGAAGACTGGCTTAGCCGTCCATGTCGGTATTTGGAAGGCCTGACTCCCATCGACCTTATAGATAATGCTATTGGATTCCAGGTCGTTAAGGATTATTTGGATAGGGTTGAGTTTGGGATATATCAATGACTAGCCCTGTCGCTAGCCCGACAATTCATCGGTCAGGCATTTCAGCTGGGCGTCTGTTTTTCCGATAATCTGAAGAATTTCAGTACTCGACAGTGAGAGTGCGGTTTGCCACCTATCATTACTCGAAGCTTCAGAAGCTAGTTAGAGGAAGACAAAAAGTGAAGGGGCGTCGAAAGATAAAAACCGACAAATGGCTAATGATGCAGCAATTCATTGAGGAAGCGCGGTCAGTTCTCGCGCAGAGAGCAGCGCACAGAGCAGAGGCTCTGCCTCTTTTCTGGCCTCCTGAAAAGACTGTTGAAGAGCCTGTCGGAATGCTGACAGGCATCCCAGCGGTGGTTGACACGCGTCCTGGACGCAAACGCAAAGGCCGAAAAGTCTCAGACTAGAGGGTGGTGAAACCTCGAAGCGACGGAAATTTCTGCATCCCGCTGGAAATGATTTTTTCAGCCAGATCAGCCTCCATAGCGTGATATCACTAGGCTATAATTCTGATCAGCCCGCACGCTTTGCGGTAAAGAAGCTCATGACGCCCTGCACGAAATATGGATATTTCTATGCTCTGCTCTGCTGCACCTCAACCCCACCGACCCCTGTTTGCCGGCCACCGAGTACTTGCTCAGTGGGCGAGCACCATGGCGCGCGCCGCCGATAGGAATCGCGACTGTCTATGAATTACTTCACCGAAACGGCAGCCAATATTCTTGGCAACAACAAGCTGCGTACGCCCCAAATCGAGGCATACATCAAAGCGCAGGACCATTTCGCTAGCTCCGACGAAGACGCTTTGATCGTTCTCCCGACCGGCACAGGAAAAAGTGGGCTGATCTCCATCGTACCGTATGGGCTGGCTAAGGGCCGTGTCCTCATAGTAACGCCCAACCTGGTGACTAAGCAGAGCATCCGCAAAACCCAAGAGCTTCTGGAAGACAATTTCTGGATCAATCAGGACATTATTTTCAGTGCTGATGACCTTCCAGTCATCTGCGAGTACAACTCCAAGACTCTCTCCTCTAGCTTGGAGCTGAGCCACTTCGTCTACTCGAACATTCAGCAGGTCCACAGCGAGCGAGACGGGTGCTTAACCAGGCGTGTGTCGCCTGACTTCTTCGATCTCATCATCATCGATGAGGGCCACCACGCCCCGGCCGACACGTGGCAGAGAACCCTTGGATATTTCGCTAAGGCCAAAAAGATTTTCATCACTGGCACTCCTTTCCGTGGTGACAAACAAGAGGTTCCTGGAAGGCTCATCCATGAAACGCCTCTGTCGGAAGTCATGCGAGATCGGTACGTCAAGTGGTTGAGGAAACAGACCGTCAACGCTCACGAACTGTACTTCACTCTGGCAGAGCAACCGGGTGTTCGTTTGTCTAAGGATGAGGTTCTTGCCCTCAAGGACAAGGAGTGGCTAGAACGAAGCGTCGCGCTTTCGCCTGAATGCTCGATGGATGTGATCGAGCAGAGCATTGCCAATCTCAGCGAGCTACGTAAGGTGTCGCCGAACGTGCCGCACAAGATCCTCGCCGTTGGGTGCAGCATTACCCATGCCGTAGATCTCCAGGCTTGGTACCAATCCAAGAGCCTCACTGCGGCTATCGTGCATAGCAATATGGAGCAGTCGGATCTCGATGCCGCATTCCGGGCGATCGACAACCACGAGTGCGACGTTGTCATCTCCGTAAACATGCTCATGGAGGGCTACGACCACCGTTACCTCACAGTGCTCGCCCTGTTCCGGCCTTACCGCAGCATCAACGCCTTTGCGCAGATCGTCGGCCGTGTACTGCGTGCGATCCCGGCTGAAGAAATCACCGCATTTGAGGTCGACAACAATGCGGTGGTGATTTACCACGAGGAAACTGGCCTTGATTCGATGTGGAGTGCTTTCCAGAAGGAAGTGGACCGCGCCCAGCATCAGCGGACGCGCGAGTACACCATCACTGACATAGAGTACACGCGAAAAGAACAGTCCTTGGCGGGTGTCACTTCATCTGATGCGTTTGTGAGCGATCAAGATTCCTACCTTGATGACCTCGATTTCAACAAGATCTTTTCTGAAAAACGGGCTGAAATCGACTCCATCGCGACCCAGAAGCTACAGGAGATGTCAGCTCTCGCGGGTTACGATGAAGCCACCTTGGCTCAGTTCAAGAGCCTCATCATCAACGCTGAAACCCGGAAGGCTGCTCAGACGATTGACCCTAATCTCGTGGCAAAGCGGCCGGAGATCGCCCGCAGGCAGATGCGCGAGATACTCACCAAGAAGGCGCAAGATGAGGTGGCGACCCTACTGAGCGACTTAGGAATCGACGCAAAAGCGTCTACCCTTTATCCGAAATTCAGTCGTCACTTGGTGGGAATTCAATCCACAATGCCTAACGACGGTATACTGGTGAGATCTATTAACGCCAAGCTCGTGAAGAAATTCGGTAAGGTCGCTGAACGGGACACCAATGCGCTGTCCAGGTCCATCGAGCATGTCGAGGTGATCATGGCTGAACTGAGGGGTATGCTGAAATGAGTCTCGAAACCATCAAAACGCTTGTTGACGAGCTCACAACCCTACACGTAACCCGTGGTGTTCAGCCAAGCGAATTGGTCGACAACCTATTTGAGGAGGACTATGTCGAGTCTTCCGCACGCAAGACCTCCGCCGGGCTGATCTTCGAGTTGACCTTCACGGAGTCGGTCGAGGAAGAGTCCCCGAGTAAAGTCACTATGCGCTACACCTACGACCACAATCGCCATCTTGTGCTTGTAGAGCAGAAAGTAGCTGCGAAGAGGTTCAGCGTTCAGTGGGATCGTGCTCGGGCAGTCCAAGAGCGTATTGAAAAGCTTGAGGTGCTGCTTTCTGCCAAGCTTCCACAAGCCCAAGTCGCACGAATCCTGGCGACAATGCCTAAAGACTATCTTGCGCTCGCCCCTCGGCTTCAACTGGTAGCGTAAGCATCCTACATCCTCCTCACTGCGGCTTACGCTCAACCAATCATACTCGCCGCAGTGAACGTCTATTTCAGAGAGAGTGCCAGTCAGGGGTAAGCGTCCGGCGAACTCTCCTTGCGTAAGTCAGGCTGGCACCCACTGATGCGGCAGCAGCTGCCCGATCTCACTGGCCCGTTGCGTCGGCAGCCGCGTCAGCACATCTTTGAGATAGGCATACGGATCATGCCCATTCATGCGCGCCGACTGGATCAGGCTCATGATCGCCGCGGCCCGTTTGCCACTGCGCAGCGACCCGGCAAACAACCAGTTCGAGCGCCCGAGCGCCCATGGCCGTATCTGGTTCTCGACCTGATTGTTGTCGATGGGCACAGCCCCATCGTCCAGGTAGCGCGTCAGCGCTACCCAGCGTTTCAGGCTGTAATCGAGGGCTTTCGCCGTGGCTGATCCGTTCGGCACCAGGTCGCGCTGGGCCAACATCCAGCCATGCAGTTTTTTGCTGATCGGTACCGCCATTTCCTGACGTATTCGCCAACGGTCTTCGTTGCTCATATCCCGAGCCTGGCGTTCAACCTCGTACAAACCGCTAATCGAGTGCAGCGCCTGTTCGGCCAGCTGACTTTTGTTCGCGACATGCAGGTCGAAGAACTTGCGGCGAGCATGAGCCATGCAGCCGATTTCAGTGATGCCTTGCTCAAAACCGGCTTTGTAGCCCGCGAAGTCATCGCAGACCCACTTGCCATTCCAGGTGTCCAGGAAGTTGCGCGCATGTTCGCCTGCGCGGCTTGGGCTGAAGTCATACACCACCGCATTCAGCGCTGAAAACGGCGTCGTGCTGTAGGCCCATACATAGGCCCGGTGGGTTTTCTTCTCGCCTGGCGCAAGCATTTGCACCGGTGTTTCATCGGCGTGAATTACGCCTTGGCTCAGCACCGCTTCACGCAGTGCACAGGTGCACCTCATAGCGTTGACCGTCATGCTGCGCACCATAGCCCCAATTTGCCTGGAGCATCCCATACTCCAAGTTGCCGCTTTCCGAACGAGTGGAGCTGCTGCAAATGTCGCAACGCACGTCGGTCACTGCATCCACTTCCACACGACCTGTGATTTTCATTTCAATCCGGCCTCTGTATGCCCTTGTATCCAGTCTAGAAGGTCATTGCCTGGCAGGTCGGCCATCAGGCTGATGAGTCACACGGCTGCTGTAGCGCCAACATCTCTGGGGGCGAGGCTACGTTCAAGAATCTAGCTGTACGATGGGCGAATGCCACCTACCGGTCTAACTTCGGTCGAGGGATCGATGAGAATCGTCTCGTTTTCTCTTACACCGTGCCATTGATGTAAAACAAAGGTCTTTAAAGCCGCCTGCTTGGGCGGCTTTCAGAGCCGACGCGGCGTTCACAGAGCCCGCCACTAGCTTGCAGAGTTCTGGAGTGCTCAAAAGGGTATGTCGAAATCGTGACGCCAGGAGGCGCGAGACATCTCATCGTTAGGGGCGCGTCCAACCCAAGGGATTGGTGGACCTGCTGCGATGACCTTTGCCTTATCTAGGACAACGGCAAACTCTACTACTCCTTGCCCGGCCAGCAGGCTGAGAAGCGCTTCGAAGGTTTTAAAGACCCGATCGCCGCCTCGTTGCCGCTGCAGAGTGTTAACGCCTACAGGTGTAGCAATCTCCAGGACGAAGTGGCCACCTGCTACGCGCCTAGCATAAGGAACTGCTCTTGGGGCTCTCAACTGCTCCCTCAAATCCTGCTCCACAAACCCTGCCATACGCCCCCAATCAATTTCCATGTTTTGATTCAATTTATCACTTTTGATGACCGTTTTCAGCGGGTAAGTAGAGCTGGAATTAACTAATCAGAAAATGCTCAATGCAGCTTGGTTACTGGGCTTGCACTGGATTTTCCGATAATGGATCATCTAGATGCTATTAGGGGGGAGATGCGAAATTGCTCCATAACTGGTTTTTGGAGCTCACTAAGATGGAATCAATCAGCAGCATTTTCTCGGCCGCGCTCACGGCTGATCCCCTCAACTTGGCGCTGTGCGCAGTGATTACTCTTTCGGTGGCTGTGGTCGCCGCTGTATGGAAGCGGAGCTGATTTATGAACACCCAGGACAAAGCCGACTTTGCTCGACTGCCCATCAAATGGATTCAAGGGGGTGGTGTCGCTGCGTTCGATAGCCGTGTGGATGGAGGAGCACGCTGCTTGCTGGAGCAGAACACGAGTCTTGGAGCATTGAGGCTCTACGTCAGCTTGTGCATGATTGCGAACTACTACACAGGACAGGTCACAACGACGTACCCGAAGCTGATCGCGCTGTCTGGCTTGTCGAGGCCGATCGTCGCTCGATCTCTCAAGCGCCTGGTGGAAGTGGGCCTGCTCGAAAAATACGGCAAGCCGTTACGCGAAGGGACCGTGTTGCAAATGGCAGGGTGGGAGGAGAGCTTCCACGGCAAGCTGCCCAAGTCGAGGCTCTACGATGGAAGCAGGACGCAGCTGCTCGTCCTGCATCAGTTTGAATTCAGCGCATTGAGCCTCTACGCGCTGAAGGTGTTTTTGGTGATCTGCGCGTTCAGAAATAAGAGCAATTTCAATATAGCGACCATCAACTACTCGACCATCTCAAGGTTAGCAGGTGTACCCATGTACCAAATCCCTGGCTCCTTGAACCGTCTGTACCACCAGGAGTTGATTTCCTACAAACAGGCCGACTATTACGAGCCTGGAAACACGGAGCAGGATCGGACCAATCGATACCTAGTTCGCGGTCTTGGCGATAAGTGGCCGGCTTTCAATCCGGTGAATCAGGCGGGTAAAGGAGGCAAGGCCAGCAAAGCAAAAGTCGCGGCCGCCAACGAATTTGTTGCTAACAAGCAATGAGCTGGGGAGTCGCCCGGCGCCATTCCCAAGCGAGCCCCGTTTGGGGGTTACTCGTGGAGTGTCACGCTTTCCGAGACGGCGATACGCCCTACAGCCATGTCGTTGGCCGCAGCATCTCGATACGCGTACGGTGTGCAGCCCTCAACACCTGCGAGGGCCGTTGGCCATTCACGAAGTGAGTGATCTGGTCAAACATCGCTTGCTGCATGAGGACGACGGTAACCTGTGGCAGCAATTGCCTGCTGAGGCGGGCTTCGTTCGCCGAGGTACATTTACTTCGAAGACTTCGGCATGGTGCTCCAGGCTGCACCGGAGGGCTTCGGGGGGGCTCTGAGCGATGAAACGGTTTCTGCCAGAGACCTCGACGAAGGGCGATTGGTTTGCCCGTTTCCCATCTGTGTGCCTACCGTGCACAACTACTACATGGTTTGCTCTGAAGGCAGCCGCAGACGCCCGGAGGTGCGGGCGTTCATCGACTGGTTACTAGATGCGAACCTTGGCTGAGCGGTTGAGGCGATTGGGATAGCTATAGGCGGCAAACGACAGCAACCGTCCATTAGCTGCCCTCAACTAGCGACAGCTTTTTGACCCTTTGCGGATAGCCGTACCAGAGCACTGGAGGTCTCTTGTGATGGCCAGTTGACTCTGCTAATTAAAGGCACTGAATGCCTCGATAGGCTATCGAAGGATAAACGCTAGGGGTCAGGAATGAGTGAGTCGGACAATACGCAGGCTGTGAGCATCGAAGGATTTGACCCCCATAAGTTATTCGCCCATGGATTCTCTCTTGGGACAGCTGACTTGATTCAGGGTGGATCGTTTGCGGAAGTCGTTGGGCGAACCGTGATTTCGCTGCTTCTGTATCTGAAAGATGCGGAGGGTAAGCCTCCTTTCGCCAGCGTTGTCGTTATCTTGCCTCCGACTTCGGTAACAACCTTGACGGCTGACAACGTTTACGAAGCATTGGAGTCAGCGTTTCTAACGCTAACTGGTACAACGCCGAATGAAAAACAGTCGGCATTCCTAAAGCGCATGACACGTGTGGTGAATAGCTCGACGCTTGAGGTCGCTGTCTTGGAGGCTACTATCGCGGCGCAAGGGCAGCGCAGCCTTGTGGCGATTGCTGACGCTAGTCTCTACCGAGATGACAACATTGAGGAGCCCGCAGCTTTTGGGGTCTCGGCAGTCCGTACATCGGAAGATTTGTGGACACCTCATGTGGCCCGTCTCTGTCATTGCACCGTTTCCGCAGTTCAAGCGAATGAGGGATATGCGGTCGTTCATGTCGACGAAACGCCGGCAAGGTTGAGCGGCAATGTGGATCTGCTAACGAGCGTAGACGGCTGCTTTGTGATGGAGGTGGTTCGTGAGCCTGACTCTAAGGATAAAGTGGAGCAAAACGCTCAGCGATGGATATCTCTCGTGCTGTGCGGCGAAATGGAAGCAGTGTTGGCAGAGATAGAGGAAATGCAGCTTTCCGACATTAATCGACTACATCTTTTGGCCCAGTTGTTCTGCCGGGCTGGGATGACAGACGAAGCGATTGCAACCCTTACGCAGCTTCTTCCACATTTGGCATCGATGGACCCGACGAACTCGATCCAAATTTCGCGTCTAGCTCTCAAAGCTGGCGACAACTCACTGGCACTCGCGCTCCTGCCAGAAAACGTGGAGGGCTTGAACAGCGTGATGTGGATCGAGCAAGGGCTCGAGCTCGCGACCCTTCTCCAGAACAACCAACTGATTGAGCGCTACGATGAGCGACTGGCGCAGCTGTATCCGACTTCTTCATCCCTGAGGGAGAATCGTGATCGTCGGCTTTTGATGAACTGTCGCGATGCAACACTCGATGTGGACGGCGGGTTCACAACGGCGGGATTTACTGAAAGACACTTGGCGATATTGGACGGAGTTCTATCTCCCCAACGGGGTTACGCCCATGTGATTGATGACGCACAGGGCTGGGGTAGGGAATGGTTCGAACTGGCCGTAATTTGCTGTGCCATGCATGCCTGGCATCTCGGGAATTGCCGAGTTGCTGCTGACGCTGCGAGCATGATCACTAAATCCGATATTTACGGAAGACAGGCTGCCCAGCTCACGCTGTCGTCCATAAGGGCAATGATGCTCAAGGAAGAAATCGGCCGAGACGGAGGCGATTACTACCAGGAGCGCCTGCTATCGGTAATTCGTTACCTTGCCCCGCGCCCTGAAGATGGTTCAGTCCGTACAGGGGTTTCGCGGCTACTGTCTGTGGAGTCGTGCGGTGACGTGGGTGTGCCGATTGTTGCCTGTATCATGCTGGATCTTGCCAGTGAAGGTGTGCGCCTTGCTACCCGAAACAGGGACGCAGCGCAGGGTAGTCAGCAAGACCTGGCTGATGGCCAGGAGCCCAATGAAGACGTTCTCAAGGCTGTAGTAGAGAAGTGTCTGAAATGGATTGGTGATCAGGGCGCTGCGGAACATGGGGTAACGGTTTTCCCAAAGAACTGGCGGTCCATCCCGATCAGACCATTCACTTCGTAACCAGATTAATCTTAATGAGTGCGCCACAGGGTGAGGATGTCGACATCGACTTCCTAGAGACTCTTGTGCTTTTAGTTTGTGCTATGGCGCCACATGCCAAAGCAGAGCGCAATGCAGACCTTAGAGCACTCCGGCTTCTAGCTGGTCAGTGCGCCACTGCGGGGCAATATCAGCGCGCTCGAAATCTAGCCGAACAAGCGTTGTTGATGGGGCAGGGTGACGCTGGGCGTGCGCGCTTAGCTTGGCATACTTTCGCGGACGTCTACCATCGCTGTCGGAATTTCACCGAAGCTCTGGTTGGACTTGTATCCGCGATGGCGACTGACGCTCCCGTGGAAAAGTCCGATCTTTGGCATGAAATTCATACCGCGATCCGAATTCTTAGAGACCTCGGTCTTTATGATCTGGCGAGCGAGTTCATGCCGAGCCTGAAAACGTTGACTGTGGATCTAGGCCATGATGCCGACAACGATGCCCGTGTTGTGACCTTGGAGCTAAGCCTGCGGTTAATGAAAGTCGAGAACGACTCTCCAGAAATCGGGGCAATCGTAGCGGAGTTGAGCCGCAGCTTTAAGGGAGCAGTACGTGATCGGAGTTTTCTTTTCCCCCTCGTGGTTTTACTAGGGCAGGCTATTCAGAGAGCAGATATTGGACAGGTAGAAGTCGCGGAGGAAGCGCGCCAGCAACTACGAGTGGGCCTTGAGCTGATAGGGGAACAAGCTGCCCATTTGGTGCGAACCGTATCCACAGCTGCTCCATCGGCATCCGACGTCGCCGACATGTTCAACCGGGTGCAGAAAGGTTTATACGCCAGTGACGCCTCCGGTGATTTCGCATTCGTGGGCGTTGCTGCGCGCCGGCTCCTGGATGACTCGGCTGGCCACGATGTGTCTGGGGAGGCCAAGGCATTCGGAGTTGAGCTACTGGCTGACCATGCGATCGCTTTACCTGCAGTGCCTCCAGATCTGGAAAGTGGCTGGCCTATCCGTTGTGCGCAATCCTTGAGCACGGTTGGGCTAGATGTCGCCTTTATCGGTGTGGATAACAGCGGCGAGCTGATTGTGACATGTGTGTTGAACGGGGCGGTTCATCGTATCGATCAGCCTTTGCACCCCAAATCGTTTAAGCTGCGGTTGCTCACATGGCTTCAGAAGTACCCTCGTAACTACGGCTACATCGAGCGTTCTGATGGTCATAATGAGTTTTACGACACGATGGAGGCACTGGATGTGCGATTGCCTCCGTCAAAGGCGTTGATGGTGATTGCAGAGCCGCTACTGCAACAGATGACTTACAACTTGAGCCTCGCGCAACCGACCGAAGTTGGCGGCTTCAGCCAGTTCCATGGTATCGCGTCTGCAATAGGAATGGCGCCATCGCTTACCTGGTTCTCCATGGTTAGGAGTCAGGCGCGCAGCGGCAAAACCGCATACAAAGCATGGATATCAGCTGAGAGTGGCGCAGAGGCCGAAGGCCCTCTAGACGTGGCGCTTGACCGGCTTAGAGGTACCTTTGACGAATTCGGGTTTACGGTGGACACAAGCCGCAAACTACCACGTGCTATGTCTGACGCAGGGTTGGCTGTGGTCACGGCTCATGGTGGACTCACGGCTGGTGGACGCTACATCCACAGTATTCGTGACGAAGACAGACTGCTCGAATCCCCCTCCGCACTGGCATCGGCCCTTGCAGGTGTAGAGGTTGTCATACTGTTTGTCTGCAGTGGGGGTCGAATAGATAAACACCCACTGGACAATACAGCAATTGGCCTTCCAAAACTGCTTCTGGATAAAGGTTGTCGAGCAGTCATCGCATCACCTTGGCCACTGAACGTAATAATGACTTACCGCTGGTTGGAACCGTTCCTTCGAGCCTGGGAGACCGGTGCAACTGTTCTCCAGGCAACAAAGAAGGCCAACGAGGCAGTGGGGCACGCCTTAGGCGATGAACCTCAATACTCTTTAGCTATGACGGCCTACGGGGATCTCTTGTTAACCAAAAGTTAGGGGGCAGTTAAAGGCTCATGAGTTTCGGTTCTTGTGTGGTCGGCGACTACTTAGTCGCTTGAGGAGGTAGGCGGTATGGATAGCTCAGGGCTGAGTTGAGCTAGCCACCGAGGACGCCACGTTTGGACAAACCCCACCGCAAGAACCGACATCCCTCACCAACGATATCCAGTTAGTACCATGGCCTAAAAATTAGCTTCGATTATGGCAGAATGCTGCTACTGCCCCGTATTCGCCCACATCAGCCAGGAACCCCATGTCATGAAGATGCCCGCTGAACTTGCAAGCTACTTTGACAACCTTCACGAAGAGCGCCTCCAGATATGTCTACGTCGGTTGGAAGGTGACTTCAGTAGCTCAGGTGATAAGTTCGGCAGTGATGGCGGTACATATCACTTAATGACGGACTGTTTTTTTGACGACGATCCAACCCTATTTGAGCTTGCAATACCGTGGTTGCAGGAAGCTCTGAAAGAAGTCACCTTCATGAGGAGTATTCTGCGCTTCGAACGAAGAAGGCTCGAAATCGAATTGGAGCAGTTGATCAGCGATCCCATCCATGATCGCCGTTCAATCGAAAATAAGAAACGAGAGCTAAATGAGCTTTGCGCAGAATCACTGCACAAGCAGGCTCTACACACTTTCGACGATTACTACTCCACCTTGTCTGCCGCAAAAGAATTTAATGCTCGCCAATGTAAGGAAAATTTCGCTCTAACAAGATTGCTGCGCATTGTGTATGAAATACATCGCCTGGATCAAAGCGAACAACGCAGATACATGCGCGCACCACAGAAAACTACTCCGATTTACCAGTATTACAAAGCTGCAGAGGTGGACCTGCTTGAGACCGACTCGCAATACAGGAAATATAATTTGTATTCTGTTACCGGAGCTTCTGAACTACTTATAGGAATCCCCAACAGGATCCAAGATGTGCAACTTCAGGTGCAGCTTCTCATCGAACACACCCCGAGTTATGTTCTCACGCTGTTCGAACGCCTACGCAGTGAAGGACTAATAAAAGATCTGGCCCTGCTGACTAGTGATGACGTATTAATTAAAACGAACCAAAAAATATTTGTCTCACTGGGCTTCCAGAGGATTCCGCAACCGCTGAACATGGAAAACTTGCGACGACAACCGGACGGGGTAGTGGTAAGTACAGTAATCCGTACAAGAGGTCTCACGGCTGATAGCACTGCCGTCCTGCCCTCGGTTTCGAAATTTTACAGACCGGGAAGTGAGGACAAGGCTTGGTGTTCTGTTACTGACAATAGTATGACCTTTGAAGAAATTGCCCATATTCCAGAGCTGCTTGAGGACTGCGCCGTCACTCGAATGATCCACTTAGAATACTTCGTCAAGGACGGCCGTTTCTTTGTTTCACATATTGACCACGAGTTTATTTTTTACACCCTAGAAGAATTCGACCTGCGCGCCAATGACCCCTACCAGAAAGGTAACGCACGTAAGCGACTGAAGACTTTCAAGATCGATCAATCGGCCGTTCCCTTCATACTGGATGACGGCACACTCTTCGTCCACACGCTTATTGATGCCTGTTTCGAGAAACCATACCTGCTCATGGACTACATGCTCGATCTGCTGCATCAGCGCGATTGACTCTAGCCCGTGACGGCCTAAGTCCCTACCGTACCTGACACCTTTTCACACCAGAGCAATGCGAACCCATTCTTGTTCTTGTAATAGGGATGAGACTCATCAGTACTCTCTTCGTTGGGCTCAATGGACAGCGTCTTACGATGGTTCAGCGCCAACGATTCGTAAGCCAGCGCGGTTTTGGGCTTCGCAAAAATTATTAAGTCAGTCTCGCATAGACAAGGCGCAACCGGAGCCTCCCAAGGATGATCGGACATTTCAAATCAGCAATAATAGCCTACCGCTACCAAGGAATGTGTAGACCATGGCACGAAAGACCCCCTCTGTTGTACCTCCACAGCCGAAGCTGAAACTGACATTGCAAGAGATCGACCGTGGCCTTGCTCGGCTATCTGAACGAATTGCAGAGCTTCACGCTTTTGACCTCAACACCGTCCGGAATGGAAACACACCTGAGCTTAAGGCTATGCAGGTTGCCATCAAGGACAGTCTGACCAGATGCTTCGGGGAAGACACCAGTGCCTATCGGACCTACGCAGCCGCCACAGACCTCACGTACTATCCGATGATCGTCAGTACCGGACAGCAGATTGACTACCACACCCCAATTCAACGCAGGGTACAAAACTCTATTGCTCTGCTTGAGCAAGCACAGAAAAGTTTGAAGGAGGATTTGGCGGATCTCTCAGCCTCGGAGGAGGTCCAGGTCACCTCATCCCCTCAAGATAGAGTCGTCCATTCAGGCCGAGTGTTCGTTGTCCATGGCCATGACGAGGGAGCACGAGAGTCGGTAGCTCGATTCCTTGAAAAGCTTGGTCTAGAGCCAATCATTCTGCATGAACAGGCAAATCGTGGCGGGACGGTGATCGAGAAGATAGAAAGACACCGAGACGTAGGATTTGCCGTTGTGCTGCTCACGCCGGACGACCAGGGCTGTGTAAAGGGTGGGGAATTGGAGCCTCGCGCAAGGCAAAACGTCCTGTTGGAGCTCGGTTATTTCCTCGGCTGCCTGGGGCGCGAAAGAGTCTGCGCACTAAAGCGTGGTCAGGTTGAGATTCCAAGCGACTTTGCAGGCGTAGTCTGGACGCCGATGAACGACGACGGTTGGAAGCAAGCCTTGAGTCGTGAACTCCAAGACGCCGGTTATGAGATTGATTGGAATAAGGTGATGCGCGGCTAGCCCCGCTTGTCATGGCTGCGTTGATAACGCTGGTGGACACAGACCAGAAAACGTAACCTGTGACAGCTTGCTCCGAGACCTCGTTGGCGCTTAGCCTCCCCTTGGAGACACCTGATAGCCCGCCTTTACGGCGGGCTTTTCTATTTCCGTAATTCGCTGATTAGTGAATAGTCACCAGTATCCCGGCACCGCCATAGTCGATCATGGGAGTTCCTGACGTAGGTACGCTCCATCTAGGAAAGATACCATCATAAAGATTTTGAGGCTTTCACCCCCTCCATCTTGGCTCCTTTTTTCGTCACATGAGCTGTGACAACCTTTATTCTGTGAAAAAACACCCGACTTTTTGTCAAAGCCAGTTTTGTGACAACCTTTTCCCGCCCCTGACCTGTCAGTTTTTTTCTAGAGGCCGCGAATTTCAAGGGGTGTTGTGACAACCTTTATTCTTTTCACACACCCGGCTCTGATCGGCATTTTCCAGCAAGATTAAGGTTAATCGCTGTTGACTTTATTAACCCTAAGGCTCATGTGAATGAGCCTTAGGGAATAGGTTTTTAGATTTAAGACTCGTATTTCTAGACTTTGTGAGTGTTAAAGCTCGTTAGCGTGAATCTTATGAATAGTTTTTTCCCCGTTACCTGCTCGGACACCCTGCGCAAAATAGGGCTTCTCGTCAAAGCTAGACGCTTATTCATGGGCTTGCGACAGGCAGACCTCAAGGCATCGATAGGTGTTTCCGCCCACACGCTGCGCAAGATTGAGGGTGGATCCGAATCGGTAGACCTACGATCGTTCATGCTGGTGCTTTGGCGCCTGGGGCTCGATGAGTCGGTCTTCGTTTCTTTGGACGGTGTCGAAAACTCGTCTGAAATCACTCGTTATTTCAATCATGACGATGCCTATCAAAGTCTGACGTCGAGACGTGTGCGCTTGGCAAAGCCCAAGCCGGAGGATTTCTGATGTCCCGCGCTTACATCCTATGGTGCGAAGGAGCATGGCGGCTATCGCCTACGTACGACGTCCTGTCGTTGCTCGACGAAGGGCCCGCTCAGACCTTGGCAATGGCGGTTGAGCGGGACGCTGTCAGCCCAACGCGATTACGCGGTAAGTGAACGTGCGAAAGCAACGCCATATCTAGAACGCAACCGTTGCATAACCTCACCCACAGGCATACATTCCCAACGTCGTCGAACCTTCGGCGATGCGACCTTGGCCGGTCGGAATCGAAAGGCGCAGCAGCGCCAAGTGTTCATCGCAGGCGCTTTTTTTGTGCCCGCGATGTTGCGTCATGGCGGTGGTGCGCGGGACACCTTCGGGTGTGCCGGGCTCCTTTCGTCCCGGTCGGCCAACCCGCGTACTGCTGCCACCTTAACTTGCTTGGCCGCGAGCGGTGGCAGTTCCACAACGAAAGGAACTCATGCATGACCACCGAAAATCCGCTCGGGCTCCTCGCATTCGCGCTCCGCCCTCACACCCCCTACGCATACCCAGCTCACCGGCTCGACGCTATCCGTCGGTCTTCGGACCCCATGCAGGTGACCTATGACTGAACGCGAACGCCTATCCACACTTCAGGACTACACCCGCACCCTCGAACTGCTCGCAGAGGCGTTGGTGCAGCACGACGAACTGCTTGAGTGCGAACACAATCCACAGTTGAGTTTCCGCACCACTGCGGGGCTGCATCAGGCCATCAGGATCATCAGTCGGCTAGCGAGTGAGCAGTGCGGTCTTATTCGAGACTCTGGATCTTAGGACAAGGGCTGTGGATATCTGCTGACTGCTCGTTAGGTCGGACAATTTCGCTAGTCACCGACAAACCCGAATCACCGCCAATCATTGGCAGTTTCGATCCACCCACGTAGAACGCCCATACCCAGGGCGTTAACGTTCAAGTTACGGACACGGACAGGGCAATCTTGCCCACTGACAAGGATGCACATGAAAAGACTTTATACGCTGGCGTTGGCATTGATGCTGGTGGGGTGCGCGGGGACTCAACCAGGGCCGCAGTGGATCACGGTCGATGCGTCCGATCGCTTCATGGACGAGTCCACCTGTGGCGTGACGACGGCGGCGTTCTATTCCGACAGTCGCTTGTTCACGCTCCACTACTTTCCTTATATCGAAAAGATCCGTGGTGTGCTGCTGGTTGGCATGAGAACCCGGGCGCTGCTCAGTGCTCCGGTCGGGCTGGTACAGATTCAGATCGACCAGTTGCCGGCGTGGACGATCAGTCCCCTTGAAACACCCGTGAAATCCGTTCCCGAGAAGCGCCCTAGTTGGGCGGGATTGGGCACTGGCAGTAAGGAGCTGGATGAAGGCTTATGGCAGATCATGACCAGGCAAAGCTCGCCTTTCGCCCTGGCCACCGGCGAAAAGGCCGAAAACATCCTCGCTCAACTGAAAAGCGGTGCTGTCTTGCGTTACCAATCCTTCAGGGACGGCTCGGCGTCCACGCCCAGCGGCGAGTACGTGCTGGATGACTCGCTCGAGAAAGCATTGGCTGAGTGCGGCATCGAGTAGTCGCAACCGGCGGCCCTGCGCGCAGCGCAAACCAAGCCAATTGATCATCCCTCAGAGACATCCGACCCATGCCCATCGCCGACAACCTGCTGGCCTTCACCCTGGCCGCAACCGTGCTGACGCTGACCCCTGGCCTGGATACCGCGCTGGTGTTGCGAACGGCCACGGTGGAAGGCAAGCAGCAGGCGTTTCGGGCGGCGTTGGGGATCAATGCCGGTTGCCTGGTGTGGGGTGCTGCGGTGGCGTTTGGCCTGGGGGCGCTGATTGCCGTGTCGGAGCTGGCCTACAACCTGCTGAAGTACTGCGGCGCGGCGTACTTGGCGTGGTTGGGCCTGGGCATGCTGCTGCGCCCGCGCAGCACCCTGGCACCGCCTGAGGCAGGCGCCAGGGCGCGTGGCAACTGGTTTCTCAAGGGCATGATGGGCAATGTGCTCAATCCCAAGGTGGGGATTTTCTATGTGTCGTTCCTGCCGCAGTTCATCCCTCCCGCGCAGAACCTGATCGCCTGGACCTTCGGCCTGGTCGGCATCCATGTGCTGCTCGGGCTGATCTGGTCGGGTGTGCTGATTGGCGTCACTCAACCGCTGGCCGGCATACTGCGGCGTGAGCGGGTGATCCAGTGGATGGACCGCGCCACGGGCCTGATCTTCGTGCTGTTCGCCGCCCGCCTGGCCTTGGGCAGGCGCTGAGGTAAGGTCTTCGACGCCGACTCAGGCCAGCCCCGCCCCACCCAACGCAACCTGCACCTGACGCAAGAACCAGGTCAGCGCCGTGGATTGCGTACTGCGTGAATGCCAGTGCAGCGACACTTCGAACGCCGGCACGTCGAACGGTAGTTCGAGCGTCTTGAGTTGGCTGTGCAGGGGCATTTCGCAGAAGCTTTCGGCGATCTGGCTGGGCAGGATGCCCAGCAGGTCGGTGCCGGGAATCAGTCGTGGCAGCACCGAGAAATGCGGCAGGCGCAGCTTGATGCGACGTTCCACGCCGAGCCGTTGCAGGGCTTCTTCGGCCATGCCGTGGCCGGAAGTGCGGGTCACCAGCACGTGGGGTTCGGCCAGGAACTGCTGCATGTTGAGGGTCTCGCCGATGCGCGGGTGGGCGGCATCGAGCAGGCACACGTAGCGTTCCTTCATCAGCACCCGTGATACCACCCCGCTGTCGCCGAGCTTGCGGCTGCAGATGGCGGCGTCGACGTGGCCGTCGCTGAGCCAGGTGCCGACCTGATCGATCTCCAGCGGGATGACTTCCAGCTCGATATTCGGCGCCTGGCTGCTCAGGCGCTCCATCAGCCGCGGCAGCAGCGCCATTTCGCCGAGGTCGGACAGCGCCAGACGGAACTGGCGCTGGGAATGCCCGGGCTCGAACTTGCGCGCTTCGCCCACCGCCGAGTCGATGCAGCGCGAAGCCTCTTTGAAGCCGCCGTAGAGCTGGGTCGCGAGCCTTGTGGGCTGCATGCCCTGACGGTTGCGCACGAACAGCGCGTCATCGAACTGCTCACGCAGCTTGCCCAGCGCGTAGCTGACCGAGGGCTGGGTGACGAACAGCCGTTGCGCGGTGGTGGTCACGCTCTGGGTTTCATAGAGGGTGATGAAGGTGGTGATGAGGTTGAGGTCGAAGTTGGCCATGGTCGCGGCGATCCGTTTGCAGCAGGTCGAGGAGGGTGGGTGGTCGGTGCGTCGGCTACGCCGCAGCATCTCCTTTCATATAGATCGTATTTATACAGCAAGGAAAAAACATTTATTTGATCGATTTATTGACTGTTCCTAGAGTGGAAGCCTCATGACACATGCGGAACTTCTGCCCCATGCAAACCATTCACTCCGCTGCCTACACGCTGCTCCGGCGCCACGGCATGACCACCATCTTCGGCAATCCGGGCTCCAACGAGCTGCCGTTTCTCAAGTCGTTTCCGGAAGATTTCCAGTACGTGCTGGGGCTGCACGAAGGTGCGGTGGTGGGCATGGCCGATGGCTACGCACTGGCCAGCGGCAAGCCGGCGTTCGTTAACCTGCACGCGGCGGCTGGCACCGGCAATGGCATGGGCGCACTGACCAACTCGTGGTACTCGCACAGCCCGCTGGTGATCACCGCCGGCCAGCAGGTGCGGCCGATGATCGGCGTCGAGGCGATGCTGGCCAACGTCGATGCCGTGCAACTGCCCAAGCCGCTGGTGAAGTGGAGCTACGAGCCGGCCAATGCCCAGGACGTACCTCGGGCGCTGAGCCAGGCCATCCACTACGCCAACACCACGCCCAAGGCGCCGGTGTACCTATCGATTCCCTACGACGATTGGGATGAGCCCTGCGCCCCAGGTGTCGAGCATCTGTTCGAACGCCAGGTGCAGGTTGCCGGCACCCCCGATGCCGCGCAGTTGCAGGCGCTGATCACGCAATTGGACCAGGCACGTAACCCCGTACTGGTGCTCGGCCCTGAAGTCGACGCCACCCTGAGCAACGCCGCCGCCGTGGCCCTGGCCGACAAACTGCGCCTGCCGGTGTGGATCGCGCCGTCGGCCTCGCGCTGTCCGTTCCCCACCCGCCACCCGAGTTTCCGTGGCGTGCTGCCGGCGGCCATCGCCGGCATCAGCAAGATCCTCGACGGCCACGACCTGATCGTGGTGGTCGGCGCCCCGGTGTTTCGTTATCACCAGTTCGCCCCCGGCGATTACCTGCCCGCCGGCGCGCGCCTGTTGCACATCACCTCCGACCCGCAGGAAGCGGCGAGGGCGCCGATGGGCGATGCGCTGATCGGCGATATCGCCGTGGCCTTGAGCGTACTGGCAGACGGTGTGACGCAACAATCGCGCGGTTATCCACAGGCGCTGCCCGTACCTCAGCCAATGGACGACGAACCCCATCAACTGCGCCCGGAAACCCTGTTCGATGTGCTCGATGCGGTGGCGCCGGAAGATGCCATCTACGTCAAGGAATCGACCTCGACCACCAGCGCCTTCTGGCAGCGCATGAACCTGCGCCACCCCGGCAGCTACTACTTCCCGGCCGCCGGCGGCCTGGGCTTCGGCCTGCCGGCTGCGGTCGGCGTGCAGCTCGCCCAGCCGCAGCGCCGGGTGGTCGCCCTGATCGGTGATGGCTCTGCCAATTACGGCATCACCGCCCTGTGGACCGCTGCCCAGTACCGCGTGCCGGTGGTGTTCATCATCCTCAAGAACGGCACCTATGGCGCCCTGCGCTGGTTTGCCGGGGTGCTCAAGGCCGAGGACGCACCGGGCCTGGACGTGCCGGGCCTGGACTTCTGCGCGATCGCCAAGGGCTACGGGGTCAAGGCCGTGCACACCGACACCCGCGCCAGCTTCGAGGCCGCCCTGCGTGCGGCGCTGGATGCCACCGAACCGACTGTCATCGAGGTCCCGACCGTCACCATCGAACCTCACTGACCGGCTGCGGGGGCCGATGCAGCCCCTTCGACTCACCGACATAACAACAAGAAGACCTGACCATGACTCAGAAACGTGCGCTCGACGTCGCAGGGGCCGCGCCCCTCGGCAAGCTTCATTACACACTGCTGTTCTGGTGCTCTTTCATCATGCTGTTCGATGGCTACGACCTGGTCATCTACGGCTCGGTGGTGCCGCGCCTGATGGAAGAATGGGCACTGACGCCGGTGATCGCCGGCTGGATGGGCAGCGCCGCGCTGTTCGGCATGATGTTCGGCGCGGTCGCCGTCGGCCCGCTGGCCGATCGCCTTGGCCGGCGCAAGGTGATCATCTGCTCGATGACCCTGGCCAGCCTCTGCGCGCTGGCCACCGCCTTCACCTGGGACGCACCGAGCTTCGCCCTGGCGCGCTTCATCACCGGCGTCGGCCTGGGCGGGGCGATTCCCAACATCGTCGCGCTGATGAACGACTTGGCGCCGACCTCGCGGCGCAGCTCGCTGACCACCGTCATGCTCAGCTTCTATTCCATCGGCGCGATGATTTCCGCCCTGGTGGCGATGATGATCATCCCGCGCTTCGGCTGGGAGGCGACCTTCATCATCGGCGGCCTGCCGCTGCTGTTCCTGCCCTGGCTGGCGCGGCAATTGCCGGAATCACTGCACTACTTGCTGGAGAAGGACAGCGCGGCTGCAAGCCGTCTGCTGACGCGCATTGATCCCCAGGTGAACCTCAGCCAGGTCAGCTTCGAGGCACCGGTGAGAACCTCGTCCGCCGCGCCGCTGTCGCGCCTGTTCGCTGAAGGCCGTGGGGTTGGCACGGTGTTTCTCTGGCTGGGCTTTGGCATGTGCATGCTGATGGTCTACGGCCTCAACACCTGGCTGCCGAAGATCATGGTCGCCGGCGGCTTCGAGCTGGGGTCGAGCCTGATGTTCCTGGTGACCCTGAACATCGGCGCCACCTTCGGCGCGCTGGGCGGCGGCTGGCTGGCAGACCGCTGGGGCTGCAAGCCGACGCTGATGCTGTTCTTCATGATGGCCGTGGTGTCGCTGTGCATCCTCGGTATCAAGCCCGGCCCGCTGCTGCTCAACGTGATGCTGCTGATTGCCGGCGCCACCACCATCGGCACCCTGGCCGTGATCCATGCCTTTGCCGCCCAGCAGTACCCGAGCGAGATCCGCTCCACGGGCGTGAGCTGGTGTTCGGCGATCGGCCGTTTCGGTGGCGTCGCCGGGCCGACCCTGGGTGGGCTGATGATGAGCATGAACCTGCCGCTGCAGCTCAACTTCATCCTCTGTGCGGTGCCTGGGGTGGTGGCGGTGTTCGCCATCGCGATGATTCGCAAGCGCCCTGTGGCATCGCCAGGCGCACACGGGCAGGCGCTGCACGCCCGTCCCTGAGCGCCCGCCGCTCAACGGGCGCTCAGGCGCCCAACCAACCCCCTTTGCAGACACCGGCCGCTCGATGCCGAGCGGTGCGGTGGAGCGTGGCGTTTCGACAACAATAATAAGGTACCGGGATGCGTCGTTTTCCATTTTCCAGCCGCTGCGTGTGGCTGCTCGGCTGTGCCTGCCTGGCCCAATCGTTCGGCGCCCACGCCGATTTCATCGATGACAGCAGCGTCGTGCTTGGGCTGCGCAACGCCTACATCGACCGCGATTTCAAACAGTCCGACGCCGCCAAGTCGCGTATCGGCAGCTGGACTCAAGGCTTCGACCTGCGCTTCAGCTCAGGCTATACCGAAGGCCCTCTGCAATTTGGCGTGGAAACCAGCACCCAATGGGCCTATCGCCTCGACGGCGGCGGCGGGCGCGGCCCGGACAGCGTGATTCCCTATGACGCCAGCAAGGGCGAACAAGTGCGCGACTATGGCCGCACCGGCGTCACCGGCAAGGTCAAGTACTCGCAGACCGAACTGCGCGTGGGTGAGCTGCGCCCGCGCCTGCCAGTGGCCTACATCGACGACTCACGGCAGTTGGTCACCACCTATCAGGGCGCGATGATCGAATCCAAGGAGTGGTCCAACCTCACGCTGACGGCGGGGCGCATCGACCGCATCGCCACCCGTGAGTCGTCCAATCGGGAAAAGATCTACCTGATGAACGGCGCCAATATCCGCAAGCCCAGCGACGGCCTGAATTTCGCCGGCGCCACTTATCAGTTCACCCCGGACCTGTCGGCTACCTACTTCTACGGCCAGCTCGAAGACATCTACCAGCAGCACTACCTGGGCCTGTCCAACCGTTGGGCGCTGTCCGACACCTACGCCTTGCAGACCGAGCTGCGTTACTACCAGAACCGTGAAGACGGCCAGGCGCTGTACGGCGTCATCGACAACAAGAGCTACGGCGCCATGACCACGCTCAAGACTGGCGGTCACGGCTTCAGTGTGGGTTACCAGCGCATGCTCGGCGACAGCGCCTTCCCGCTGTTCAACGGCTGGGCGCCGCAACCGTACCTGGTCAACTGGTCGACGCTGGGCTTCTTCAAGGCCAACGAAGCGTCCTGGCAACTGCGCTATGACTACGATTTTGCCGCCATGGGCGTGCCGGGCCTGAAGTTCATGACCCGCTACCTGCGTGGCACTGGCATCGACCGGGGCAACAACGAGCTTGACCGCAACGTCGAAAGCGAGCGCAACTTCGTCGTCAGCTACGTGCTGCAAAGCGGCGCGCTCAAGGGCCTGGGCTTCGAATGGCGCAACATCGACGTGAAGACCCGTTACGGCAATGGCCGGGTCTCGGGCGCCGATTACGCCGAGAACCGGCTGATCACCACCTACACCTGGAAGTTCTGAAGGGTAAGACGGGCGCTCTTGCTTGAGCGTCAACGGCCCGGCCTCGCGTTACGAGGCCGGGATTTGTACAGCGACCCTGCATGGGTTCGAAGGAGCAGCGATGAAAATTGCAATTGTGGGCGCCGGCGCGATGGGCGGGCTGTTTGGCGCGCGGTTGGCACTGGCCGGGCAGGCGGTGTCGTTCGTCGAGGCCTCCGAGCAGGCCATCGAAGTCATCGCCCGCCAGGGCCTGCGCCTGGAAACCCCTGACGTGCAGGCCACGGTGCAGGTGCCGATTGGCCGGGCAACCGAGCTGTCCGGGCATTTCGACGTGCTGGTGATCTTCACCAAGGGCTTTCACACTGCGGCGGCCATCGAGTCGGTGCGTCATCTGGTCGGCCCCGACACCTGGGCGCTGTCGGTGCAGAACGGCCTGGGCAATGCCGAGATCATCGCCGGGGTGGTGCCGGCCGAGCGGGTCATCGTCGGCATGACCAACCTGCCGGCGGATCTGGTCGCGCCGGGCGTGGTGCACAGTCATGGCGAAGGGCATATCAACCTGTGGGCCGGCAACGGCGAAGACCAGCCGCGCGTGCATGAAGTGGCGGCAGTGTTCAGCCAGGCCGGCTTGCCCTGCGAGGCAGACCCGCAGGTGCAGGTGGCGATCTGGGAAAAGGTCGCCTTCAACGCCGCGCTCAACTCGGTGTGCGCAGTCACCCGGCAGACCGTCGGCGCGGTCGGCGCCTCCGAGCAGGGTAGGCAGTTGCTCAACAGCATTCTCGACGAAACCGTCGCAGTGGCCCAGGCCGCCGGCATTGCGGTCGACCGCCAGCGGGTGGGCGCGTCGGTGGACTACGCCTTGCGCAACCACCAGCAGCACAAGCCGTCGATGCTGCAAGACCTCGAAGCCGGGCGCAAAACCGAAATCGATTTCATCAACGGCGCGGTGGTGGCCCACGGTAAGCGCCTGGGTGTGGCCACGCCGGTGTTGCAGGCGCTGTACAACTTGGTGAAGGTCAGCGGAGGCTAGACCTCTGGCCGTTGCAGGCGAAATTCCTTGGGCGTCAGCCCGGTGGCGCGTTTGAAGAAGCGTGAAAAGTACGCCTGCTCGGCAAAGCCCAGGCTGTCGGCCACCTGGCCGATGGTCATCGAGGTGTAGATCAGGTTGCGCTTGGCTTCGAGGACGACCCGCTGGTTGACCTGCTGCAGGGCCGATTGCCCGGTCAGTTGCCGGCACAGGGCATTGAGGTGGGCAACACTGACGCCGATCTGCTGCGCGTAATGCTCGATCTGCTGGTGCTCGCGAAAGTGCCGCTCGATCAGCTGGGTGAGGGTGTCGAGGTGCTGCTGGCCGCGCTCGCGGGGCTTGGCGATGTGCTGGGCGCGCTGGCGTGAGCGGCGCGACAGCCACACCAGCAGCGCGCAGATCACCGATTGCAGCAGCAGGTCGCGTTCTGGGCGGCGTTGGGTGTATTCCTCGGTCAACTGGGCGAACAGGCCGTCGAGGTAGCGCCGGTCGTCATCGGCCCAGTAGCACTCGGCCTGGGCCATCGGCTTGCCTTCGAGCAACGGCGCGAAGCGTTCGAGAATCGGCTTGGCCAGGCTGATGACATAGCCCTGAACATCCTCGGAAAAGCTGAAGCCGTGAATGCTCATCACCGGCACCACCTGCAACGCGCCACCACCGACCTGACGCTCGACATCGTCGACCACCACATGGGCCTGGCCGGCCTGCACATACAGCAACTGCGCCAGGTCGCCGTGGCGATGGGTCTTGATGGTCCAGTCGTGCAGGCGGCTGCGTTCGGGAATGGATTCGCAGTGGATCAGGTCCGGCGTGGGCCAGGAGGTCTCGCCGTAGAGCTTGAACACGGGAACACCGTTTGCGGCCAGCATGGGTAATCCTCACCAATCCTCGAAAAGTCCTAAAAATGAAGCAGAAATTGCCTTCTTCTTGGACATTTATCTGCGAAAAATACAGAACGATGAATCGTAACCCAGAGCCTCTCGGCTCATGAGGATAAAAACAATGAAGACTCAAATTGCCATTATTGGCGCCGGTCCGTCCGGACTTCTGCTGGGCCAGCTGCTGCACAAGGCTGGCATCGACAACATCATCATCGAACGCCAGAGCCCCGACTACGTGCTGGGCCGCATCCGCGCCGGTGTGCTCGAGCAAGGCATGGTCGATCTGCTCCGTGAAGCCGGGGTCGGCGAGCGCATGGACCGTGAAGGGCTGGTGCACGATGGCTTCGAACTGGCCTTCGACGGCCGCGTCGAGCACATCAACCTGCGTGAGCTGACCGGCGGCAAGACCGTGATGATCTACGGCCAGACCGAAGTCACCCGCGACCTGATGCAGGCCCGCAGCGAGAGCGCGGCGCCGATCTTCTACGAAGCCGCCGACGTCGAGTTGCACGAACTCAAGGGTGAAAAACCCTACGTCACGTTCATGCACAACGGCGCCCCGGTACGCATCGACTGCGACCTGATCGCCGGCTGCGACGGCTACCACGGTGTCTCGCGCAAATCGATTCCAGACGGCGTGCTCAAGGAGTTCGAGCGGGTCTACCCGTTCGGCTGGCTCGGCGTGCTGGCCGACACTCCGCCGGTCAACGACGAGCTGATCTACGCCAGCCACGCCCGCGGCTTTGCCCTGTGCAGCATGCGCTCGCCAACCCGCACCCGTTACTACGTGCAGGTGGCCAGTGATGAAAAAGTCGAAGACTGGTCCGACCAGCGCTTCTGGGACGAGCTGAAAAGCCGTCTGCCCAAGCCTGTGGCCGACAAACTGGTGACCGGCCCTTCCATCGAAAAAAGCATCGCGCCCCTGCGCAGTTTCGTGGTCGAACCCATGCAGTACGGCCACCTGTTCCTGGTCGGCGATGCCGCGCACATCGTGCCGCCCACCGGCGCCAAGGGCCTTAACCTGGCGGCCGGTGATGTCAGCACGCTGTACCGGATTCTGCTCAAGTACTACCGCGAAGGGCGCCAGGATCTGCTCGAGCGCTATTCGCAGATCTGCCTGCGGCGGGTGTGGAAGGCCGAGCGGTTCTCTTGGTGGATGACCTCGATCCTGCACCAGTTCCCGGCCACCGACCCGTTCAGCCAGCGCATGCAGCAGACCGAACTGGACTACTACGTGGGCTCTGAGGCGGGGCGCACGTCCATCGCCGAAAACTATGTTGGCTTGCCTTACGAAGCGGTGGAATGACCGCCCCGGCGTTGCGATCGACGACTCATCAAACGATGAGCGCTATTCCTATAAAGAGGTAACTCATGACTCACCTTGCCACGCAATTCCCTGTCTTCAATCAGCAGTTCATTGCCGGTCAATGGCGCGACGGCCGCGACGGCAGTGTGCTGCAGGTGACCAACCCATTCGACGGTAGCCCGCTGGCGCAGATCGTCCAGGCCGACCGCGATGACCTCGACGAGGCCTACCGCGCCGCCGCCCAGGCCCAGGTGAAGTGGGCCGCGACCGGCCCGGCTGAACGCGCCGCAGTGATGCACCGCGCCGTGCAACTGTTCGACGAACACCGCGAAGCGATCATCGACTGGATCATCCGCGAGTCGGGCAGTACCCGCATCAAGGCGCAGATCGAGTGGGGCGCAGCGCGTGGCATCACCCTGGAATCGGCCTCGTTCCCGGCCCGTGTGCATGGCCGCCTGCTGCCCTCCAATGTCCCGGGCAAGGAAAACCGCGTGTATCGCGAAGCGCTGGGCGTGGTCGGGGTGATCAGCCCGTGGAACTTCCCCCTGCACCTGTCGCAGCGCTCGGTGGCGCCGGCGCTGGCCCTGGGTAACGCAGTGGTGATCAAGCCGGCCAGCGACACCCCAGTGACCGGCGGCCTGCTCTTGGCGAGCATTTATGAAGCGGCCGGGCTGCCTGCCGGGTTGCTCAGCGTGGTGGTCGGTGCCGGCTCGAAGATCGGCAACGCCTTCGTCGAGCACGAAGTGCCCAAGTTCATCTCCTTCACCGGCTCGACCCCGGTAGGCCTGAACATCGGCCGCCTGGCCTCGGGCGGTCAGCACCTCAAGCATGTGGCGCTGGAGCTGGGTGGCAACAGCCCGTTCGTGGTGTTGGCCGATGCCGACCTGGAGCAGGCGGTCAACGCTGCGGTGATGGGCAAGTTTCTGCACCAAGGGCAGATCTGCATGGCGATCAACCGCATCATCGTCGAAGACGCGCTGCACGATGCCTTCGTCGAGCGCTACGCCGAGCGGGTCAAGGCGCTGAAGGTCGGCAATCCGCACGATGCCGACACGGTGGTCGGCCCGATCATCAACGCCAAGCAGCTGCAAGGCCTGCTGGAGAAGGTGTCGCGAGCCAAGGAGGAGGGCGCCCGGGCGGTGGTCGAGGGTGAGGTGCAGGGCCAGTTGCTACCGCCGCACGTATTCGCCGACGTCACCAAGGACATGGAAATCGCCCGCGAAGAAATCTTCGGCCCGCTGGTTGGCATTCAGCGTGCGCGTGACGAGGCGCATGCCCTTGAGCTGGCCAACGACAGCGAGTTCGGCCTGTCCAGCGCGGTGTTCAGCGGCAATCTGGAGCGCGCGGTGCGCTTCGCCCGCCAGGTCAAGGCCGGCATGACCCACGTGAACGACATCCCGGTGAACGACGAGGCCCACGCCCCGTTCGGTGGCGAGAAGAACTCAGGCCTGGGCCGCTTCAACGGCGACTGGGCGATCGAGGAATTCACCACCGACCATTGGATCAGCGTGCAAGGCTCGCCGCGCCGCTACCCCTTCTGAGGCCGCTCTCGGAGAATTGTCATGCTCAATGGTAAAAAGCTGGTCATTACCGGTGTCTCCTCCGGCATCGGCGAAGAAACCGCGCGTTTGGCACGGGTGCAGGGTGCTCACGTGATTGGCGTAGACATCAACCGGCCCACGGTGGAGGTCGAGCAGTTCATTCAGGTCGACCTGTCGTCCCAGGCCTCGATCGACAGCCTGTTCGGGCAGTTGCCCGACGGCATCGACGGCCTGGCCAACATCGCCGGTTTGCCGCCCACGCAACCGGCCGAGCGCGTGCTCAAGGTCAACCTGGTTGGCCTCAAGTACCTCACCCTCGGTTTGGTGCCGCACCTGGCGGACAACGCCTCGATCGTCAACCTGGCTTCACTGGCCGGGGTCGGCTGGCCGCAGTCGGTTCCGGCCATTCGCGACAGCGAGCACCTGAGCTTCACCGGCGTGGCCGAGTTCTGCGCCCGGCACGACATCGTCGGTGCGCGCAGCTATTTCTTCTCCAAGGAAGCGCTGATCGCCTGGACCCTGCAACACCGCTGGACCTGGCGCGAGCGCGGGATTCGCATGAATGCGGTGAGCCCAGGGCCGGTGGACACGCCGATCCTCAAGGACTTCGTGGAAACCCTTGGCGCCCGCGCCGAGGAAGACATGAAGACCATGGACCGCCCCGGCCACGCCAGTGACATCGCCCCGGTGGTGGCCTTCCTGCTCAGCGACGCCTCGCGCTGGATGCGCGGCACCAACCTGGCGGTCGACGGCGGCATGCACTCGCACCTGCTGGCGACTGGCAACGGCTTGGAAAACAGCTAGGACGCCCCTTAGGGCTGCAACGCGGCCCGATGCTGTCAATGCACTCCCGTTCACCCGCGAACCACCCGCGAAGCCTGCTCCTGCTCCACCGCCACGGCAGGCTTGGCCTGCCCGCCGCTTTGCAGCGCGACCACCAGCCCGGCCAGCATGATGGCGATGCCCAGCACCCGGCCCAGGGTCACCGGCTTCACCGGCAGGCCGAGCAGGCCGAAGTGGTCGAGCAGCAGGGCGGCGATCATCTGCCCGACGATCACGCACAGCATGAAGTTGGCCGCACCGACCTTCGGTAACAGCGCCAGCGAAGTCGCCACGTAAACCGCCCCGGTAAAGCCCCCGAGCCACAGCCACCACGGGCCGTGCCCGGCAGCGATGAAATTGGGCAGCGGCAGGCGCAGCGCCAGCGCGGTTATCAACAAGGCCAGCGAGCCAATGCCCATGGCCACCGCAGCACCCCACAGCGGGCTGCCGAGAATGCGCCCCAGGGCACCGCCGCTCGCCGCTTGTACGGGAATCAACGCGCCGGCCATCAGCGACATGGCCAGCGGCAGCAGGGTCAGTAATAGCGTCTTGTTCAGCATGATGATCTCCAGAGTCCGGTTCACGAAACCGCTGAAACCAGCTTTAATCATCCGCAGCACCAATGGAAATCGCTTGTATGGATATGGGTTATTCGCCTGATGGATGAACTGCGCAAGATCGACCTCAACCTGCTGCTGGCACTGCACGCGCTACTGAGCGAACGCCACGTCACCCGCGCCGCGCTGCGCCTACACCGCAGCCAGCCAGCGGTCAGCCATGCCCTGGCGCAACTGCGCACGCATTTCAACGACCCGCTGCTGGTCAGGCAAGCCGGTGGCATGGTGCTGAGCGCCCGTGCGCAATGGCTACTCAAGCCGTTGCAAGACGCCCTCGGCAGCCTGAATGGGCTGCTCGCCTCACCGCAGTTCGATCCGGCGGTGGCGCAGCGGCGGTTCCGCCTGGCGATGTCCGATTACGCCGCCAGAATCGTCCTGCCGCCGTTGCTGCGCCACCTGCGCCGCGCCGCGCCGGGTATCGAACTGGCGATCAGCCAGGCCAGCCGCGAAGGCATGCTGGCGCAAGTGCAGGATGGCGAACTCGACCTGGCCCTGGGGGTGTTCGACGACGTGCCGGAAGGCATCACGCGGCAGACGCTGTTCATCGAACACTTCGTCAGCATCGCCGACCGGGCTTCATTGCCTGAAGACCAAACCCTGTCGTTGCACGCCTGGCTGGCGCGACCCCAGGTGATGCTGGCGATGCGCCCGGATGCCTTCGATGAAGTCGAACGTGCCCTGGCGGCGCAGGGGCTCAAGCGCCAGGTGGTGCTGGCTTTACCGCACTGGGGGGCTGCCATCGACGTGCTGCCCGGCACCGACTTGCTGCTGACGGTCGCCAGCCGCGCTGCCGATTCACTGCATGCGTTCGGCGAACTCAGGCAGTTCGCGCCGCCCATCGAACTGCCGCAGATCGACTATCAACAGGCCTGGCATGCGCGCAAGGAGAATGACCCGGCGCACCGCTGGCTGCGTGATGCGGTGTACGCGGCCAGTCAGCCGCAGGCGAATTGAGCCCTTCGCCTGATGTGCCAGCTTCAATCGGAAGAACCGCTTCAGCTGAACACGTAAAAAAATACTTCCATTGAAAGGCCCGTGCTAGAGGGCCTCGGCGCGAGGCCCGGCGCACCAAAACTGGGCAGTTGGGAATCTTTCCTCTTAAGCACGGTCTGTCACACAACTGTTACAACCCTCATGTCATTTGGCCGCTACGCGGCGGACGATGGGGCGTTGTGCTCGATTTTGCGCAGGTGCATCTCGCCCTGCCGTGCTTTCTATGGACTCTCTATGCTTGCCTCGACAAGGACGTTGGTGAGCGGCTACGCACTGTGCCTGGCGTTTTTCAGCGCCGCGCCGGTACTGGCCGCCACGCCCGGTGAACAAGACCTCATCCGCGACCGTCAGGACCGCCTGCTCGAAGAGCAGCGCCGGCGCCTGCAAGAGCTCAAGGACCTGCCCGGCCGGCAGACCGCCCCCAGCGCACCGGCCACCCCCACCGACGACCGTTGCTTCGACATCAAGCGCATCGAGCTCAAGGGCGCCGATGCCCTGACGCCCGCCGAACGCACAGCGCTGGTCGAGCCGTTCCAAGGCAAATGCCTGGGCCTCGAGCAGCTCAACGAAGTGCTCAAGGCGGTCACCGACCACTACATCGATAAGGGCCTGGTCACCAGCCGCGCCTACCTGCCGCAGCAGGACTTATCCACAGGCGTGCTGCAGGTGCTGGTGGTCGAAGGCAAGCTGGAAAACCTGCGCAGCGACGCCGCCGAGGGCTTCACTGCCCGTGAACTGGCGATGACCTTCCCCGGCAAAGAGGGCGAACTGGTCAACCTGCGTGAGTTGGAGCAGATGACCGACCAGCTCAACCGCCTGCCGTCCAACCGTGCGCAGATCGAGCTGACCCCCGGCCAGGCCATCGGCGGCAGCGACGTTGCGGTGAAGAACACGCCCGACAAACCCTGGCGCGCCAACCTCTCGCGCAACAACGACGGCCAGCGCAGCACCGGCGAGCAGCAGTGGAATATCGGCCTGGACTGGGACAACCCGCTGGGCCTGGCCGACCAGGTAAGCCTGCGCGGCGGCCACGATGCCATTAGCGACCACGACAAGGGCTCGCGCAATGCCCTGTTCTCGTACAGCGTGCCGTGGGGCTGGTGGACCTTCAATTACCTGTACAGCGAGACCCATTACCGCACGCAACTGGACGTCGGCGGCGGCGATGCCAAGCAGGATGGCGACAGCCAGAACCATCAACTGAGCGCCGAGCGGGTGATTCATCGCGATGCCCTGAGCAAGACCTCGGTCAACTTCGGCCTGGCGCACCTGCGCACCAACAACTTCTTCGACGGCAACAAGCTCGAGCTGAGCAGCAACCGCATCAGCGAGGCGCAGGTGGGCATCAACCACGGTCGGCGCATCGGCTCGGCGTTCCTCAACCTCGACTTAGGGATGCAGCAGGGCGTCGGCCTGTTCGACGCACAGGGCCGGCACCACCTCGAGCCTGGCGACCGCGACCCGCGCTACCGCAAGTACACCGGCACCCTGAGCTACCTGCACCCCTTCGAGCTGTGGGGCGAGAGTCTGGCCTTCACCAGCCTGGCCACCGGCCAGCGCAGTGAAGACCTGCTGTTCAGCCCGCAGCGCCTGAGCCTGGGCGGTTCATCGTCGGTGCGCGGCTACAAGGACCAGTTCCTCTCCGGCGACAGCGGCGGTTACTGGCGTAACGAACTGCGCCTGACCCGCCCAGTGACCCTCGACTGGTTGCGCCCGGTGCTGGCCGAGTACGGCGCCGCCATCGGCTACGACCAGGGCGTGATTCGCAACGACCGCTACAACGGCGACGAACATGGCCGGCTGACCAGCAGCTCGCTGGAGCTGTACACCCGCGGCCAGCATGTGGCCGCGTCGGTGACCTTCGCCCATTCCCTGGAACGTCCCGATGTGATCGACCGTGAAGCGCCGATCTATTTCCGTCTGGATGTTTTCCTTTAACACCGCAGTTCCGAGGTTGCTTACATGGACGTTCATCAAATGGCCCTGCTGGCGCGTCAGCCTTCCGCTCGCGTAACCGAGCGCGCCACCTTCCTCGGCATGCCCAAGCGCCTGCTGGCCGTGCTGCTGGTCAACGTGATGTTTTGGCAGCCGCTGTGGGCCCAGGCCGATGGCATCGCCGTGAGCGGCACCACCAACACCCAGGTCGGCAAGGCCGGCAATGGCGTGCCGGTGATCAACATCGCCGCGCCCAATGGCGCCGGGCTGTCGCACAACCAGTTCAAGCAGTACAACGTCGACCGTAACGGGGTGATCCTCAACAACTCGACCCAGGCTATCCAGGCCACGCAACTGGGCGGCAACATTCTCGGCAACGACCAGCTCAAGGGCCGTGCGGCGAACACGATTCTCAACGAAGTCACCGGTGCCAACGCCACCCAGCTCAGGGGCTACACCGAGGTGGCCGGGCAGAGCGCGCGGGTCATCGTCGCCAACCCCGACGGCATCAGTTGCAACGGTTGCGGCTTCATCAACACGCCCCGGGTGACGCTCAGCACCGGCAAGCCCGAGCTCAATGCCAGCGGCAAGCTCGAGCGCTTCGCCGTGGATGGCGGCAGCGTCAGCATCGACGGGCAAGGGCTGGATGCCAGCCGCGTCGATCAGTTCGACATCATCACCCGCTCGGCGAAGATCAACGCCGATATCCACGCCAAGCAGCTCAACGTCATCGCTGGTGTCAATGATGTCGACGCAGACACCCTGGCCACGCGCGCCCGGGCCGGTAATCCGGCAGACAAACCGCAGCTGGCCATCGACTCCTCGGCCCTGGGCGGCATGTACGCCGACACCATCAAGCTGGTGGGCACCGAGCGCGGCGTCGGCGTCAGAACCGCCGGCAACCTGGCGGCCAGCGCTGGCGACATCCAGCTCGACGCCAATGGTCACCTGAACATGGCCCAGGCCTCGGCCAAGGGCACCTTGGACATCAAGGCCGCCAGCGTTGAACTGGGCGGCAAGGCCTACGCTGGCAACGCCCGCGTACGCACCCCGGGCGAGCTGAGCAACGCGCAGAGCCTGGCCACCCGCGACAGCCTCGACATCAGCGCCGGCAGCGTGCGCAATGCCGGCACCCTGGCCGCCGGGGTCAACACCGACAACACCCGCAACGCCAAGGGCGACCTGCGCATCGACGCCGCCCAGGTGAGCAACAGCGGCAGCCTCGAAGCCAGCCGCCGCCTCAGCGTCAAGGCCAGCGAGGCTGTGGATAACCGCGCGGTGGTGCAGGCCAGAACGGTCGAGCTGAACACCGCCCAACTGACAAACCAAGGCAAAAATGCACGCATCGTCGGCGAACAGGCGCTGGTTCTGGCCACGCCGGCCATCGTCAACCTGGAAGGGGTGATCCGTTTCGGCAATGGCCAGGATGTGTCGTTGCAGCTCGATCGCCTGGATAACCGCAACGGCCTGATCCAGACCGGCAACGCCAGTCTGGCGATCAAGGCCAAGGCTGTGGATAACCAGGCCGGGCAGATTGATGCCAGCCGCCTGAGCCTCTACACCGACACCCTCGACAACCGCGCCGGCCTGCTTTCGGCCCGCAGCGGTAATGCCCAGATCAACGCCCGTCGCAGCCTGGACAACAGCGCCGGCACCGTACAGGCACAGCAGCGCCTGAGCATCGATGCCGGTGAGCTGATCAACCAGAATGGCCGCCTGCTGGCCATCGCCGGCGACCTGCGCCTGAGCGCCAGCAGCCTCGACAACCGTGCCGGGCGCCTGCTCGGCGCCGCAGTGGATATCGCCGCACCGGGTGCCCGCATCGATAACCGCGGCGGCAAGATCGTCGCCGAGCGCATCGACCTGCGCGCCGCAGCGTTGGACAACCGTGAGCAAGGCCTGCTGGCTGCCGGTGCCCAGGGTCTGGCACTGATGCTTGCCAGCCAGGGCAACGACGCCAGCCAGGCGCAACTGCTCAACCGTGGCGGCCAGCTGCAAAGCGAAGGCGCGCTGGCGCTGAGCGGCGCCTGGCTGGACAACAGCGGCGGCACCGTGGTCGGCAAGCAGCTGCTGGTAGACGCAGCGCGCCTGCACAACGACGACAAAGGCGCGCTGGTCAGCGATGGCGGCGATATCCGCCTGAACGTCGGCACCACCCTGAGCAACCTCGGCGGGGTGCTCGATGCCGGTAACGGCGCGCTTGTTCTGCGTGGCGCGGCGGCTGTGGATAACCAGGCCGGCAGCCTGCGTGGCAAGCAGCTCGACCTGGCTACCAGCCGCCTCGACAACCGTCAGCAAGGCCAACTGGTGGCCGGCAGCGGCGGCCTGAACTACAGCGGCAACCTGCTCGACAACGACCAAGGCAGCGTACTGGCCCGTGGCGGCCAGGTGCGCCTGGACATGGCGGGCGGCAGCGTCAGCAACCTCGGCGGGGCCATTCAGGGCGACAGCGTGCTGATCGACGCCGCACGCCTGAGCAACGGCCGTCTGGCCGACAACACCGGCTCCATCGCCAGCCTGGCCGGCGACCTCACCCTCAACGTCGGCAACCTGAGCAACAGCGGCGGACAACTGTTCGCCCGCTACGCCCTGGCCTTCCAGGGCGACCGCCTGAGCAACACCGGCGGCGCCCAGCTCAGCGGCGAAGGCGTGCGCATCGCCGCAGGCCAGCTCGACAACCAGGGCGGCCTGATCGAAGCCAACAGCAGCCTGGCCCTGAGCGGCGCCACCTTGGACAACCGCGGCGGTCAACTGCGCGCCCTCGGCAACTCCAGCAGCGCCGCGAAAAGCGCCACCGACCTCAGCAGCCTCGACTTCAGCGAACGCATCGACAACAGCAACGGCCGTATCGCCGTCGGCAGCAGCGCGCTGCGCCTCAAGGCCGATGCCCTGGACAACCGCGACGGCAGCCTCGAACACGCAGGCGCCGGCCTGCTGACCCTCGACTTCAAGCGCTTGAGCGGTGCGAGCGGCAGCATCAACGCCCTGGGCAGCGGCGACTGGCAGTTCGGCAGCGTCGATGGCCTGGGCAAGGTGCAGCTGAACAAGGCCCTGACCTACACCAGCGATGCGCTGGCCTTGCAGGCCGGTGATCGTCTGGCCAGCGGCAGCGACCTGACCCTCAACCTGCGCCAGCTCGACAACGCCGGCGACCTGTTCAGCGACGGCAACCTGCAGCTCAACCTCAGCGGCGACCTGAGCAACAGCGGCCGCCTCTCGGCCCAGCGTCTGATCGGGATCAAGGCCAATCAGCTGACCCAGAACGGCGGCCGTATCGGCGCCGGCAGCGACCTGCGCCTCGAGCTTGCCAGCACCCTCGACAACCTCGGTTACCTGACCGCGCGCAACACCCTCAGCATCGACGCCGCACGCATCGACAACCGCGGCACCCTCGGTGCCCAGGGCGCGGCCATCCTCAGCGCCAGCCAGTCGATCAACAACGGAGCCGACGCGTTGCTGTTCAGCGGCGGCGGCATGGCCCTGCGCAGCGCCGCGGTGAACAACCTCTACGGCGACCTCTACAGCGTTGGCGACCTCTCGGTGGCCGGCCTCGACGGCGCTCCCGCGCAGCGCTTCAGCAACCTGTCCGGCACCGTCGAAAGCCAAGGCGCCATCAGCCTCAACGCTGCCTTCGTGGAAAACGCCAAGGCTGAATTCGAACTCGGCCAGACCGTCGTCTCGGGCAGCCTGAGCTGGGTCTGCGGCCAGCACTGCAAAGGCCATGACTCGTTCAAGCGTGGCGAAATCACCATCGAGCAGACCCTGCTGGAAACCGCGGTCAAGGATTCGCCGTCGGCGCGTTTGGTCGCCGGCAAGGACCTGACCATCAACGCCGATCAGGTGCAGAACCGCTACAGCCTGCTGGCGGCCAACGGCAACCTCGGCATCACCGCCAACGACCTGCTCAACCTCGGCGCTTCCGAGCGCACCGGGCACGAGATCACCGTCATCGGCACCCCCGGACGCATCGACACCGGCTACTGGGACCAGATGGAATACATCGACGTGCCGGCGTTCAACGCCGCCGTCGCCGCCGGCAACTTCGACCTGGCGCGCTTCGAGCTGCTCAAGTCGCGCTCAGCCGACAGCCGCTTCGCCGAGCTCAGCCACGACCTGCCCTGGACCGATAAATCACCGCCGCTGTACGCCGCCACCCTGCAAGCCGGCGGCACGGTCAACCTCAACGTGGCGCGCAGCGTACAGAACGGCGCGGTGAGCGAGCACAACGTGCTGGAGATCCTCACCGGCGCCCTCGGCGACGACCAGACCGGCGCCCCGCTGGGCGTGCTCGAACTGACCCTGAACAAGCAGGCCGAGGGCGCCAACGATGTCGGCATCGGCAGCGTCACCCCGGTCAAGCGCGTCGATGCCGATGGCAGCGTGCAGACCGGCTTCACCCCGGTCGACTACAGCGGCATTCCGTTCGTCAGCGTCGATCCGACCCAGGGCGCCACCTTCCAACTGCCCAAGGGCGAGTACGGGCTGTTCATCCGCAACCCTGACCCAACCAGCAATTACCTGATCGAGACCAACCCCAAGCTCACCGACCTGTCGCAGTTCCTCGGCTCCGACTACCTGCTCGACCGCCTGAAAATCGACCCCGACAACAACTGGCGGCGCCTGGGTGACGGCCTCTACGAACAACGCCTGATCCGCGACGCGGTGCTTGCGCAAACCGGCCAACGCTTCCTCGCCAACGGCCTTGCCAGCGACTACGACCAGTACCGCTACCTGATGGACAACGCCGTCGCCAGCAAGGACGCGCTCAACCTCAGCTTGGGCGTTAGCCTCAACGCCGAACAGGTCGGCGCCCTGACCCACGACATCGTGTGGATGGAAAACCGCGTGGTGGAAGGGCAGAAGGTGCTGGTGCCGGTGCTGTACCTGGCCAAGGCCGACGCCCGCAACGTGCGCGGCAACAGCCTGATTCAAGGCCGCGACCTCAACCTGATCAGCGGCGGCGACCTGGTCAACGTCGGCACCCTGCGCGCCAGCAACGACCTCAACGTCGCCAGCGGCGGCAGCCTCTACCAGGGCGGCCTGGTCGAGGCCGGCAACAACCTGCAGATGCTCGCCCAGGACAGCATCCGCAACGCCATGGCCGGCGAAATCCGCGGCGAACGCGTGAGCCTCACCGCCGTGAAAGGCGACATCCTCAACGAACGCACGGCGATCAAAGTGCGTGATGGGGTGGGGTACAAGACGTTTACGGATGCGGGGAGTGGTATCAGTGCCGGCAAGGACCTGACGGTCTCGGCGGGGCGCGACATCACCAACTACGGCAGTGTGCGCGCAGGTAACACTGCGACGCTGCAGGCGGGCGGTGACGTCAACCTGCTGGCGAAAACCGACGAAAGCCAGAAGCGCCAACTGCTTGAAGGTGGCCACCGCACCATCACCACGACCCAGGCCCGGCAGTTGTCTTCCAGCGTTGCCGCAGGCAGCGACCTGAACACCGCCGCCAACCGCGACATCAATGTCGTCGCCAGCCGCGCCAGCGCCGGCAAGGATCTGGCCCTCGACGCCGGCCGTGACGTCAACATCGCCTCGGCTCAGAACGAAGACGCTTACAACGCATTCAAGAAAAGCAGCGGCTCGTTCGGGCGCAAGAAAACCCATCAGGAAGAAACCTACGACGCCACCAACGTCGCCTCGAAGATCGAGGCCGGTCAGGACCTGACCATCAACACCCGCAAGGCCGCCGATGGCGGAGTCAGCCTCAGCGGCGGGCGCGACGTGAACATCGTCGGCAGCCAGCTTTCGGCGGGCAACGACCTGATCCTCGGCGCCACCAACGACGTCTCCATCAACGCCGCAGCCGAACAGCACGGCACCTACAGCAAGACCACCAAGTCTGGCTCGTTCGGCCTGTCGAAAAGCGGCAAGAGCCAGATGACCAGCAATGTCGCCCAGGTCGGCAGCGAACTGAGCGCAGGCAATGACGCGGTGATCGCCACTGGCCGCGATGTGAACCTGCGCGGCAGCAGTATTGAGGCGGGCAGAGATGCCGACCTCAGAGCCGGTCTGCTCGACAAATCCGGCGACATCAACCTGCTTTTGGCCAACCAAGAAGCCTTCAGCCACCAGGAGAAATACAAGAAGAAAACCGGGCTTTCATTGTCGGGCGGCTTCCTGTCCATCGCCTCGGCCAAGGAGGCGGGCAACCAGGCGCAGGACGTCACCAGCGTCGGCAGCCAGATCGACGCCATGCGCAATGCCTACCTGCGCAGCGAGCGCGACATCAACGTGGTCGGTAGCCGCATCGATGCTGGTGACGATATCGGCCTGCAAGCCGGCCGGGATGTCAACGTGCTGGCCGCGCAGAACAGCCATTCCAGCCAGGACTGGAAGAGCAAGAAGCAGACCGGCATCGGTATTTCCTCCGATGACAACGGCGTCACCCTGTTCGCCGGCAACGAGCGCAACAAGGCCAAGGATCGCCTCGCCCAGGAAACCAGCGCAGCCAGCCAGATCAGCGCAGGTGGCAACCTGGACGTTGCCGCACGACGCGACATCAACCAGGTCGGCTCCGACCTGCAAGCCTTCAACGACATTCGCCTGGCCGCGGGCCGTGACGTCAACATCGATGCCGCCCGCGAGTCGCAGGTCACCGAGCAGATGCGCGAGCGTTCGCGCAACGGCCTCAGCGCGACCATCAACCACAACTTCGGCAGCACCAAGGATGCCGTCAGCGGTGCCGGCAAAGGCGAAGACGCAACCAGTAAAGCCTCCAGCACGCTGCGGGCCGTCGACAGCATCTCGCAGTTCCTCTCAGGCCCGACCGCAGACGCCAAGTTCGGCAACAGCCGCGAGAGCAGCCGCCAGATCGTCACCGAAACCAGCAACCGCCCGTCCACCCTGGATGCCGGCAACGACCTGAACATCGCCGCCAACAACGCTGTGCGCATCAGCGGCGGACAGTTGCAGTCGGGCCGCGATATCAACATCCAGGGCCGCGACGTCACCCTCGATGCAGCCAAAGGCAGCTACGCCCAGGAAAGCAGCGAGCAGAAGAGCTGGAGCGGGTTCCACGGCGGCACCAGCGGCGGCTTCAAGATCGGCGTCGGCGGCAGCCGCGGCGTGGCCGACAACGACCAGAGCCAGGGCAACTCGACCGTCACCAGCTTGCAGGCCGGGCGCGATGCCAACCTCAAGGCCAGCAACGACCTCAACCTGATCGGCACGCAGATCCAGACCCAGCGCGACATCAACCTGGGCGCCGGCAACACCCTCAACATCACCGCTGCGCAAAACGACAGCGAAACCAACAACAGTCGTCGCAGTGGTGGCGGCGAAGTCGGCCTGGCCATTGGCTCAGAAGGCGTGGGGTTCTACGCCAGCGTCAACATGGGCAAGGGCAATCTCGAGCGCGAGGGCGAGCAGCAGCAGGAAGCCTACCTCTACGCCGGCAACCAACTCGCCTTCACCAGCGGCCAGGACACCAACATCGGCGGCGCCACCCTGCGCGGCAAGGATGTGGTCGGCCGCGTAGGCCGCGACCTCAACGTCAGCTCACTGCCTGACACAGGCAAGGTGCAAGGCAAGGAGTTCGACCTCAGCGCCACGGTAGTGGTCGGGCCTGGATCGGGCGCCAGCGGCTCGGTGGGCTACGGCAAGACCACCGGTGACAAGAACTGGGTCGAGAAACAGACCAGCATCACCGCCCAGGACAAGCTCGACCTGCGCACCGGCAACCACACCCAGCTCGACGGCGCGCTGATCGCCTCCGACACCGGCAACCTCAAGCTCGACACCAACACCCTGGGCTTCAGCGACATCGCCGGCAAGGACAAGGAGCACGGCTACTACCTCAACGTCGGCGGCTCGTACGGCGTCGGCAAGGACACCACCCAGGACCCAAGCCAGGTCGGTAAAGGCGACAACCAGAAAGACGGCTGGAGTGTCGAAGGCTGGAACTACAACAAGGACCGCCAGCAGATCGTGCGCGGCACGGTCGGCGCAGGCGATGTGGTGGTACGCGCCGACCGCGACGGCCAGGACTCGACCACAGGCCTGAACCGCGATGTGGATCGGGCGTATGAAGTCACCAAGGACGATGAGCGGCGGACTGATCTGTATGTGACCAAGTCCTCGGTGGATGCGGTCCGGCACACACCTGCAACGGTCAAGGAATGGGCCAGGCAAGTAAAGAACTACGACGAAACCGCAAAGCAGAACTACGAGCAGGCGTCCCGCAACCTGACCCGGGCGATGAACAAGCTGGAAAGCTCGCTGGGCCGCAAGCTGGATACGCAGACGACGCAGCGGATGGGCGATGATTTTGCCGAGAATACGTTGGATGGTTTGCTGCAAGCCGGCCTGACTCCGCGCCAAGCCAGGCAGTTGATGGCAGATCCCGATTTCCAGGAGACGGTGGTAGCAGAGCTTGCGTACCTAAGTGGTATCGATCTCAGTGCCGTTGCGGAGCAGGGTGAAAAACTCCAGACCAGTGCAGCCGTTGTCGGCAATGATCGAGTCCTTCAGCTAAGTCCAACGGACATCACGGACGACGATGCAGAAAAGCTCACGTTCTCCCAGGACACACTGCGGTCTGTCGCCGACCTGAACAAATACGTTCAGGACCATCCTGAGCAGGAAGAGGCGATCACTGTTCTGATTGCCGTCACCCAAGGCCCGAAAGGTCTGGCGCAGATGGCTTTGCGCAGAGCTGTGGACCAAACGCCATTGGGCGAGGAGTTCAACAAGCGGGCTGAACAGGTCAATGACAAGCTGGGCAAAGCGCTGGCGGACGCCATCGAAGATAAAGTGCTTGATGATCGTGATGAGTTTGAAGACAAGCTGATCGGCGGCGGTAAGTTAATAACGTCGGTGTTGACCGGAGGGCTGCCGGGGCGTAAGGGAGGTGGTGAGCGTCGGGCAGTCTCGGTGGAGTCGGGGCATAAAGGTGCGGGGCAGGGCGGATCTGAGAAAGGGACTGGGGCTGAAGGTACAAAATCGACAGGCGAATCTGCAATTCATGTCCCTAGCCGAGTGCAATCACGGATTAATCTTCAAACTGGTACAAACAAATTCGGCATGAATCATATCCTCAAGGAGCACTTGAGCGGAAAAGCAAATAAGAGTCAGTTTAATATGCCTGAAGGAGAGTTGCGGCGACTATTGCAGAGTGATCAGGTGGTTAGCTCACCTGTTGTCAAAACACTTGAAAGCAAAGCTCATGGAATTTTGTATGTCAGACAGGTAGATGTTGGTAGGACTATAGGGACGGACTACCTAAAAAACAATAATGCAACCTCGATTATTACCACGCAAACTGACAGGTTTGGAAATATAGTCACGGCATTTCCGGGTATATAAATGAACAGAATGGAGATGAAAAGTGAGTTGCTAGAGTCGCGTGAGTGGTTCGACTCTAATGAGGCTGTTGTGATTAAGGATTTTCTTGCGAGAGAGTTCGGTGTGCTTATGAATCTGTTTGTTCTGCATCATCATTTCGGTCAATCTGAAGAACATTATGTGATAATGATAGATGGGAAGTATATTGCGGAGCTTGAGGTGAGTAACAGCGAGATTGTGGGTTGTGATAAATATGAGCTTGCCAGTTATTTAAGAGATAATCCGAAAATGCCAAGGCTATTTAGGTTTCGTATAGAGACCGCACAGGCCCTAAGTGTGCTATAAGTAGTAGTTTAACTGTGCAGAAGCAACTGCTAGTTTCCGGAAGGGATGAGCTTTAATCCAAATATTAAGAATCTGGTTTCTGCGTGGCCAGGAGTACTCAAATGAAGCTAGTGGGAAGTGAAACGGAGAAAAAGATTAGAGAGACGCTGGCTTCGTCTGCCTCATATATATTTAGCAATTTAGTTATTCTCAAGTTTCTCGAGAAAATATTTGGCTCGCTCTCGTCGGCCTATGTACTAGGCCATACTCCAGACCAAGGCGAGGACTTGTATGTTGTGCTTGTGAATGGCTCTGCAGTCGTTAAATTTGAGCTTTCAAGGAGCCACGATTCTGAGCCTGAGGATTTCAGAATTATCAGCGTTGACGAGTATCGTAATACCCTTCGGGGACGTCCGTCGCATATAAAGTTGTCTATAGCAATAGAGCTGTCTACCGGGAAATAGAGTGCTAAGTAGTGCGAAAGGCACCGGCTCGGTGGGCTACGGCAAGACCACCGGTGACAAGAACTGGGTCGAGAAACAGACCAGCATCACCGCCCAGGACAAGCTCGACCTGCGCACTGGCAACCACACCCAGCTCGACGGCGCGCTGATCGCCTCCGACACCGGCAACCTCAAGCTCGACACTAACACCCTGGGCTTCAGCGATATCGCCGGCAAGGACAAGGAGCACGGCTACTACCTCAACGTCGGCGGTTCGTACGGCGTCGGCAAGGACACCACCCAAGACCCAAGCCAGGTCGGTAAAGGCGACAACCAGAAAGACGGCTGGAGTGTCGAAGGCTGGAACTACAACAAGGACCGCCAGCAGATCGTGCGCGGCACGGTGGGCGCAGGCGAAGTGGTGGTACGCGCCGACCGGGACGGCCAGGACTCGACCACAGGCCTGAACCGCGATGTGGATCGGGCGTATGAAGTCACCAAGGATGATGAGCGGCGGACTGATCTGTATGTGACCAAGTCCTCGGTGGATGCGGTCCGGCACACACCTGCAACGGTCAAGGAATGGGCCAGGCAGGTAAAGAACTACGACGAAACCGCCAAGCAGAACTACGAGCAGGCGTCCCGCAACCTGACCCGAGCGATGAACAAACTGGAAAGCTCGCTGGGCCGCAAGCTGGACACGCAGACGACGCAGCGGATGGGCGATGATTTTGCCGAGAATACGTTGGATGGTTTGCTGCAAGCCGGCCTGAGCCCCCGCCAAGCGAAGGAACTGATGGCGGATCACGACTTCCAGAAGACAGTGGTGGAAGAGCTTGCGAACCTGAGCGGTATCGATGTGGGCCCACTTCGGGAACTGACAGAGTTGACGCCGGGTGTCATCGAGCTCGCCGAATCGCTCGTCACCCCTGAGAATTCCGAACCCCTCACGATTTCTCAGGAAACGTTGCGCTCCGTCGTTGAGCTGAACAAGTACGTTCAGACTCATCCCCAGCAGGAAGAAACAATCGGGGTTCTGATCGCTGTGACTCAAGGCCCGAAAGGCCTGGCGCAGATGGCGGTACGCAAAGCGGTGGATCAAACGCCCTATGGCGAGAGATTCAATGAGTGGGTAGAAAAACTCAACGAAAAACTAGGCAAAATGTTGGCCGACTACATCGAGAACAAGGACCTGGACAAGGACCTTGAATTCGATAACGAGCTGATCGGCGGCGGGAAGTTCATGACGTCGGTGTTGACTGGTGCGTTGCCGGGGCGTAAGGGAGGTGGTGAGCGTCGGGCGGTCTCGGTGGAGTCGGGGCATAAAGGTGCGGGGCAGGGCGGATCTGAGAAAGGGACTGGGGCTGAAGGTACAAAAGGTATTCCAAGCATAAGCCGCAGTACCGAAATAACGGAGCTGTTTAGCTCTTCGAGTACAAGGAGTGGTATTCAAATCGGAAACCGCTCGCTCATTGAGGTTCCAAACACAGGAAATGCAAAAATATTTTCTGGTGCAACAGATGTGGAAGTTAAACAGTATTTTTCGCAGTTGACAGGCTCGACGCAGTTGCCGCCTCCTCGGAGTATTCCTGGAAAATGGGATATATATGTTGTCAATACACCTGAGGGGAATTTCACACTTCGAAATTTTTCCTCTTCATCTGGCCAGACAGGCCCAGCCTGGACTACTGATGTGCCTAAAGCCGCAGCAGGCACAACGTATAATCCAGAAATAAAATTTCTGATTGGAAATTATTAATGGATATTAGATTTGTTGAAGAAATAGTACGTGATTCATTTGGTCTGTGGATATCGGCTCTTTTTAGTGCAATTGGTTCATGGAATCCTGAGCTATCGTTTTCTCAGCAAAAAGATGCTTTTTTTTCTGTAGTGGAATATCTGCTTGTTACTGGAAGAATAAAATTTATAGCGCCAAATACGGATTGCTATATTTCTTCTGATAATCCGCATCCGAAATTTTCGATTAATAATGAAGAGTCTCACTGGCGGTTGGATGCGCAACAGATCGTGTCTTTTTTGAAAGATAAGTGGCCGGAAGGCGTTGTGAGTGAAAGTGACGAAGCACTCACAATGTATTTTTATGAAGTGCCAGGTATAATTTGGGTGGGCGAAAATGGCCATTTTTTTTCTTCGTAAGTTGTTGGTGTAAAAGCAACATCGATTGGGTTATTTCCGAAAGCTACGCGACATAGCGCAGGACAGATAGAGTCGAACTTTACTCAGAGCAGCACCATAAAGACCCTTGAGTCTAATGGTTATAAAAAGACAACGTCTCAGGATGGTTCAGTTACCGTGTTAACTAATGGAGAGAAGACCTATCGATTCTATCCATCTTCAGCGTCTACAGGGCAACCTTCCGCGTCGTTGACCATAGAAGGGGTAAAAAGATCAACTGCGAAAATCAGGTTTTCAGGAGAGTAGCCATGGCTGTTTTTAAAGTTGAAGATAAAGATTTGAATTCTTTTCTTGATAGGCTTTCAGGTGTCATAAATTTTAATAAAGACTTGCCGATGAATGTTTTTATTGGTGGTGGGTATCTGTTTTGGTTTTTCGAGAGGCCATTGCTCTGTTTTTTTGAAATTTTTTCGGGTTTGGTATCGAATAGCGTTTCCAGCTTTAAGTCAGATGTATTTATAAAGTTTTCAGGAGGTGCGCGACTAGGTAACTCTTGTTTTTCTTTCGACGGAAGCGATTTAGAGAAAGATGTTCATTGGCTGAGTAAGAATTTTGAAAGTTTTTTTGATGGAGCGGTTGGTTATCCAATGGTTCTATGCGATAGCGCGTACAAATGGGTTGGCTTTGAAAGCGCATATGAAGAATTTGGTGTTATTGCTGTGAAAGAAACAGAGCTTCAAAAGAGTTTTTACGAGTATTTAAACTCAAATTTTATCTCGATGGATGAGTTGGCTGAACTGGCATCCGGTTGCACCGCGGAAGGTATCATCGCAAAAGCTTTGATTTCTTCCTATTCTAGCTAGTCGGTGCGAAAGGGAGCGAGGCGGTAGGAGCAGAAGCTAATAACACTCTAAGTGCTCTTCCTACTTCAGTGATAAAGGTATTTACTGATAAGGCCGGTAATTTGATAAGTACCTTCCCGGTTAAGGTGGCGAACTAATGAGATCTCTCCCTGTGCATGTGTGGCGTGAGCTTCAGTTGGCTGTGATGCCGCTTAGTGAAGAGTCATCGTTAAGAGATGTTCTTGGGGTTGTTCTTTTGTGGGTTAGAGGTAATTATAAATTTTTTGCTGTTGAGCCGTTTTTGAGTTATGGGTTCGATGAGTTTTCACATGTAAATGAAAGGTTGATGCCGGTTGATTATTCTTCATTTTTATCTAGTGATATAACACGCTTCAAAAAGGTCATTTTGGAATATAAGGCTAAGGACGTTGAGTCTATTGCGCGATTTCTACGCGATACAATCGAGGTGTTGATAACGGTTGAAATCGATAAGCAATGCCCTAGGTGCGAGTGTGATGGGATGCGCGTATTTATAGGTCGGCACAACGGGCTATTGGCTTACCAATGTAACGTCTGTGGTCATTCCCATTATGTAGACGGATCCAAGGTGGAAGTTGGTGGGTTGGAGTTTGTAAGTGAGGTGATATTGCGAAATGTTGGCCTGATTTAATAGAGCAAAAGCCACTGCTACAGATCCGAGGGTCACCATCAAAGACCACTATGATCATCACTTGAACATGGTAGATAACACAAAGGATCAACTTTCATCTCAAGGATTCAGAGTCAGCGAAAAGGAAATATCATTCGGTAGCTCCTGCAGAACCGGTCGTTGCAGGTCAGATACCGTGGCTGAGGCACCTGACCGGACACTGAGAATCATTGAAGTCAAGACAGGGAATGCCGACTTGAGTATTCGGCAGTCAGAAATTTTCCCCCAAATAAAGGATGGGAGTTCAATTCCAAGAGGGAAAGTCGCCGAAAGTTTAGGCCTGACGCCAGGAGTGCAGCTAAGAGATAAAGGCTATCCTAACGGAATTCCTATTGAAATAATGAATTTTCCTGGTGCGAAATAATGACCGAAAAAGATATGATCGAAATTCTGATAGAGCAGGGCTGGATCTGTGAGAAGGATGAAGTCGGGGATTATTTTTGCGTGGCAGAAGTTGGTGGGGTTGAGGTTCAAATAATCCCATCTGTGAAAAAACGCTTGGACCATTTTCGAGTTTCACTGATGCCGTCGGTTTCGACCAAAAAATTCTCGGAAGCTGTCGCTTTTGTGCGAGGAGAAGAGAACCGATACTCACCAATAATAGTCAGTAATGAGCCCCCGGAGAAGCCGGTTAAACTTTCCAGCAGTGATGTTGCAGTGATGTCAAAAAGAGTCATATCTTGGGCATGTTCTCAAGACATTGAGTCTGGACTGTCTTTTTACAAGCAGCTGCCTACTGACAGTAAAGGCATTTTGCCCCTTAAGCATCTGGCCGCATTGGCGCTATCTGGTGATTTTGAAACGCTAAACCGTTACAGCAAAAGTTTTGAGGCAGGAGATAGGCTTGGTTTTGTACCTTACATCACTGAGGGTATGATTCATCGAGCAGTGTTGAAAGCTAAGTCTGAAACATAGAATTTCTTGAGTGTTACGTGCGTTTGATAGCATCTCTGATGCGAATTAAGTATTCTGGCTAACCTCAAAAATCGTTATCTTTCATTAGTTTAACTGAGGCGAAAAAAGTGGTTTGATAGATATGGCTATAATGGCAACTGTTTGAAAAACCATCAGCTATTTTTATATGTTGGACATTTTTCCGGCTGCGCTAGGGATACGTGTGATCGCGTCTTTTCGAAGCTGGCAGAAGTGATAGCCTTTTCGTGGAAAGCTGCATTAAAGCAGGCTTTTCCCAACCTGAAGTTTGTCGTCGATGTGTCCGACACTGATCAGGACTACGGTCCTGTAGTCACTTTTTACCAAGAATGAATACTACCTACCTGAGTAGACTAACGCTCTTTAAAAACTTCTTTTTCAATCGGACAACCCTGCTGGACTGTCCGATCTTCGGATCAGGCGTTAGCCTTCAATCGCCATCCGATCACATCTAATAAGTCACATCCATCTCGCAATTGGCAGCCCAGCAACTTAGCCAGATCACACCGCACAATCGCATCTTTGGTGATTCGCTCAGATTCTGCAAAACGCTCCAGGCATTCAGTCACCATCCGAATCCGATAGATAGCTGCCTCGTGAAGCACGTCGAGGGGCGCTTGGGTATCGATGAGCAAGGTCGGAGCGTTTGAATCATGTCCGGTGAGGGGTAGATATCGGTTCATCGTGGGGTTCTCTACTTAACGGGTTAAAGCCGTCACTCGACGTCGCCAAACGATTGGGTGACAGCTGTACGCAGGTTGGCGAACCGGCAGTAGAGGAAACGTTGCGCTCCGTCGTTGAGCTGAACAAGTACGTTCAGGCTCATCCCGAGCAGGAAGAAACAATCGGGGTTCTGATCGCTGTGACTTAAGGCCCGAAAGGCCTGGCGTAGATGGCGGTACGCAAAGCGGTGGACCAAACGCCCTATGGCGAGAGATTCAATGAGTGGGTAGAAAAACTCAACGAAAAACTAGGCAAAAGGTTGGCCGACTACATCGAGAACAAGGACCTGGACAAGGACCTTGAATTCGATAACGAGCTGATCGGCGGCGGGAAGTTCATGACGTCGGTGTTGACTGGTGCGTTGCCGGGGCGTAAGGGTAGTGGGGAGCGTCGGGCGGTATCGGTGGAGTCGGGGCATAAGGGTGCGGGGCAGGGCGGATCTGAGAAAGGGACTGGGGCTGAAAGTGCAAAAGGGAGCGCGGCGGTAACAGCAGAAGCTAATAACGCTCTCAGTGCTGCGAAAGGTGTTGTTGCCTCGCGGGCCAATGTGCGCACTGGCGCTGCAAACGTCACTGGTAGTGGGCTTGAGTATGCTTGGAAAAAGCATGGTGGCGCTTGGGGTGATAACAAATCTGCTTTTACGATCTCCAAGGATGAATTGAAGGTTGTTCTGCAGAGTCCACAGGTTGTCAAGACGCCTGCGTACCAATCACCAACGTCTGGCAATTTTATTTGAACAATTGATATGGGGCGCCCTGTTGGAATTGATGCCAAAGCTGGGGGGCAATCTACTAATTTCATGACGGTGATTACCGATTCAAAAGGTAATTTGGTAAACACATTTCTTGGAAAGACTTTCTAATCATGTATTATTTGATGATATGGGATAAAGAGTTAGCGTCCATGGGGCGAGACGGTTGTCTTAATGAAATTGAGATCCCTTTGGGTTTGGCAAATTTTTTCTTTCGCCTTAATGTCAAGCAATATCCAATTCTCTCCAGTTTAAGCTTCGATGATTATGATATGTTTTCTGGGGAGCAGATTGATTCGCTTTTAGGTGAGCTATTTTCTGTTGCAAGCATCAATCCTCTAATCTCCGAAGGAGTTCAATTGATGGTAAGTCTAATGCTTAAGGCGAGGTCTTTAGGGAAAAACATATTATTTGATCCGTTTAAAGTAGGTTAGTTGGTACAAAAGCGACAAGCGAAGCTGCTACTCAGATCCCAGGCCGAGTGCAACCTCGAGTACGAAAGCTACTGGTGGCGCTGCTAGAAAGATAGATGATCTTGCGGTAACTAAGATTAAGTGGGTCAAGGATCTGGTGACCGGCGCTGCGGTAGCGGGAGCGGAGGCGACCGTTTTCGTGAAGGCTGGGAAGTTGTTTGATAAGGTTGCTGGACTGTGAGTTAGCGGTCGTGCCCGCAGCGATGCCGACGCTGGATGAAATTCAAGGAATGTTCGACTGACGACGACCCTGCTGCAGGTTGCAACTCGGTAAGGCCGGCATGGCAATCAGCCTGCTACGCCCCTGCGCATCGACGCATACCCTCGCCGTGAGCTACACCCTATTTTCCAGCTGAATCTGCCAGAAGGCTCAGGGAGCCGGCGTTCTGATGATCAAGCACCAACCATTCCATCACCGTACGCAACCCGGTCCAAGAGACCACTTCATGCCCCCACCTCACTACCCCCGCCGCAAAGTCTTCTTCGCCTTCCTCCTGTGCCCATTCTTCGCCGGTCTGGCGCTGGTTCCGTTCATCCTGATTTCGGTGATGGTCGCGGTGTTCAGCAAGCCCAAGTTGATCGGTGAGGTCAGGGCTGGCGAGCTGTTCTCGTTGTTTCTGGTGATGCCGCTGCTGGCGCAGCTGCTGTTTCTGATTCCGGCCTTTGTCATTGGCTTGTGGATAAGTATGAGGAAGGTCGAGGGCTGCCGGAGGAACTACCTGACCATCGCACTGGCGGGTGCCGGTGTGGCGTTGGGTTGGTCGCTGGCCATGCTGCTGATCATTTCCAGTGGCCGCGAGGAGGGAGGCGTTGTCGAGCAGATGTTGTCGCTGTTGCCAGGCTTCGTGATGAGCGCCGTTACGTTGGGGCTGACGGCGTTCTGGTTCTTGCCCAAGCGCCTTTCCGGGGAGGCCGTGAACCAAGGGCGTTGAGCTTCGTCCAAAGGCTGTCACGTGTCTGCCGAAGGGCCGTGGCTCAGTTTGGATAACCCTTGCATGGAGCACCAATGAATAGACTTTCCTACCTTGCCTCAACCTTCCTACTGATCAGCCTGCACTGTACTGCGGCATCGGCTGCGGACATCGACCCAGCGTTGGTCGGGCAGTGGACGGGTACGCGTGATGCCGAGGGGCCCTGCCAGCCGTTGTCGTGGAACGTCAGCTTTGACGCAGCTGGGCAGTTCAAGATCGCGTTTTACCAAGATCCCGAGAAGACTCAGTTCATCCAGTCCGAGTCGGGCACCTGGACCGCCAAAGAGGGCAATTGGGTAATGCACACTGCCGGGGTCGACAAACCGGATGTCTACACGTATCGGCTGCTCGACGCCGACACGCTCGAGGTGGTCAACACGCAGGCGTCGCCTGCAAGCGATTGTCAGTCTGACTATCGGTTCGTCGAGCGACGCGTCAAGACCGATCGCTAAGACTCGATCGCTGCCTGCCGCGCTGTCCGGGCTGAACACACGCCCGATCAGCGCTGCGGCTTGCCCTGTGCACCAGTCGTCAGCGCTGGCGGACTAACCGCTGCAAGCCCGGCACAGATCAACTTTCCTGCCCTACCCCTGACTTATGTTGGCCGGCCTTTTCACTCTCGGACGATAAGGCAGGCACCTTCATGGAACGAATCCTCGATATCCAGCCGCTGGCGGCGGATCAACTGTCATTGCAGGTCAACGGTACGGCGGTGACGGCGGCGGCCGGTGAAACCGTGCTCAGCGTGCTCAACGCGGTGGGGTTGCGCCAGGTGGCGCGCAACGATCATGGGCAGCTCAGTGGCGCGTTCTGCGGCATGGGCGTGTGCCATTGCTGCCTGGTGGCGATCGATGGGCGGGCCAAGCGGCGGGCGTGTCAGACCGTGGTGCGCGCGGGCATGCGCATCGAAACCCAGGTCAATGCCGTGGTTGCCGGGGAGGCGTCATGAGCCTGCGTCCGGTGATCGTCGGCGGGGGTTCGGCAGGCATGGCGGCGGCCATCGAGCTGGCCGGTGCGGGGGTGGCCAGTGTGCTGGTCGACGAGGCCTCGCGCCTGGGTGGGGTGGTGTATCGCGGGCCGCTGCGTGCGGGGGTCGACCTGGGGTATCTGGGGGCACGCTACAGCAAGGCGCTCAAGCAGTTGCACGCCGACTTTGCCGCTTGCGCCGAACACGTCGACGTGCGCCTGGGCAGCCGGGTGGTCGGCGGCGACGCGCAGCGCCTGATGGTGCTCGATGAGCACGAGCACCTGCAGCCGCTCGACTACAGTCACTTGCTGCTGGCCGCAGGTTGCCATGAGCGCGCCGTGCCGTTTCCGGGCTGGACGCTGCCGGGGGTGATGCTGCTGGGCGGGTTGCAGTTGCAGATCAAGAGCAACGTGGTCAAGCCGCTGGGCGGCACGCTGATCGCCGGCACCGGGCCGTTGCTGCCCTTGGTCGCCTGCCAGTTGCATGCGGCCGGGGCGAAGGTGGTGGGGGTGTACGAGGCCTGCGCCTTCAGCCGTATCGCCCGGCAAAGCCTGGCGTTGATGAACAAGCCGCAGCTGTTTCTCGATGGCCTGAGCATGCTCGGCTACATGAAGCTGCACGGCATCGACATGCATTACGGCTGGGGCGTGGTCAGTGCCCAGGGCGAGGCTGAACTGAGCGGCGTCAGCGTGGCGCCGTATGACGCGCACTGGCAGGCGGACATGAGCCGTGTCCAGCGCCAGCCGGCGCAGACCCTGGCGGTGGGCTATGGCTTCATTCCGCGCACCCAGCTCAGCCAGCAATTGGGCCTGGCCCATGGTTTCAGTGACGACGGCTACCTGCGCGCCGACTGCAACGTCTGGCAGCAGAGCAGCCTGGCGCACATTCACCTGGCCGGCGACATGGGCGGCATTCGTGGCGGTGAGGCGGCGATGCTTACCGGGCGTATCGCTGCGGTGTCGATGCTGCACCAGCGCGGGGTGCTGGATGCCGAGCAGGCCATCGAGCGCCGCGAGCGCTACCTGGGTCGGCTGGCGGCGATCACACGGTTCCGCTCCGGGGTCGAGCGCTACACCGCGCGGGGGCCGGCGCAGATCGAGCTGGCCCAGCCCGATACGGTGATTTGCCGCTGCGAGCAGGTCAGGCGCGAGGCCATCGACCTGGCCTTGGCGCAAGGCGTGGAGGACATGGCCAGCCTGAAGATGCGCACGCGGGTGAGCATGGGCGACTGCCAGGGGCGCATGTGCGTCGGCTATTGCAGCGACCGCCTGCGCGCCGCCACCGGGCGTGCCGATGTCGGCTGGCTGCGCCCGCGCTTCCCGCTCGAGCCGATTCCCTTCTCGGCATTTCAGCACCTGGGCACGGAGGCCTGAACATGAACAAGACCTACGACATCGTCATCGCCGGCGCCGGGGTGATCGGCGCGTCCTGCGCGTATCAACTGTCCAAACGCGGCAACCTGCGCATCGCCCTGATCGACGACAAACGCCCCGGCAATGCCACGCGCGCCTCGGCCGGCGGGCTGTGGGCCATCGGTGAGTCGGTGGGCTGGGCTGCGGAGTGATCTTCTTCCGCATGCTCTCGTCCCAGGCCAAGCGTCAGGCCCACGGGGCGGCTGTGGCGGTGGATTCGAGCACGCCGCACATCCTGCCCGAGTGCTTCTTCGACCTGGCCCTGCAATCCAACGCGCTGTACCCACAGCTGCACGAAGAGTTGATCGCCCGCCACGGCATGGACTTCAAGTTCGAGCGCACGGGCCTCAAATACGTGATTCAGGACGACGAAGACCAGCTCTACGCCGAACACATCGTGCGCCACATTCCGCACTTGCAGGCGCAGATCCGCTGGCTCGACCGTCAGGCGCTGCGCCAGGCCGAGCCGGCCATCACCGAGCAGGCCCATGGCGCCCTGGAGTTTCTCTGCGACCACCAGCTCAGCCCGTTCCGTTTGTGCGATGCCTACATGGAGGCGGCGCGCCAGAACGGCGTCGACCTGTACCCCAATACCCGCGTCAGCCAGGTGCTGCATCACGGCGGGCGGATCAAGGGCGTGCGCACCGAGCAGGCCGGGGATTTTCACTGCGACACGTTGATCAACGCTGCCGGCGCCTGGGCCGCCGAACTCAGTGAGTGGGCCACCGGCACGCGCCTGCCGGTCAACCCGGTTAAAGGCCAGATCGTGCTCACCGAGCGCATGCCCAGGCTGCTCGACGGCTGCATCACCACCAGCGATTGCTACCTGGCGCAGAAGGACAACGGCGAAATCCTCATCGGCAGCACCACGGAAGAAAAGGGCTTCGACGTGACCACCACAGTCCCGGAAATCACCAGCCTGGTGCAGGGCGCGATCCGCTGCATGCCGCAGCTGGCGGGGGTCAATCTCAAGCGGACCTGGGCCGGTTTGCGGCCGGGTTCGCCCGATGAACTGCCGATTCTCGGGCCTGTGGATGAAATGCCGGGCTACTTCAATGCCTGTGGACACTTCCGTACCGGGATGCTCACCTCGGCCATTACCGGGGTGTTGCTCGACAAGGTTATCCACAACGAGGCGACGCCGCTGGACCTCACGCCGTTCCTGGCGAGTCGCTTCGAGCGGGTGGCGGTGCCCGCGTAAGCCAGGTTCGGCCTGCGACCGGCAGGCCGAATCCACAGCGCGAGGGTGCCGTGCGGGATGACGGAGCGCTAGAATGGCCGGGCTCGAGCGATTGCCCCTGATTCCTACGATAAAAAAGGATTTCGCCATCTCTCACTTTCCCTTGCGCCGCCGCCAGCTGCTCTCCTTCCTGGCCTGCGCGCCGTTGTTCGCCGGGCTGCCGGGCTGTACGCCTCCGGTGGGCGTGCAAGGCAGTTTCCTGCAACTGTGGAAAAGCCACGCCGATCTGACCCCCGCGCAGTGGCGCGAGCGGCTGGCGGCCATGGCCGAGATGGGCTGTCGCACCCTGACCCTGCAATGGGTCGGGCTGATCGGCGGCGAGGCGGCGTGGATGATCCCTGAATCGCTGCTGCGCACGGTGCTGGACATCGCCCACGACGAAGGCATGCAGGTGCAGGTCGGGTTGCCCTTCGACAATGCCTGGTGGCAGGCGCTGTCGGCCGAGCCGGGCGAGCAGGCGGCGTTCTTCGACAGCAGCCTGGTGACCACCCGCCAGTACCTGGCCAGCGCGCCGTGGCCGCAGCACCGGGCCTTCGCCGGCTGGTACATCCCCTATGAGCTCGAGCAATACCACTGGGCCACCGATGATCGTCAGCAGCGCCTGGCGCAGTGGCTGCAGGCAATGTCGCGCAGCGTGCTGCAGTACAGCAACCGCAATGCGGCGATTTCCACCTATTTCAGTGTGCTGCCCACCCAAGGCTCGCTGGCGCAGCTGTGGAGCGTGTTGCTGGATGCTGCGCCATTGCTGCCGATGGTTCAGGACGGAGTCGGCGTGGCCGGGCTGGGCAACCTGCTGGCCATCGAGCCGCTGCTGCTGGAACTACGCCGACTTCGGGCGCCGTTCGAGGTGGTGGTGGAATTGTTCGAGCAACTGCCGGCCCAGAACCCCGACGGCAGTGAATTCAAGGCCCGCTCGGCGGATTACCCGCGGGTGCTGCGTCAGCTGGAGTGGGCACGCAGCACCGGCGCCGAGCAGGTGGTGGCCTTCGCCCTCGACCCCTGGGCCTTGAGCGACGAACCCCGCGCACGGCGGCTGCGCGAGGAGTGGCTCAAGCGCTGAAGCGCGCCTGGCTTACAGGTCGCGGCCGATGATTTCCCGCATGATCTCGCTGCTGCCGCCATAGATGCGCAGCGGCCGCGCATCGGCCCAGGCGCGGCCGATGCCGTATTCACTGCTGTAGCCGTAGCCGCCGTGCAATTGCAGCAACTGGTCGAGAATCTTGCCTTGCAGTTCGGTGGCATTGAGCTTGGCCATGGCGGCGACCACTGGGTCGAGGGTGTCTTCCAGCAGCTGCTGCACGCAATGATCGAGAAACACCCGCAGCATGGTCAGCTGTGCCGAGGCGTCGGCGAGCAGGAAGCGGTTGTGCTGGTGATCGATGACGCGTTTGCCGAACACCTTGCGCCCACGGGTGTAGGTCAGGGTGTCGGCGAGCATCCCTTCGG